>DATNMO010000028.1:0-105900 GCA_035602245.1 Gemmatimonadales bacterium
GGGGGGGGGGGGGCGGAGAACGTGACCCTGGTCATGGTCACATTCCTCGGCCTCGTACCCCAGGCGCGGTTCAACCCCGACGACCTGAGCATCACGAGCCGCGGCCGCCTGTTCCGCCCGATCGGCATCGTGCCCCTGTCGCCAACCTGGGGCTCGAACCAGCTCGCAGCGCGCCAGCAGGCCGCGGCGATCTATTTGTACGAGCCCGGGATCAGCTTCCGGGAGACGCTCTCCGTGAGTTATCAAGGAATGGCCAGCGAGGCCTGGAGCCGCGCGCTGCGCCTGCTCGACCAGGAACGGACACGCGTCAGGGCGCGCGCGCAGGGCGCCGCCCCGGGGCCGTAGGCAACAGTACCCGCCCGTCGAGATCCGCGGTCCAGCGGATCCCCGATGAATCAGCGCAAACGACACTCACCTGCCGGCGCTCCACCCGCGGCGCCAGGGCGAGCGCGCTGTCACAGCCCAACGCGGACAACCCCGTGGACCACGCCTCCGCCGTCATCGCGGAGGGCGCGAGCACCGTGACGGAGCGCGCCCCCCCCGCCCCCCGCGCCCCCCGCGCCCCCCCCGCCCCCGCCGCCCCCGCCGCCGACGACGTGGTGCGCACCGATCCGTTCCGCATCCCCACGGTCGCCAGCGCGTTCAAGGTATTATCCGGGTCGGGGATGCCGACGGGACGCCGCGTGGGGCGTGACGGAGGTCCCACCCACAGGAACTGGCCGCCGAGATCGAGGAGGGCGCTGTCGGCAACAGCGGCGATCGCCAGAGCCGCGCGGTCGAGCGCATAGCCTGCGGCGACGTCGTCGACAGCAAGGGCGACGCCCGTGCGCCGGCGGATTTCGCGGCGCAGCGAATCCAATCCGGTGATGGCTCCCCCGGTTCGGTGAAGCAGCCCATCGATTCGTTCGACGGAATCGCGTGCCCCGTCGAGCGCGCGCTCCAGACGGGCGCTGTCCGGCCCCCACGCCGCGGCGGACATCACCGTCCCCATCACCGGCCATGCGCGCGACAGCGGACGCGCCGCAGGCTGACCGCGGCAGGCCGTGAGGAGCAGGCCGGCGGTAAGCGCCCGAACAATTGGTTGAATGAGATTGATTCTCAAGAACGATAGTTGAATATAGTTGATGTATACTGGCCCGCTCGCACGCTCAATAAGGATCCCGCACCGCGTGGACGCTCTGCGTCAACACCCGCTCCTCTTCACCGCCCCGGCCCTGGTCGCGCTCGGCCTCGGGTGGGTGTTCTGGCGCCTGCGGAATCGGCTGGTGCGGTCGGAGCAAGAGCGCCGCCGCGCCGCGGAGGAATTGAACCGCCGCCTCTCCGAGCTCTTCTCGCTGCAGGAGCTGTCGTACGTGCTGTCCGACTCGCTCGAGCTGGACCGCATCGTCGAGCAGGTGGTGCGCTACGCCGTGCGCTTTCTCGACGCGCAGGGCGCGCTGCTGGCGCTCGTGGGGGACGGTCCCGGCGATCCCCTGCATGTCGCCGCCGCCGAGGGAACGCTCACCGCCCTGCGCGGCCGCCCGATACCCGCGGACGATGCCGGGTTAGTGGCCCGCTCCACCACCCGCGAGCACATCGAGCTGGTACGCAACTCCGGGCCCGACCCTACCCCGATTGTCGGGGACGTCCAGGCCGCCGCCGCCGCGGCCGTGCCCCTGCGCTCCCACGGCGCCGTGATCGGCACCCTCGTGATCACCGATCCGCGGGAGGGCGTGTTCGTGCCCGAGGACATCCGGCTGCTCTCGACCCTGGCCACGCACGCAGCGGTCGTCATCGCGAACGCGCGCTTCTTCGAGATGGTGCGCCGCGCTAAAGAGCAGTGGGAAACGGCATTCGACGCGCTGAGCGAGGGGATCGCGGTCGTCGATGCCGAGGGCCGCGTCCGCCGGGCGAATCGCGCGCTCGCGGCCCTGCTCGGCGCCTCGCTGCCGAATGTCATCGGGACCCACCTCGGTGACGCGCTGCTCGGCAAGTCCTACGCCCTCAGGGAGTTGCTCGACGCCGCTCGCCGCGGCGAACATCCCGCTCCGCTCGTCGCACGTTCCGAGCGGCTGCAACGGACCGTGCGCGTGAACGCTGCGCCGATTTCGAGGGCGGGCGGCGGCGCGACGCCCGAACAGAGCGTCGTGGTGCTGATCGAGGACGTCACCGAGCAACAGGCGCTGGAAACGCAGCTCGTGCAGAGCGAAAAGCTCGCTGCGGTCGGCCAACTCGTCTCGGGCGTCGCCCACGAGCTGAATAATCCGCTCACGTCGATCGCGGGACTGTCGGAATTCCTGCTCGAGCAAAAGGAGCTCGGGAAAAAGGATCGCGGGCACCTGCAGGTGATTCAGGAGCAGGCGCAGCGGGCGGGGCGGATCGTGCGCAATCTCCTGACCTTCGCGCGCAAGGGGCCGGCGGAGCACCTGCCGGTCGACCTGAACGACGTCATCCGACGGACCCTGTCGCTGATGGGATACGACTTGAAGCTCAAGGACATCACCGTGAGCCGCGAGCTGGCCAGCGTGCTGCCCGACGTGTGGGGCGATCGTCACGGCCTACAGCAGGTCGTGCTCAATCTGGTGACCAACGCCGCGCAAGCCGTGGCCGACAATCCCCGCGACCGCCCTCGACGGATCACGATCTCCACCTGGTTCGACACGCAGGTGCACTTGCGGGTCGCGGATACGGGGCCGGGGATTGCGGACGATATCCTCCCAAGTGTCTTCACGCCCTTCTTCACAACCAAGGAGCCCGGCAAAGGCACCGGCCTGGGCCTGTCGATCACGTACTCGATCGTGGAGAGTCACGACGGGCACATCACGGTCGAGCGGCCCGCCGTCGCCACCGGTGGGGGCGGCGCGTCCTTTCGCGTCGACCTTCCCCCCGCTCCCGCCGATGCGCCTCGTCCGGCGGAAGCGCCGGGTCCCGGGAACCAGGCCGCGCCGCCACGCGACGTGCCGCAGCCGTTCGTCAAGCGAACGATTCTGCTCGTGGACGGCGATCCGGCGGTGCAGCGCACGATCAAGGCGCTGTTTGCGCGCGACGGCCACGAGGTGGAAGTCGCGGGCGATCCGCAACACGCCTTGGATCTGGCGCAGCGTGACAGGTTCGACCTCGTGATCGCCGACGCGCGCGCCGCGGCGCCGGGAAAACGGGGAACGCTGCTTGTCGAGGAATTGGTGGCGCGGGTGCCGGCACTGCGGGATCGACTGATCGTCGCCACGGGGGACGTCCGGCCCGCGACGGAGGAGACGCTCACGCGCCTCGGCGTGCGTTACGTCCGCAAGCCTTTCAACCTGCGCGACCTGCGGGACGAAGCGGCGCGCTTGTGGGCGGCCACGGCGCTGTCGTAAGCCTCCGCCGGCCAGCCGAAGGTCCCCAGGTTCACCGCGCCGCCCGGCGCGAACCGCACGCCTTCACGCAACAGCAGCGCCCGCTGCAATACCGCGCTGTGATCCTGGCTCGACAACGAGATACGGCCGGCGGCGTTGATCACGCGCCACCATGGCACATCGTTGTCCTCGGGAAGCGCGGAGAGCGCCCACCCGACGGTGCGCGCCGCGCCGGGACGGCCGGCGAGCCGCGCCACGATGCCGTACGTCGCCACCCGTCCCTTCGGGACGTGACGGACGACGCGGTAGATCCGATGATAGAAAGGATTCACAAGAAAGCCCCAGTACTAGCTTATCCTCAGCACATCTTCCAGCAAGCCCGCATCCCCACCCCCCACTATTGACAAAATGTCATCCAGTGCTCTGCGCTCGCGGGGCCAGGCGAACCTTTGCGCGGCCGCGGCGGGGGTCAACCACTCGGCCCGATCGTGCTCCGCCGAGAGCCGGGGCGTCGCGTCCAGCGCGACGAACGCGACGAACACCGGAATCAACGCCAGCTCGTCGGTGCGATGCTGATAGAACGCTTCCGTGCGGCTCAGATTGTAGAGTCGTTCCGCCGCGAGCCCCGTCTCCTCCCGTAATTCGCGCAGCGACGCCTGCACGGGCGTCTCGCCCGGCTCGATCGTGCCGTGCACCGTCTCCCACGATCCGGGACAGCGGCCGTTTGATCCGCGGCGCAGCGCCAACACCTCGAATGCTTCCGCGCCCGCGCGCCGCACGGCATACGTGTCCACGAAGCGCACGCGGACTTCTGTCACGGGGGAAGGAGCCTACCGGCGGCGGCCGAGCACGGCTTCGAGCCGCGCTGACAGCGCGCGGGCGCGGAACGGCTTGGTGAGGAAGTCATTGGCGCCGAGCTCGAAGACGCGCACCTCGTTGTCCTCGTCGCCTTTGGCGGTCAGCACGATGACGGGGATGTTCGCGGTGGCGGGACGCGACCGCAGGTGCGAGAGCACGCCATAGCCATCGAGTCCCGGCAGGTTCAGATCGAGCACGATGATGTCGGGTCCAACGCGATCCACCTGGTCGAGCGCCTGCACGCCGTCGCGCGCCTCGCTGACGTGATAGCCGTCGCGCTCGAGCAGATCCTTCATGACCTTGCGCAGGCTGTCCTCGTCGTCCACGAGCAGCACCTTGCACACGGGCTGCCCGTGCGGGCCGGAGCGGCGCGGCAGGGCCGGCTCTTCCAGCAGGTCGAAATGCGTCGATACGGGCTCCGGCGGAGCCGCCACAGTCCCGGGGGCGGGAGTGAACCGCAACGCCTCGCCCTTGCCGGAGGGACGGGCGGCGGATGACTCGGCGGCCGCGTCGAACCCGCCGTCCTCGGACGGCACGTCTACGACCCGCATGAGCTCATCGATCGTGGACTCGCCGCGCGTCACGTGCGCCAGCCCGCTGTCCCACAGCGATTTCATCCCGCCGCGCCGCGCCGCCTCGGCGATGCGATCGGCCGCCTCGCCGGCCGCGATCCGCCGCTCGAGCTCGGCCGACATCGTCAAGACTTCGATAATGGAGAAGCGGCCGCGGTAGCCCGTCATGGCGCAGTCGGGACAGCCGGCGGCGCGGTACAGCGGGGTCCCCCGCGGAATCCAGCGGCGCAGCTTCTCGGGCGGCGCCTCCATCCACACTTCCTTGCAGGTGGGGCAGAGCTTGCGCATCAGGCGCTGGGCAATCACGCCCCGGAGGGCGGCCGCGATCTTGTACGCCTCGACCCCGATGTCCACGAGCCGTGTGACGGCATTGGCGGCGTCGTTCGTATGCAGCGTCGAGAGCACCAAATGGCCCGTAAGCGACGCCTGCACCGCGATCTGCGCCGTTTCCTTGTCGCGGATTTCGCCGACCAGGATGACGTTAGGGTCCTGGCGGAGAATGGATCGCAGCGCGGACCCGAACGTCAGCCCCGCCTTCTCCTGCACCTGCACCTGGACGATCCCCTGCATCCGGTACTCCACCGGGTCCTCGACCGTCACGATGTTCACGCCTTCCGTCTGGATCTGGCGGATCATCGAGTAAAGTGTGGTCGTCTTGCCCGATCCCGTCGGGCCGGTCACGAGGATCACGCCTTCGTGGTTCTGGAGCAGCTGGTTGATCGCGGCGGTCTCCCCCGGGTTGAAGCCGAGCGACTCGAGCGACTTTACGGTCGCGCGCGAATCGAGGATGCGGATCACGACCTTCTCGCCCTGCGCGGCGGGCAGGGTGGACACCCGGAGGTCGATCGGTTGCCCGTTCACCGCCACGCGGGCGCGGCCGTCCTGCGGCCGCAGCCGGTCGGCGATGTCGAGGGACGACATGATCTTGATGCGGGAGATCAGCGGCAGGCCCGCCTGGCGGGGGATCTTCATGACCTGCCGGAGCACGCCGTCGATGCGGTACCGCACCGCCACGCCGCCTTCCTCCGGCTCGACGTGTATGTCGCTCGCCCGCGACAGGATCCCCTCCGAGATGATCATGTCCACGAGGCGCACGACCGGCTTCTGGCTGGCGTCCGCCTCCGAGATGTTCATTTCCTCGGGAGGCGCGGTGTCCGCCAGCTGCACGAGCTCCGCCGCTCCTTGCATGCCCTCGAACATCTTGTCGAGCGACTTTTCCGGCCGGTACATCTCGTCCAGCTTCTCGCTGATCTTGGACGGCGCGAGCAGCAGCAGCCGGATCTCGCGCGCCGTCGCGAATGCCAATGCCTTCTCGGCGTCCAGGTCGAACGGATTGGCGGTAGCGAGCTCGAGGAATGAATCGGTGAGGCGCAGCGGCAGCACGCGATAGCGGCGCGCAAGCTGCTCGGGCACGCCGTCCCGCGCGATCACATCGATTTTCGAGACGTCTGCGATCTTGAGGCGGAAGCGCGTCGACAGCTTCTCGATGATCTCCGCATCGGTCGCCACCTTCGCGGCGACGACCATCTCCCATAGCGTGCGCCCGGGCTCCGCCTTGGCCCGGAGTTCCACCAGGAGCTCGGGAGGGATCAGGCCCTCAAGCGACTGGGCCAGCCATTCGTCGGGGAACGCGGTCACCGGCATGCGGGTGCCTCCAAACCTAGTCCCACGCGCGCCCGAGTCCAGTCGGCCGCCGCCGCCGCCTCACAGGATGTCCCAAAAATCGCGCGTCACGTCGAACGCGATGTGGGCGCGACGCGTCTCGACGCCGTAGCCGGCCTCGAGGCGGAATACGCCCAGCCATTCGGCGCCGACTCCCAACGTCACGCGCGTGCCGGGCGTGGCCCGCCACGGCGTCCCCGGGATCGGCTGGTCCGTCCATCCCGCGGCCGCGTAGGGCGCGAGGGTGATCGTGCCCGGAGTGCGCGCCGGCCCCGCCGCCAGCCGAATGAATGGCACGGGCGCCCGCCATTCGAGCTGCACGCGCGCGGCGCGGCGCCCCCCAAAGCGCCGGAACTCGTCGCCAAGCAGCGTGCCGCGGCCACCCATCAGGAACGCGCGGTGGGGCGGGAGGTTGGCGCTCGCCATGCCAAATTGCACCCGCGCCAGCAGCCGGCTGCCGCCGACGGGCACGAGGAGGTGTCCCGCACCGTTGACGCGTGCGTAATGCTCACCGGCCTCTACGGTCAGCTCGGCGGCGACGTCCCGACGCACCGCGAAGCCCTCGCTGCGACGCCGCACCGTCAGCGCGCCGGTCAGATAGGCGCCGTCGCGCACCGCCGGATTGAGGCGGAAGCTGCCCGCGGCGGGCGTCGCCCGGACGGCAAGCGAGGTGATGCGCTCGTACGCGGTGACGAGCCGCCATTCGCCCCGCGCTCCCCACCCTCCGCCGAGGTTACGCCGCACGCCGAGCCGTATGCCCGTGGCGCGGTAGTAGTCGCCGTAGTCGTCCCCGAATTCCTGGGAGGCGATCGAGTTGAGGAGTGGCGCGATCACCGGGGCGTCCGCGACGTCGCGCACCTGACGGTAAGTCGAGAGCTCCAGGCCGTCAGCCGACGTCAGCGCGAGGACGCCCTTGCCGCGGCGGTCGGCGAACCCATAGCTCGCGAGCGCGCGCACCTCGAAAGCGTCGCCGGGCGCCCGCCACACGAGGCCGGCGCCCGCCGTTAGTCCCTCGACCCGGTTGGCGTGCAACAGATCGCTCACGCTCCGCGCGCCGAGGCGCTGGGCTTTCAGTCCCGAAAGCGCCCGCCGCCCGGCGATCCGGCTGACTTCCGCGCGCACGGCTTGGAGGTCGCCCTGGCGCACAGGCTCCGCGATGTCCTGGATGGCGGCCGCGAGGGCGTTCGCCCACGGGAACGAGTCGCGCTGCGCCTTGGGAAGCATGGTGATTTCCTCACCCGCGAACCACGGATCGGCCAGGCCTACGTTGAACACGTAGCCGTCGATCTCCCAGCGGCCGCGGATGATCCCGCGGGCGGGAATATCGAGCCACGTCGCACGGCGCCGGATCTCGATTTCCTGGCGGTACGGCAACCAGTAGCGCCCCTCCCACAGCGCGTTATCGAGCACGATACTCACGTCTTCCAGCTCGGGATCGAGATACGCCCGGGGCGTGAAATTGAAGGCCAGGCGCACGAGATCGGCCATCCCGACGTCCACGAACAGCGTCCCCACGATCAGCGGCTCGCTGAAGTCCTTGGGGCGGACGCGCAGCTCCACCACCCGCACGGCACGCTGCGGCAGCACGATCGTGACCGTGTCGCCCAGGGCGAAGTCGTAGAGGTCAGCCCCGCCCGGCGTCAGCGGATGCGGCACGTCGCGCACTTCGTCGCCCTCGCCGAGCCGGATCGTGCGCCCAAAATTGTTCTGGACGATGCCGAGATGGTCACGGTGATAGTTGATATCGGTGGGGAGCTCGGCGCGGTCACGCCAGCCGATGATGCGCTGCTTGCTGAGTCCTGGAGCCTTCCAGTACACTTCCAGCTCCAGCTGGTCGGCTTTCACGAGACGCGGCGGCTCGGTGAGCCCTTCCCCGAACTGCCCGAGGAAGAAGACAAATCCGTGAGCCTGGGCCTTGTAGTCGCGCAGCGCGGTGTCGCCGGCGGCGCGCTCGCGCCGCTCGGTGGCGCGCCGCGCCAGCGCCAGGGCCGCATCGCTGTTCCAGTCCTGGGCGGCCGCCTGTGCAGGCAGAATGAGCAGCAGAAGCGCCGCAGGCCAACGCATGGGCGCGAAATCTAGACGATGGACCCGCGCGACGCATTCCTGGAGAGGGCCAAGAGCGGCGGCATCGTGCCGGTTGTGAGGGAAGTCGTGACCGACGCGGATACCCCCGTGGCGGCATTCGCCAAGATCGCGCGCCCCCCCTTCGCGTTCCTCCTCGAATCACTTGTCGGCGGCGAGCGGTGGGCGCGCTACACATTCCTCGGCACCGAGCCGCGTGAGGCCTGGCGCTACCGCGGGACGCAGGTGGACCGCTGGACACCCGCTGCGGGCTGGAAGTCCGCGGGCGAGACGCAGGATCCCATCGGCCACCTCGCTCACCGGATGCGCGCGCTTCCCGCCGTCCCGGTGCCGGGCTTGCCGCGTTTCACCGGGGGCGCAGTAGGCTATCTCGGATACGACCTCGTACGCACCGTCGAGCGGCTCCCCGCTCCGCCCGCCGACACGCTCGGCGTGCCGGATGCGATCGTCATGATCGCCGATTCGCTGGTCATCCTAGACAACGCGTTTGGCCGCGCGATCGTGGTCGCCAACGTCGAGGTGCCCGCAGCATCGTCCCCCGCCCAGCGCCTGCGGCTGTACGACGTCGCCCAGGAGCGGCTCGACACGCTCATCGGCCGGCTCGGCGCCACCCACACCCTCGCGCCACTTGCCTTGGACCGGGAAAACGGGCGCGCGCTGCGGCGCCCGCCCGAGTCGCTGTATCCGCGCGCGGCGTACGAGCGCGACGTCGCCAAGATCCGCGACTACATCGCGGCCGGCGATGTCTTCCAGGCCGTCTTGTCGCGTCGCCAGATCGTGACCGGCGCGGTCGATCCGCTGCTCCTGTACCGCTACTTGCGCGCCCTGAATCCCGCGCCGTATCTGTTCCATCTGGCGCTCGACGATGTGACGTTCGTCGGGAGTTCCCCCGAAGTGCTGGTACGCGTCGAGGGCGACGAAGTCACCGTGCGGCCGATCGCGGGCACGCGCCCGCGCGGCGCGACGCCGGCGGAAGACGACGCGCTGGCCGCGTCGCTGCGCGCCGACGCGAAGGAGCTTGCCGAGCACCGCATGCTCGTGGATCTCGGACGCAACGACGTCGGTCGCGTGGCGCGCTACGGCTCCGTGCGCGTCACCGAGTCACTCGAAATCGAGCGCTATTCGCACGTCCAGCACCTGGTGAGCGAGGTGCGCGGGCGGCTCAGTCCCGGACACGACGCGCTCGACGTGTTCCGGGCCTGCTTCCCCGCCGGCACCGTCACCGGCGCTCCCAAGGTGCGCGCGATGGAGATCATCGACGAGCTCGAGCCGGAGCGTCGCGGCCCATACGCCGGCGCGGTCGGCTATGTCGGCTGGGGCGCGGCCAGTCTCGACACCGCGATCGCGATTCGCGCCGCGCTCGTCCTCAAGGACCGCGTCGCCGTGCAAGCCGGCGCGGGGATCGTCGCCGACTCCGATCCCGCGCGCGAGTTCGCGGAAACCGAAGCCAAGGCGCAGGCCGTGCTGCGCGCGCTCGCCTTGGCCAAAGCTGGTGATTAAGCCCCACCGGCCTATATTCTCGCCTGTGTTCAAGCTGACCAGCACCGCCGGCGATCAGACGATCGATCTCCAGCTCGGGCGCACCCTGGTAGTGGGACGCGCCGTGACGAGCGACGTCCCCATTTACGATCCCACGATCTCCCGGCGCCACGCGGAGATCGCCCTCACCGCGAGCGGCGTCCGGGTCACTGACCTCGGCTCCTCGAACGGCACGTTCCTGAACGGCGCCAAGATCACCGAGGCCGAGGCGGGGGCCAACGACGTGGTCACGTTCGGCAAAGTCGCGTTCCGCGTGCGCGAGGTGACCGCGCCGGTGGCGCGGCCCCAAGTGGTGCCGACACCCGCCGACTTCACGGGCCCCAAGTCGGGTGTCGCGGGCGGCGCGATCGTGCGCCAGCTGCCCGTGAATCCCTCCGGCGGCGTGCCCGCCATCGTGATGGACCAAGGCCAGGGCGCGTCCCATCTCAAGGTCAAGGCGCAGACCACGGAGGAGCGGCGCGAGAAGAAGCTGTCGCTGCTGCTCGAGGTCTCCAAGGAGCTGTCGAAGCAGCAGGAGCTCGACCGCCTGCTCGACAAGGTCGTCGACTTCACGTTCCAGATCATGAATGTGGACCGGGTGTCGATCCTGCTGCTCGACGGGAAATCGAACGAGCTCGTGCCGCGCATCTCCAAGAGCCGGACGGGAGATGCGAGCGCGGCGAAGCACGTGCCCCAGTCCATCGCCCGCAAGGCAGTGGAGGAGCGGGTCGCAATCTTATCGGACAACGCCGCCGCCGACGAACGCTTCAAGGGGAAGTCGATTCTCATCCAGAGCGTGCGCAGCGCCATGTGCACGCCGCTCATGGGCTCTGATCAGAAGGTCCTGGGCATCCTCTACGTGGACAACCTCACCGCCACGCATTCATTCGCCGACGAGGACCTGGAGTTCCTCATTGCCTTCGGCGGCCTGACCGCGATCGCGATCGAGAACTCGCAGCTCTCCGAGCGGATCCGGCGCGAGGCGCTGGTACGGTCGAACTTCGAGCGCTACTTCTCGCCGAACATCGCCTCGGTGATTGCCGAGCAGCAGGATGCCGGCAAGCTGCCGAGCCAGAAACAGCCCGTGGTGGTGTTCTTCTCCGACATTCGCGGCTTCACGCCGATGTCCGAGATGATGAACCCCGACGAGATCGCGGGGTTGCTCACCGACTACTTCACGGAGATGGTGGACATCGTCTTCGAGCATTCCGGGACGCTCGACAAGTTCATGGGCGATGCCATCATGGCGCTGTGGGGCGCGCCGATCGCCCACGAAGACGACGCCGACCGGGCGATGCAGTGCGCCCTCGATCAGCTCGACACGCTCGAAAAGATGAATGCCAAGTGGAAGGAGTCCGGGCGCCAGCCCCTGGCGATCGGCATCGGCATCAACTTCGGCGAGGTGTTCGCCGGCAACATCGGCTCGAACCGGCGGCTCGAGTACACGGTCATCGGCGATGCGGTGAACACGGCAAGCCGGCTGTGCTCGTCGGCGGGGCCCAACGAGATCCTGATCTCCGAGTCGTTCTACAAATCGCTGAAGAAGCCGCCCAAGGTCGAGGCGCTCGAGCCGATCCAGGTCAAGGGAAAAGCGAAGAAGGTGCCGGTTTACCGGGTGAAGCGGTAAGGCCGGCCGAAGCGCGCCAAGAGGTCCAGCGCCAGCCGCAGCGGCAGTCCCATCACGCCAAAGAAGTCCCCTTCGACCCGCTCGATGAGCGGGGCGCCGAGGCCTTGAATCGCGTAGGCGCCCGCTTTGTCGAGCGGTTCGCCGGTCGCGACGTAGGCCTCGAGCGTCGCGCGGTCCGCGGGCCGGAACGTCACGCGCGACACATCGAGTGCCTGGGCGAGCTCGCCGTCCCGCGCCACGGCAACGGCGGTCAGCACTTCGTGGGTGCGGCCCTGCAGCTCCAGCAGCATGCGGACGGCGTCCGCCGGCGACTTAGGCTTCTCGAAGATCTTGCCATCGAGGACGACGGTGGTATCGGCCGCGAGGATGACGTCGCCGGGGGCGCGCGGCGCCACTGCTTCCGCCTTGGCGCGCGACAGGCGCGTGACGTAGGCGTCCGCCCGCTCGCCCGGAAGCACGTGCTCGTCCACGTCGGGCGGGATCACGCGGAAGGGGATGTGCAGCATTTCGAGAAGTTGCTTCCGGCGCGGTGAGCCGGAGGCGAGAATGATCGGATTCACTTCTCTAGAATCAACGTCACCGGGCCGTCGTTCACCAGCTCGACATCCATCATCGCCCCGAACTCGCCGGTCTCGACCGGCAGCTTCCCCGCGCCCCGCGCCCGGAGCATCGCCACGAACTTCTCATAAAGGGGGATCGCGATGTCGGGAGACGCGGCACCGATGAAACTCGGACGGCGACCCTTGCTGGCATCGCCGTAAAGCGTGAACTGGGGGACGACGAGCACCGCGCCTTGCGCGTCGGCCAGATCGCGGTTCATCTTGCCCTCGGCGTCACTGAACAGCCGCAAGCCGATGATCTTCTCCGCCATCCAGCCTAGGCTCGCATCGTTGTCCGTGGGCGCGAAGCCCGCCAGGACGAGGTACCCCCGGCCGATCTGCCCTACCGTCTTACCGTCTACCCGCACCGCGGCTCGCGCCACGCGCTGCAGGACGACCCTCACTCGACGGTGACGCTCTTCGCCAGGTTCCTGGGCTGATCCACGTTGCACCCGCGCCGCACCGCGATGTAGTACGCCAGCAGCTGCAACGGCAGCACGCTGAGAACCGGCGTGAGCAGGTCGAGCGTCTCGGGTATCGCAATGCTATGGTCGGCGAGGTTGTCGAGCGCCGTGTCGCCTTCGGTCACGATCGCGATCACCTGGCCGCCGCGGGCTTTTACTTCCTCGACGTTGCTCACCACCTTCTGATGCACGGCATCCTTGGGCGCGATGAACACGACCGGCATGTGCTCGTCGATCAAGGCGATCGGTCCGTGCTTCATTTCCGCAGCCGGATACCCTTCGGCGTGGATGTAGGAGATTTCCTTGAGCTTCAAGGCCCCCTCGAGCGCCACGGGGAAGTTGTAGCCCCGCCCCAGATAGAGCACGTTTTGCGCCCGCACGAGGTGGTCGGCGAGCTGCTCGATCTGCGGCGCCTTCGCCAGCACCCGGCCCACGAGCTCGGGCAGCTTGGCCAGGGCGCGCACGACTTCCCGCCCCTGCAGGATCGAGAGTGCGCGCAGCCGGCCCATTTTCAGGGTGAGTAGCGCCAGCGCCACGATCTGGCTCGTGAACGCCTTCGTGCTCGCCACCCCGATCTCGGGCCCCGCGTGCAGGTAAATACCGCCATCCACCTCACGGGCTATCGTGCTGCCCACGACGTTGACCAGGCCCAGTGTGCGGGCGCCGCGCCGCTTCGCCTCGCGCAGCGCCGCCAGCGTGTCGGCCGTCTCGCCCGACTGCGAGATCCCGATGACGAGCGTCCGCTCATCCACGATCGGATTGCGATAGCGGAACTCGGACGCGTACTCGACCTCGGTCGGGATCCGGGCCAGCTCCTCCATCATGTATTCGCCGATCAGCGCCGAATGCCACGAGGTGCCGCAGGCGGTGATCACGATGCGTTGCACCTTGAGCATCTCTTCGTCGGTGATGTTGAGTCCGCCGAAGCGGACCGTGCCTTCTTCTTCCAGCAGGCGGCCGCGCATCGTGTTGCGCACGCTCTCCGGCTGCTCGAGGATCTCCTTGAGCATGAAGTGGGCGTAGCCGCCGCGCTCGATCGTGGCGAGATCCCATTCCACGTGCGTGACCGTCTTCTCCTTCTCCGCTGCCGCCATGTCCATGATGCGGTAGTCGTTAGCCTTCACCTCGGCGATCTCGCCGTCGTCCAGGTACACGACGGACCGGGTATGCGCGAGCACCGCCGACGCATCGGACGCCACGAAGTTCTCGCCGTTGCCGATGGCGACGAGCAGCGGCGATCCGCGTCGGGCCGCGACGATCGTACCGGGCTCACGACTCGAAATCACCGCGATCCCGTACGCCCCTTCCACTTCCCGGAGCGCCGCCGCCGTCGCATCCACTAGCGAGCTTCCCTTGGTGTGGAGCTCCTCGATGAGGTGCGAGAGCACTTCGGTGTCGGTCTGGGAGCGGAACACATGGCCGCGTTTGGTGAGCGCCTGGCGCAGCGCGCCGGCGTTCTCGATGATGCCGTTGTGTGCCACTGCGAGGGTGCCGCCGCAATCGGCGTGGGGGTGGGCGTTGGCCGTGGTGGGCGCCCCGTGCGTGGCCCAGCGGGTGTGCGCGATCGCTGTCGTCCCGGCCGGCAGATTAGCGCCGAGCTCACGCTCGAGCACCGCGATCTTGCCCGGCGCCCGGAAGATCTCGAGGCCGCCATTTACGACGGCCAAGCCCGCGGAGTCGTAGCCGCGATACTCGAGGCGCTTCAACCCTTCGAGTACGAGGGGCGCCGCCGCCCGTTTGCCGGTGTAGCCTACGATGCCGCACATAGTCGCCGCCCTTCCTCAATCAATCGTTCCGCGTACGCGCCGGAAGGCGCCTCTGCTATCAGGCGAATGATCGGCTCGGTCCCCGAGGGCCGCACGTGGAGCCAGCGATCCGCCCACGCGAGCCGCAGCCCGTCCTGCGTATCCACCGCCGCGTCGGGAAAACGTCGCCGCAGCCCCTCGTAGACCGGCTCGAGGCGAGGGCCCCGCGGCACCTTTGCCTTGACGATCGTGTAACGCGGCGCCCGCGCCACGAGTTCGCTCACCGTCACACGCTCGCGCGCCAACAGCGCCAACACCAGCGTGGCGGCCAGCGGCGCGTCCCGCCCGACGTGCAGCGCGGGATACATGACGCCCCCATTCCCTTCGCCCCCAATCACGGCGCCCAGCTCCACGATTTTCCGGGCGACGTGCGCCTCGCCAACGGGCGCCCGCACGAGCTCGGCGCCGTACTCGCGGCCGGCATCCTCGACCACCAAGGAGGTCGAGAGGTTGCAGACGACGGTCCGAGTACCTTTCCGCCCTGCCGGCTTACCCCCCAGAACCGCGCGAACAGCAAACGCCAGCGTGTAATCCTCGCCGATCGGCCGGCCCCGCTCGTCCACAATTGCGAGGCGGTCGACGTCGGGATCCACGGCGATGCCCAGATCAGCCTTGTGCCGTCGCACCAGGGCGCCCAGCGCCCTCAGGTGCTCAGGGATCGGTTCCGGCGGACGGGGGAATAGGCCGTCCGTCTGCAGGTTGATCGCCGCCACGCGGCATCCGAGCCGTTCGAGCAACTCCGGCATGACGGTCCCGCCGGCCCCGCGCACGGTGTCGAGCGCGACCCGGAAACGCCGCCGTCGAATCGCCCGGATGTCGACTCCGGGAAGCGCGAGCACGGCGGCCAGATGACGGCGGATTGCATCCGAGTCCGCCTCTGAGCCGCCGATCGCATTGTAATTGGCTCTCTGCAGGGAATTCCCTGCGGCCAGTTCGCGAACCCGCGTGCCGGATACTCCATCAAGAAAGATGCCATCGGGCCCCACGAATTTGAGCGCGTTCCACTCGATCGGATTATGGCTGGCGGTCAGGATGATCCCGCCCGCTGCACGATGGTGCTCGACGGCAAGTTGGACGGTAGGAGTGGGCACCAAGCCGACGTCGATCACCTCGCAACCCACCGACATCAAGCCGGCCGTGGCCGCGCGCGCGAACATCGGGCCAGAGGTCCGCGCGTCCCGGCCCAGCACGACACGGCGCTTTTTGCCCTTCCCCTTTCCCCCGTCCGCTGTCCCATCGTTCGCCCACGCCCCGAACGCGGCCGCCCAGCGGGCGACCACCTCGGGAGTGAGATCGGTGCCGACGAGGCCCCGCACCCCCGACACACTGACCATCAGGGTGTCGGACATGGCGGCAACGTAGGGAATGGGGGGAAGCGCGTCAATCGGACGCGCTCAGATCAGGCGCGACGCGCTTCCATGGCACGGGTGGGCAGGCGCAGCGGCTGGAGCTGAGGCGTGGGGATGGGCAGCGATGTCTGCTCGGCAAAGGCACGCAGGAACCCGTCCACGATGTCGGGATCGAACTGGATGCCTTTCCCTTCCTCCAGCTCACGCTTGGCGTGGTTGACGGAGAGCGAGGGGCGGTACGGACGGACGCTCGTCATGGCGTCGAAGGCGTCCGCCACACTCACCAGCCGGGCCTCGAACGGAATGACATTACCCTTGAGGCCGTCGGGGAAGCCGCGCCCGTCCAGGCGCTCGTGGTGCGAGCGGACGATGGCCAGCGCCCCCGGCGCGTCGCGCATCAGCGGGCCAAGGATGCGGGCCCCGATGACGGTGTGCTCCATGATGTGCCGGTACTCGGCCTCGGAGAGTTTGCCGGCCTTGTGGAGCACGCTTTCGCTCACGCCGATCTTGCCGACGTCGTGCAGCTCGGCGCCGAGCGCGATCGTGTCCACCATGTCGGCATCCAGGCCCATGGCGCGCGCCGTCTCGACCGAATAGTTGGCGACGCGCATCGAATGGCCGCGGGTGTAGGCGTCCTTGGCCTCGAGCGCATACACCAGCGCGTGCACGCCTTCGAGGAACAGCTCCTCGATACGCCGCGCCTGTGCTTCGACCCGCTCCTCGAGGTGGTGCTGGTAGCTGCGGTTCTCGATCAGCAGGCGCCGCTTATCAAGTGCCTGTGACACCCGCGCCCGCACCTCGTCGAGATGAAACGGCTTCGCGACGTAGTCGAGCGCACCCATCTGCAAGCAGGCGACGGCGCTCTCGACCTCGGCGACGGCAGTCACCACGATCACCGCCGTGCCCGGCCAGCGCGCCACGATTTCGCGGAGCAGAGATACGCCGTCCATCTCCGGCATGCGTAAATCGGAGATCACCAGCGGGACGGGCGTGCGCTCGAGCTCCGCCAGCGCTTCGACGCCAGAGCCCGCCTCGGCGCACGTAAACCCTTCGCCTTCGAGCAGACGCACGAGCACGCGACGCAGGCGTGGCTCGTCGTCCACGACGAGGCAGCGCATTCCCGAGAAGTTTGGCATCTGCCGCTAACGTATCTATCGCTTGCCCCTGGCGGAAGGCGTCTGTACGTTCCGGCCATGACGCGAATCGCCGAACAGGACCTCGCGCGCCGCTTTGCAACCAGGGCCGTGCACGCGGGACACGTAGGCGATCCCCTAGCCGGCGCGGTCATGATGCCCATCTATCAGACCTCCACCTACATCCAGGAGGGGCTGGGGCGGCATAAGGGCTACGAGTACGCGCGCACGCGCAACCCGACGCGCGAAGCGCTCGAGCGCAATGTCGCCGCGCTCGAAGGCGGCCACCACGGCTTTGCGTTCGGCTCCGGACTCGCCGCCCTCGACGCCGTGATCAAGCTGCTGTCCGCCGGAGACCACGTCGTGAGCGGCGAGAATGTCTACGGCGGCTCGCATCGCCAGATGACGCACATCTGGGCGCGGCTCGGGTTGACGTTCACGTTCGTGGACGGCGGGGACACCGCGGCGGTCGCCGCGGCGGTCACGCCGCAGACCAAGATCGTGTATGCGGAGACACCCACGAATCCGATGATGCGGCTCTGCGATCTCGCGGCGACGGGCGCGATCGCGAAAAAGGCCGGCGCGCTCTTCGTGGTGGACAACACGTTCGCGACCCCCTATTTCCAGCAGCCGCTCCAGCTCGGCGCGGACATCGTCCTGCACTCTACCACCAAGTATTTGAACGGCCATTCCGATATGGTCGGCGGCATGTTGGTCGTAAACCGCGACGACCTCGCCGAGCGCCTGGGTTTCCTGCAGAACTCCACCGGCGCGGTCCCCGGCCCCTTCGATTGCTGGCTGGCACTGCGCGGCACCAAGACGCTGGCGCTGCGGATGCGCCAACACGATGCCAGCGGCCGGCGCATCGCCGAGTGGCTGGAGAAGCACCCCCGCATCCAGCGCGTCTACTACCCCGGCTTGCCGTCGCATCCACAGCACGACCTGGCGCGCCGCCAGATGAAGGGTTTTGGCGGCATGATCAGCATCGAGCTTGGCGACGTCGGCTTCGCCCGGCGCTTCGTCGAGCGCACCAAGATTTTCGCGCTGGCCGAGTCGCTCGGCGGCGTGGAGAGCTTGATCGGCCATCCCGCGTCGATGACGCACGCCAGCGTGCCACCGGAGATGCGCCGCCGCATGGGCCTGACCGACAGCCTGGTGCGGCTGTCGGTAGGAATCGAGGACGTCGAGGACCTGATCGCCGACCTGGATCAGGCGCTCGCCGACGACTAGTCGAAACACGGGGTTCCCGCTCACGTACGTGAGGGAATCCATTCGCAGGAGACATGCATGACCGAGCCTACGAACAACCTTCCCGCGGCGCGCCCGCGCAAGGCACTCACCCAGATCGCTCCCGTCTCGTGGGAGCATCCCGCGGACCGCGCCGCACTGCAGTCGTTGCGCTCCGTGCCGGGATTCGACGAAGTGGTCAAGAAGATCTACGGATTCATCGGCGAGCGGGGCGTGCGGCTGCTGTTCCAGGCCGACGCCGTGCGCGTCGGACCCACGCAGTTTCCGCGCCTGAACGCCCTCTACACCGAGGTGCTCACGACGCTGGACTGGGAGCCCCGGCCCGAGCTGTTCGTCTCGCAGACGCCGTTCGTGAACGCCGGCGCCTTCGGGATGGAGAAACCCTTCATCGTCATCAACTCGGGCGCCCTGAAGCTGCTCGACGACGACGAAATGCGTGCGCTGCTCGGCCACGAGCTGGGACACGTGATGAGCGGGCACGCGCTCTACCGCACGATTCTCGTCATCATCCTCAACGTCAGCTTTGCCTCCCTGCCCTTCCTCGCGGGGATCGCGCTGCTGCCCGTCCGCATCGCCCTGCTCGAGTGGTACCGCAAGAGCGAGCTGTCTTCCGACCGCGCCGGACTCCTGGCGGTCCAGGATCCGATTCCAGCCCTGCGCATGTTCCTCAAGATGGCCGGCGGCGGGAACATGTCGGAAATGGACCTCAACGCGTTCCTCGTGCAGGCCAAGGAATACGAGGAGACGGGCGGGGCGCTCGACCGCATCTTCCAGATCCTCAACACGCTCGACCGCACGCACCCGTTCAACACGCTGCGCGCCGCCGAGCTGCAGCGCTGGATCGAAGCGGGGTCTTACGAGCGCATCCTGCGGGGTGAGTATACGCGCCGCGGTCCCGACGCCGAGAAGCGGCCGCTCGACAAGGACATCGACGAGGCCCGCGAGCACTACATGAAGGAAGCCAAAGCCGTCGTGAACGACGTGGTGGACACCGCCAAGCGGGCCGCCCAGGCGTTCACGGAGTCGTTCAAGAAGAGGTGAGAGTACTGGTCGTCGGGGGCGGCGGACGCGAGCACGCGCTCTGCTGGGCCTTGCGGCGCGACGCCCCCCACGCCGATCTGTTCGCCGCACCGGGCAACCCGGGCACCGCCGCACTCGCCACCAACCTTCCCATCGCCGCGACCGCCGTCGCTGACATCGTCGCCGCCGTCGCGCAGTACGACATCGATCTCACGATCATCGGTCCCGAGGCACCGCTCGCCGCCGGTCTCGCCGATCGCCTCCGCGCCGCCGGCCGGTCCGTCTTCGGCCCGAGCGCGGCCGCGGCCCGGCTCGAATCCTCGAAAGCGTACGCCAAAGAAGTGATGCGGCGCGCCGGCGTGACGACGCCCGCGAGCGCCACGTTCGTTGAGCTCGATCCCGCGCTCGACTACATCCGCACGCACGCTGAGCCGTTGGTTGTGAAAGCGTCGGGGCTCGCTGCCGGGAAGGGCGCGGTCGTCTGTGACACGCGCGCGGAGGCCACAGCCGTCGCCCGCGCCATGATGAACGGGTCCCTGGGCGACGCAGGCAAAGAGATTCTCGTCGAGGAATTTCTCGAGGGCGAGGAGCTATCCGTCCTGGCTCTGACGGACGGCGAGCAGATCGTCCTGCTGCCGCCGGCGCAGGACCACAAGCGGCTCGGCGAGGGCGATACCGGCCCGAACACGGGGGGAATGGGTGCCTACTGCCCCGTCGGTATCACGACCGAGTCCCTGCTCGCGCGTGTGCGCGGGGAGGTGTTTGAGCCCGTGCTGCGCGAAATGGCGGCCCAGGGCGCCCCGTACGAGGGCGTCCTCTACGCGGGGCTGATGCTCACACCAGCGGGCATCCCGTCCGTGCTCGAGTTCAATTGCCGCTTCGGCGACCCGGAGACGCAGGCGGTCCTGCCGGCGCTGGCGCCGGGCTTCACCGAGCATCTGGCAGCGATCGCCGCAGGTGGGTGGCGCCCGCCCGCGAGTCTCCACACGCTCGCCCCCGCGCGCGCTGCCGTGGCAACGGTGCTCGCGGCGCGCGGCTACCCCGATCATCCCGAACAGGGCGAGACCATCGACCTTCCTCCTCCCCAGAGCTGGGGAGAGGACGTGCTGGTCTTTCACGCCGGCACGCTCCGGGACTCCGATGGCGGGCTGCGGACGGCGGGGGGCCGGGTGTTGACCGTCACGGGACTCGGCACTGACGTGGCGGCTGCGGCGCGCGCCAGCGCCGCCGCAGCCGAGCGGATCCGATTCGAAGGCAAGACCTGGCGGCGCGACATCGCATGGCGGGAGATCCGGGGGGAGCGGGCGGAACGTGCCGGAACTACCTGAAGTTGAGACGATCGTCCGCGAGATCGCCCCGCGGCTGGAGGGCTATCGGATCGCGCGCGTGCAGCTCAACAAGACCGATGTCCTGCGCCGTGTCTCGAAACCCCGGCTGATCAAGACCCTGCGAGGCAATACCGTCGACGAAGTCACGCGCCGCGCCAAGCACGCGGTCTTCCGGCTCGCGAGCGGGCACCGTCTGATCATCCAGCCGCGCATGACGGGCTCGCTCGTCGTGCACGACCGGCCGCTCACCCGCGAAGAGGCGAAATACGCCGTCCTCGTGTGCACGCTGTCGGATCGGCGCCGTTTCGTGTATCGCGACGTGCGCCGCCTGGGGACTATCTGGCTGCTCGACGAGAAGGGGTGGGCCGCCTACACCGGGCGCATCGGCCCCGAGCCGCTCGAGGACACCTTCACGCCCTTCGTGTTCGCCGAGCGTCTGCGCAACACGCGCGTCGCGGTCAAGAAAGCGATCATGGACCAGCGTCGCATCGCGGGCGTGGGCAACATCTACGCCAACGAGGCGCTGTTCGACGCGGGGATCGACCCGTCGAAGCCCACCCACCGGCTGTCGCTCGACGAGTTCGCGCGGCTGCACGAGGCCGTCGTGGGGGTGCTGAACCGGGCGGTCGCGGCCTCAGGCACAACGGTCCGGGACTATCGCACGGGCACGGGCGAGCCGGGACGGTTTCAATTCGAACTGCGCGTGTACGGGCGCCAGCGGCAGCCATGCGTGCGGTGCGGTAAGAAACTCGTCTTGACGCACACCATCGATCTGCGCGCTACGACCTTCTGCCCGTACTGCCAGCGCTGACATCTAGCCCCCGTCTGGCCGCGGCGGGTATGTTCCCTTCAATCGCCATCGAGGCTCTGCTCCCATGAGTCGCCTGTTTGTCCTGATTGCGTCCCTCACGCTGGCAGCGCCCGTTATGGCACAGGAACCATCGCCCGGCGAGCGCCTGCCGGTGGTGAAGCATGTGCTGCCGAACGGGATGACGTTCCTCTTCCTCCGCCGTGCCGGCGCACCCACGGTGTCGTTCATGACGTACTTCCGCGCCGGCGCCGTGGACGAGTGGACGGGGATCTCCGGAACTGCGCACCTGTTCGAGCACATGCTCTTCAAGGGCACTCGCTCCATCGGAACGAAGAATCTGACCTCTGAGGAAGCCCTGTTTCCGGTCATCGATGCCGTGGCCGACTCGTTCACGGCCGAGTTCCGGAAGGGCGCGCTCACCGACAGCGTGCGCCTGGAGCGTCTGCGCAGCCGACTCAAACAGCTCGAGGACTCTGCGCGCGGCTTCGTAGTGAGCAATGAGCTCGACCGCATCCTCACCGAGAACGGCGCCGTGGGGTTGAACGCCAGCACGTCGGCCGACGTCACCAACTATTACTTCTCGCTCCCCGCGAATCGGGCACAGCTGTGGTTCGTGTTGGAGAGCGACCGGCTGCGGAACCCCGTGCTGCGAGAGTTCTACTCGGAGCGCGAGGTCGTGATGGAAGAGCGGCGGCTGCGCGTCGAAACCCAGCCGTTCGGACTGCTGCTCGAGGAGTACCTCGCGGCGGCCTACCGGGCCCATCCGTACGGCCGCCCGGTGGTGGGCGTGGCCAGCGAAATCCAGGCCGTGAGCCGGCGGTCGGCACTCGAGTACTTCCGTCGCTACTACGGGCCGAACAACGCGGTCGTCGCCGTGGTCGGCGACATCAACGTGGACTCGATGAAGACCTGGGCGACCCGCTACTTCGCGGACATCCCCCCCGGCGAGCCACACCGCCCCGTCGTGACCCAGGAGCCGCCCCAGCGCGGCGAGCGGCGCATCGACGTGGAGTACGACGCCAATCCGCTGGTACTGATCGGGTACCACGTGCCCGGGGCACGGCACCCCGACGCCCCTGCATTGCAGGTCCTGTCGCAGCTGCTCACCGGCGGGCGCACGTCGCGCTTGTACCAGCGCCTCGTGATCCGGGACCGGATGGCGACGACGATCGCCTCGTTCCAATTCCCCGGGAGCCTCTATCCACGGATGTTCACCTTCCAGGGCGTGCCCATCGCTCCGCACACCACCGTGGAGCTCGAGAAGGCGGTGTACGAGGAGATCGACCGCGTCCAGCGTGAGCCGCCGACCGCTGAAGAACTGCAGCGGGTCCGAAATCAGGTGGAGGCCGGGAGTTTCGTGCGCCTGCAATCGAACATCGGCTTGGCGAGCCAGCTCGCCAGCAGCGAGGCGCTGTGGTACGACTGGCGCCAGACCTTCCGCGATCAAGCGGCCCTGACGCGGGTCACGGCGGCCGATGTTCAGCGGGTCGCGAAGACCTATTTCACGCCGACCAACCGGACGGTCGCGACGCTCGTGAGGCCGCCCGGCTCGAAGCCCGCGTCGGGAGGGAACGACTGATGCGCGCGCCTCAGGCTCTCGGAGCTCTGCTCCTCGCGTTCGTTTCCAGCCCGGCCCTGCGGACCGTCGCGGCGCAGCAGACCCCTGCGGACCCGCGGGCTCAGATCCAGCAGCTACAGATCGCGCCGCTGCGGTTCAATCCCCCGCTGCCGAAGCGGGTCACGCTCTCCAATAAGGTCGTGGCATATCTCCTCGAGGACCACAGCCTGCCGTTGATCAACGTCCAGCTCGTGTCCCGCGTGGGCGTGGCGAACCTTCCCGACTCCCTGTGGGGCGTCGGCTGGCAGGCGGACGGCCTGCTCCGGACCGGTGGCACGGTCAGACTCAGCGCCGACTCCATCGACAAACTGATCGAGTTCTACGCGCTCAACATCACCTTCAACACCGACCACGAGCAGAGCAACGCGACGCTGTCGGGCCTGTCGCGCTATACCGATGAGCTCTTGAACCTCGGCTTCGAAATGATGAGGACGCCGCGGAACGACACGTCCCGCGTGCGCATCACCGCCGCCCAGCAGCAGGAGAACTGGCGCCGCCGCAACGACACACCGGGATCGGTGCTGGGCCGGGCGTGGAGCCAGGTGGTGATGGGGGACCATCCGCTCGGCCGCAGCCTCGTGACGCCGGCGGAGATCGCCGGCTTCACACCCGACCGATTCCGCTGGGTGCAGGAGCGGCTGTACTGCCCGCAGAACTTTGTGATCGGTGTGTCGGGCGACTTTCAGGAGCGGCAAATCCTCGCCACACTCGAGCGCCTGTTCCGCGGCTGGACGCCCTGCAAGGCCGGCTTGCGCGACGTTCCGCCCGTGGCACTTGCCGAGGGCCCCAAGGTCATGTTGGTCGAGAAGGACGTGA
The DNA here is from genome assembly GCA_035602245.1 of Gemmatimonadales bacterium. Classification (GTDB taxonomy): domain Bacteria; phylum Gemmatimonadota; class Gemmatimonadetes; order Gemmatimonadales; family GWC2-71-9; genus 20CM-2-65-7. The sequence continues at coordinate 23,825 of DATNMO010000028.1, forward strand.
ACCAGACCAACATCCGGATGGGGCATCGGGGCGGCGTGCGCGTTGCCGATAATCCAGACTACTTCGCGTCTCAAGTCGCGGACTTCCTGCTGGGCGGCAGTGGATTCACGTCCCGGCTGCTGTCGCGCGTGCGCAGCGACTCCGGGTTCGCCTATGGCGCGTTCAGCAGCTGGGGGGCAAACACGAAGCGAGAGGATCAGTTCGTGGCGGGCGCGCAGATCCGCGCCGAGAAGACCGTCGCGGGCATCGGCTTGATGCGCGCGGTGATCGGATCGATGGCCACCGAGCCGGTTACCGCCCAGGACGTGAAGCTGGCGCAGGATAACGAGGTCAACAGCTTCGTGTTCAAGTTCGAGAATTCGGCGCAAATCGTCGGGCAGCAGCTTTCGCACGCGGTCGACGGGCTGCCGGCCAATTGGTTCGACATCTACCTGCGGGGCATCCAGGCCGTCACCCCGCAGCAGGTCCAGCAGGTCTCACAGCGTTACCTGCACCCCGACAAGCTCGTGATCGTCGTCGTGGGCAAGCCCAGCGCGTTCGACAAGGCGCTGAGCGAAATCGGGCCTGTGACGCCGCTACCTGTGGATAGCATTCGGCGCTAACCGCGGGGCCTGCCATTATCGGGGGGCGTCACGAGATCCTGTGGGCTCCCCAGTTGCCCAAGAGAATGCCGACCGCGCGGAAGCGCTCGCTGTTGGAGGCAATGACCTGAAGCATCACGGTCAGGGGCACGGCCATAATGACTCCGGCGATTCCCCACACCCAGCCCCAAAACAGCAGCGAGACGAGAATGGCGACCGTGTTGAGCGGCATCCCGCGACCCAAGATGAGCGGCGTTAGGAAGTAGCCCTTCAGCAGATCGATCACCAGGAAGCCGCCGCAGGCCAGGAGCACATGCTGATTCCCATCGAACGACGCCAGGGCCACGATGCCGATGAGCACGACCGTAACCAGGGCACCGAGGTAGGGGATATAGCTGAGGACGCCCGCGACGGCGCCCCACAGCACCGGATTCGGCATCCCGATGGCCGCCAGCAATCCCCACGTGGCGATGCCGACCCCGAGACTGATCAGTGTGTTGATCAGCAGGTAGCGCGACATCTGGTCCTCGATCTCGTACAAAGCCCGCTTAATGCGGGTGCGGTGCGCTCCGCTGGGGAAAAGATGGGCGATCTTGCGGCGGAACATCGTCCCGGAGGCCAGCAGGAAATACGTCAGGAAGACGATGGTCAGGATCCCGGTGACGACGTTCGCGGTGGTCCAGCCCAACTGGTGCAGCGGCGACGGCGTGACGAGCTGCACGCGTTGAGTCGTGCTATCGCCGCTGCTGGCGCTGGTCGCCTGCCCCAGCGTGGTCGCCGTCGCCTGGATGGCCGTCACGGGCTCCAGATTGCGAAGCTTCCACTCCACCTGGCGCATGGTCTCGGGGGCCCGCCGCAGCCATTGCGCGGCGGGATCGGCGAGCACCGCGGTGACGATGCCTAGGACAATCATCGTCCCGAAGACGATCAGCGCCGCGCCGACGGGCTCCAGCACCCGGTATTTGCGCATCCCGCGCACCAGCGGGCCCAATAGCAGCGTCAGCAGGAGGGCCACGGCGATCGGTACCAGCAGGCTGCGGGCAAACCGCAATCCCGCAATGACGAGGACCGCGAAGATGCCGCCGAGCAGGGGAACGAGGAGCCGGGAGGAAAAGGGGGCCGAACGCGATTCGCGCTCGGCCCCCGGCGCTTCAAGTTCGACTTTGACGACGGCGTGCGTCACAGGTTTCCCGCAGCTGAACGCTTAGAGTGCCTTAGCCGCCATGCTCGGATCCGTCCGTGCGGCACGCGCGTTCACGTCCGTGGTCGCGATCAACGAGCGTTTCTTGTCGGCGGCCGAGCCCAAGCCATTCCCTTGCATTTTTTGTTCCCCGGGGACGTGGAGGCCTTCCCTGCTCCAGTGGTTGATGATTGGGGCGGCAAGCGACGAATTGGTGCGTCACGACAGTACCCGCCGGATGGGTTCCTACCAGGGATCTAGCTCCGCGGGTCGGGCGTAGGGCCTCCGACATCCGGTGCCGGGCGCCGGGGGGTGCCCCGTACCTTACGAATCCCATTCACCTTTTCAGAACTACTCATGCACATCGCCCTTACCGACCGGCGGCGTAGGCGAGAGGCCGCCGCCCATCATCGGAACGGGCGCAACGGCGGGCCGTAGCAGCTAGCGCTTCTTCAAGCTCACAATCCTCCCACGTGGCGGAATTCCCGGCTCGAGCTCGAGTATCCCTACGCTCGGCGGTATACCAAATCGAGGCGCGCCTGCCCCACCGGGATTCATGATCGTGACAGTCTTGTCCACCAGCGTGAGCAACGGCTTGTGGCTGTGGCCGTAGATGATGATCTCGGCGTCGGGAAATGCCTCATGGAGCTTGGCTGGAGTCGGCGTGCCCAGTTGATCGCCGTGCGTCACGACCACGCGAAATCCCTCGAGCTCGACCTCTGCGACCTGCGGCAGCTTCGCCCGAATGTCGAAGTCGTCGCTGTTTCCGTACACCGCCGTCACGGGCGCCAGTGCCAGCAGCTCCACCATCACCTCCCACTTCCCCACATCCCCGCCGTGCAAAATGTGATCGACTTCACGGAAGGCGTCGAAGACCTCCCGGCGCAACATGCCGTGCGTGTCGGAGATGACGCCGAGCCTCACGGCAGCAGAAAGACCCGCTCGCCCGTGAACTGCTTCCGCTTGGGATCCCAGGGGAAGAAAATGACAACCCGGAATTCGATCGTCTGGCCGGTGGGCGCCCGGTCGAGCCACTTTCCCTTGTGCGTCCCCCTCACGCGCGCCTCTTCACAGACGCCCTGCGGCCCGATGACGATGCTCTGCAGATCGAAGTGGATGTCCGGAAACGCCGACAGCAGCTCCGTATAGAAGCGCGTCGCCCCTGCGTGCCCCTCCCAGCGCCCGCCGTCCGGCAACACTTCGTAGACGCAGTCCGGGGTGAGAGTGGCGATGAGGCCCGCGATGTCGCGTTTGTCCTCGGCGATCGAATGCGCCTTCCACAACTCGCGCACTTCGCGATACAGCTCCGGCGTCACCTCGCGCGACAGCAGCTCCCGGGCGTCCACGTCACCCTTCCCAGCGCTTGGTCAGCTCGATCTCCAGGCCCAAATGATCCAGGATTCGCTGCACCACGAAGTCCACGAGATCACTCACCTGGCGCGGCTTATGATAGAAGCCCGGGGCGGCCGGCAAGATGATCGCGCCCGCCTCCGTCGCGAGCGTCATGTTCCTGAGATGGACGAGCGACAGCGGCATCTCGCGGGGGACGAGCAACAGCTTACGGCGCTCCTTGAGCACGACGTCCGCGGCGCGCTCGATCAGCGAGCGGCTGGTGCCGTGTGCGATCGCCGCCAGCGTCCCCATCGAGCAGGGACAGACGACCATGCCCGCGGTCTTGACCGAGCCCGACGCCGGCTGGGCCCCGCGGTCCTTGTCGTCGAACAGCCGGATGCTGCTCCAATCGCCGCCTGTTGCCCGCTTCAGCCCCGCTTCGTCATCGATCCCCGCCTCCTCGGCGAGCAGGCGCCACCCATGGGCCGACACCAGCAACCACACCGGGATCTTTTTCTTCGCCAGCACGTCGAGCAGCCGCACGGCGTACGGGGCGCCGGAAGCGCCGGTGATCGCGAGTACGATTGGGAGCGTCACGGCCCGAAACATACCCTCTGGCCGGAGAGGTCGCGCGACCGTTAATTCGAGCGCACCCGTACTTCACCGCTGAGGTCTCCGATGCCCGCACGCATCCGCTCGTTCGTTCTCGCGCTCGCCTCGTTGCTTCCGGCCGCCAGCGTCGCGCAACAAACACCCCCCACCGCCAGCAGTGCGGCGCTCACGCCGCCCGTCGCGGCGGTACGACCCCACCGGTTCGACGAGCACGGTAACGTCCGCATCGACCAGTACTACTGGCTGCGCGATCGCGACAACCCCGAAGTCATCAAGTATCTCGAGGACGAGAACGCCTACACCAAGGCGGTCATGGCGCATACCGAGGCGCTGCAGGACCGGCTGTTCGAGGAGTTGAAGGGACGCGTGCGCCAGAACGATCAATCCGTTCCCTACCGGCAGGGCGGCTACTTCTACTATACGCGGGTCGTAGAGGGCAAGGACTATCCGATCTACGCGCGCAAGCGCGGCTCACTCGACGCGCCCGAGGAGATCTTGATCGATGGCAACGCGCTCGGCCAGGGCAAGCCGTTCTTCCAGGTGATGGGCTGGCAAATCAGCTCCGGCGAGGATCTGCTCGCCGTCGCGGTGGACACGATCGGCCGGCGCATCGCGAGTCTGCGCATCAAGAACCTGCGCACCGGCGAGCTGCTGCCCGAGGTGATGGAGCACGTCACCGGAAACATGGCGTGGGCCGAGGACAATCGGACGCTGTTCTATACGAAACACGATTCCGTGACCCTTCGCTGGAATCGCATCTACCGCCACGTCGTCGGCACGCCCGCGTCCGCTGACCAGCTGGTCTACGAGGAGAAGGACGACACGTATGAAGCATTCGTCTTCAAGACGAAGTCGCGCGCGTACGTGATCATCGGGTCGCAGCAGACGCTCGCGAGCGAATACCGCTTTGTCCCAGCCGCGCATCCGAGCCAGCCGTTCCAGGTGCTCGAGCCGCGCCGCCGCGGCCACGAGTACGACGTCGATCACCTGGGCAACTACTTCTACCTTCGCACGAACGACGGTGCGCAGAACTTCCGCCTCATGCGCACTCCCGTGAACAGCACGGCGCGGGCGAATTGGCAGGAAGTCATCCCCAATCGTGCCGACGTGTTCTTGCAGAATTTCGAGATCTTCAAGGACTATCTCGTGCTCTCGGAGCGCCGCAACGGCCTGACCGAGCTGCGGGTGCGGCCATGGAACGGATCGGCGGAGCATAATCTCGATTTCGGCGAGCCGGCGTACGTCGCCTACATCAGCACGAATGCCGAGCTGGACACTCCCGTGTTGCGGTTCGGTTATCAATCGCTCACCACGCCGACGTCCACCTTCGACTACGACATGCGCACGCGGCAGAAGACGCTGCTCAAGCGCGACGAGATCCTGGGCGGATTCGATCCCGCGAACTACGTCACCGAGCGGCTCTACACGACCGCGCGCGACGGCGCGCGCGTGCCCGTGTCATTGGTGTATCGCAAGGGAATCGCCAGACCGGCGCCGCTGCTGCTGTATGGCTACGGCTCGTACGGCTCGAGCACCGACCCCACCTTCTCGGCCGACCGGCTGTCGCTCCTCGATCGCGGATTCGTGTACGCGATCGCGCACATCCGCGGCGGTCAGGAAATGGGGCGGGCGTGGTACGACGACGGCAAGCTGCTGCACAAGAAAAACACCTTTACCGATTTCATTGACGTCGCCGACGATCTGGTCCGTCGCGGCTACACGTCGGCTGATCGGCTCTTTGCCCGGGGCGGCAGCGCCGGCGGATTGCTCATGGGCGCCGTCATCAACATGCGGCCGGAGCTGTTCAAGGGCGTGATCGCCGGGGTGCCGTACGTGGATGTGATAACCACGATGATGGACGCGTCCATTCCGCTGACGACGGGCGAATACGACGAGTGGGGGAATCCCAACGACTCGACGTACTACCGCTACATGCTGTCGTACTCGCCCTACGACAACGTGGAGCGCAAGGCGTACCCCAACCTGCTCATCACCGCGGGACTGCACGACTCCCAGGTGCAGTACTTCGAGCCGGCAAAATGGACCGCGCGGCTACGTGCGATGAAGACCGATGCGAACCGGCTGATTCTCAGGACCAACATGGAGGCCGGGCATGGCGGCGCGTCGGGCCGCTACAAGCGGTGGCGGGATGTGGCGTTCGAGTACGCGTTCTTGCTCGATCTCGCGGGGCTGGCGCACGCACCGCCTGCACCAGCGAGTCCCTAGCGCCCGCGGCGATTGGGCGTGACGGACTTCCTCGGGTGCGCAGGCGGACGGGGTGGCGTAACTGCGTGTGCAGGCGTGGTAATGCGTGGGTGGGGCGTATCCCCACGCCGTTTCACGCCTTTCCACGCCTTCTTACGCACTTTGCTCATAGCACCCGATCCACTAGCGCGCCCAGGAACACGACGATACTGACGATCCCGTTGGCGGTGAAAAAGGCCGCGTCTAGGCGCGACAGATCCCCCGCTCTCACGAGCTGATGTTCCCAGGCAATCAGTCCCGCGCCGATCCCGATTCCCAGGTAGTACGGCCACCCGAGGCCCGCGCCATAACCGAAAGCGAACAACGCCACGACGGCGAGGCCGTGCAGCAGCTTGGCGACGAGGATCGCCCGCGCCTGTCCCACCCGGACCACGAGTGATCGCAACCGTTCCGCGCGATCGAAGGCCTCATCCTGGAGCGCATAGAAGATGTCGAACCCCGCCACCCAGCATGCGACCGCGGCAGCGATGACGAGCAGCAGCCACCACGGCTCGCTCCACGCGCCGGCGATCGCGACGTAACCTCCCACCGGCGCGATCGCGAGCGCCCCCCCCAGCCAGAGATGCGACCAATCCGTGAACCGCTTCGTGTAGCTGTAGCCGGCGATCCACGCGAGCGCGAGCGGAGAGAGGGCGAAGCAGAGCGGGTTGAGCCGCCATGCCGCTCCCACGAACACCACGGCGGCAAGCGCCACGCCGATCCACGCCTGGGTGATCGATAGGCGGCCGGTCGGCAGCTCCCGGTTCCTGGTGCGGGGATTCTTCGCGTCGAGCTCCCGGTCGGCAATCCGATTGAACCCCATCGCGACGAAGCGCGCCGCGGTAAACGCGACGGTCACGAGTGCCACGAGCTGCCACGTCACGGGATGCCGGTAGGAAGCGACGATGATCCCCAGCAGCGCGAACGGCAGCGCGAACAGCGTGTGGGGAAGCTTGACGAAGTTGACGTACCGGACGAAGAGCGACTCGCCCGCGAACGTTTGGCCCTCGCGCACGTTCGTCACGGCCGTGATTTGTTCGGCAAGAGGAACATGGCCGCCAGCAGGCCGTGAATCCCGAGGCTGATCCACACACTCACGAACGCCAGCAGCGTCGCCGCCCCGTATAGAATCGGCCCGAACAGGTATTCGCGCGTCACCGCGTCCACGAGGTTCTGGTCGGCCTCGGGCCGCAGCAGCCGCCGGTCTTTGATCGCGTAGCGCCACAGCAGGTTGAAGCAGATGGCGGTCGCGACGAGGTTCGCGCCATACAGCACCGTTGCGGGCGTGCGCGCCGTCGGGGACGGCAAATACGTCGCCAGCACGGCCGTGGGGAATGGCAACAACACCGTGAAGAACAGCAGTGCCAGATTGAGCATCGAAAACGTGTGGTTCGTCCGCCCAATGTAGCGGAACAGGCTGTGGTGGTTCGCCCACATGATGCCGATGATCGCGAAACTCAACGCGAACGCCCCGTACGACGACCAATGGCTCCCGAGCGCTCGCCACAGCCCCTCGCGCGCGACGATGTCCGCCGCGGGCACCCGCAGCTCGAGTACGAGCAGCGTCATCGCGATGGCGAACACCCCGTCGCAGAACGCGCCGACGCGCTCGGTGCCTTGGCCCGCCCCCTCAGAGCTCAATCCCCAGCTCCCTCCACATCGCGTCGACGCGTGCCTTGGTTTCCGCATCCATCACGATCTTGTTGGGCCACTCGCGCGTGAAGCCTTCCTCCTTCCACTTCCGCGTGGCATCGATCCCCATCTTGGACCCGTACGTGAAGCCCCGGCTCGAATGGTCGAGCACGTCGATCGGTCCCATCGTGAACCGCACGTCGCGTTCGGGGTCGATGTGGTTCAGGGCCACCCACCACGCTTCCTTCGGATCTCGCACGTTGACGTCTTTGTCCACCACCACGATCACCTTGGCCAGCGACATCAGCCCCTGCCCCCACAGGCCGTTCATCACTTTGTACGCCTGACCCGGGTACTGTTTGTCGATGCTCACGAACACGAGGTTGTGGAAGATCCCCTCGGCGGGCATATGGAGGTCCACGATCTCGGGAATCGTGAGGCGGAGCAGCGGCAGGAAAATTCGCTCCGTGGCGTGGCCGAGGTAGTAGTCTTCCATCGGGGGCCGGCCGACGATCGTGTGCGGCCAGATTGGATCGTTGCGGAGCGTCACCGCGGTGACGTGCACCTTCGGGTAATAATCCGCGAGGGAGTAAAACCCCGTGTGATCGCCGAACGGGCCCTCGAGCACGAGCTCCTCGCGGGGATCGATGTAGCCCTCGATGACAATTTCCGCCTCGGCGGGCACCTCCAGGTCCGACGTGACGGCTTTGGCGAGCCGCACCGGCTCGCCGCGCAAGAACCCGGCGAACAGGAACTCGTCGATCGTCGGCGGCAACGGCGCCGAGGCGGCATAGATGGAGGCTGGATCCCCGCCCAGCGCGATCGCCACGGGCATCGTCTCGCCGCGCTCCGCCATCGCGCGCCAGTGCGCCGCGCCGACTTTGTGGCGCTGCCAGTGCATCGCCAGCTCGTTCTTGCCGATCACCTGGACGCGATACATCCCGACATTCCGGACGCCTGACGTAGGATCCCGCGTGATCACGCCGCCGAGCGTGATGTAGGGCCCGCCGTCCTCGGGCCAGCACACGGGTACTGGGAACTGCCCGAAATCGACCTCCGAGCCCTTGATGACCGTGTCCTGGCACGCCGGCCGAGTGACGGTTTTGGGGGGGAATTTGGCGACCTCGGCGAGCCGCGGCAGCATCGCCAGCTTCCCCATCAGGCCCTCGGGGACTTTGAGCGCCACGAGCTCGGAAATCCGCCCGCCGATGTGATCGAGGCACTCGACGCCGAGCGCCAGCGACATGCGGCGCTCGGAGCCGAAGAGGTTCACGGCGACGGGATAGCGAGACGGGCCGCCGCTCCGGAGCGTGGGTCTCGTGAACAGCAGCGCCGGGCCTCCTCCGGGCGCCTTCATGCACCGGTCCGCGATCTCGGTGATTTCCTTGTCCACCGAGACGGGCGGGTCGACCCGGGTGAGATCTCCCGCCGCGTCGATCGCGCCGATGAAGGCGCGGAGGTTATCGAGTGCCATGATGGACGGCGCAGATGCCGCCGGTCAGGAGCTCGAATCCCACATCCGCAAACCCGGCGGCGCCGAGACGCTGCGCGAGCGCTTCCGGCTCGGGGAACGCGAGCACCGACTCTGGCAGGTAGGTATAGGCATCTCTATGTTTCGACACCAGGCGGCCAATGGCGGGCAGAATCCGCCGGAAGTAGAAGAGATAGGCCGCGCGCAGTGGCGCGAAGCGGGGCGTCGCAAACTCGAGAATCACGAACCGCGCCCCGGGTTTGAGTACGCGGGCCGCTTCGCGGAGGCCGGCATCCAGATCAGCGAGGTTGCGGACCCCGAAGCCCACCAACCCGCCGTCGAACTGCGCCGCGGGGAACGGCAGCGCGAGCGCGTCGGCGGCCACGGGTGCGGTGCGGCGTGCCTTGTGCCGGCCACGCACGAGCATCGGCACGACGAAATCGGCGCCGACCACCCTTCCCCGGAAGCCGTCGCGGCGCGCCAGCTCCGCGGCGAGATCGAGAGTGCCGGCGCAGAGGTCGAGATACACGCCGTCCGGTTTCGCCTCCCACCCGAGCCGCGCTACTGCGGTCCGGCGCCACGACCGATCCACGTTGAGGCTCAGCAGATGGTTCAGGAAGTCGTAGCGCGGGGCGATCGCGGTAAAAATGCCGCGCACGTATGCGGGAGACCGGGCCATAGGCGCGAAAGATAGGCCGGACCACCTGAACGACGCCAGCGATCAGCAAGTCGTGGCGTGGGCGAAGCAAGGGCACGAGGCCGCATTCCGCGAGCTCGTACGCCGTTATGAGCGCCCGGTGTTCTCGCTGCTCTACCGGATGGTACGCGACCGCGCGCTGGCCGAGGATCTCGCGCAGGAAACCTTCATAAAGGTCCTGAACGGCATCAAATCGTACAAGCCCGAATTCAAGTTCTCGTCGTGGATTTTCAAGATCGCGAACAACGCCGCGATCGATCACCTGCGCCGCAAGAGCCTCGACACGCTGTCGCTCGACGGATCGCCGACGGCCCAGACCCCCGAGCAGATGCACGCCACCGCGCTACAACTCGGCGACCGGGGCGCGAGCCCTTTGCAGGAGGTCGAGAACCGCGAACTCGGCACCGCGATCGAGCGCGCCATCGCCCGGCTGCGGCCCGAGTATCGATCCTGCATCATGCTGCGGCACGTGGAGGGCTACTCGTACGAGGAAATCGCCGCAACGCTGGAGTTGCCGCTGGGGACCGTGAAGACCTATATCCATCGGGCCCGCAACGAATTGCGGGGATACCTGGAAGACCGCAAGGATGAAACCGGCCCCCGGGCGGCACCGTAAGGCACGGAAATGACGAACCTTCCTACACACCTCACTACCGACGAAATCGAGCTCTGGGCGCAGGGACTGCTCCCCGCCGCCCGGACGATGCATCTCGCCGACTGCTCGCTCTGCCGCGTCGAGGCCGATCGCGAGCGTAAGGTCATTCTCGAGCTGGTCCAGCTGCCGCGCTTCGCGCCGGCCGCCGGGTTCGCCGATCGGGTGATGGCTCAGGTGCGGATGCCGACGCCCTCCGGGAACTTCCAGCCCTAAGCCCTGACCTCCGCTCCGACTCCGACGCCTAAAAGTCTCGCCGCACTGCCGTCCCGCACCGCAATTTCCACCGTCCCACCAGACCCCACAAACGCCACCAGCGCGCCGCGCTCCACGTCGGCAAATGTGCGCCGCAGGGAGCCGACGTCCGTACCCGCGACGCGAATTCGCACGCCCGGCTCGACCGCGCGCGCGGCAATGTTGGACACGAGCGTCCCGAATCGATCGACGTAGAGCACCTCGCCCATCACCGCGGTGCCGTCGTGATGAGGAGCCGGGAGTGGGGAGCGGTTCGGGTCGGTGATGGGTGAGCCGAGGCCCTCGAGCGGCGCCCCGACCGCGAGGGCGGCCGCGGCGGGCGCGAAGACATCGCGGCCGTGAAAGGTCGGGGCAGCGCCCGACGGCACCGGCAATGACACGAGCCGCGCATCCACCGGGAGAAACGACAGCAACCCATTGTCCGGGGCGACAAAGTGGTGGCCCGCCGCTTCCGCGGCGAGCGCTCGCCGCGGCGTGCCTACGCCGGGATCCACGACCGCCAGGTGCACCGTTCCCGGCGGGAACTGCCGCCAGCTGCGGCCCAAGAGGTACTGCCCCGCGCGCACATTGCCGGGCGGCACCTGATGACTGATGTCTACGAGCGCCACCTCGGGCGCGCGCGATAGCAGCACGCCCTTCATCTCGGCGACATAGCTGTCGGCCGTGCCGAAGTCGGTCAGCAGGGTGATGATCGACACGGCTCGTCAGACCTTCGCGGCACGCCAGCGCCCGCCTTTCCAGAACAGCACCATCGCGATTCCTCGCGCGATCGCCGTCACGCTCAACGCCAACCAGATCCCGAGCAGCCCGAACGACTGCGACCACCAGGCGGCGAGCGGAATGCGCAGCCCCGTGAGCGTAGTGCTCGCGATCTGCGGCCAGAACGTGTAGCCGGCGCCCGCGAGAGCGCCTTCGAGGATCAACTCGAAGCTCTGCGCGATCTGCGCGAACGCGATGACGCGGAGGTAGAGCACCCCGTCCGCGATCACGTCCGCATCGGTGGTAAAGAGTGCAACGAGCCGCTCCGGAACGAGGAGAAACACGAGCGCCGTCGTCACCGTAACCGCCAGGCAATAGCCGACGGTCAGCCGCACCGCTTGCCGCGCCCGCGCCTCCTGGCGCGCCCCGAGGTTTTGCCCGACCAGGGCGCTGGCCGCGAGCGCGAATCCGCTGATCGCGATGAATCCCAGCCCTTCCATCTTATGGCCGACGCCCAGCGCCGCGAGGGCGGGCGTGCCGAAGCGTGACGTGAAGCGCGTGAGCCACATGTAGATCGCGGACAGGAGCACGCCCGAGAGCGACAGCGGCGCGCCGATGCGCACGATCGTCGGCAGGGCGCGCCAATCGGGCGCCGCCACGCGGAGCAGGCCGCGCCGCAACGCAATGCCGAGACCGAGCAAGAACCCGCCACCGCGTACCATCACCGACGCCAGTGCCGCGCCTTCGACGCCGAGCCGCGGGAAGGGACCGACGCCCGCGATGAGCAGGGGGTCGAGCACGATGGAGACCAGGACCGAGCCTGCGAGCATCCCGAACGGTGTGCGCGTGTCTCCCGCGGCCCGAAACGTGGCTTCGATGGCGAAGAACCCGAACACCAGTGGCCCGCCCACGAGCCAGGTCGTCAGGTAGAAATGGCCTAGGCGGGCCACCTCCGCGGGGACGGTCATCAGCCGGAAGATCCAGTCGGTGAGCAGCAGCCCCACGATGCTCACCACCAGGCCCGCCACGAGCGCGTAGGCCACCGCGGCGGCCGCGGCGCGGGCCGCGCGTTCGGGGTCGCCCTCGCCGTGCCGGCGGGCGGCGACCGCTGTCAACCCGATCTCCACCATCTCACCGAGGCTGAGGGCCACCCACACGTAGAATCCCGCGGTCGAGACGGCGGCCAGCGCGACCGGACCGATCAGCCGGCCTACCCAGATGCTGTCGATCAGATTGAACGAGAAATGGCACGCCATCATCGCGACGGCGGGGGCGGCGAGGCGCAGGACGACCGGCCGCAGCGGTCCGATGGTCAGGGAGCCGGCAGTACGGGGGGGAACGGCTCCAGTCAACTCGGGAGGGTTATCCGGCGTAGCGTGCCACCAGCACGAGCGCGTCGTCCGTGCCCTTCGCGTGGCGGGCGAGAATGTGGTCGGCCAATGCCTGGGACGTCGCCGCCGGCGGCAGCGCGTCGGCGAAGCCGCTCCTGATCCCGTCCGAGGCGAGGATCAGGGTGTCCCCTCGGCCAAGCGGCACGGATCGCGCCTGGGCGTTCGTGAGCTCGGCGCCGACGAAGCCCGCCACCGGCACCAACCCCACCCGGACGGGCCGCGCCGCGGGTGCGGCCCTGATCAGCACCCCTTCGATGTTGCCGACGCCGAGCCACGTCATCGTGCCGGCGCCGGGATCGAGGTAGGCGATGGTCAGGACCACGCCCCGCAGTCCAGTGAGCGCCGTGTGCGAGCGCTTCACGAGCTCGGGCAGGGATTCCCGCGAGTAGCGGTCGAGGGCGCCCACCGCGGCGTGCGCGGCGGACGCTGCCTCCTCGCCGTGCCCGAGGCCGTCCACCACGGCGACGAGGGTCCCCGTGCCCACGCGTTTTACCAGGGAGAGGTCGCCCGACTCCCGCTGGCCGGGGAGGGCGAGCGTCGCTACCCCGGCATCGAGCTTCAAACCATGCGACGCCATTTTTTCATCGTGATGGTGGTTCCTTGCCCGACGACAGAGTCCACTTCGAACTCGTCCATCAGGCGCTTGGCGCCGGGGAGCCCCGCGCCGACACCGTGCGACGTCGAATACCCGTACTGCATCGCGCGCTCGATGTCGGGAATGCCCGGGCCCTGGTCGCGGGCGACAACTACCACGCCCTGGCGGTCGCCGTTGGTGGCGAGGCTGAGGAAGATCTCGCCCTTCTTGGCGTACATGAGGATGTTGCGAGCGATTTCAGAGATGGCGGCGGCGATGACCGTCTGCTCGCCACTCGAGAAGCCGGCGACGGCGGCGAGTGCCCTACCCTGCTGGCGAGCTTCGACGACATCCACGTCCGCCGCGATCGGCAGGCGTAGTTCTTCAGCCACGGTCGCTAGATCTCTTGGGCTTCGTCTCGAGCAGGCGCTCTTCGCCCCGCCGGTTGAGGAACGCCAGCCCTTCTTCGAGGTCGAGTACGGTAGCGACGCCCTTGAGGGTCAAGCCGAGCTGGACCATGGCGAACGCCACGTCCGGCTGAATACCGACGATCACCGTTTCGGCGCCGCGCAGCCGGGCCATGTGCGCGATGTCGCGGAGTGTGCGCACCGCGAACGAGTCCATGACGTCCAACGCGGTGACGTCCACGATCACGCCGCGGCAGCGGGATCGGCCCACCTGCGCGATCAACGCTTCGCGCAGGTGCGAGAGGTCGGCGTCGGTTAGAGCGGACTGAATCGAGGCGATGAGGTATTGCCCCTGCCGCAATATCGGTACTTCCACCGAGTCCTCCGGCTGCGGGTGGGGCTAGTTAACGCTGATTCTCCGCGCTGGTTTCGCGGGCGGGAGACGGAATCGCCCGGTCGGCGAGCAGCCGCTCCGCCTCTTCGATGCCGCCTTGCAAGTCGCCGACCGTAGCCATTTCACTTAGGTCGACGCCGATCGTCACGAGGGTCTGGGCGATTTCGGGCGAGAGGCCCGTGACGATCACCGTGGCACCGAGGAGGCGCGACGCCTCGACTGTCTGCACGAGGTGGTTCGCGACGCCCGAGTCCATGGCGGCCACGCCGGTGACGTCGATCACGACGACTTTGGCGCGGTTGGCGCGGATCGCGCGCAGCAGCTGTTCGGTCAGCTGACGGGCGCGCTGGGGATCAATGACGCCGATGATGGGCAGAATCAGCAGCCGCTCGCGCACCTGGAGCACCGGGGTCGACAGCTCCCGGATGGCTTCCTGTTGCTGCCGGATGATACGCTCGCGCTCTTCGACGAAGCCGACGGCCACCGTGTTCGCGATGCGGTTCGCCGCGGGCTCGTAACTGTCCAAGATGCGGTTCAGCTTGTCCACGTTGTCCTGGTACTTGGTAAACAGCGAGCGCGCCAGCACGTCACGCAGCAGCAGCACGATCCCGACGACTTCGTCCGTTTCGACGCCGCGCGGGATGATGCGCTCCGACAGCCGCCGCGAGTACGCCTGCAGCGCCTCGAACGTGCCCGTTTCGAGCGCTTCCACGTAGTTGTCGTACACGGCCGTCGCCTCGGCGAAGATTTCCTCTTCCGTCATCGCCGTGAGCAGCTCCGCCCGCGTGATGCGGCGCGCCCACTCTTCGCGCAGCTGCGTACGGTTTTGTCGCAGGTGCGCGACCAGCTCGCGCAACAGCCCCGCGGCGGACTCGGAGAGGACGGGCGGCTCGGCCGGCCGCGTTGCTGGAACGCTCGTGGTTTTCTTGGTATCCATGGCTCGAAACCTACTGGTGGCGAGTTAGGTGGCAAGGCCCGACGGCTTGGTTTTCCGTCGTTCCTTGGTCTCATATAGCGCGACATCCGCCGCATTCAGCAGCGACTCGACCGTCTCGCCGTTGCCGGGATAGACTGCTACCCCGACACTGATCGAGATGTTCGGCTTTTCGGCGTCAGTGGCCAGCCGGTCCACGACGCCACGGGCGACGTGCCAGGCCGCGGCCTCCCCCGTCTCCGGAAGCACCAGGGCGAACTCGTCCCCGCCGAACCGGGCGGCCGTATCGGTAGCCCGGCACGAGCCCAGCAGGGCTTCCGCGACGCGGCGAATCGCGAGGCTGCCGGCGAGATGGCCGTGGCGATCGTTGATCTGCTTCAGGCCGTCGAGATCGAGGAGCACGACGGCCAGCGGTTGGGCGGTCCGGCGGGACCGCTTGATCTCCGCCTCCAGCGCCTGCACCAGCTGCCGATGGTTGGCGAGTCCCGTGAGCGGATCGGTGACGGCCAGCTCCCGCCACGTCCCCTCGACATCCCGCTGCGCCGCGACGACGGCCGCGAGCACGAGGCCCGTCACGGCCGTCACGCCGGTCCACATCTGGAGCAGGGTCAACGACTCGCTCGCCGATGGTCGCGCGAATGGACCGAAACTGTGCAGCGTCTGAAGGATGGCGATAGCCGAAATGATGAGGATGACGGTCGCTGATTCTCGCGGCCCGAAACGGAGCGCCGTCCAAATCAGCAGCGGCCACACCAGTGCCGTCAACGGATAATGGCGGGACGGGAACACTCCGCCAAAGACCACGAACGCCACCACGATCGTGAGGAACGCCAGGCCGATCGCTTCGATCACCTGACGCCGGCTCCAGCGTATGGTGGGTTTCACGCCGGTCCAGAGGATCAGCGGCGGCGCGATGACGATGTCGCCCACCGCATCGCCGAGCCACCACGTCAACCAGACAGGGCCGGCGTCCGCCCACGCCAGGGACCCGCCGAGCACCAGCGAGGCACAGCCGATCGTCGCGCTCACCGTCGTGCTGACGAGGGCCGCGAGCGCCGTGAACAGGAAGATGTCGCGGACGCGATCGAACACGCGGCCGCCGCGGGCGAAACGGTTGACCAGGTACGCGCCGAGCAACCCTTCGAGCGTGTTCCCGACCGCGATGCCGACCGACGACAGCACCGCACCGGTGGTCGTGAGATTCGCGAGGAACGCGGCGGCGAGAATCGCGGGCCACACGCGGTAGCCGAGGAGCACGAAGGCGGCGAGCGCGATACCGGCCGGCGGCCACACTGCGGTCACGCTCTTGTTCACGAGGGCGAAATGCAGGCCGATCTTGGCCGCGAGATAATAGAGCGCGGCCAGGCCCAGGATTAGCCCCATCTGACGGAGCACGGGCGATTGCTTCATCCGGCCTAAGCTAAAAGAGGGGTTTGCCACGAATCAACTCATCCCCATGACCGCTGCCGCCCTCCAGGCTTAGTCCGGTACATTCCGGCCACCAACGGGGGTGACGTGTGAACTGGACAATTCGCCGCGTGGAGCGCCGGGTCTCGACACAACGGAGGCGCGGCTTGGACAATCGGCTGGCAGAGCGCGACGGTTCGAGCAACCGGCGCGGCAGGGATCGGCGCGTGGGCGTGAGTCAAGAAGCGGCTCCGATGCGGATTCGCGTGCTCGTCATCGAAGACAATCGACTGATGCGCGACGGATTGTCGCACCTCCTGGCCGCGTTCGGGGACGTGGAGGTGGTCGCGGCCGTTGAAGGGGCGAACGCCGGCATGGAACAGGTGCGCGATACGAAACCGCACGTGGTGCTGGTGGACGCCGCGCTGGCGAACGGCGACAGCCACACCTTCCTCGCAGGTCTCAAGACAATCGCTCCGAACGCCAAAGCCATCGTAATGGATTTCGTCCCCGCCCAACACGACGTCTCCCGCTTCATCGAAGGCGGGGCCAACGGCTTCATCATGAAAGATGCGACGGCCGATGACTTCGTGAAAGCGATTCGCTCGGTCGCTGACGGCAGGGATCTGCCTGCGCCCGCGGTCCCGCGCGTGGTTCCGAGCGACAGCACGAGCAGCGTCGGCGCCGCCAGCACCGTGCCCGGCGCCGCCGCGGTCCGCTTGACCAAGCGGGAGCAGGAAATCAAGGATCTGATTGCCGCCGGGCTCGGCAACAAGGAGATCGCCCAGCGGCTCAACATCGCGACCAACACCGTGAAGAGTCACGTCCACAACATGCTGGGGAAGCTGTCCACGCTGACCCCGCCCGACCGCCGTTCCCGCACCCGGAGCCGACGCGGCGCCAGTCGCCGCTCGTACCGCTTCCTGCGGTAGCATCTCGCTCGACACCTCTCGCAGAAACTGCTGGAACAACGGATTTCCAGGATAACGGGCCGCGAGCTGCTGCACGTAGCCGCGCGCTTCGTGCTCGAGCACGGGCCGGCCGCCGGCATCGCGCGCCGCTTCGCGCACCAACGCGGCCGCGAGCACCCAGGTCCCTTCGACCCGCGCCAGGTCGCCGTCGTGCGCTACGCGGCGCATGTAGCGGATGCCCCGCTCCGCGTTGCCGCTGCCTAAGCCGATGATCTTCGCGAACAGGCGGGCCAGCGCGCTCGCGCGCGCGAGACCGTACTCGTACACCCCGAGCCCGAGGTAACAGTCCGCGCAGGACGAATCGGCGGCGAGGATGCGGCGGTAGATGTCGCGCATCGCTTTCGCATCTTTCGCGGCGCCGAAGCCATGTCCATGCTCTTCGCGCTGGCGCGCTCGATAGCCGAGCGCGGTGGCGAGCCAGAAGTCCGCCTGCGGCGCGGCCCGCGCGCGCGTCAGCGCCAGGCCGAGCAGCGAATCGATGCGCTCGAGCTCGAAGTCCGCGGAATCGCGCGCGGCCGCCCACCAGATGTACGCGCCCGCCTCAAACACCACGGGCGCCGGATCGGCCGGATGACTGGCGGCGAGGCGGGCAAAGAACGCCGCGGCGCGCGCGAACTCCCCGCCGTACAAGGTGTCGAGACCCGCCCGCAGGTCCGCCCGCTCGGCAGGAGCGGCGGTGCTGCCCTGGAGCACGAGCACGGCTGCGGCCAGCAGCCGCACGTCAGCGGGGAGCGCCGGTGATCGGCAGCGCTGCCGGCAGCCCGGCCACCCGCGCGGCAACGGTCCGCGCCAGCTCGAGCAGGGCGACGCCGGCGGGCGAATCCGGCTGGCTCACGACGATCGGCTCGCCCCGGTCGGCAAGGTCGGGCATGCCGGCCTGCAGCGGGACCTGCCCGAGCAGCGGCACGCCCAGCTCAGCGGCGAGGCGTGCCCCACCGCCCGACAGGAACACCTCGGAGCGCTCCTGGCAATGCGGGCACACGAAGTAGCTCATGTTCTCGATGATCCCAATGACGCCCACGCCCACGCGCTCGAACATCTTGGCACCGCGCAGCGAGTCGCCCACTGCCATCTCTTGCGGCGTGGTCACGATCAGGGCGCCGTGCAGGCGCACGATCTGCGTCAGCGACAACTGCGCGTCGCCGGTGCCCGGGGGCAGGTCTACCAGCAAATAATCCAGCTCGCCCCACGCGACGTCGCGCAGGAACTGCTGGATGATCTTCATGATGATCGGGCCGCGCCAGATCGCCGGGGCGTCCCGCTCCACGATGAAGCCAAGCGACATCAGCTTTACGCCGTGGGCCTCGAGCGGCTGAATCTTGCCGCCCTGTACCTCGGGCTTCGCGTCCACGCCGAACATGCGCGGAATGTTGGGGCCGTAAATGTCGGCGTCCATCAAGCCGACACGGTGCCCCTGGCGCGCGAGCGCGGCGGCGAGATTCGCGGAGACGGTGGATTTTCCCACCCCGCCCTTGCCGCTCGAAATCGCGAGGACCTTGCCGAGCGCCGGCATCTCGTCCGGAGTGGGAGGCGGTGGCACACCCGCGGTGGCGGCGGCCGCGCGTGCGGCGGCCGGCCCGCCGCTGCGCGCGGGCACGGCGCCGCCGTCCGCCTCCACCACGTTCACCTTCACCGCGGTCACGCCAGCAACTGCCTGCGCGGCCTTACGCGCGTTGCGCGCCAGCCCCGCCGGATCGTCGCGTGTGAGGACGAACGTGAACGTGACGGCCCCCTGCTCGTCCACGCTGAGGTCCCGCACCATTCGGGGATTCGCGACGCCCGCGAGGACCTGCTCAACGCGGGCTTTGAGGCTCTGGGCCATCATGAAACCTATACGCTCGGCGGCGCGTCAGCATCACGTCCCCACACACCGAGGCTCTTCGTGTTTGCGCTGCTTGTCATCCCCATCCTGCTCATGGGCGGGCAGGCGCCCCGGCCCGACTCGCTCGCGCTGGCCCGCCGCTTCACCGCCTGGTTCTACACCGGCCAGTTCGACAGCCTGATGGCGCATCATCCGCTCGAGGCGCGCCGCGACAGCGCGGTACGGCGTCGGCTGCAGCAGGATCTCGACGACCTCTCGGCCCGGGCGGGCACGGAAACCGCTGTGATCGAGGAGAAGTTCGTGATGCGCAACGGACGCCCCCAATACTGGCGCACGGCGCGGTTCTCCGATTTTGCTGAACCACTGCTGATCCGCTGGGTGATCAACGGCAACGGCGAAATCGTCGGCATGGGCCTGGGCCCGTTGTCTCAGGCGCCGCCGATCGATCCACCCAAGTGAGCAGCGGGGACTGAGCCGTCGGCCAGATAGCGGCGGGCCGCGACCAGCACCGTCGCCTCGACTTCCGCCATGGTGCCGCCGAATGACGCTCCCGCGGCGCGGTGATGTCCGCCGCCACCGAACTGGTTCGCCAGCGCCGCCACGTCCACTTCCCCCATCGAACGGAACGACACCTTGATGCGGCCGTTGGCGATCTGCCGGAATAGCAGCGCCAGCCGCACGCCGGCGATGGAGCGCGGGAACTCGACGATGCCGTCGAGATCGTCCGCCGTCGCTTCGTGACGGCGCAGGGCATCGGGCGGCACGCTCACCCACGCGAGGCCGATGTCCGGCTCCACGACCAGCGTCTGCAGCACCTCCGCGAGCAGCCGGACGCGGCCTTCCGGGGCACTGGCGTACACGCAGGAGTAGATCGCCTCGGGATCCACGCCCCTTTCGAGCAGCACCGCGGCGACCCTCAACGCGCGCGCCGTCGTATTCGAGAAGCGGAAGCCGCCGGTGTCGGTCAGCAGGCCGACGTACAGCGCCTGCGCGCTTTCCGGCGTCAGCGGCCAGCCGGCCGCGCTCGCCAGGTCGAACACCAGCTCCGCCGTGGCGGTGGCCTCCGGCGCGATGAGACAGGGGCCGGACGGCAGCCGCACCGGGCCGACGTGATGGTCGATGCACACGAACGGCGCCGCCCGGTGCCGCACCGCCGGTGCCAACTCGCCCAGCCGGGAGATGTCGCCGATGTCGAGGACGGCGACGACGTCGGCGCGCTCGATTTCGCGCATGGCGTGATCGCTGGCGTCAGCGCCCTCGGGAATGAGAAAATCGAAGCGGCTGGGAATGCGGGTGGGATTGGCAATCGTCACCGAAACACCGCGCGCCCGCAGCATATGCCACAGCCCGACCTCGCTTCCCACGCCGTCGCCGTCGGCATTGACGTGCGTCGTGAGCACCACGTGGCGCGCGCGCGTCAGCACCGCGGCGACGTCGTGGGCCGCGCGGGCGCGCTCAGGCGGAACGGGAACGCCGTTCGTATTCATTGGCGGAAGATAATCCCGTCATCGACTGCGCCCGCCGCAACCCAACTTTCGATCTAGATCTTTTGGTCAGGTGCGGCGGGCGCCGGTCGCAATCGATGCGGCTAACGGGGCGGCAGACCCCCGCCGGCCGTTTCGAGCTCGCGCTGCAGCCGGCTGTGCTTGCGGCTGTAGCCGAAGTAAATCACGAACCCGATCAGCAGCCAGACGATCAACCGGATCCAGGTGTCCCCAGGCAGCGTGGCCATCAGACCCAGACAGCACACGACGCCGGCGATCGGCACGAACGGCACCCAGGGTGTGCGGAACGGCCGGTCGAGATCGGGCCGCTTCCTGCGTAGCACCCACACGCCGGCGCAGACCAGTACGAACGCGAGCAGCGTACCGATGTTCACGAGCTGGCCGAGGAGCTGCAGCGGCAGCAGCCCCGTGGCGCAGCTCACCGCGATGCCGGTGAAAATCGTGGACAGGTATGGCGTGCGGTACTTCGGGTGCACGGCCCCCGCCCACTTCCCGAGCAACCCGTCGCGGGACATGGAATAGAACACGCGCGACTGCCCGAGAAGCATCACCAAAATCACCGATGCGAGACCGAGCACGGCGCCGATGTCGATGGAGATCCGCACCCAGTGGGGCGCGCCGACCTTCTCCATGGCGTACGCCACCGGCGCGGGCAGGTTCAATTCCTTGTAAGGCACCATGCCGACGAGGATGGCCGACACGACGACGTAGAGGATCGTACAGATCGCGAGCGATCCGAGGATCCCGATCGGCATGTCTTTCTGCGGATTTCTCGCTTCCTGGGCTGCCGTCGACACCGCGTCGAACCCGATGTAGGCGAAGAAGACGAGCCCCGCGCCGCGCAGCACGCCCGACCACCCGTAGGTGCCCCACTCGCCCGCGTTTGGCGGAATGAACGGTTTGTAATTTTCCGGGTTGATGTGCCCCAATCCCACCGCCACGATGAGCAAGATGATCGTGACCTTCAGGATCACGATGAGATTGTTGACGCTCGCCGACTCCTTGATGCCGATCACGAGAATTGTGGACATCAGCACGACGATGAACACCGCAGGCAGGTTGACCCAGGCACCTGTGAAGTTGAGGCCCGCGCGCCCGCAGCCTGCGACGGCGGCCTGCACCTGTATGGCGGTGCACCATTGCGTCGGCGAGGCGGCGAGGTGCGTGGGGATCACAATGCCGAGCTGCTTGAGCAGGGAGACCAGGTGGCCCGACCACCCCACCCCCACGGTCGCGGCGCCGGCCGCGTATTCGAGGACCAAGTCCCAACCGATGATCCAGGCGATGAACTCGCCCATCGTGGCGTAGGAGTACGTGTAGGCGCTGCCGGCGACCGGGACGGCGCTCGCCATCTCGGCGTAGCACAGTCCCGCGAACGCGCAGGCGAGGCCGACGAGCGCCATCGAGATGGGGACAGCCGGTCCCGCGTGCAGGGCTGCGGCTTGGCCCGTCAGCACGAAGATACCGGCGCCGATGATCGCCCCGATGCCCAGCGTGATCAGGTTGAGCGGGCCGAGCGCCCGTTTGAGCGAGTGCTCGCCGACCGCATCAGCCTCGGAGCGGAGGGTGGTGATGGATTTGGTAGCCCACAAGTTCATGCGGGACTCCGTGAGGAGGGGTGACGAATCGACGGCGCGACCCGCCCCAAGGTTCGCCGCGACCGGCGATCTGTCAATAGAGACCGCTGTGCGACCTCAGATGCTGTAGTTCGGCGCTTCTCTGGTGATGACGACGTCGTGCGGATGGGACTCGCGCAGTCCCGCCGTGGTGATGCGGATGAACTCGGTTTCGGTGCGCAACGCCTTGATGTCGCACACCCCGCAGTACCCCATGCCGCTGCGCAGACCGCCGACCATTTGGAAGATCACGTCCGCCACCGGCCCGCGGAACGGCACGCGGCCCTCGATCCCTTCGGGGACGAGTTTTTGCAGCGATACCTCGCCCTCCTGGAAGTAGCGGTCGGCGGAGCCTTCCTCCATGGCCGACAGGCTGCCCATGCCGCGGATCACCTTGAAGCGCCGCCCCTCGAGCAGGAAGGACTCGCCGGGGCTCTCCTCGGTGCCCGCGAGCATCGAGCCCATCATCACGCTCTCGGCGCCGGCAGCGAGCGCCTTCACGGCATCACCGGAATACTTGATGCCGCCGTCGGCGATAATGGGGATGTCCTTCCCCGCTCCCCGCACTGCATCTACGATGGCGGTAATCTGGGGAACGCCGATCCCCGTCACGACGCGCGTCGTGCAGATCGAGCCGGGACCCACGCCCACCTTCACCGCATCCACCCCCCGCTCGACCAGGGCCCGCGCCCCCGCTTCCGTCGCGACGTTACCGGCGACGAGCTGCGCGTCGGGGAACGCCTCGCGCAGGCAGGCGATGGTGTCGAGCACACCCTGACTGTGACCGTGCGCCGAATCCACGACGATGACGTCGCACCCGGCATCGAGCAGTGCCTGAGCGCGCGCCCGCGCGTCCGGCGTGCCACCGACTGCGGCGGCGACGCGCAGCCGTCCGTGCTGGTCCTTGTTCGCGTCCGGATGCTGGCGCCGCTTGAAGATGTCCTTGATGGTGATGAGACCCTGCAGCAATCCCTGTCCGTCGACGACCGGCAGCTTCTCGATCCGGTGCTTGGCGAGGATCCGCTCCGCTTCGTCGAGCGTCGTGCCAACGGGGGCGGTGACGAGCTTCCCCTTGGTCATCACATCGCGGATCGGCCGGTCGAGCTCGCGCTCGAATTGCAGGTCGCGGTTCGTGATGATGCCGACCAACTTGCCCGCGCCGTCCACGATCGGCACGCCGGAGATCTTGAAGCGCACCATCAGCTGGTGCGCCTCGCGCAGCGGGCGGTCGGGGCCGAGGGTGATCGGGTTCATGATCATGCCCGACTCGCTGCGTTTGACGCTGTCCACCTGAGCGGCCTGGCGATCGATGGGCATGTTCTTGTGGATCACGCCGATGCCGCCCAGGCGCGCCATCGCCATGGCCATGTCCGCCTCGGTGACGGTGTCCATGGCGGCGGAGACGATGGGAATGTTGAGCGGAATCGCGCGGGTGAAGCGGCTGGCCACGGAGACGCTGCGGGGATGCACCGTCGAGTGACGGGGCACGAGCAGAACGTCGTCAAAGGTGAGGGCGACGTCGGGCCGGAAGGTTCCCATGGCGAAAGTTACTGGGGGGGCTTGGTTTCCTCAACCGGCTTTTTCGTCGCCTCCTCGACCGCCGCTTTCCCGGCCGCCGCGAGCCCCTCGAGGAACTTCCCCGCTTTGCCCACCGCGTCCATGGTGCCGCGGATAATCGTCACCGGCACCCGGCCTGCCCGGAGCGTATCCTCCAGCGTCTCGGCGACCTTCTGGAACGCCGGCGCGCCGGCCGCGCGCTGCGCGTACTTCGACTCCAGGAATTCGATGTAATCGAGCACCTGATAGGCCTGCTCGTCCGGCATGGCGTCGAGCTTGCGCCGCACGCGTTCGGCCAGCACGTCGTTCACGGAGAAGCCCCCCCCTCCAGCGAGATCAGGTCCACAACGGGATTGCCAAGGTAGCGGCTGCGGCCGCTGCGCACGCGTGCGATGATCTGCATGGTGACGAGCGGGGCGAGCGCGCGCACGGCGGGCAGCTTGGCGTCGGGGACAATGACATACACGAAGCCCCGCTCGGGCAACGGTCCCCGCGCCAGCACGTAGGTCGCGCCAGTGGGAATGTCGGGGCGCAAATCGTCCGCCTTCTGCACGGCGATGAATTCCAGACGCCAGCGCAGCACCTGCCCCACGTAGCGCTGCGGCTCGGTGCGCAGCTCCGCCGCGGTCACACCCACCATGACCCCTGACGGCGCCGCTTGCAGCTCGCCCCCCTTCACCCATCCTTCGAACTGCACGCGGGCCCAGTCGCCGCTGCGGCCCACCACGCGCAGCGGCGTCTCAGCCGCCACCGTGCCGGCCTCGGGACCATCGGGCGCGCGGTACAACGTGGTCATGCGCACGGGCTGCGCGCGACTAGAGTCCACGGGACGCGCGCCGCTGTCCGAAACCCCGCGCGGGGTGGCCGCGGTGTCCGAATCCGCTGCGGTGCGGGTGGCGACCACCTCCGCGTGGGGTGTGAGGGCCCCGCGCTGCACCCACCCCTCGCGCGTCACATGCACCCAACGTCCGGCGCTATCCGGGCCGAGCCGCTTCAGGCCGAAGCCTTGCGCGAGCTCGGCGACGATCGTCCCACCCGCCATGGCGCGGAGATTCTCGTTGGGCGCACGCGTGACGAGGAGGTCGAAGTCCGGCCGCGGGCTCGGACCCACCGACGCCGCAAAGATCCACCCGTCGAGTGCCACTTGCACCCAAGCGTCACGCGTCGCCCCCCCCGTGACGGTAGCCCCCCGCGCGAGACGCGCGAGTCGGCGGCCGCCGGGTTCTTGATGAAACCATGTGTTGTGCGCCGTGATTCGATAGCGCGTCTGGGCGGCCGCCGCGTGCGGAGTCGCGAGACACAGGACAACTGGAAGGGCGCGGAGGATGTGGCTAACTTGCATCCCCTTCAATATGACTACGAGCCGCGGCACGCGCACCCCGGTCGTTCTCGTCGTGCTCGACGGCTGGGGTTTCCGTCCGGGCCGCGAGGGCAACGCCATCGAGCTCGGCACGACACCGACGTGGCATCGGCTGTGGGAGCGCGCGCCCCGGACGTTGCTCGAGGCCTCGGGACTCGCCGTCGGTCTGCCCGAGGGCCAGATCGGCAACAGCGAAGTCGGCCATTTGAATCTCGGTGCCGGACGCGTCGTTCCCCAGGATATGGTCCGCATCTCCCAAACCATCGATTCCGGCGAGTTCTTGCGGCTCCCGCCCCTCGTCGAGCTGTGCGAAAAAATACGACGGCATGGCGGAACGCTGCACCTCATGGGATTGATCGGCACCGGAGGGGTGCACGCGCTCGACAAGCATCTGCTCGCCGCGGTCGAGTTGGGTCACCGGGCGGGCGTTCCGGTGGCGATTCACGCGTGGCTCGACGGCCGCGACACACCGCCCCAATCGGCGCTCGGATTCATGCAGGACCTCATCCAGCAGGTGGCGGGGCGGGCCGTCGTTTCGACCGTCAGCGGGCGCTATTACGCGATGGACCGGGACAAGCGCTGGGAACGAACCAAGCTCGCCTACGACGCCATGGTGCGGGGCATCGGCCACCCGGCGCCCGACCCCGTCACCGCGATCAAGCAGGCGTACGCTGCCGGCGAGACGGACGAGTTCGTGAAGCCGCGCGTGATGACGGGCGCGCCGCTGATCCAGAGCGGCGACGGCATCTTCTGCTTCAACTTCCGCGCCGACCGGATGCGACAGATCGTCCGGGCGCTGGTCATCCCGGGGTTCGACGGCTTCGATGTGCGGGACCGCCCGCAGGTCGATCTCGTCACGATGACGCGCTACGACGCGACATTCCCTGTCCCTGCCGCGTTCGAGCCGATCGTGCTGTCGCGCATCGTGGCGGAGGTACTCGCCGAGCGCGGGAAGACGATGTTCCGGACCGCCGAGACGGAGAAGTACGCGCACGTCACCTACTTCTTCAACGGTGGGTTCGAGCAGCCCTACAAGGGCGAGGAACGGCTGCTCGTGCCCTCGCAGAAGGTCGCGACGTACGACTTGATGCCGGAAATGAGTGCGCCGGGCGTCACCGACGTACTGTGCCGCACGATTGCCGCCAAGCAGCACGATTTCATTCTGTGCAACTACGCCAACGGGGACATGGTAGGCCATTCAGGGGTACTAGCGGCGGCCGTAAAGGCGGTCGAAACGGTGGACACGTGCCTGGCACGGGTGCTGGCGTGCGCCGACAAGGCCGGAGCGACGCTGATTGTGACCGCCGACCACGGCAACTGCGAGCTGATGATCGATCCCGCGACCGGCGGCCCCCATACGGCGCACACCACGAATCCGGTCCCGTTCCTGATCGCGGGAGACAACGCGCGCGGCCCGCTGCGTCCCGGTGGCTCGCTTCGGGACGTGGGACCGACGATCTTGCATTTGCTCGACATCGAGCCCCCGGCGGAGATGACGGGGAAAGACCTCAGGGAGACAGAGTGATGATACAGGCGGTTCGAGCGACATTCATCGCGGCGGTCTTACTAACCGCCCGACCGGCCAACCGCCTATCCGCTCAGGTTGGTCACGACCCCGCCAATTCCCCCTACCGCGACATCCTGCTGCGCGCGGGGCCTGTGCTGTACGTGGGCCATCTTGGGGGCGATCGCGGCCGGGCCGGCGCCGGTGTCAGCAACGCCCTCACGTTCGGCACGCGCTACGAGGTCCCCCTCGGCCGATCGATGCTCTTTCAGTTCACGACTGCCTACCTGAAAGGCGACCGGTTCATCATCGATCCGCGCGCCGACTCGACCGCACCGGCGCGACGCACCGGCCCGGTCGATTCCGACCTGCTGCTCACTGAAATCGGACTGCAGCTGCGGCTCACGGGCGCGAAGACGCGGCGCGGTCTCGCCCCCTACGTCGGAGCGGGGCTGGGCCTCATGTTCGACGTCAAGTCGCCCGGCGACACGACGGGGAGCGGCTACCAGTTCGGCACCAAGCTGACGCTCAGCGGGTCTACCGGATTGCGGTGGTATCCCACGCGCCGCGTGATGATCAATGCCGATGTGCGCGCGCAGCTGTGGCGACTCCGGTATCCCATTTCCTTCCACACGACCGCGACGGACGGCAGCCGGGTGGTCCCACTCACGGACCCCCTGACCGATTGGACCCTGCATCCCTGGATCAGCCTCGGCGTGGGATGGACTTTCTAGCCGAGGGGTTCCGGCGAGCGTGGGCGTTATTAGTTGCAGGTGACGCCGAAGTTTACGGAATCGCTCTCCTTACTCTGAAGGTCGCAATCGTCGCGACCGTGGTGGCCTGCGGCGTGGGCCTGCCGCTCGGCTACTTCCTTGCGACCCGCCGCTTCTGGGGACGGCGCGCCGCATTGACCGTCGTCAATACGGCGCTTGCCTTCCCCACAGTTGTCGTGGGCCTGCTGCTCTACGGCCTGCTCTCCCGCCGCGGTCCGCTCGGCGGTCTCGGCTGGCTGTACACGTGGCAGGCGATTGTCATAGGCGACGTACTGCTGGCGCTGCCGATCGCCGCCGCACTGTCGGCGGCCGCGATCCAAGGCGTAGACGCGCGCGTGCGCCGCACGGCGGAGACGCTCGGTGCGGGACCGTGGCGCACTGCCTGGACGGTGGCGCGCGAGGCGCGATTCGCGCTCGCCGCGGTGATCACGGCCGCGTTCGGCCAGGTGGTCGCCGAAATCGGGGCCGCCATGATCGTGGGCGGCAACATCCGCGGCTCGACGCGCACGCTCACGACGGCGGTCGCGCTGTATACGTCGCAGGGAGATTTCGGCCTTGCCCTCGCCCTCGGCCTGGTCCTGCTCGCGATGGCGCTGGTCGTGAACGTGGCGCTGCAGGCGCTGCAAGGGAGAGGCAGTGGTTGAGCTGCGCGGCGTGCGCCACCGTTACGAGGGCCGGCTCGTCCTGGACCTCGAGCATTTCGCCGTGCGAGACGGCGCCCTGCTCGCGGTGGTCGGACACAATGGCGCGGGGAAGAGCACCCTGCTCCGGCTCCTCGCCCTGCTCGAAGCCCCAACTGAGGGACGCGTCCTGCTGGACGGCGTGACCGTCCCGCGCCGGGCGCCGGCCGCGTTGCGCCGCCGCGTCACGCTGGTCGAGCAACGGCCCATCCTGTTCCGCGGCACGGTGCACCACAACATCGGGTACGGGCTCAGGGCGCGCGGCGTCGGGCACGCCGTGGCGGACCGGATGATCGGCGAGATCGTGGAGCGGCTCGGTCTCGGTCCGTTGCTGAGCCGCCGGCGCCACGAGCTCTCCGACGGCGAAGTCCAACGGGTCGCGGTGGCGCGCGCGCTCGCGGTGCGGCCCGACGTGTTGCTCCTCGACGAGCCGGTCAGCTCCGCCGATCGCGCCTCCGCGGGCGCGCTGTATCGCGCGCTCGCCGCCGAACGCGCCGCGCGCCCGCTCGCGGTCTGCTTCGCGTCCCACCAGCTCGAGGATGCCTACCGCTGGGCGGACGACATCCGCGCGCTCGCGGACGGCCGGCTCTCGCCCGTCACGCCGGAAAACCTGTTCCGCGTCGAGCTCCCCACCGGAGGCGGGGGAAGCGACACGATGAAGCGCGTGCGCGTGGGCGGCATCGAGATCGCGGTGATGACGGATCGGACGGGACCGGTCGTGCTCGCCGTCCCACCGACGGACATCTTCGTGAGTCGAGAGCCACTCCCGTCGTCGGCCCGCAACGTGCTCGCAGGCCGCGTGACGGGGATGGCGATCGAGCGGCGCGGGGCTGGCGTACACGTCACGGCGGACGTCGGCGTGGAGCTGGTGGCGGTCGTGACGGCCGAAGCGGCGCGGGATCTGGCGCTCGCGCCCGGGTCCCCCGTGGTATTCTCTTTCAAGGCCAGCGCCGTGCAGGTATTCTAACGGATGCCGACAGCCCATCTCACGCGGGCAGTGGAGTTTACGGCCACGCACGGCTTCCCCGACACGCCCGACTTCGCCGGCGCTACGGACGATCACAGCCATCGTTATCGTTGTTTGGTGACGGTGAAGGGCCGCTTCGAGCCCGCACGGGGCGGCGTGATGAGTCTCAAGGCGCTCGATGCGCTGCTGGAGCGCGAAGTCGTAGCCCGGTTCGACGGGCGGCACATTAACCGGGACATCGCCACGTTCGCCGCCGGCACGTGGCTGGCGACCGGGGAGGCGCTGGCGGTGTATCTCTGGCAGCGCATCGCGGGTGGGTTACCGCGGGAGGTAGCACTCCACTGCGTGCGCATCGAGGAGGGACCCCATCTCTACTCCGAGTACTTCGGCGAAGCCTAAAGAAGAAGGCTCGCGCCGCGGCCGCATGCAAGCGGACTCGGCCGTGGTCGAGGAGTGGCCCGTCTGGCTCGAGGTGAACGGCGAGCCGGCAGTGACCTGGATGTGCACCCCCGACCAGCTGGAAGAGCTCGCCGTCGGCTGGCTGCACGGCGAAGGCTACATCGCGTCGCTCGACGACCTTGTACAACTGCGCCCCTGCGCGCCAGACCTCGGCTTCTGGGCGGACGTGAAGCCTGAACGCCTGGCCGAGGTGAAAGGCGAGAACCGCAAACGGGTGCTCGCCTCCGGGTGCGGCGCGGTGGCCACGATGCTCGCCGACCCGCACGCCATGGCGCACGCGCCCGCGCGCGGCGATCCGCCCGGGCCCGACACGCTGCGCGCGCTGTTCAAGCAGCTGTTCGCGAGCGGCGTGCGCTACAACGAAACCGGCGGCATCCACGCCGCCGCGCTCACCGACAGCGCGGTGCTCCTCTTTCATGCCGAAGACATTGGACGCCACAATGCAGTGGACAAGGTGATCGGTGCCGCGGTGTTGGCGCGTACGCCGATCGTGGGCCGCGGACTGCTGGTGACGGGGCGCATCTCGGCCGAGCTCGCGTTCAAGGCAGCGCGCGCCGGACTCGCGTGGGTTGCGACGCCGAGCGTGCCTTCCACGCTCGCGCTCACAATCGCCCAGCGGTCCGGCATGGTGCTCGTGGGCCGGGCGGTGAGCGGGACGCCGCACGTACACCGGCCGGAGGGATGACGCCCCCGCCGGAGGAAGTGCGCGCGCTGTTGCGCCGGGCGCGCACGATTGCCGTCGTGGGTCTATCGCCCAAGCCGAGCCGCGCCAGTAACTCGGTCGCGCGCTATCTCCAGCGAGCGGGCTACCGCATCATCCCGGTGAATCCGGGCCACGCCGAAATCCTCGGCGAGCCCAGCTACCCGACGCTGGGCGCGGCCGCCCGCGATCAGGCCCTCGACGTCGTGGACGTCTTCCGGCGCAGCGAGCACGCGGGCGTCGTGGTGGACGAAGCGATCGCGCTCCACCCCCTCTTGATCTGGCTGCAGCAGGGCGTGGTGGACGCGGAGGCACAGGCGCGGGCAGAAGCCGAAGGGGTGCCCTTCGTCATGGACCGTTGTCTCGCCGTCGAACACCGACTCCTCGAGGTCTGATGCGACCCTTTGTGTTTGTTGCATTCGCGCTACTGTCGTTTGCCTCCCCCCCCCCGCCCGCCGCTGCCCAGACGGGCTCCGAAGCCAACCTCGTGCTGACGATTTTCGGCGGGACGGTCACGGGGCACGACCTGTGGACCATCGACAAACAGCCGTTTTCGGTGCCGGATGGGTCAGGACGGACCGACACGTTGCGCCTGTCGCGGGTGATTAACTCGAGTTTGGTCCTAGGAGCCGCTGCGACGTACTTCCCGTCGCCGCACGTCGGCGTGCACGCCGAGGTGTCTTACATGGGGCTGCCGGTCGATAGCGACTGCACGCCGCTGTTCCTCAACTCCGATGTCGATGCCGGCGGCACCAACCTTCGTCGGAACGAACAAGTGTGTGACTACATCAGCGCACAGTCGGCCAGTGGCGGGGCGATCACGATTTTCAGCGGCGTCACCCTGCGGGCGGCGTCGCGCCGGTCGTTCAGTCCCTATGTTCGAGGCAATTTTGGTCTCGCGGTTCTGTCGGGCAGTACGATCGACATGGCCGGCGCGTACGTCGTCGGCGGCACCGTCTCGGTCCGGGAGATCATCGCCGACGCGAAGCCGCGGCGCGCGTCGCTGTTGCTCGGCGCGGCGGCGGGGTTCACGGCGCCCCTTGGCGCCGGCTATCAGTTTCGTTTGGAAGCGCGGGACCTCGTAACGTCGCTCGGTCGCGTCACCGGACCCGCGAACGGCCTCGGCATCGCCCCTCGGGAAACACGCTTTTACCACCATTTCGCGCTGACGCTCGGACTGGACGTGGTGCTGGAGCACAAGCGGGGGCGGCGTTACTGACGTGCGCGGGGCGGTACTGGCCGGCGGCGCGGCGCGCCGTTACGGCGGACGCCCCAAGGGCCTGCTCGAAGTCGGCGGCCGGCGCATCCTGGACCGCGTTGCCGATGCCGTCGCCGCCGTCACCGGCGCCCCGCCTCTGCTCGTTGCCAACGCTCTCGACGCGGCCGCCTGGCGGCCCGACCTCGAAACGATCCCCGACGCCCGCCCCGGCAGCGGCAGTCTCGGCGGCATCTATACCGCCGTCGCGGCTGCTCCGGATCCCGTTCTGTGCGTCGCGTGGGACATGCCGTTCGTACCGGAGGGGTTGCTCCGGGCGCTCGTCGCAGGCGCCGCCGCCGGCGGCTTCGACGCCTTCCTGCCCGAGAGCGGAGGCCGGCGCGGCGTGGAGCCGCTCTGCGCCGTGTACGGGCCCGCCTGCCGCGCGGCGATCGAGCGGCGCCTCGACGCCGGCGACCTGCAAGCGATCTCCTTCCACGCGGACGTGCGGGTCGGTATCCTCCCCCTCGACCGGGTCCGCGCGTTTGGGGATCCGGACGAGTTGTTCTTCAATGTGAACGTGCCGGACGATCTCGAGCGGGCGGAGGCGGTGTGGCGGCGACGCGCATGATCTCGATCATCGGTCTCAAGAACGCGGGCAAGACGACCTTCTTGGTCGCGCTGGCCGCGGAGATGGTGCGTCGCAAGTTTCGCGTGATGACCATCAAGCATGGCTCCCACGCCGCCGACATGGACCAGCAGGGCAAGGACACCTGGCGTCACTGGCACGAGGGCAAGGCCGAGCGCGTGTTGATGGAAGCGCCGGGCCAACGCGTGCTGTTCGAGCGCACGCCTGAAGAGTCCGACCCGATCACGCTGGCCCGTCGCTACCTGAGCGGCGCCGACATTGTGCTGGTGGAAGGCTTCAAGCGCGCCCCGCTCCCCAAGATCGAAGTGTACCGCAAGGTCGCGGGTCCGAAACCGATCTTCGACCCCGCCGTGCACGATCCGGCCGACTGGGTCGCCATGGTCACAGACGATCGCGACGCGCGCGCGCCGTTCCCGGTGTTTCGCTTCAGCGATACGGCGTGGCTCGTCACGGTCGCCAATATCGCTTGGGACCGCGCCAAGATCCTGCCTCCGTGATGACTCCCGCCGAGGCGGCGCGTTTGATCGTCGCCGATTTTCAGCCGCTCGCAGCCGCCCGCCGCCCGCTGCGCGAGGCGCTCGACGCGGTGTTGGCCGAGGACGTGATGAGTCCGATCGATCTGCCACCGTGGGACAACTCGGCGATGGACGGCTACGCCACGCGGAGCGCCGACGTCGCCGAGGACGCCGAGCTCACCGTGATCGAGACGATTCCCGCGGGACGGTTCCCGAGCAAACCGGTCGGGCCCGGCCAGGCGACCCGCATCTTCACCGGCGCGCCGCTGCCCCAGGGAGCGGATTCCGTGATCCGCCAGGAAGACACCGAGCCGCTCGCCGGGGGGGGAGGGGGGGAAGGGGGGGCCCGCGTCGCAATTCGGAATCCGCGCGACGCCGGCAAGAACATCCGCCGCCGGGGGGAAGACATCAGGAAAGGCACCGTGGTCCTGGAGACGGGCACGCCGCTCGGGCCGGCGCAGCTCGGCGTGCTCGCTTCGATTGCCCACGACCAGCCCCTCGTGCACCGCACGCCTCGCGTCGCCTTCATGGGCTCCGGCGACGAGATCGTGGATCTGGACCGCAAGCCGGAGATTCTCGCGGGCCGCAAGATCGCCAGCTCCAACTCCTATACGCTGGACGCGATGATCCGCCGCGCCGGAGCGGAGCCGGTCAATCTCGGCATTGCAAGCGATACGAAGGAAAGCCTGCGGGAGCACCTCGAGCGGGCGTCTGGGACAGACTTGCTTGTCACCACCGCGGGCGTGAGCGTCGGCGAGCACGACCTCGTGCGCGACGTGCTCCAAGAGCTCGGCGGCGAGCTCAAAATGTGGCGCATCGGGATGCGGCCCGGCGCCCCCGTGGGGTTCGGCATCCTGGGCGGCCGGCCCTGGATCGGACTGCCGGGAAACCCCGTGAGCACGATGGTCACTTTCGAGCTGTTCGTGCGCCCGGCGATCCGCCGTCTGCTGGGGCACACGCTCCTGTTCCGGCGGACGGTCCCGGTGGTCGTGCAGGAGCCGATCACCCTCGGTCCCAAACTGCGCCACTATCTCCGCGCCGTCGTGCACGCCGGCGCGCGCACCGGTGAGCCCCTCCAGGCGCGTTTGACAGGGCCGCAGGGCTCTGGCATTCTCACCAGCATGGCGCGCGCCACTGCCCTCCTGATCATCCCCGCGGAGATGCCCTCCGTCGCACCGGGCACGACGCTCGCCGCCCTGATCCTCGACGATCCCCAACACGTCGCGGAGCCGCCCTACTGATGCGGCGCTCGGTGCAGCACCTCGCGGGCCTCGGCGCTGGCGGGGCCCTGATGCTCGTCATCTATCTCGCAAACGAGCTGACCCCTCCCGACGTCAAGTTGGGGCTCTTGTACCTGGTGCCAGTGCTGCTGATCACGTGGTACGAAGGCATCTGGATGGGCGCCGTGTTCATCGTGGCGGCCATGGCGCTTCGCATGGCGGTCGAGCTGGAGCAGCAGCCCGGCATATCCGTGGGAATCTCTCTGCTGAACCAGATGTCGTTTGCGGTGGTGGCGGGCGTCGCAATGCTCGCCTATCGTCGCCTGCGCCGTTCGCAGGAGGAGCTCGCACGGCTCGCCACCCAGGATCAACTCACCAACGTGCTGAACGCACGGGCATTCGCCGACCGGCTGACGCAGGAGCTGGAGCGCAATCGCCGCTACCCGCGCCCGCTCGCACTCTTGTACCTCGATCTCGACAACTTCAAGGTGATCAACGACTCGCACGGCCATCAAACGGGGGACGCGGTGTTGCGGCTCGTCGCGGACGCGATGCGCTCCTCGGTCCGCCAGGCGGACGTGGTGGGGCGGCTCGGCGGCGACGAATTCGCCGTGTTGATGCCTGAGACCGACGCGCAGCTCGCGGACGCCGCTGCCAAACGTCTCGCTGCCGGCCTGCGCAACGTGTTCAAGGGAACGCCCAGCGTCACCGCGAGCATCGGGGTCGTTTCCTGCACCGCGACCGACGCCAATACCGATGACTTGTTGAGGCGGGCAGATCAGGCGATGTACGATGCGAAGCGGCTGGGGAAGGACCGGGTTGTGCAGGTGGCGATCTGATCTCAGCTGTCAGCCATCAGCTATTCATCAGCGAAACCCCCATGAGATACCTCTTCCTCGTGCTCTGCGTCGCCTGTGCTGCGCCTCTCGGGGCGCAGACGCCGCTGCGCAACTATTCAGATGGGTTCATTCAGCAGTACCGCCGCACCGATCCCAAGGTCGATTACACCGTCACGGTCCGGGACCACGACCGTTCCGCGTACTACGTGGAGCTTCGCATCGTGAACGCGCCCAATCCCGCGCGGCTCGTGATCCCCAATTGGGCGCCTGGCGCCTATCAGCTCATGGATTCGGGAAAGAACATCGCCGCCGTCGCGGCGTTCACCACGGCCGGTGATACTCTGCCCCTCAGGCAGGACTCGCCGATTTCCTGGACGGTGGACACGAAGAGTGCCGCAGTCATCATCGTGCGCTACTCCACGGCCGTACGCGACTCGGTCCAATGGCGTCGTCCCAATAACCGCTGGTTCCTGCGGTCCACGTCAGGCGTCATCGACGGGCCCCGGACCTTCATGTATCTGGACGGGTGGAAGCTGACCCCTGCGCAGGTGACGTTCCGGCTGCCGGCGCGGTGGCGGATCGCCACGGGCCTGGTCCCGACGACCGACAGTACCACGTACTGGGCGCCGAGCTACGACGTGCTCATCGACTCGCCGGTGCTGCTCGGCACGTTCCTCTCCTACGGCTTCATGGCGGCCGGCACTCCCCATCACGCCGTGGTAGACCTGGGAGGTGCGCGGGCACATGCCGCCCGCGGCTTCGTGGACATGCTGCGGCGGATTTCGGAAACGGCGATCGGGATCTTCGGCAACGCGCCCTACAAGGACTACACGTACATCTTCGTGGGCGGGCGCGGCGGCGGGCTCGAGCACCTCAATTCCACCACCATCGGCGTGACTCCCGAAACCCTGGCGCGGAACCCGCGTGCCGCCGAGGGCGTGAGCGCCCACGAGTTCTTCCACACCTGGAACGTGAAGCGCATCCGGCCCGCCGAACTGGGACCGTTCGACTACGAGCACGAGGTCCGGACCGTCAATCTGTGGTTGAGCGAGGGGGTCACCGATTATTACGCCGATGTCATCTTGGCGCGCGCGGGCCTCGATTCCCCGGGCGACTTCGCGCAGGGCATCGGCACCGCCATCGGGAATCATCGGAGCAATCCTGCACGGCTCCTGATATCTCCCGAGCGCGCATCGTGGACCGTGTGGGACAGCCCGGCGGTCAACGATAGCTACACGATCTCCTACTACCTGCAGGGCCAGCTGCTCGGCTTCCTGCTCGACCTGGCCATCCGCGATTCGACCGATAACGCGAAGTCGCTCGACGACGTGATGCGGTACCTGTTCGACCACTTCGCCGGGGAGCGCGGCTTCACGCGCGACGACCTGCTCGGGTCGGTGCGCAGCGCCACCGGACTCGACTTCCAGGAGTTCTGGCGCCGTTATGTGAGCGGCGTCGCCGAAATCCCCTGGAACGACTACGTCCAGGCCGCCGGGTGGGAGGTGCAGTTCAGCGAAGAGCCGGCCGTCGATGCGCGCGTCGGGGCCATCACGCCGGCCGTCCAGGGCGGCCGCTGGCGCGCCGTGGCGACGCCGGGCAGCGCCGCGGCGGCCGCAGGCCTGCGCACGGGGGACGAGCTGCAGCGCGTCAACGGCCGCAGCATCCTCGACGGCAGCGACGTGGCCGCGGCCGTGCGGGGGGTCCGGCGCGGCGCCACGGTGACCGTGGAAGTCGTGCGCGACGGCCGGCCGCTCACGATCCGCTTCCAGGCCGGCACGTATCAGCGGGTCCGCGCCCAGCTCCGTGAGCTACCCACGCAAACCACGAAGATGCAGCGCATCCGCGCCGGGATCATCCGGGGATGAGAGCCGAGCTGATGGAGCTGGTGCTGATCTTCACGTCGATCCTGTTCATCGTAGATCCGTTTGCCGTCATCCCGACGTTCCTGGCGATGACGCCACGCGATTCCCCGGAGCAGCGGCGCCTGCTCGCGAAGCGGGGAGCGTGGACCTGCGCGATCACGCTCATGATCTTTGCGCTCGGCGGCAGCGTGATCTTCAAGGTGTTCGGGATCACGATCGCCGCGTTCAAAATCGCGGGCGGCGTGCTGATCGGGCTCAATGCGCTGGACATGGTGCAGGCCCGGCGCAGCCAGCAGCGGGAAACGCCGGTCGAGAAGGCCGAAGGGATCGAGAAGGAAGACATCGCGATTCTGCCGCTGGGCGTACCGATGCTGGCGGGCCCGGGGGCGATCTCGACGGTGATGGTGCTCGCCGTGAGCGCCAAGACCGTGGCGGCGACCGTTGCGGTGTACACCTCGATCATCCTGACGGCGGTGATCACCTACTACGTGCTGGCTGCGGCCACGATGGTGGAGCGGCGGCTGGGCCAGACGGGCATGCGGATCCTGACCCGGCTCATGGGGCTGGTGCTGTGCGCCATTGCCGTCCAGTTCATTCTCGACGGCATCAAGCTCAGTTTCCGGGATTTCCCTCTCACGAACTAGTCCGTCTGGGGGATGTCAACCGCGAGATCAATCCCTCGCAAGATTGATTGTGCGGCAGCGAGCCGTTTTTTACCGTTGCTGTTCGGCGCGTTAGGACCCCCCTGCACAAGGACGGAGATGACTGCTGCTCTCGTTAGTACGCTGCTCATCGAAGCTCCGGTCAACCGGCACTTCGCACAGCTGCATCGCGACCCACAGTCCCTGACGGATGCCGTCAGTCTGTTTCTCGAAACGGGCCTGCGGCGCGGCAACAGCATCGTCGTCATCGCGTCGGCGGTGCACACTGATTTGTTCCTGACGCGGATGCGCGACAACGATTTGGATCCGACCGGCTATCTCAAGGGCGGCCAGCTCGAGCTGCTTGACGCCGAGCAGACCCTCAGCGAATTCATGCGACGCGACACGCCCGACTGGGACGCCTTCCGCCGGACGATGGGTAGTGTGTTCGAGCGGGTTCGGACGTTCGGGCGCGGGACGACGCGGGCGTATGGTGAGATGGTGAACGTGCTGTGGCAAGCAGGAAAACAGGACGCTGCCATTCGCCTCGAGGAGTATTGGAACGAGCTCGCGCGCCTGTATCCGTTCTCGCTGTTCTGCAGCTACATGCTCGACGTACACCACGACCACGCGTATCAGGGTCCGCTGGAAGACATCGGGCGAACGCATTCGCACATCATTGGGACTGCAGAGGACGAGCGGTTCCGCGTGGCCCTCGATGCGGCGAGCCGAGATGTGTTCGGCGTCCCACTGTCCCAGATGGTCGGCTTCTCCCGTCACACCCACGAGGGAGAGCTGCGCTTTCCCAGCGGCCAACGGACCATGTTGTGGGTCAAGCGGAATCTGCCCACGGCAAGCGCCGCCGTCCTGGAGCGCGCGCGTCGCTATTACGAGGAATCGCTGCAGTAGCACAGGGCCTCCCGTCATTTTTGGGCGACATGCCATGATTTCAAGGAATGGATTGTGCTCGCAATCCGGTCATCTAGCATTGCCGACATCTGATGGCGTCTGCGGATAGCTCCTTACTGGCGGAGGCGCCCGGCGGCCGCCACATCGCGCAATTCCACCGCGACCCGGAAGCCCTGACAGAGGCCGCCTACACGTATCTCGAAGGCGGCCTGCGGCGCGGTGCGAGCGTCGTGGTCATCGCGACCGCCGCCAATACCGAGCGATTCCAGGCCCGCCTCAGCGCGGGCAAGTTCCATCCCACGGCCCTGCGGACCTCGGGCCAGCTGGAGCTCCTCGATGCCAAGACAGTGCTCGCGGAGTTCATGTCGAACGACATGCCCGAATGGGGAGGGTTCCGCGCCACCCTGGGTGCGGTGCTCGATCGCGTTCAGGCATTCGGCCGCGGGACGCGCGTGTACGAAGAATTCGCGGGGATGCTGTGGCAGGACGGCAATGCGGAGGCGGCGATCCGGGTGGAGGAGCTGTGGAACGCGTTGGGTCAGCTGTACCCGTTTGCGCTGTACTGCAGCTACCTGCTGGACACACAGTCCGAGGAGACCTACAGCGGCCCGCTCGAGGAGATCGGAAGGACGCATACCGATATCGTGGGGACGGCGGACGACGAGCGTTTCGGAGTCGCGTTGGATCGGGCCAGCAAGGAGATCTTCGGGATTTCGCTGTCGCAGATGGCGGGCGTCGCCAAGCAGCCCGGCCACCGCCACTTCCCGAGTAGCCAGCGCACGATGCTGTGGGTGAAGCGCAATCTGCCCTCCTCGACCGCCCGCCTCGTTGAGCGCGCGCGCCACTACTTCCAAGACCCCCGTCCGTAGTAGCCGCGGTTACATCCGCTTGTACTTCGGCCCACTCCCACCCTCGCGGGGCGTCCAGCGCGGCCCCAACACGTCCGTCGCCTTGCAATCCACGCAGTTGGGCGCGTTGACCCGAAGACCGTCCGCAGCCACTTCGTAGACCCCCGCCGGACACATGTGCGCGTAGAACCGCGCTACCTCGGCCGGGACATCGCGGCCGACTATGAGGTGGCTGGGAATCGTGTCCCGGGTGGCGTTCCCGGACTTGAACACCGCATCCACTTTGCTGAAGGTGAGCTTGCCATCCGGAGGCTCACCTGACCGGCGCGCCACCTCGGCGTCGGCGGGCATGCGATATGGCTCATTGGGAAAGCGGCCGCCCGTCAACGTCATCAAGGCCGCCTGCAAACCGCCAAGGTAGAACCCGTCGCGGAACGCGAGCCGCATGTTGCGGGTCCGGTAGAGATCCTTGGCGATGTAAGACGTGTTGACCATACCGTCGTACTCCATGAGCTCCGCCCCGACCGCACCCTTGAGCGTGCGGAAGATCACCCGCGCGGCGAACATGCCCGACTGCATGGCATAATGGATGCCCTTGAGTGACGGCACGTCCACGAATCCCGCCGCATCGCCGAGGAGCACGACACCATCGCCCGCGCGGCGTTGCGGCAGCGAATAGAACCCGCCTTCGGGAATCGTCTTTGCCCCCCACTCGATCATCTCACCACCGGCGAGCAGCGGCCGCAGCAACGGATGCTGCTTGAGGCGCTGCAGCAGGACGTGCACGTCCAAGCCCGCGTCCTTGTAGTCGAGTCCCACGACGAGACCCAACGCGATGAGATGCGGGTCGAGCGGGTACACGAAGCTGCCGCCGAAGGCATCGCTCGGCAGCGGCCAGCCCATCGTATGGATCACGCGATCGAGCGGCTGCTTCGTCTCCCACAGCTCCTTCACCCCGAGGGCAAAGAGCTGCGGGTTGTTCGACGAGACGCCTTGCCACTGGCACCACGCCTGCGCGAGCAGGCCGCGCGTACCTTCCGCGAGCGCGGTGACCTTGGCAACGAGGTCGTTCGGGACCATGGAGCTCGCGGTCCGGCCCCCATCGCGATCCAGGCCAGCCGCCGCCGTCCGCACACCCGCCACGGCCTGGCCGCGCACGAGCAGCTGCGCGGCGGGGAACCCCGTGAACACGTTCACGCCGGCTTCCTCGGCCTTGGCGCCGAGCCAGCGCACGATCTCGCATAGCGAGGCGACGTAGCAGCCCTTGTTGTGCATCGTCGGCGGGGTGGGCAGGCGCCATCTGCCGCCAGCCGTCAGCAGATACACGGCTTCCCTCGCTACCGGCGCCCGGAACGGGAAATCGGCGTCCTTGAGCTCTGGAAAGAGCTCGCGGAAGGCTCGAGGATTGACCACGGCGCCCGAGAGCGAATGCTCGCCGAGTGCTTCGGCTTTCTCGAGCACGCCGATGTTCAGCTCGGTGCCGCCTACCTTGGCTAGTTTCGCGAGCTCGATCGCGCACGCCAGGCCCGCCGGCCCGGCGCCCACGATGAGCACGTCAAGCTCCATGCGGTCGCCCGCGCCCTCCGATCCGTCTTGGAGAATGAGCTTCTCGAGCGGCAGCGGTGGTTGGTACCGCGCCGGAACGAACCGCTCAGCCATGGAGCTTCCGGATCTCTTCGGTGAGCCGTGGGACGATCTCGAACAGATCCCCCACCACACCGTAGTCCGCCACCTTGAAGATGGGCGCGTCCTTGTCCTTGTTAATCGCTACGATCACTTTCGACGTGCGCATGCCCGCGAGGTGCTGGATCGCTCCGGAGATGCCGACGGCGATGTAGAGCGTGGGACTCACGGTCTTCCCGGTCTGCCCCACCTGGTCGGAGTGCGCCCGCCAGCCCGCGTCCACGACGGCGCGCGACGCGCCGACCGCCGCCCGGCCGCCGAATGCCTTGGCCAGCTCCTCGATCACCTTGAAGTTCGCGGGCTCTTTGAGACCGCGGCCGCCCGAGATGATGATCTGCGCTTCCGCGACATCGAGCGTCCCCGCGGGCGCCGCCTTCACCTCGCGGACGGTCACGCGTCCCGGCGGCACCGTCACGGCGACCGTCTCCGCTGCGCCCGCCTTGGGCCGCTCGACCGGAGTGAAGACGTTGGGCCTGAGCGACAGCACCGCGGGCTGCGCCGCGACTCTCGCTTTGAGCAGCGCCTTACCGGCGTAGACGGGCCGCGTGACGACGATCGCGCCGCCGTCTACCGCAATGTCGGTGATGTCGGCGGCGACACCCACGCCGAGCTTGGCGGCTACCCGCGGCGCCAGGTCCTTCCCCGTTGCGCTGGCGGCGAAGACCAGCGCGCGATATCCGCCCTCGCCCCTTTGGGCTCGCTCCGCGATCGCCTGCGCGTATCCTTCGGGCGCGTACTTCGCGAAGCCGGCGTTGGTGAGCGTGACGATCTTGTCGGCGCCGAAACTGCCGGCCTGTGCCGAATTGCCGACCGGACCGGAGGCGCAGACGACGGCTTCGACCATCGCGCTTCCGCCAAGCGCATCGGCAAGCCGGCGCGCACCTGTCACCACTTCGTGGGAGATCTTGCGCAGCGCGCCGTCGCGCTGCTCGAGCA
The DNA here is from genome assembly GCA_035602245.1 of Gemmatimonadales bacterium. GTDB lineage: Bacteria > Gemmatimonadota > Gemmatimonadetes > Gemmatimonadales > GWC2-71-9 > 20CM-2-65-7. Next base: position 65,498 of record DATNMO010000028.1, read on the forward strand.
CAGCGAGAACCGTAGTCATAGGACTTTTGCTTCCTCGCGAAGCAGCCGCACCAGCTCCACGACGGCGCCCGCCCCTTCACCCACGATCTTTCCCTCTTTACGCTCGGGCGGGAGCATCAGCACAAGCACCTCGATGGCACCCGCACCCGGTTGCACCGGTTTGACCTCGAGAGGTTTTTTCTTGGCGGCCATGATGCCCTTGAGCGCGGGATAGCGGGGCTCGTTCAGCCCTTTGTCGGCCGTGAGTACCGCCGGCAGCGGGAACTCGACGACCTCGATCCCGCCTTCAACCTCCCGCTCCGCGACGCCCTTCGTTCCGTCGATCTCGAGATGCGCTACGGCGGTGACGCACGGCAATCCCAGCAGCTCGGCGACGAGCGGGCCGACCTGATGGTTGTAGTCGTCGATCGCCATCTTGCCGAAGAGGATCAAGTCCCAGTCACCCTCCTTGAGCTCGGCGGCGAGCAGCTTGGCGGTCTCGAAGCCGTCCATCGGCACCTTGTCCGCCTGCAGCAGCACGCCGCGGTCGGCGCCCATTGCGAGCGCGGTCCGGATCGTCTCCTGCGCGGCCGCGGGGCCGAGGCAGATCACGGCCACCTCGCCGGCACCGGCTTTCTCTTTCCGCCGGAGACCTTCTTCGACGGCGAACTCGTCGTAGGGGTTCAGGGCGAATTTGACGCCGGCCTCGTCGAGGCTCTTGCCGTCGGCGCCGATTTTGACGCGTGTCTCGGAGTCCGGGACGCGCTTGATGCAGACGGCGATCTTCATCGGGAGCTTATTCGCCTCCGAACTGACGTTTGAGAATCAACCGGAATGCTCGCGGCTCGCCGGGCGTGCGGAACCGCTCCACACGTCCTCCCGCGCTCCGATTTACGCCCCACGCGCCGAACGTCGCAAACCGGCGGTCGAACAGGTTCGTGATCATCCCCGCCACTTCCCACCCGTGCCACCGCCAGCCGAGCCGGCAATCCACGGTCGTGTAATCGGCCAACGGCGCGGTCTCGTTCGACTCGTCGCCGCGGAGGTGTTGGCGACCGGTATAGCTGACATGAGTATCGAGCTGCACCGCGCGCGACGCCCGCCACGTCCCTGAGAGCGCCAGCCGCTGGTCCGGCGTGAGCGGGAACCGGTCGCCGGGGCGGGTCGTATCCACTCCGCTGCGCGCGCTCGCGATCAGCGCTGGTGCTGCGAACGTCGCCCGCGTGTATGCATAGCTCGCTCGGACGGTGACGCGTTTACCGACGTCACCCTCCGCCCCGATCTCCACGCCGGCACGCCGCGTGGATACGAGGTTCGCGAAGTAGCCTTGCGTCGCGCTGGGCGCCATGAAAAAAATGTCGTCGCGCACGGCCGTCCGGTACACGGACGCGTCGAGCGCCCGGCCTGCACTTGCCCAATGTACCCCCGCCTCGACGGTCGTCGCGACGACCGGCCGGAGCGGCGGGTCGTCGCCCAACGCGAACGGCAGTGGGCAGGGAGCAGCCGGATCGGCGCACGAGAGCTCGAGCAGCGCCGGCGCGCGGAAACTCCGTCCCAGCGAGGCATACAGCGAACTCCCGCCGCCCAAGTCATAGGCGACGCCCCCGCGCGCCGAGAGACGCCGGAACGTCGACGTCGTGTCGCCCGATGGATCGAGCCGATTGTGAAAGGGAATCCGGATGACATCGTAGCGCAGCCCGACGGATGCAGCCGCCCGCCCGAAGTCGAGATCGCCTACGGCATACGCCGCGAGATCCCAGCCCGGGCTCTCGACCCACGTAGTGAGCGAGTCCCGGCCGCTTGCCGGATCCTGGGCGCGCAGTCGCACTTGCACACGTTTCAGCGCGCCGTCCAGTCCCGCCCGCACCGCCGCCGGTAGCGTCCCGAAGTGCAGCCGGCGGCGCCACTCGAGGTTTCCGCCCACAGAGCGCGACACGTTCTGATTGCGAATACTGGGATCGGGCGCCTGGTTGACGTTGAAGCGGTCGCCATCCATGCGCCGGTGGTAGAGGGTCAGGGAGATGCGTCCACCGCCGAGTTGCCCGTACCCGGACGCGGTCCCTTGCAGGAGCTGGAGATGGTCGAAGTCGCCGGGAGTGAAATTCGTCTCGGGGCTCGCCACGTACAGGCTCTCGGGCAAGCTCCCGGCTTCCCGGGTCCGCGAAGACGCGGCGACCAGCTGAAAACTGAGCCCGCGGTCGGCATCGAGCCGACCTAGGTTCGCGAGCAGGCTGCGCTGGCGACCGCCGGTCTCCCCGCGCCAGCCCCGCTCGCTCTCCAGCTCGCCACCCAGGTAATAGTTCCAGGCGCCGCGCCGGCCGGCGATCGACGCCGAGCCCCCGACCTGGCCGAAGGACCCCGCCCTCGTTTCGAGCTCACTCTCGAACGGCCCGCCGCCGTGCTTGGTCACGATATTGATGGCGCCACCGAGGGAGTTGGGACCGAGCAGCGCCGCGGGACCATGCAGGAATTCGATGCGATCCACGTGCTCGAGCGGCAGCAGGTCGAAGTTCACTTGGGCCGCGTCGGGCTCATTCTGGCGGATACCGTCGACGAACACCGATATGCCCTGGGGCAGGCCGATCGCCGGGCCCACCGTGAAGCCGCGCGAGGTGAGTGACAGCTTGAACGACGAGCCCAGGTCGTCGTAGGCCGATATGCCCGCGCGCGCGGCAAGCGCGTTAGCGAGGAGACGGGGCTCCCAGGTTTCGATCTCTTGGCCGGAGATCGTGGTGATGCGGGCAGGGACGCCGGAGCCCACCTTGGGAGCGGCGGTGGGACTCACGGTTCCGATGACTTCGACGGGCTTCAGGACGACGGTGTCGCGGCGGGTGGTGTCCTGCTGAGCATGCGCCGCGGTTGCGGCGGCCACTGTCAACAGCAGGCCACTAGTCCATTGCATGAGGCCAGAAAGCTACGCTAGGGGTTCCCCGTCCGGAACACAGTGATGCCCCAACTCTCGGGATCGTCGGGCGGATCGTCGTTCCAGTCCCCGTAGGCGTGCGAACCGTCCGACGTGTACCGCAGCACGTAGGTGCCTGCAGGCAGCGTGATAACGCCGTCGAACACGCGGTTCTTGCGCGCGCCGCCCGCAGGGTCCGACTCGTCGTAGGCCATCTTCCACACGACGCGGCCGTTTTCGTTCTCGATCCGGCCATAATCCACCATGTCGCCGTCGCTGCCCTCGCCGAGCGCGTAGACGCGGAGGCTGGTCTCGCGGGTGAGGCGGAACGTCGTGCGAGCCTGCTCGTCATTGCCCATTCGCACGAGCTGGGCGACCACGGTGCCGCCTGACGCGCGCTCGAACGGGCCAGCGTCCGCGGGGTTGAGCCGGCCGCTGGCCGGGAACACACTCACGCCCCAGTAACGGGCTTCGGCCGGAGGAGAAGCGTTCCAGTTGTTATACGAGTGCGAGCCGTCGCTCGTGTAGTGGATGAGGTAACTGCCGGCCTCGAGGTGCACCGTGCCGTCGAACAGACGGTTCTTCTCCGCGCCGCCCGCGTGCTCGGTGTCCTCGTAGCGCATCGTCCAGACGCGGCGGTGGCGCGTGGCGTCCACGATCCATGCGTAGTCCACCATGCCGTCTTCGGTGCCTTCGCCGATCGCGTACACCCGCACCTCCATCGCCCGACGGAGCGTGAATCCCGACGAGCGGGTCGCGCGATCACCGATCCCGATGAGGGAGACGAGGGTTTGGCCGGCCGGCACCGGCTCGTAGTTAAACGGCCGGACGCTGGCCCGCGCCGCGGGATCCGCGACCCGGAGCGTCAGTCCCCAAAACGCCGGATCAGTCGCGGGCACGGCGTTCCACTCCCCCGGGGGGGGGCCGTGCGTATCGTCGTTGACGAAGTAGGCGGCGTAGCGCCCCGGCTTCAGGTGCAGCGTCTCATGGACCATGCGGTTCTTCTGCGCCCCGCCCGCCGGCTCGGAATTGTCGTACGTCATTGTCCAGACGCGCTCGTGCGTGTCGGCGTTGATGATCCAGCCGTAGTCGAAGGAGCCGTCGCGTGTCAGCTCGCCGATTGCGTACACCTCGACGTCGGTCGGCCGCGTCAGCTCGAAACCCTGCCGGGCGGCAGCGTTCCGCTCGGGCACTGCCGTCGCGATGGCCGACGCCATGAAGGCGGCGCGGGCGGCTGCGATCTCGTCCGTGGACGCGAGCCGCCCTCCCGGTCCCTCGACCGTCAGCGCGAACTCCTTGTACGACCCGTCGTCCACGTAGGGACCGCCGTAGCGGGAACCCCGCCCGCGGCGCGTGAGCATGCGCAGATTGAACTCACCACCTGAAAAGGATGCGGCGGCGTAGGACGCGTAATGCGCTTCATATACGCCCCCGGGCAACCGCACCATGCCGGAGAACCGTCGCAAGCCGTTAGCGGATCGCTCCGTCTCGGCGGCGCGCAGGTCCCAGACGACCGCGCGCGTGCGGGCGTCGAGAATCCAGGCCGCGGCGGGCCACGTGGTCTGCTCGTCGTCCTGCCACCGCTCCGCGTCGCGGTCCTGCTGGAGTCGCCGGGGCCGCGGCTCGGCGCCCACCGCCGTCACGCGCAGCTCCTGGGGCGCCGCGAGCACAAACGCGGCGACGCGGTGCTCCCGCGGCGTCAAACCGTGGATATCGACGATAGTCTGGACGGGAGCTTGGACGAGCACGGTGCTGCAGGCAAGCAGAAGCGTCAGCGGCATGGCAGTCATAACGGGACTCGGCGCAGCGTGGTTTCTAGTTGAACGCGGACAGTCCCGTGATCTCCTGGCCCAGGATCAGCGTGTGGATGTCGTGCGTCCCCTCGTAGGTGTAGACCGATTCGAGGTTTGCGAGGTGCCGCATCGCCTGGTATTCGGCCAGGATGCCGTTGGCGCCGAGCAGCCGCCGCGTCTCGCGGGCCACGTCGGTGGCCATGCTCACGTTGTTGCGCTTGGCGAGCGAGACCTGCTGCGGCGTGGACTTCCCCTCGTCTTTCAGGCGACCGAGCTGCAGGCAGAGCAGCTGCGCTTTGGTGATCTCGGTGAGCATGTCGGCGAGCCGCGCCTGTTGCAGCTGGAACCCGCCGATGGCTTTGCCGAACATCACGCGGGCTTTCGCGTAGCTCACTGCCTCATCGTAGCAAGCCATCGCCGCTCCCACGGCGCCCCACGCGATGCCGTAACGGGCGGCCGTGAGGCACATCAGCGGCGACTTGAGGCCTCCCGACTTGGGCAAGAGGGCGCTCTTCGGGACGAGCACATCCTGCAGCACCAGCTCGCTCGTATCGCTGGCGCGGAGCGACAGCTTGCCCTTCTGGTCCTTGGCGGAGAAGCCCTTGGTGTCCGTCGGGACGATGAAGCCGCGAATCGATTCTACGTCATCGAGCTTGCCCGTCTTGGCCCATATGATCGCGGCCTGCGCCGTCGAGCCGTTCGTGATCCACATCTTCGCGCCGTTCAGCACCCAGCCGTCCTTCGTCTCTTTGGCGACGGTGATCATGCCGGCGGGATTGGAGCCGTAGTCGGGTTCGGTGAGCCCGAAGCAGCCGATGACCTTGCCGCTCGCCATCTGGGGGAGCCACTGCCTCTTCTGGTCTTCGGAGCCGAACGCGTAGATGGGGTACATCACGAGGGCGCCCTGCACCGACGCGAACGAGCGCACGCCCGAATCGCCGCGCTCGAGCTCCTGCATGATGAACCCGTAGGCCACGTTGTTCAGGCCCGCGCAGCCGTACTCCTCCGGTAGGTTGGCGCCGAACAGCCCCAGCTCTGCCATGCCGGGGACGAGCTGCCTGGGAAACTTGCCCGCCACGTAGGCGTCGCCGATCACCGGCATCAAATTGTCGTCCACCCATTGGCGGACGGTATCGCGCACGGCGCGCTCCTCTTCGGAGAGCAGCCGGTCGATGTCGTAGAAGTCAACGCCGTTGAACTTCGGGGGCATTCGAGCCTCGGTATGGGTGGCGAATCCCGGGGCCATGCCCCGGGGTCACCAAAACTAACCCTGCGCCTGACTTACGGGCACGGCCGCGGGCTGCCGCGGCGCCACCCTGCCCTGCCCGCGCGCGAACGCCGCGGTGTCCGATGGCTGAAACCGGCCCCGCGCCGCGTCCCAGCGGAAGAACGTGATCTGGACGGCCGCGGGCTCGATGGTCACGACATTGAACGAGGCGGGCCGTCCGCCCCGCGCCCGGGTGGACAACGTGCTCGCCGTCGAAACGACGACCTTGCCGTCGAGGACGTCGGCGCCCTCCTCATGGTCGTGCCCGCACAGCACGACATCCGTCCCCGCCTCGAGGATCCGCTGCTGGGCCCGGCGCCAACGCGCCAGCCCCATCCGTCGGGACATCTCGCCACGCAACACGTTGTGATGGACCACAAGGACACGCGCCAAGCCGGTGTCGGCGGCGGCGAACACCTCCTGCACGCGCTGCATTTCCCGCTTGGGAAGATGACCCTTCACGGCGATGTCGCGGACGCGCGGCGTCAGCGAGCCCCATGCGATCCCGTGCGCCGTCAGCGCCGACGCGATCACCGCGCCCCCCCCCCCGGGAACAGTCAGGGTGGGGGTGAGATCGGCGCCGAAGTAGCGGCGGTATTTCTCGTACACGGCATCCTTGCCGAATGGGATGAAGGGACGCCGCCACCACTGCACGTCGTGGTTTCCGGGAATCATGAGCACCGGCGCCGTCTGGCCGGCGAGGCTCGCGAACGCCCGCCCCCGCTGGAACTCGCCGTGCCGGGCGCGCTGCGACACATCGCCGCCGATCACGATCGCGTCTGGGCGCAGGTCGGGCAGTAGCCGCTCCAGCGCCTCGACCTGCGGGATGTCCGCCAGCCCGCCGAAGTGCAGGTCGCCGATATGGACGATCTGGACGGTCATGACTCGATTTGCACCGTGTAAGTGAGCGTCGCCTCGCCGCCCGCGGGCAGCGACAGGCGGAAGCGCACTTCGGTAGACGACAGTTTCTCGGGCGGCATGCTGCTCTCAACGATTTTCCAGGTGCCGAAATGGACCTCGCGGACGTCCACCGTCACGGGCGCGGCTTTGGCGTTCCTGATCGTCACGCGATAGGCGGCGGTCGCGCGCTGGCGCGCCGGCATACCGCGCCGGACCGGCGGCAGCTGCTCCTGCGTGAAGTCCGTCTGCACGCGCTCGGCGGTGACGTCGAATGCGTCTCCTGACTGCAGCCGCAGGTCCCGGCCAGGCGCGGTGTGGTCGTTGGACGCCTCGCCGATGAGCTGCACGCGGCCGCTCGAGTCGGCCTGATAGAGTTGCACGGTACCGGCGGGGAGCGGCCGGTCGCCGAACGGCGTGGCGCGCGCGCGCTTGATCGTGTACCAGACCTGCACGGGCACGCGCTTTGGTTCGGGCGACTGGCCGATCCAGCCGCGCCATGGCAGCACGCCCGGGACGATGAGCTCTTGAACCACAGGCGCGGAACTGCGGGGGAAAAGCGCCGTGGCAACCGGTACACCGGGTTCGATCGCGAGCCGGCCTGGCAGCTCATAGACATGCGTCTCGCCGACGGCCTCTTCGGTGGTCGCAACTTCATCCGCAGGGGCCGCCCGCGCTGCTCGCAACATGCCACCATCCACGTCCATGCTCTTCGGTTCGCGCGTTCGTGTAATGGCACCCGCCACCAGCTGTATTTCCGCGCTGTCGGCGCGGAGCGATTGTGACGTCACTGTCGCGGTCCCGGACACCTGCGCCCTGGCACTTGTCAGGATCACCTGATACAGGGCCTCCCACATCACGCCCTGCGATACGTAGGCGAGATCGGTCCGCGGGCGCGCCCGCGACGCATCGAGGACCACGGCCGCTTCTGGGGTCGTGCGGATCAACTCAGCCGGAAACAGCGGCTCGCCGGGTGATTCGAGCAGCAGCCGTGCGTCGGCGAGCCGGTACTGTGGCGGGTCGACGCGCAGTACGGTCGCGCGAATCGTATCTCCCTTGGTGCGCACGAACGACAACGTCTGCCCGATGGCCCGCGCGAGCGCGTCGTTCTTGGTGCTAGAATAGCGGACCGTCGCCGAGGCGACCGCAACCGACGTATCGGGAGAGAACAGCGTCGCGGGATCTAGGCCCTCGAGCTTGAGCGTCAGCGCGTTGCGGCCGCGCTGCAGGGCCTGGGGGAGGCTCTGTCGCACCACGACGCGCCCATCTCGGTAGATGGAAAGCGACGTTTGTGCTGCCAGAGGGAGCGCAGTGGCCAGAGTAAGCGCCATGACGCTCACCAGTACATTCCGCAATTTCATTTTAGCCACTCCCACGCCACGCGTCTCGCGATGAGAAACGTCAATATGTACCACAGCAGCACACTGCCCGCCCCCACCAACCGCGCCGTGCGCTCGACGGGCAGGCTCCACGCGACATACACCGCCAGCGGCAGCGTCGTGCCGATCGCCACGAGGCGCGCGATCCCGGCCGCCCGCCGTTGCACCAGCCGCGCGCACTTCGCGCACAGGCCGCCGATCGCGATTCCGGCAACGAATTCGCCGCACTTGGCGCACGGGTGGCTAGGTCCCAACCCGGCGAGCCACGGCCCGGGCGAACTCGGCCGTAGTAGCATGCCCCCCCAGATCCGGCGTGCGGACGTTGTCCTTGACGATCGCCGTCTCGACGGCACAGCGCAGTCGCGTGCCCGCCTCGAGCTCCCCGACGTGATCGAGCATCATCGCCGCCGCCAGCATCTGCGCCGCCGGGTTCGCGATCCCTTTGCCCGCGATGTCGGGTGCGGAGCCGTGGACCGGCTCGAAGATCGCCGCGTGCGTGCCGATGTTCGCCCCCGGCGCGAGCCCCAGCCCGCCCACCAGCCCCGCCGCTTCGTCCGAGAGGATGTCCCCGAACAGATTTGTCGTGACGATCACGTCGAACTGCTCCGGCTTGATGACGAGCTGCATCGCCGTATTGTCCACGATCTTGTCGTCGTACGCGATCACACCCGCGTACTGCTCGGCGATCCGCTTGGCGGACTCGAGAAACAGTCCCGACGTCGCCTTCAGAATATTGGCCTTGTGGACGATCGTCACCTTCTTGCGGCCGTGCGTCTTGGCGTACTCGAAGGCGTACTTGGCGATGCGCTCGCTCCCCTCGCGCGTCACGATCGACATGGCCTGCGCCAGCGCCCGCCGATCGCCGCCGATCTTGAACGTGTGGTCGAGCCCGACGTACAGCCCCTCGGTGTTCTCGCGGACGATGACGAGGTCCACATTCTCGTAACGGCCGCCCGGCACGATCGTCTTCGTGGGCCGGACGTTTGCGTACAGATCGAATTCCTGCCGCAGCGCCACGTTCACCGAGCGATATCCGCCCCCGACGGGCGTGGTCAGGGGTCCCTTGAGGCACAGCCGGGTGCGGCGGATCGAATCGAGGGTGGCGTTGGGGAGCGGGGTGCCGGCGGCTTCGACCGCGGCCATGCCGCCATACTGCTCATCCCAATCGAACTGCATTTCCAGCGCGTCCAGCACCTGCAGCGTCGCTTGCGTGATCTCGGGGCCAATGCCGTCGCCCCGAATCAGCGTGGCCTCGCGCTTCTTCACGGCACGCCCGGCGTCAGACTCTTCACCGCGCGGGTGAGCGCCGTCCAGGGATCCTCCCCTTCTCCCCTGGCCACGGTGCGCCAGCCGACCTTCCCGACGCGAGTATCGATGAGAACCACGGAGAGTTCCGCGACGGCGACGGACGGCCGGCCAGACGGACGAAACACGAGGCCGGCCGGCACCATCACGAAGCGCCCGCCCACGAGTCCCATCAAGGTTCGGAGCTGGTAGCGGAGCGGGTCGGGCACATCGACCAGCGCCCCGGCCCGCAGAAAGGCGGTGCCCATCTGGTCGGGATCGGCGACGATGCCCGCCGCCCTGCGGGCGACGCGCCGCAGCTCCGCCGGCCCAGCCCAGGTCACCTCGGGCGCGCGCGCTGCGAGCAGCGTGCCGATGATGCTGTCGCTCTTGTCGAGCGTGACGCGCCGGTTGCCGATGAGCGAGTCCCAGTGCAGCGTGTCTTCCGCCGCGACCAGGTTCAGGGGGGTGACACCGACCTTCTGGCCGGCGAGCCCCGCGGTGGGAAGCGGAGCGGTGGGCGCGGGCGTGGGTTGCTGGTCGGATTTCTTGCCACCGCAGCCCAGCACGGCGAGGAGCCCCACGCCGTACCACGCATTTCTTACGAAGTAGTTGTCTTTTAAGAGGTTAGTCACGCCGCGCAATCTAAGCGAGCGTCAGGCCGCCGTCCACCACGATGACCTGTCCCGTGATGTGTCGCGCCGCTTCGCTGCACAGGAACACGATCACGCGCGAGATGTCTTCGGGCTCCGCCACGCGTCCCAGCACCGATTCGTGTTCGGCGCGCTCGAGGACTTCGCGCGGCAGCTGGGTGAGCAGCTCCGTTTTCACGAATCCCGGAGCGACGGCGTTGACGTTGATGCTCGAGGAGCCAAGATCCACCGCCGCCGCTTTGGTGAGCCCGATGAGCGCCGCCTTGCTTGCCGCGTAGTTCGCGATCCCGAACCCGGGGCGGAAGGCTTGATGGCTCGCGATGTTCACGATCTTCCCGAAGCGCTGCGCCCGCATCGGCGGGGCGACGGCATGGATACAGTTGAAAGCGCCGCTGACGTTCGTGTCGAGGACTTCTTGCCACGCCTCGGCCGTGAGGCGCCAGAGCGCGCCGTCGTGCGTCACCCCGGCGTTGTTGATGAGATAGTGCACGCCACCCAGACGACTCTTGACTTCGGTGACGAACTGCTCGACGGTGGGCAGCTTGCGGACGTCGCAGAGCGCCGAATAGCAGGGAACGCCGCAGGACTTGATTGCGGCCTCGGTGAGCAGGGCTTGGGCGCCGACGTCGCGTCCCGGAAGCTCGAGATAATTGAAGGCGACGGCGCAGCCCCGCTGCGCGAACTCGAGCGACACGGCCCGCCCGAGGCCGGTGGCGCCGCCCGTTACGATCGCGACCCGGCCTTGCAGAGAGTCGGGATTCCGCCGGGGCTGGGGCCGTTCCTGGACAGCAGCGGCCCCAGCCGCCGCGGGGGAAGCCTCCCGCGCGCTCGTTGACCACGAGGAGGGGACCAAGGGTTTCGAACCTATGTTCGAACTTGAACATGGGCAAGGCGCACCACAACTTAGCGACCATGAAGCGCCTGCTGTGGGCCGCCATCGCGGTGCTCGGAGCTGCCGCCTTTGGCGTTCTGGCCCTCTCGCGCGGCGAGACAATCAATGCCGCCTGGCTGCTCACCGCCGCAGTCTGCACCTACGTCATCGCCTACCGCTTCTATTCGAAGTTCCTTGCCACCCGCGTCTTTGGCCTCGATCCCCGGCGCGCCACGCCCGCGGAGCGCTACAACAATGGCCGCGACTTCGTACCCACGAATCGCTGGGTGCTGTTCGGCCACCATTTTGCCGCCATCGCCGGAGCGGGCCCACTGGTCGGTCCGGTGCTGGCGGCGCAGTTCGGCTTTCTCCCTGGCACGCTCTGGCTGGTGATCGGCGTGGTCCTCGGCGGAGCGGTCCAGGACTTTACGATCCTGTTCTGCTCCCTGCGCCGGGACGGCAAGTCGCTCGGCCAAATGGCGAAGGAGGAAGTCAGCAACGTCACCGGTGTCACCGCGATGATTGCCGTCCTCGCGATCATGATCATCCTGCTCGCCGTGCTGGCGCTGATCGTGGTGAATGCGCTGCGCGCGTCCCCCTGGGGACTGTTCACGATCGCCTGTACGGTGCCCATCGCTCTGCTCATGGGATGGTGGATGAAGCGCTGGCGGCCGGGGAAGGTGGGAGAAGCCTCGATCGTCGGCGCCGCGCTGCTGCTGGCCGCGCTCGTCGCGGGCGGCAGCGTCGCGACGCACCCCGGACTCGCGGCGGCCTTCACACAAACCGGCACGTCCATCACCTGGATGCTGATCGCATACGGTTTCATCGCCTCCGTGCTGCCGGTTTGGATGCTGCTGTGCCCGCGCGACTATCTCTCGACCTTCCTCAAGATCACCACAGTCCTGGTCCTGGGCGCCGCGATCCTGATCATCCTGCCGCCGCTGCGGATGCCGGCCCTGACGCCCTTTGCCACGGGGGGCGAAGGGCCCGTATTCGCCGGGAAGCTGTTCCCCTTCGCGTTCATCACGATCGCCTGCGGCGCCATCTCGGGCTTCCATTCGCTCGTCGCATCAGGCACTACGCCCAAGATGATCACGCGCGAAACCGACGCCCGCATGATCGGCTACGGCGGCATGCTGATGGAGTCGTTCGTCGGGATCATGGCGCTGATCGCCGCGTGCACGCTCGAACCCGGGGTCTATTTCGCGATGAACGCCGCACCCGCGGCCCTGACCGGCGCGTCGGACGTGCTGAATCAGGCAGGCTTCGTGGTCACGCCCGAGCGCATGCAGGCGCTGGCCGCACAGATGGGCGAACAAACGCTGATCGCGCGCACCGGTGGCGCGCCGTCCCTCGCGGTCGGCATGGCGCACATCTTCTCGGGGCTGACCACGGCGCTCGGCGGGAAGACGCTGACCGCGCTCTGGTACCACTTCGCGATCATGTTCGAGGCGCTGTTCATCCTCACCACGATCGATACGGGCACGCGCGTGGGCCGGTTCATGCTGCAGGAGATCGTAGGCCACGTGTGGCCGCGATTCGGCCAGACGTCGTGGTACCCAAGCGTGATGCTCTCGAGCGGGCTGGTCTGCGCCGCGTGGGGCTACTTCCTCTATCAAGGCGTCGTGGATCCGCTGGGCGGAATCAACGCGCTGTGGCCGCTGTTCGGGATCGCGAACCAGCTGCTCGCGGCGGTCGCCCTCTGCGTGGCGACGACGATCCTGATCAAGATGGGCCGGCAGCGCTACGCATGGGTCACCCTCGGTCCGCTGGCGTGGCTGATCGTCGTCACCATGACGGCTGGCGGGCAGCTGGTGTTCTCTGCGAACGCGAGGTTGGGCTTCTTTGCGCGGGCGGCTGCACTCGCCGGCGCCCCCGACACCGGGCGACGGGTTCTCAATTTCTATCTGGACGCTGGGCTGACGCTGTTCTTCATGGCCGTGGTCGCGCTGCTCGTCGTCACATCGGCGCGGGAGTGGTGGCTGGTGCTGTCGCGGCGGAAGGCCGCGGTGGTGCATGAGGCTCAGTTCGTCGCTACGGCCCTGCCGTAGCCATACACTCGATCTCGACCCGCGCGCCGAGCGCCAGACCGCTCCCGGCGACTGTCGCCCGGGCCGGCGGGTCCTTGGGGAAATAGCTCGCGTACACCTCGTTCATCTTGGGGTAGTCGGCGATGTTGGCGAGGTAGACGGTGCACTTGATGACGCGCTCGAGGGAGCTGCCGGCGTAGGCGAGCACGTCCTTGATGTTCTCGAATGTCTGCTGCGTCTGCTTCACGATGCCCGTATCTACCAGCTGGCGGGTCCCCGGCAGATTGCCGAGCTGCCCGGAGAGGTAGAGGACGTTCCCCACGCGCACCGCCGAGGAGAACGGCAATCCCACGGAGGCTCCAGGCATCTGGATCACCTGGCGCTCCTGGGCCGCTGCTATGCGCACGCAACCAAACACGATCATTGCCGCAATGACTAGCCGCATATCGATGCTCCTCTAGAGCTCCACCTGCGATCCGACCTCGAACACCTGATTGGGCGGAATCTTGAAGAAGGCGGTGGCCCGTAACGCGTTGCGCGTCATGAAGGCGAACAGCCGCTCGCGCCAGATGGCCATGCCCGGCCGGTCCGAGGCGATCAGGGTTTCCCGGCCGAGGAAGAACGTCGTCCCTTCTATCGGGATGTCGAGGTGGTCGTCCTTGCACGCCGCCAGCACCTCGTTGATGTCCGGGTCTTCCATGAATCCGTAGCGCGCAACAACGCGGTGGAATCCCTTGCCGGCGCGCGCCACGGTCACCCGCTCGGGCGGCGAAACATGGGGCATGTCCTCGGTAAGGACGGTGAGAAATACGATCTTCTCGTGCAGCACCTTGTTGTGCGCAAGGTTGTGGATGAGCGCCGGCGGGGTCCCGTCGGCATTCCCGTACATGAACACCGCGGTTCCCGGGACCCGGATCGGCGGCTCGGCGGCGAGATCGGCGAGCAGCAGCTTCAAGGGCACGGTCTTCTCCATCATCCGCTTCGCCAGAATCTCACGCCCGCGCTTCCACGTGGTCATCAGGAAAAATGCGCCGGCCGCGATGGCGAGGGGCACCCAGCCCCCATGGCGGATCTTGAGAGCGTTAGCGGCAAAGAACAGGAGGTCCATCGCCAGAAAGAGCGACACGACGCCCGCCGCCTTCAGGATACTCCAGCCCCAGACCTCTCGGCTCATCATGTAGAACATCAGCGTGGTGATCACCATTAGCGTCGAGAGGGCCACACCGTAGGCCCCCGCGATGTTGCTCGACGAGCCGAAGCCGACAACGAACGCGCAGGTCAGGAGCATCAGGGCCCAGTTCACGGCCGGGACGTAGATCTGACCGATCTCGCGTGACGACGTGTGTTCGATCTGCATGCGAGGGCTATACCCTAACTGCACAGCCTGCCGGGTCAGCGAGAAGGCGCCCGAAATAATGGCTTGCGAGGCGATGATCGTCGCGGCCGTGGCGAGCACGATCAATGGGAAGAGAGCCCAGCTCGGCGCAAGATGGTAGAAGGGGTTCTCAGCCGCACCTGGGTTCCGGAGCAACAGCGCCCCCTGTCCGAAATAGTTGAGGAGGAGGCAGGGCGATGCGGCACCGAACCAAGCAAGTTGAATCGCGCGGTGACCGAAGTGGCCAAGATCGGCGTACAGCGCCTCACCGCCCGTCACCACCAGAAACACGGCTCCTAACACGACCAACCCGCGACCGGGATTCTCGACGAAGAAACGCACCGCGTGATGAGGCGACACGGCAGCGAGCACCGCTGGCTGACGCATGATCTCAATCAGACCAAGGAGCCCGATCGTGCCGAACCAGACCATCATGATCGGTCCAAACACAGAGCCGATGCGGGCGGTGCCACGGCTCTGGAACAGAAACAAGCCGACGAGGATCACGAGCGTCACAGGGACGACCAAGTGGGCAAGCGCCGGCGTGGCGATCTCGAGCCCCTCGACCGCGCTCATCACCGAGATCGCCGGCGTCAGCGCGCCGTCTGCGTAGATCAGCGCCGCACCGAAGATGCCCAGGGTGATGATCAGGCGCCTAGGTGGAAGTCCTCGCGAGACGCGACTCCCGTTGACCAATGCCAAGAGCGCCAGAACACCGCCTTCCCCTTTGTTGTCGGCCCGGATGATCACGATGTGGTACTTGATCGTCACGACCAAAACCAGCGCCCAGAACACGAGCGACAACACACCAAGAACGTTGCCAGCGGTAACCGGGATGCCCATCCCGCCGTGGAACGCTTCCCGGATTGCGTACAGGGGGCTCGTCCCGATGTCACCGTAAACGACGCCGAGTGCCGCAAGGGCGAGGAACGCGAGATAGCGCCCGCGGGGCTCGGGCGAGCGTGTCGTCATGGCACGCGGAAGAGGAGGGGCGCTCATCGGGGGGGAACCCTATGCGCCCGTGCCCAGAAAGGCCAGAGCATCGCTAAAACCAAAGCCCCGGCTGCACTTACGTAGAACGCCGTGGTCCCGTCCACGCGTTGGTACACGGCCCCTAGCATCAACCCGCCGGCCAACGCCGCTATACCCGTGATGGCGTGATAGATGCCGAACCCGCTACCCCGCCGCGGCCCGGCTGCGGCGACGACGAGCGCCCGCTCGGGACTCTCCGTGAGCCCCGCCACGATACCCAAGGCGAGAAAAAACGCCCAGGCCATCCCCGGTCCGCGAGCGAACGCCATGCCGGCGGCGAGGGCGACGTAGCTCGCCCAGCCGAGCCACATGGTGCGGGACGGCCCGATGCGATCCGAGAGGGCGCCACCCACAAAGCTCGACGACGACTTCACGACGTGCACTGCCGCCCACAGCAACGGCACCAGCGCCACGGCGACGCCGAGCTGCTGGGCACGCAAAATGATCAGGGTCTCGGGCATGCGGAGGAGATAAAAGAAAGAGATGGCGAGAACTGCGGGAGGCGGACGCAGGCGGGGAACGGCCAGAGAAAACGGGACCGCACTTACCGCGCCTTCGTCCGCCTTTGTCCGCCGTCCGTCCTTCACGGCCCATACTGCCAGCAACATCACCAGGACGCCCGGGACAATGCTTGCGAGGATGACGGTGCGCACCCCCGCTCCAAAACCCGCCAGCATCGCCCAGGCGACGAGCGGTCCCACCACCGCGCCGACGTGATCGAGACCGCGCTGCAACCCGAACGCGCGGCCGACGAGCGGCGCGGGAGTCACGTCCGCGATCTGCGCATCCCTCGGCGGAGTGCGCAGGCCCTTGCCGAGCCGGTCCACGACCCGCAGCACAATCACCTGCCACGCGGCGGCCGTTACGGCGATCACGGGCCGCACCACCACCGCGAGCAAATAGCCGCCGACGATCATCGGGCCACGGCGCTCCGGACGATCGGCGAGGCGGCCGGCCACGAGCTTTACAAGCGCGGCGGCTGCATCGGCGGCGCCATCGAGTGCGCCCAGCGCCAGCGCCCCACCCCCGAGCACGCCGGTGACGAACGCCGGCAGCAACGGGTACACCATCTCGCTCGCGAAGTCATTGAGGAGAGAAACGGCGCCGAACAGCTTGACCTGCCGAGGCAGGCCCTGGTGGGGCGGCTGCTCACTCACCCAGGCCGAGTCCCCAGCGAATGAGCGTGACGGGGAGGCCGCCGTATGGCAGCACAGCGTCGTGGAAGGCGCGGAGCGTGAAGTCGCCGCCGCGGGCGGCGCGGAAATCGTCCCGCAGGCGCAACAGCTCGCGCCGGCCCACGGCGTAACACAGCTGGTACGCGGGCCAGGCGCAGTAGCGCCGCACTTCCGCCTCGGCGTTGCCGCGCTCCATGTGCAGCTCGCTCACCATCTGGTCCACGGCCTGCTCCCTGGTCATGCCCCGCGTGTGCAAGCCGACGTCGAGCAGGATGCGCATGGCACGCCAGAGGAGATGGACGCGCTGGAAGAACAGCTCCTGCTCCGAGGCGTAGAATCCCTCTTCGCCCATCATGTCCTCGCAATACAGCGCCCAGCCTTCGACGGTGAGGGGCGTCCACAAGTTCTTGCGGACGTGCGACGGCAGTCCCTTGGCGAGCCCGAGCTGCAGGTGGTGGCCCGGATAGCCTTCGTGCAGCGCCGTCGCGGCGAGCTCGTAGCGGCAGTGATCGCGGAGAATCCGCTCCTGCTGGGGCGGCGGCAAGCGCGGATCCGGTACAGTCACGTAGAACCAGCCGGTGCGGTCCCGGGTGTAGGCGCCCGGGCTGTCGTAGGCGGCGTAGGGAATGACAGGACGCATGAACGCCGGCGTTGGGATCACGCCGAGCGGCGCCTCGGGGATGGGCGCCAGCCGCCGCGCCGCCACGAAGTCGCGGGCGCGCGCCATCTCCTTGGCGTACGCGTCCACCAGCTCGTTCGCGCTGGGGTGATCGGCCCTCAGCTTGTCCACGATCTCCGGCCACGGGCGCCCGCCGTCGAGGCGGGCCGCGAGCCGGACCAGGTCCGCTTCCACCTCCTCCTTGAGGCGCAAGCCATAGCGCCACAACTCCGGGGCCGTGTCGCGCAGGGCGTGCTGATAGTGGAGCAGGAAGTTGAAGGCTTCCTCCCCGATGGCGAAGTGATCGGTCCCGGTCTCGAGCCAGCGCTCGAGGTCGTGGTCGAAGGTGGTGAGCGCCGCGCGGGCCTTGTCGGCGGCGGCCGCCAAGCGGGCGGCATGCATCGGCGCCTGGGCCGCCAGCGCCGTCGCCACCTCCCGCACCAGGAGCCGCCCCCCTTCGCTCATCCGCAGCGCGGTTTCGACGAAAACGCGCACCGGCTCGACCAGCGTTGCCCGCAGATCATCGAGGAACGTTGGAATGTCCTCAAGGCGTCCGATTGCGGCCGTGGCTTTCTCCGCGGGCGAGCGATCAGCCGAGAGCAGCAAGTGGTGCAATCCGGACAGGAGGTGCGACAGCCAGAATTCGGGATTCTTCTCCTGCGGGCGCAGCCCCTCGAACCGGCGCAGCGTGACCCGAATTTCATTCAGCAGCGCGGTGCGGTCGATCTCCTCGTCGAGATCGGCGGCCGAGGCTTCCTCGAGGGCGGACGCAATGGACTTGAGGGCGGCGAGGTGGGGCGCGAGCGCCGCGGCGCTGAAGCGTCCGTAGCGATCATCGTGGCCGGGCACCCCGGCCTGCGTGGCGGCGACGGGGTCCAGATGCCAGTGCAGGTCGAAGTACGCCCGCTCGATGTCACGGAAGCTCATGCGCCCTGCTTCAACAGCCGATGGCACTCGGCATCAGAGAGGACCCGATCGGTGCGCTTGGCCGCATCGAACAGCGCCCGGCAGGCCGCGTCGTCCTCCGGGTCGTACCCGTGCGCTTCGAGCCAATACTTCACGTTGGACAGCCCCGAAACGGGCGAGATGTCAATCCGCTGCTCGAAGCCGAACTCCTCGGCGGGCACCGAGCTGTACACGCGGTCGGCAAGCCAGGCGTGGCCCTTCTTTTTTGCCTTGATGATCGCCGCCGCATGCACCCCCGTGCCGGTGCGGAACGCGTCGGTCCCCACGACGGGATAATTCACCGGGATGGGGACACCCACCGCTTCCGCCACCAGGCGGCAGTACTCCGGCAGCCGGCGGATATCGTGACGATGCGTGCCCAAGAGCTTCAGGTTCACGATCAACAGGTCCATCTCGGCGTTGCCGACGCGCTCCCCGACCCCGAGCGCGGTCGCGTGGACGCGGTCCACACCCGCCTCGATCGCGGCGAGGCAGTTGATCAATCCCATGCCGCGGTCACGATGGCCGTGCCAGTCGATCTTTACCGGCTGTGAGCCGACGATCGCTTCCTTTACGAACCGCACCAGGGCATGCACCCCGTCGGGGGTCGCGTGTCCCACGGTGTCGGCGAGGCAAATGCGGCCGGCGCCGCAGGCGATGGCGGCGCCGTACAATGCCTTGAGCGTTTCGGGCCGGGCCCGTGTCGTGTCTTCCGTCACGTACATGACGGGAAGACCGTGCGAAACCGCGTACGTCACCGCTTCTTCGGTGGCCTTGAGGATGCGGTCCAGGGTCCAGTCCTCGGCGTACTGGCGGATGGGCGAGGAGCCGATGAACGTCGCGGCTTCGATCTTGATCCCGACTTCGTCGGACACGCGCACGATGGGCTCGACGTCTGCGATGACGGTGCGCGCGGCGCAGTTCGGAAAGATCGGCAGCTTGTGGTCGCGAATTTCCTTCGCCAGGGCGCGCACCTGATCCACCATCCGCGGCCCCGCCCCCGGTAAACCGATGTCGGCAGCCACGATCCCCAAGTCGGCCATCAGATGCAGCAGCTTCTTCTTGACGTCGAGCGACGGGTCGGTCACGGAGGGCGACTGCAGGCCGTCACGCAGCGTCTCGTCGTTCAGGTCCACGCGCGCCCGCGTCCAGTCGAAGCCGCCGTTCTGGGCGGCCCCGTTCCAGTCGTAGATCAGATCGCGCTCATCCATGCGATTAGTGTCGCGCCGGGCCCACCGCAGGTCAAGCGCCCGGTTGCCGAACGGCCTTGCCGCACCGTAGTTTTGCGGGCGAATGCACGATTCGATTGACGCGCTCATGACCGAGCCGCGGGTGCGCGCCGCGCGCGCGCACATCGAGCGCTCCGACGAGGTGACGCTCGCCCGTCAGGCGGCGCTGTCGGCGATTCCCGCGCCCACGGGCGCGGAAGCGGCGCGCGGTGCGCGCGTCGCGGAACTGTTCAGAGAAGTCGGGCTGGAGGACGTGAAGGTTGACGAGGTCGGGAACGTGCGGGGATGGTACGGGAATGGCGGACAAGAGAAACGCGACGGGTGCGTGGTATTGAGCGCCCATCTCGACACCGTGTTCGGACCGGAGCTCGACGTCTCCGTATCGCGGCTGGGGGCCCGGCTCCAAGGGCCCGGGATCTCGGACAATGCGCGTGGTCTGGCCGCGCTGGTCGCCGTGGCGGAGGCGCTGACCCGGGCCCGCGTGGCGACGGCGCGTCCCGTGCTGTTCGCCGCGACTGTCGGGGAAGAGGGATCAGGTGACCTCCGCGGGGTCAGACACCTCTTCGACGGGCAACCATTGCGCCCCCACGCCTTTATCGCCCTGGACGGCGCGGGACTCGAACGGATCGTGCACCGGGCCCTCGGCGCGCGCCGCTACCGCGTCACCTATCGCGGCCCGGGCGGACATTCGTGGGCGGCGTTCGGCGTCGCCAACCCGGCGAACGCCGTGGGCAGAGCCACGGCGCTGCTGGCGGATCTCCCGACGCAGCTCTCCCCGCGCAGTACCTGCGCCGTTGTCCGCCTTGGTGGTGGGACCGGCATGAACTCGATCCCGCAGGAGGCCTGGCTCGACCTCGATCTGCGCAGCGAGGACCCGCGGGCGCTCGCCCAGCTCGATGAGACCGTACATTCGGCGCTGCAACAGGCATTGGAGGAGGAGAATCGGCACCGGACGCCCAGCACGGCCGCTCTCGCACTCGACGTGCGCCGCGTGGGCGATCGCCCGTCCGGGATCACGCCCCGCACCCATCCGCTGGTGCAAGTCGCCGTGGCGGCAACGCGCGCCGTGGGCCGGGAGCACCAGCTCACCTGTGCTTCGACCGACGCCAACCTGCCTATCGCGCTCGGCGTGCCCGCCGTCGCGCTGGGCGCGGGTGGACGCGCGGGCGACGCGCATCTCCCGACGGAGTGGTACGAAAACGAAGGGGGCGCGCTCGGTGTCGTGCGCGCCCTCTTGGTTACTGCTGCAATGGCGGAAGCCCGCTAAGACTCAGTGCGCGGCCGCGGCGCCCCCCCCGGTCCCCCCTTGCTCCTATGCACGAGCAGCAGCAACGGTAGCGACAGCACGAATGCCGTGCCGAAGAGCAGAAACAGCTGGTCGAACGACAGCATCAGCGCCTGCTTCGTGACGATCCCGTTCAAGAACGCGATGGCTTTGGTGTTCGCGAGAGCCGGCAGTTCTCCCCGGGCGATGAGCGCCTGAGTGATCGCCGCCAGCCGCTCGCGGGTAGCCTCGGCATAGGGCGTCACCTGGGCTGCCAGGTCGGCCCGGTGGATCGCCGTGAAGCGTTGCAGCAGCGTCGCCGATAGCGCGATGCCCACGCTGCCGCCCAGCTGGCGCATCAGGTTGAAGAGACCCGTGCCGTTCGGAATCTTGGACATCGGCAAGTCGCCGAGCGCGAGGTTCGTGAGCGGCACGAAGATCAGGCCCAGGCCCATGCCGCGGAAGATGAGCGGCCAGAAGAAGTCGGACATGCCGCTTTCGGTCGTGAAGTGGGCGTGCTTCCACATCGACAGCGCGAACACGCCGATCCCCGCCGCGATTGATAGCCGCCCGTCGAACTTTCCCTGCAGCCGGCCCATGAGCCCCATCGTGACCGCGCTGGCGAGCGCGCCCGGCAGGATGACGAGCCCTGTCTGATTCGCGGTGAATCCGCGCACGTTTTGTAGATAGACGGGCAGCACGAATACCGTGGCGTACAGACAGACGCCCAGAATCATCCCGAAGACGACACCTACTGCGAGCTGGCGGCTCTTCAGAATGCGGAGATCCACCACGGGATGCGGCGTACGCAGCTCGTGCCAGATGAACGTGATCAGCGAGAACGCGCTCATGAGCGCGAGAGTGCGTACCTCGCCCGACGCGAGCCAGTCGAGCCGCTCGCCGCGCTCGAGCATGATCTGCAACGCGCCGACACCGACCGCGAGCAACCCCAGCCCCAACCAATCGACCCCCTCCGCCTTCTCCTGGTGGCGGGAGTCGTTGATGAACGACAGGGTGAGCCCCAGGGCCAGCATGCCGAACGGGATGTTGATGTAGAAGATCCACGGCCAGCCGTACATGTCGGTGATCCACCCGCCCACGGTGGGGCCGAGGGTGGGCCCGACCATCACGCCGACGCCGAAGATCGCCATCGCCGTGCCGTACTCTTCGCGCGGAAATTCCTCGTACAGAATCGCCTGTGAGGTGGAGAGCAGCGCGCCGCCGCCCAGCCCCTGCACGATGCGCCAGAAGACGAGCGCCCCGAGCGAGTGCGCGTTGCCGCACATGAACGACGCGACGGTGAAGAGCGTGATCGAGCCGGCGAAGTAGCGCCGCCGCCCGAAGAACGCGGACAGCCACCCCGTGATCGGCAGGATGATCACGTTGGCTACGATGTAGCCGGTGGAAACCCACGCGATCTGATCGAGCGTGGCGCCGAGGTTCCCCATCATGTGGGGAATCGCGACGTTCACGATGCTGGTGTCGAGCAGCTCCAGCACGGAGGCGAGCGACACCGTGATCGCGATCAGGTACTTGTACTTGTACCGGTCCGGCGTCGCGACGAGCGGAATGGCAGCCGCGGTCATCGGGTGCCTAGTGCGTCTTGATCGTGGCGACGACGCTCATGCCGGGCCGCAGCGGATGCGCGGGGTCCGGCGCCCCATCGAGGCGGATCCGCACGGGGATGCGCTGGACCACCTTCGTGAAGTTGCCGGTCGCGTTGTCGGGCGGCAGCAACGAGAACTTGGCGCCCGTCGCGGGTGCGAGACTCTCGACGTGGCCGCGGAACTTGATGCCGCCGTACGCATCCACGGTCACCTCCGCGGAATCGCCAGGCGTCACGTCGGCGGTCTCGGTCTCCTTGAGGTTCGCCACGACCCAGACATCGTCCAGTGGGACCACGCTCATGAGCGGCTGGCCCGGCTGGACCAGCTGGCCGATCTCCACCGATTTCTTCGACACGACGCCGCTCGCCGGCGCCATGATGCGTGTGTAGGACAGCTGCAGGGCCGCTTGATCGCGTGCGGCGCGCGCGCCCGCGACGCGGGCGTCGGCGCCGAGTAGCGCGGCCTGCGCAGCCGCCAACTGGGCATCGGCCGCCGCCGCCGCGGCGCGCGCGGCATCGAGCTGCTGATCGCTGACGACGTTCTGCGCCGCGAGGGGCTCGATCCGCGCGAGGTCGGCGTGCGCCTTCAGCGCATTAGCGGTTGCCTGCGCGACCGCCGCATCAGCCTGGCCCACGCGCGTGCGTGAGCTCACCGTTGCGAGCAGCGCCACCAGCTCGGCCTCTGTTTGCGCAAGGCGTGCTCGATAGTCGCGGTCGTCGAGCACGACGAGGGTGTCCCCCGCCTTCACCGACTCGTTCTCCTGCACGCGCACTTCGGCGACGAACCCGCCGACCTTTGGGAGGATCGGCACGATATGCCCGTCCACCTGCGCGTTGTCGGTCGAGACGTGCGAGCGGCCGAACCACCACTTGCGCGCGCCGAACGCGAGCAGGCCCACCAGCACGACTCCCATCACCGCGAACACGACGCGGCGCGATCGCCCGGGACCCGATGTGGGGCGTGACGAAGGGGGGGTGGCAGGGGCCGCCTGCCCTCTGGCCGGAGTCTCAGTCTTTGGTTCCATCGTCGTTGCCATTGCGTGTGCTCTCGAGCTAAGGGTTAGTGCAGTGTCCGTGCAGCACCGACCGACCGTGCCAGCGCGATGCGCGCGGCGGCGGCCGCGAACCGCGCATCCAGGTCGGCGTCACGCGCCCTGAGCAGTGTCTCCTGGGCGTTGATCACCTCGATGTTGCCGGCCACCCCTGCCTTGAACCGCTGCCGCGCCTGTGACACCTCCTGCCGCGCCAGCTCCAGCCGCTCCGCCGCGACCGTCTGTTGCGCGGCCGCGGAGCGCAGGTCGATCAGGGCGGCGTCCACATCGGCGGCGACTTGCTGGCGGAGGTCGCGTCCCCGCACTTGCGACTCACGCACCGTGGCCTGCTGTTCCGCCAGCCGGCCTTCGCGGCGGAAGCCATCGAGAATCGGCAGCGTCACCTGGACGGCGATCTGCCGGGTGCCGATGGCGTCGGGCGGCCGCACGCCACTTAGCCCGTAGTCCGCCTCGAGCTCGAGCCGCGGCAGCCGCTCCGCGGAGATCGCCGAGGCAGCTTGCCGCGCGGCAGCCTCCCGCGCCTGCTCGGCGGCGAGGTCCGGCCGCGCCGCGACTGCCTGCGCCACCGCCGCGTCCCGCCCGACGGGCAGATCTGCGGCGCCCAAGTCTGCTCGCAGCGTGTCCACGAGCGCAATCGGCGTGGCCGGATCGAGCCCCAGCGCGCGGACGAGATCGATCTTCGCCCGCTCGAGCTGATTCGTCGCCACGATCAGCCGCCCCGCCGCCTCGGCGAGCTGCGTCTTGGCGCGCGTCAAATCGATCGCGGCGCTCACCCCAGCCTGCTGTTGTGCCGCCGCCAGCGTGACCAGGTCGGCGGCGAGCACGGAGTCGGCGAGGCGGGCGGCGACCACGGCCTGCGCCCGCGCGGCGCGCAGGTAGGCGACCGCGACGTTTTGCGCAGCATTCTCCACCACTGCGGACCGTTCGGCCGCCGCCGCCGACACCTGGCCGCGCGCCGCGCTCAGCCGGCCCAGGCTCGAGAGGTCGAACAGCGTCTGCGTGACACGCACGCGCCCGTCATATGAATTGAAGGGCCCGATCACGGTCGGCACGCCGGGGAACGAGATGCCCTGGGCCTTCGAGTTGAAGTCGCGATTCGCCCAGATCCCCGACACGGAGAGGTTTGGCAGCAAAGCGGCGCGGGTCTGACGCACGCGCGCGGAGGCGGCATCGGCGCGGAAGCCGGCGATTGCCACCGCGGGCGGAGGAGCTTCGCCGGTAACTTGCCGGACCGCTTCGGCAAACGACAAGCGAAGCGCCGGCGGCGCTTGGGCGCTGAGCGGGGAGGTCGCGGCCACGAGGAGGACCAGGAGACTACGGTTTCGCGATGCCATGGAGATAGAGATCGATGTGGGTGTCGAGGTAAGCGGCGACGTCGAAGCCGTCGGGCATGCATGCCGCGAAGGCACGCTGCGCGACCACGGCGTGCATCACCGGCGCCATCGCGAGCTTCGTCGCGACCGCCAGATTCACGGGTCGGAACTCGCCCGCCTTGATGCCCCGCTCGAGCACGCCGGCCATCAGCTTATGCCCGCGGGTCACGACTTCCTGATAGTAGAAGCGCGCCAGCTCGGGGAAGTTGCCGGCCTCGGCCATCATCAGCTTGGGGATGGCGGCGAGCGATGTCTCGCCTACGAGCCGCCAGTACTCGCGCACCAGCCGCTCGAACAGATCGCGTGCGCTGCCGGTGAACGACTGGGCCACGGCTTCCCCCTTGGCGATCACGGGCACGATCGTCTCGCGCACGATTGCCTTGAAGAGGGCTTCTTTGTTTTCGAAGTAGAGGTAGATGGTGCCCTTGGTGACGCCGGCGCGGCGGGCGACATCCTCGAGCTTGGTCGCAGCGAAGCCGCGGTCGGCAAACACCTCCAACGCGGCGGCAATGATTTCTTCCGGGCGGGCATTTTTCCGGCGACGCCAACGGGGCTTGGCGGGTTTTGTCGCGGTTCTTGGCATTGAGGCTCCAGAGTTAACTTACTGAACGGTCAGTAAGTAAATTATGGTTCCCGCCGCCGTCAAGCCCCGGCTAGCGCCGGTAGAACACGATCAAATCGGTGTTGGGAGGCGTTGCGCCGAGTTGGCGCAGGAGGGTCACGATCTGGCCGCGATGGTAGGACGAATGGTTGATCAAGTGGCGGAACATCTGCCGGAGCGTGTGGACGTATTCTCCACCGCTGGAAGGCTTTACGGCCCGCGTTTCCTCGAGCCGGGCGTCAGTCAGCCCGTCGAGCAGCCTGCCCCGATCCGCCTCCACCTCTTCCCAGCGCGCCCGGATATCCCCCAGTGTGCGCAGATCCTTGCCTTGGGGAATAGCAGGGTTCGGGCGGACGAGCCAGCGGTTCAGCCACAGGTGCTCGGCCCACACGATGTGGGCCAGCGTGCCGTGCACGCCGCCGTGACTGCTCTTCAGATCGCGAAAATACTGCTCGTCCGGAAGCTTCGCCGCGGCCTCGAAGATCGTGCGGTTCGCCCAGGCGTTGTACGCGAACAGCTCCAGAACTTCGTTCAATCGTGACAACACGTGCTGGCGCAGCATGCCTCGGTCTGGTCAGCGCTCGCGGCGGTCGCGGGCAGCTCCGGTTGGGTGTCGCCGACCTTCACGACGAAGACTTCCCACTTGTAGCCGTTGGGATCGGTCACCCAGACCTTGTCTTGGAGCGCGTAGCAGCAGTCCGTGTTTTCCTCCTCAAAGGTGGCCAGGCCTTCGGCCTTCAGCCGGTCCGCGGCTTCGCGCACCGCGGCTGTCGACGCCACTTGAATGCCGAGGTGATTGAGGTCGCCGCCGTGGCCCTGGGAGGCCGACGAGGCGTTGAGCGTCAGATTCAGCGCCGGCTCGGGGACGTCGAACTTGGCGTAGCCCGGCTTGAGCTTCACCGGCTCGAGGCCGAGGAAGGTGCGGTAGAAGCGGACCGATTCGTCGAACCGGGGGGTGTTGAGGGCGACATGCATTTTCACGTCCGGACTCCTTTCAACGCACTCACTGGTACCAACCCGCTGCGGGTGCAGCATTCCGCGTAGAGAAACGCCAGCAGATCCCTGAGCCCGGCTGCATCGGCACGATAGCGCAGGTACTTCCCTTCCCGCGTCACGCCGACCAGCCCCTCACGTTGCAGCGCGTCGAGGTGGTGCGACAGGGTCGAAGGGGGGATGTCGAGCTCTTCCTGGATCTCGCCCACCACGAGCCCGTCGGGGTTGGCGGAGAGCAGCAGCCGCACAATGGCGAGTCGGGCTTCATGGCCCAGGGCCGCGAATTTAGGGGCGTACTGTAGGGCGGTGGTCGTGGTCGTGTTCACACTTCGATTATACTAGAACTATCGTACTTGTCAAGCGGGCTATTTTGCGGGGGCGACCTCCCCGCCATCCATCACGGCGTCCTTCAACGTCCTGCCCTCGATGACCTGGTCGTCGCCTACCAATGACCCCTCCACGGTTGCCTTCCGGACCCGGACATTGTCGCCGAGGATGCTGTTCGCCACCGTGCTGCCGGTTACGCGGGTCCCTGCACCCAGAGCGACATTCGGGCCGACGGTCGAGTCCTCGAGGATCACGCCATCCTCGATGTACACCGGATCCCTGACCTGCACGCCCTTCGGCACCTTCGCCGGCCGCCGCGCTCGGCCGTGCTCCAGCAGACGGCGGTTGGTCTCCAGCAGCGTGTCCACTTTGCCGCAGTCGTACCACCCCGTCACCTCGGTGACGACGAGCTTCTTCCCCTGATCCACCATGTACTGGAACGCGTCGGTGAGATAGAACTCGCCGCCCTTCCCTGGCGGTCTCTTCATTACATGATCGATGCCGTCGAACAACGTGCGCCAGTCCCTGATGTACTGCAGGCCGATATTGGCCAGCCGAGAGATCGGCGTGTTGGGCTTCTCGACGATGCGGGTCATGTAACCCTGCTTGTCCGTGACGATCACCCCGAAGCGCTGATAGTCTTCGACCTCTTTCGACCAGATGATGCCGTCGGCCTTGCTGCTCTCCACGATAGACAGGTCGGCGTCGAACAGCGTGTCGACGAAAATGACGATGACAGGCCCGTCCACGTACGGCCGCGCCAGGTTGACCGCCCCGGCGGTGCCGTCCAGCACCTGCTGTTCTACAAACCGCGCCGGGATGTCATAGTGTGTGGTGACGTAGCGCTCGACCTGCTCTTTCAGGTGGCCGGTAATGATGATCAGCTCCTCGAGCTCTCCGGCGCGGCGCAGGGCGTCCATCACGTAATCCATCACCGGCCGGCCCGCGACCTTCACGAGCGGCTTGGGAACGCGCTTGGTGAGCGGGAGTAGGCGGGTGCCCTTCCCGGCGAGCGGGATGATGACCTTCACGCGCGCCCGTAGCGGTCCTTGAGCCGCACCACGTCGTCGATTTCCGGCGTGGACGCCTCGAGCAGGTCGCTCGCCACCACCGCTTCGAACTGATGGATCTGCTTGGGCGTGATGTGAAACGCCTCGCCTGCGCGCATGCGCCGCTCTATCAGCGTCTCTCCTTGCTGCAGCCGCAGGATGATCTCCCCCGTCAACACGTAGATCGACTCGTCCTTCTTGTTGTGGTACTGCAAGCTCAGTACATGGCCCGGCTCGATGTGGAGGATCTTGCCGACGTAGCGATCGGTCCTGGCCCAGATGATCTCGTGACCCCAAGGCTTCTCGACCCGGTACGGAAGCTCGGAAGGGCTCATGCGAGTGTCAGCTTGAGAGAGGAAGGAAGTGTGACGCACGCGGTCACACAGATGCCGCATCCGACGCAGCCCTCCGGCTTCAGCACCGGATGGCCGCGCTCGTCCATCGCCAGCGCCCGCTCGCCTACGGGACAGGCGCGCGCGCACACGCCGCAGGCGGCCCCTTGGAACGTGATGCAGCGGACAGGATCGAGCTCGAGTACGCCCATGTGCACCGACGCCCAGATCCCGCGCCCGTCACGATCCTCCGGCACCACCAGCGCGCCGGTCTCACACGCCGCGGCACACGGCATGTCGTCACACACGACGCACGCCTGGACCGCCGGATCGATATAGGGCGTCCCGGCCGCCAGCCCACCGCCGTTCGCCGGCGTCTTGAGAATCGCGTGCACGGGACACACGTCGATGCAGTCCCCGCAACGCGTGCAGGCGGCGACGAACGCCACCTCGGGCGCCGCGCCCGGCGGCCGGAACCAGCGGCGTGGCGCGACGCGCTGCTCGGTCCGTGTGGCGACCTCGTTCAGCAGGCGGCCGACGGTGTCTTGGATGAACCCTCGGCGATCCGTCAGAAGCTGGGCTCCAGGGAGACCTGCCACCGGAACGCTGCCCGCCCCTCGTTCCTGCCGTTCCAATCGGCCGCGTAATCGAACCGGCTCACGACCAGCGGCACCTCGAACCGCAGCGTCCACGCGAGTTCGTTGATGCGGTGGCGCGTCACGAGGCCAACGCCGCCGTCATAGAGCGACGTGTACGTCCCCGCGGCCCCGGGGAGCGGCGGCACCGCGCGCGGATCCACGAGGCCGACATCGAAGAAGGTCTCGAGCGCCGCATCGGCGAACAGGCCCCCACCCCGGCGGAACAATGTCTTGGTGCCCTCGACGTTCATCGCCACCGCCCAGCGCCCGCCCAGATCGGGGCGGAAGCCGCGCAGGTTGGCGTTGCCCGGGGCGTGGTAATGGAAGCCCGGCCGCACGAACAGCGCTCCGCGACTGCGCAGCAGCGGGTTCAGAAATGTCTCGTAGGGGTCCGCTCCCGCCAGCATGATGCGGCGCTGCAATGGCGGGCCGTTGAGCGCGAGATACGTGCCGCCGAACAGCCGCACGCCGAGCACGGACTTCAAAGGAAAGGGCGCCCGCACGCTCACCTCGCCGGTGGCGCGGGCGAACCCTTCTACGTCGTAGCGGTGCGCGGATATCGTCCCGACGCCGGGGTTCCGATACACAATCCCCGCGCGCGCGCCCAGCCGGCCCTGCCACACCGCTCCGCCGTGCCGAGCCGTGGTGGACACCCACGGTCCCCCCTCGATCGTGCCCGCGGCGTCCCACAGGCGCCGGTCTACGTAGCCCAGGTCGTTGACCGCCATCCAGATCGCGTCAAAGCCGGCGTGGCGGTCCGCACCGAAGCCCAGGTGGCTGCGGAGCGAGCGGTCCCCCTGCATCGCCGCTCCCGCCCGCCCCTCGATATTCCACAGCGCGATGCTCGCCTCGGTGCGCGGCAGCGGCTTGCTCACCGGGTTGCCGAACCGAACGTATCCGCCGACGCGGTGCGTGACGGCGGGCCCGAGTCCTACGGAGACGATCGCGACGTTCTTATCGAAGCGCCCCAGGTAGTTCTCGCGCGCGCGGACCGCCGCGGTCCGGCCTCCGTAATCGTTGAACCACAGCAACGGGAGCACGGCGGTCACGATGCGGTCGCGCCGTGCCGCCTCGCGGGTGGGATCGTCGCGCCCCACGAGGCGCGTGGCCCGGCCCCAGATCGGGCGCTTCTCGCGATTGTTGAGGGCGTTCCAATCATGCGACTTGAGGTGCGGGTCGAGGATGAGCCGGTCGGGCTCGTGGTCGGTGACGAACTCGACCCGCTCCGTCGCCGGCTGGCCGCTGGAGCGCGCATACACCGTGTCGCCGTCGCCGATTTCCATGGGCATCCAGCCGTCACCCAGCCGGTCGATCGTGACGACCGTCCGCCAGCGGTCGCCCGCAAGCCGGTGCCGCTCCACCTTCGTGAGCCGGTAGTCGATCAGCGGCGTGCCGTGCAGCCACTGTCCGAACAACCACTTCAAATCCATCCGCGACACTTCCTCGGCCACGGTGCGGAACGCATCCTCGTCCACATGCTTGAGGCGCCAGCGCGCGTAATAGGTCCGCAGGATGCGGCGCATCACGTCGTCCCCGACCACATAGCGCAGCTGCTCGTAGAAGAGTTGCGCCTTGGTATAGATCATCATGTTGTACGTGGTGAAGTCGCGGTAGCCCTCGCTGATCATCGAGACCGGCTCGCTCCAGCGCTCGATGTCCCAGAAGAGGATGTTGCCCTCTATGCCCGGGTACGCGGGGCCTTGGCCCTGGGATTCGAAGTACCACCCCGTCTGGAAGCTCGTGAATCCCTCATCGAGCCATCCCTCGCGCCACTCATTGTTGGCGAGGATGCCCATCGTATAGTTGTGCCCGACCTCGTGCACGATCAGGCCGATGCCGGCGCCGCCGTCCATCACCATCATGGGAAACTCGGTGCCGCCGGCTTCGATACGATGCACGTTGGTGATTTGCGGCCAGGCGAATTTTCCAAACAGCTTGTCGAGCCAGCCGAGCGCCATTTCAGTGCGGCGCACGGCGGTACCCCGGCCCCAGGTGACGCTGTCGCCCGGCTGGTAGAGCGCGCGCACGACGACGTCGCCGTAGCGGCCTTCTTCGTAGACGTAGGCGGGATTCAGGGAGAACGCGAAGTGGTGGACGGAGTCGGCATAAAAGCGAACGCATTTTCTGGCCGGCCCTACCTCCCCACACCGGTGCGCGGTCCGCGGTGCGCGGTACCAGTCGCGTTGGTAATCGATCCGCAGGTTCCGATCGGCCTTGGCCTTCTCCCAGCCGGGATCACCTTCGATCGGCACGCCGGTCGCGCCGATCACCTGGTCCTCCGCGAGATCGAGCGTCACGTCGAAGCTCGCGAACTCGCCGTAGAATTCCCCCCCCGGATAGAGCGGATGCGTTTCCCAGCCGTACTTGTCGTACACGACGACCTTGGGATACCACTGGGCAAAGTCGAAGCGCCTCCCCTCGCGCCCCTGGCGCCGCGGCAGCGTCGAGGGCCGCGCCTGCCAGTCGATCTCCACGACAAACGAATCCCCCGGGGCGAGCGGCCGGGGGAGGGCCCAGTGGGCGATCGTCGAGTCGGGAGCGTACGGGTAGTCCGGCGTGCGCAGCTCGCCCATCACCGTGGCCGCGGTGATCCGCTCGAAGGCGTAGTCGGGATCGCGCAGGTGCTGGAAGCGCACGCGGTCTTCGGCTGAATCCGCGGCCGCCCAGCGAGAGCCGGGCCGGAACGCATTCAGGTACTGGTGGACCGCGAAGTCGCGCAGCGTGTCGGGGGACTGATTGACGTAGCGAATGCGCGCGCGCCCGCTCAGCACCCCGGTAGACTCCGCGAGCGACGCGTTGATCTCATACGCCACCCGCTGTTGCCAGTAGGTGGAATCGGTGCTTATCAGCGCTAAGAGCAGCGAGAACATGGCTGCGAGAATCTCGCGTCTTTGGGACCCGTCTCGCAAGGAAAGGAGGCCGGTTACCGAGCGTCGCCGCGCCACAATGGGCCTCCACTTTTTGGAGGAGGACCCATGTTGCACCGTACCTTCACCGCCGCCGCCTTGACGGGCGCCGTGCTGGTGGCAGCCTGCGCCGACCCCACGCCGCTGAACCCCCCGGTCGGCGGTGACGCCGCGGTCGTGGACGCGCCCGTCAGCCCGTCGGCCCGTCGGCCCGACGGCCTGGCCCGGCAATTCGCGAAGGCGCTCAAGAACCAAGCGTTCCGCGCCTACGTGAAGGCGCAGCTCGACGCCTCGCCGTATTACGAGCACAAGCTCCAGTTCGAAACTTTCCTGGGCGCGAGCGGCGGGCGCGCGCTGCGGCAAATCGCCGCCGAGAACGGAACGAGCAAGGCCGCGATCGCAGACGAGGCGAAGGCGGCGATCGCGCTCGAGGTCTATTTCCCCGTTCCCGCACATCGCGCGGCCTGGACCGGCGACGAGCAGGTATTGGTGGCGACGGCGCTCAGCGACCGCGAATCGCCCATCGCCTTCGATCCCGACGGCCGGCGGCATGTGCTCGACGCTGCCATCCCTCCCGCGACGCCCGTGATCGCGATCGTACCGGTCGAGACCGATTTCTCGGTGCGGCCACAGCCGCCGCAGCGGATGACTTGCCTGGACGGCTGCGCCAGTGGCGGAGGGGGTGGACCCCGTCCCACGGCTCCGGCACCGGGCCTGTACATGACCAAAAGCCATTTCGTGCAAGACTTTGAAGGGTGGTTGAAGGGCAACCCCGAATTTGAAGTACAGATTCTTGGCCAGAAGGGGCAGAGCGACTCGCTCATCTCCTATCAGTGCGCAGGGGAGCATGCGGGAGGGCCGTACACCTTCGACCAGAATGACCTGGACTGGTCCGGGAGCGTGCTGCTGTTCTCGCAGCAGCAGCTCGAGCAGTACAACGCAGCGCATCCCAAGCAGAACATCCGGGTGTTCGTCGTGGAGGACGACGACACGGCGTGCCAGATCAAGACGGATCCGGAGCGATTCCAGCGGCTGGTTGCCGTGGTGGACAGCGTGTACGAGCGGCTCACGACCGGGAACGATTCCAGCACCGTCGTCAAGAAGTATTACGGCTACGCAAGGGCAGCATACAACGTGTGGCAGGCATTGGCTTCGTTCTTCAAGAGCAATGACGAGCTCGTGGGCAATGCTGTCGAGGACCGGATCGTCGGCTCGTTCTATCCTGACTACAACTGGTTTGTGAAGGGTGAGAACAACATCACGAACGGCTGGATCAACCTGGTGCTGTACTGAGCACGCGGGGAGCGAGGCATGCGAACACTGGCGGCGATCGTGGTCTTGCTGATGTGCACGGCCTTCCGTCCGATCGCCGCGCAGTGGCACATCGGCCTCGAGCTCGCAACGACGCACTACGGCGGGTCGGCGCGCGACACCTCCGGAGGTCACGTCGCGTCGCATGGCCGTCCGGGGGATGCGACAATGGTGGGCACTCGCTTCGGTCGGGATGGGCGACGTTACGGAATCGCCCTGCGGGCATCCTATGCGACCACGGGGCTCACTGTCGCGGGGCGGGGCGTCAGTGTGACTGACAGAACCACCGGACGGCTGTTGGAGTTGGTGGCCGCCTTCAGAATCCGGGTGGGGGGGATCGGGCCGAGCGGAGCGGTACGAGCGGAACTGGGGCCCGCCCTCCACCTGTGGGATTTTGATGGCGAGATCCGCTCAGGACTCGGGGCGGTGGGCGCCGCCGCCTACGAGTGGCCGGTCGCGGGGCGCTTCTCAAGCGCGATCCGGTTGGAGGGGATGCTGTCACCGTCCTGGTTCGCCGCCGCCGATTTGCCGCCCGAGTACGAGCGGCGGGTCACGTGGCGCTACGGAGTCGGTCTAGGGCTGCACTACCGGCTGTGAGCGCTCCTGCACCACCGCCCTACCAATCGTATTGGCGTCGCTGCCGAACCAGATCGACTTCGTCGCCGCATCATACACCATGTGCCGCACCGCCCCACCACCGCTCGGCACCGGCGTCTCCTCCGAGAATTGTCCGGTCTTGGGGTCAAAGGCCACGAATCGATTGGGCCGCGACGTCTCGACCACCCACACCCGGTCCTCATCATCCCGCACCATCGCGTAGGGCCGCGCGTTCGCGCCGCCGGGTAGCGGCCATTCCTGCACCTTGCCGCTCGCTGGATCGTACACACCGAGCATGCCGCCGGCGTAGTCGCCGTACCATACCCGGTCGTCCGACGTGATCTCCATCCGCCGCGGCCGCGTTTCGGCGCGCGGCAGGGTGATCTCCCGCAGCCGCATCGTGACCGGATCCACCGTCGCAAGCTTGTTCGTACCGAACAACACCACCCACGGGCGCCCTTTCGAATCGAGCTTGATGCCGTAGGGGCGCGCGTTCGGCGTGGGGACCATGATCAGCTGCACTTTCCCCGTCGCGACGGTCAGCTTCCCGACGGCGTTGCCGCCCTGCGCCGTGAACCAGATGTCACCGTTGGCATCGAAGATCAGCGTATGAGGATCGCGCACCATCGGGTCCGGCATCGGATACTTCCGGATGCTGCCGTCCCGCGGATCGAGCCGGCCGATGTGGGCCGCGAGGTTGCCGGAGTACCAGACGAACCCTGCTCGGTCCACGATCAGGTTATGCGGGCCGGTGCGCGGATCGAGCTCATAGCGCTTGAACTCGCCCGTCGTGGGAACGAAGTAGGCGATATAGTCGCCCGTCTGCCCGCAAAACCAGATGCGGTTCGTCGTCGGATCCAGGTAGGGATCACGCGGGCGGCTGTCCGCCCACGGCACAGGCCATTCCTTGATAACGGGGGGTTTGTCGACGACTGGGATTAGGGCGGTTGCGATGAGGAGCGAAAGCAGCGTCTTCATAGTCACTCTCCCGTAAGCATTTTCCTCTGCAATGCCGTCAGACGCCTTCTGACAGATCCGTCGAGAATGCGATCTCCCACCCGTACCACTACACCTCCGAGGATTCGTGGGTCAGCTCGGAAGTGCGCACGCACCTCCCGCCCCAGAGCCTTGGTGAGCCGCTCGACGATCTGCTTCTCGGTTTTCGCGTCGGGCTCGGCGGACAACGTGACGCCCGCGTGCACGCGGTTCAGCTGCTCGTCCAGGAGGACCTGATACTCTTGCGCGATCTCACCCAGCAGCCCCTGCCGCCCCCGCCGCACCACCGCCTGGAGGAAGCGCACGAACTCCGGGGGCGCCTCGCCCTTCAGCGCACGCTCCAGGATCTGGCTCTTGGCCGCCTTTGAGACCCGGGGCGACTCGAGCACCGTGGCAATGCGCTCGTCGGCCTTGATAGCCCCGGCGACGGCATCGATCAACTCCCCGAACTTGGGCGAGGCCGCAAACAGAGCTTCGGCGTAGTTGCGGGCGATCGTGATGCTCTTCACCGCTTCTTCTCTTTCTCCAGGCTCTCGAGGAACTCGGTTACGAGCCGGCGGTTGGCCTCCGTGTCGAGGTTTGCCTCGATCACGCGCGACGCAGCGGCGATGGACAGTTCCACCGCCTCGCGCCGCAGCTCCTGCAGCGCCTTCTCCTTCTCGGCGTCGATGTCCTTGCGGGCCCGGACGATCAGCGCTTCGTATTCCTCGCGCGCCTTGGCGAGCAGCGTCTCGCGCTCCTTCTGCGCGACCGTCTTGGCCTTGGTGAGGATGTCCTGCGCCTCGGCGCGCGCCGCCGCGAGCTGCTTCTTGTGCTCCTCGAGCAGGCGCTGGGCCTCGGCGTTGGCCCGTTCCGCCTCTTCGAGCTGCTTCTGGATGCGGCGCTCCCGCTCCTCCACCGACTTGAGGATGGCCGGGAAGGCGAACCGCCACAGCAGCACCAGTAGGATGCCGAAGACGACGAGCGTCCAGATGATCAACCCGGGGTTGATACTGAACGGTCCGCCACCTCCGCCCGCTTCGCGCGCGCCCTCCTGGAGGAGGGCCAACAGAACCGTCACTTAGCCAGCTTGAAGAGCAGGGCGAACACGAGCGCAGCCAGCGTCGCCCCTTCGACCAGCGCCGCCGTCAGGATCATCGCGCCACGGATGTCGGCCGAGGCCTCGGGCTGGCGCGCGATCGCTTCAACCGCCTGACCGCCGATCCGGCCGATGCCGAGGCCGGCCCCGATGATGGCGAGGCCCATCCCGATGCCCGCACCCAGCAGGGCGTTGTTGTTCAGCGCCGTCTCCGGCGTTGCCTGGAGCAGCATGAGCAGATTGTGCATGTCGTCCTCTAGTGAAGTGTCTGTCTAATGTTCATGCCGCATCAACCCAATAAAGACGGACGTGAGCAGCGCAAAGATATATGCTTGAAGAAACGCGACCAGCAGCTCGAGCATCATCATGAACAGCGTAAGCCCCACGGCACCCACCGCGACGACGCCGCGGACCACCGGCGGCGCGGTGCCGAACACGAAGATCAGGCCGAGCAGCACCAGAATGACGAAATGGCCCGCCGTCATGTTGGCAAAGAGCCGCAGCGTGAGCGCGAACGGCTTGACGATCTTCCCGATCAGCTCGACCGGCGTCATGATCACGGCCATGATGACCGCGCCGATCCCCGTCATCCCGGGCGGCACCATCACGATCGTCTTGAGGTAGCCCTTGGGCCCGAGCGCCACCAGTCCCGAGACCTCGATCGTGACGAAGGCGGTGAGGGCGAGAGCGGCGGTCACGGCGATGTTGCCGGTCGCCGCCGCGCCCCAGGGCAGCAGGCCGAGGATGTTGCAGTAGAGAATGAAGAAAAACAGCGTGAGGATGTAGGGGGCGAATTTCTCGCCGCCGTGGCCGATGTTGGCGACGGCGACGTCGTTGCGCACGAACAGCACCAGCGCCTCGACCGCCGCACCGAAACCGTGGGGCGCCTTGCCCTCGCGGTGGCGGCGGGCGACCTGGCGGCCGCCGTACCACATGGTGACGAACACGAGCAGCGCCGCGAGCACCATGAACACGACGTGCTTCGTCGGCGACACGTCGATCCCTCCGACCAGCCACGGCCCCGGCAGGTGCCACTCGCCGAACCCGAACGGCAGCTCCACCACCTTGCTGTCGCCGGTGTGGTGGAAGATCATGGTGCCGATATCGGGCTGCTGAATCATCTGAGAAACCTGGTCTCCAAAAAGAGCAGCGGCAACAGCACGCCGAGAAAGCCGAGTCCCGCGGGCAGCGGCGCGAGCGTGGCGCGGTGCGTCGCCGCCCAGCCGAGCAGCGCGCCCAGCGCCAGGAACCGGATCCCCATGCCGCCGAGCCAGCGGCCCATGAACGCCGGATTGGGGGCCCGCATGCTGGGGCGCAGCAGCGCCACGGCCCACGTTTGCGCGGCGAGCGCCACCACGCCGCCGATCGCCGCCGATTTACCGCCCAGTGCCCACGCCGCCACGATTAAC
Source organism: Gemmatimonadales bacterium (assembly GCA_035602245.1). Lineage (GTDB taxonomy): Bacteria > Gemmatimonadota > Gemmatimonadetes > Gemmatimonadales > GWC2-71-9 > 20CM-2-65-7. The sequence goes on from DATNMO010000028.1 coordinate 102,499, forward strand.
GCGACGCCGAGCGCGACCAGAGGGACGTACGGCTTCACCGCTTTTCCGTGTCCTTCTTCACGCGATAGTAGATACTCATGAACCCCGCGAAGCCGCCCACGAACGCGCCTATGATCGCGATGATTGGCCGCGTGTGGAGCCAGCCGTCAATCAGCCAGCCGAGTGCGCCGAACAGCAGGATGGCGAACGTGAAATTGAGCGCCATCCCGAAGTAGGCGTAGCCCTGGCCGTAGCCTTGGGCTCCGGAGGGGCGATCGTCCGGTGGTTCGGGTTGGGGCGGCATGTTGCGCCCGGAAACTAGGCGCTTGTGAAATCTTTCGCAAGCAAACCGTCAGAGGCGCAACTTTATGTGGCGCCTACGGGTAGGATGTGATAACCTTCGCCAGAATGACACCGAACCCCTCCCCCGTCCCCCGTCCCTCGTCCCCTCCCTCCGGGGACGTCGAGCTCCTAGAGCGGCTGGCGTCCGCGCGCGCCGATCTGCTGGCGCAAGTCGGTCATCGCATCGTGGGCCAGCGCGACGTGTTGGACGGGATCCTCACCGCGATCTTCTCGGGCGGCCACGCGCTGCTCATGGGAGTGCCCGGGCTCGCCAAGACGCTGATGGTGCAGACGGTGGCGGAGGCGCTCGATCTCAAGTTCGCGCGCATCCAGTTCACGCCCGACCTGATGCCGTCCGACATCACCGGCACCGAGATCATCGAGGAGGACGCCTCGACCGGCAAGCGGGCGTTCCGGTTCGTGCGGGGCCCGGTGTTCGCGAACATCGTGCTGGCGGACGAGGTGAACCGCACCCCGCCCAAGACGCAGGCCGCGCTGCTCCAGGCGATGCAGGAGCATCAGGTGACGGCGGCGGGCCAGACGCACCATCTCCCTTCGCCCTTCTTCGTGCTCGCCACGCAGAACCCGATCGAGCAGGAGGGAACGTATCCCCTGCCCGAGGCCCAGCTCGATCGGTTCATGTTCGAGCTGCGGGTGAATTATCCGTCGCAGGAGGAGGAAGAGGCGATCGTGACCCAGACGACCGGGGACTCGACCGCCGAGGTGCAGCCGGTGTTGACGGCCGAGGACGTGTTGGCGATGCAGCACCTGGTGCGGCGGATACCGGTGTCGCAGGCGCTGGTGCGCGCCGCGGTGACGCTGGTGCGGATGACGCGGCCGGGGGATGCCGCAGCGCCCCCGTTCATCACGGAGTACGTGTCGTGGGGGGCGGGTCCCCGGGCGTCGCAGTATTTGGTGCTGGGCGCCAAGGCGCGGGCGGCGCTCGATGGCCGGCCGATGGCGGACGAGGACGATCTGCGGGTGGTGGCGCCGACAGTGCTGACGCACCGGCTCGTGATCAATTTTGCAGCGGAGGCTGCCGGCCGCACGGCAGCCGACATCGTCAATCAAGTAATCAAGGAAGGACGCTGGCAGCCATGAAGGCAGTAGTGGCGTTCGTAGCCGCGGCGGCGGTGCTCGGCCCATGTGACCCGGGACCGACGGGACTCGTGGATGGTGCCGTGCAGGGGACGTGGGGGGGGGACAACGCAGGATTGATGGCGGACGACACCAGCGCGCACGTGCACATCGGTTGTACCTACGGCAACGTTCACCAGCAGATCGCCCCCGACGCACAAGGCCGGTTTGACGTCCCCGGCGAGCAGAACATCACCGCACATCCGGTAGATCGGGGTGTTCTGCATCCGGCGCGGTTCAGCGGCCGGATTGCGGGAGGGCAGATGTCGCTCACCGTCACGCTCACCGATACGGCTGTTGTGCTCGGGCCGGTGCAGCTCGCCTACGGCAAGGAGCCGCGGATGGGGCCGTGCCCGATCTGTCGGCGGCCGGGAGACGGAATGCAGAAGTAGTTTGTTGATCGCCGCTTAGCTGGCCCCCCCAAAACCCATCAAAAGCTATACAAATCAACGTGTTGACACGTCGTTGATTCGCCAGCCTAATGTAGGTGCGAATCATTAAAACGCGGTGTCTCCGTGACGTACGCTTTTTCGCTGCATTGTCTGGGTGGTCCCTCCCTGTTCACCAAGTCGGGCGAGCAGGTGCGGTTCCGCACGCGCAAGCATTTCGCTTTGCTCACTCGTCTGGCACTCGAGCCCGGCAAGCAGTTCACGCGGGACTACCTGACCGACTTGCTGTGGCCCAGCGCGGCGCCGCGGCTCGCCAATCATTCGCTGGCCCAGGGTCTGTCCGTCATCAAAGCCAAGATCGCGCGCGAGGCCGTAGTGATCCAACGTGCGACCGTTGGTCTTGCGGCGGGATGGGTGGATGTCGACGCTCACCGCCTGGGTGAGAGCGACGTCGCCATCGACGGACCGTTCCTCGACGCGTTCGACATTCCGGCGGCCCGTCCGTTCGAGGAGTGGAAGGAGGAGTATCGGGCGCGTCTCATTCCGCAGATGCGCGACTGCCTCGTCCGCCAGATGGACGCCGCGCGTCGCATCGGCGACTTCGCCACCGTGGAGCGGCGCGCCGCCCGGCTGCAAGAGCTCGACCCGCTCGCCGAGGAGGGGATCCGCGGCATTATGGAAGCGCGGGCCTGGGCGAGCGATCGCAGCAGCGCGCTGAAAGCCTTTGCGCGCTATGAAGCGCAGCTCGCCGACGAGCTGGGAGCGAAGCCCGGCGCCGATCTGGTCCGCATGGCGGATCTGTTGCGCGACGGACGCCGGTCGCCGCCCCGCCCCACCGTCGCGGGCGCCCCCACGCAGCGTGTGGACCGTCGCTTCGAGCCGGAGACGCTCATCGGCCGCGAGCGCGAGTTCAGCGTGTTGTTTGACGCGTGGCTCGAGGCGCGGCGCAAGAGCCCGCGCATCGTCGTCGTCACGAGCGACCCCGGGGTCGGCAAGACGACCCTCACCAACGCGTTTGTGTCGAGCTGCCAGATGGACGGCGCGGTCGTCGCGCGCGCGCAGGCGTACGACGCCGAGCGTGAGCTGCCGTTCGCGGTGCTCGGCGAGCTCGTCAAGCAACTCGCCGCACAGCGCGCAATCGGCGGAGCGGACCCTGAAGCACTCAGTGAGCTGACACGGATCAGCACGGAAATCGTCCGAGTCTTTCCGGGCGTGCCGAAGCCCGTGGAGTGGTCGCCCGAGCTCACTCCACTCCGGCTCGCGGATGCCTTCCTGAAGACCGTCACTGCGGCGGCAGAGGACAGCCCGGTGGTCCTCGTGGTGGACGACATTCACGCGGCGGACAACGCCAGCACGGCGATCCTGCACGTCGTGGCACGGAAGCTTGTGGATGCGCGCGTGCTGGTCATTCTCACCGGCCGCACGAGTGAGTTGCGTTTGTCGGGCGCGCCTGCGGCTCTGACCGCTGATAGCTCCCTCGAGGGATTACGCGCGCTTGACCTCGATGTGCTTCCAGTGGAGTCCGCGGAGCGATTGGTGCGACAACTTGCGGCGG
>DATNMO010000029.1:0-81725 GCA_035602245.1 Gemmatimonadales bacterium
CTCAAATACCAGAACCGCCGGCCCGACTATGTGGCGGCGTGGTGGAACGTCGTGAATTGGGCGGAAGTCAGCCGGAGGTACGAAGCGGCGCGGTAGCGGTCGGAAGTGGGCATTCACAACCGGGAGGATCCGCAGGATCCCCCGGTTGTTTTGTGCCCGGTTCAACACACCAACTTCAGTCGTCCAGCGGGACGGCGGACACCTGCGCGTGCCCCTCGTCATCGTAGGAAACAGTCAGGCGCCAGGGCCGGCAGCACACCTGACAGTCCTCGACATACTGCTGAAACGACCCGCCCCCGGCGTCGAGACCGATCTCGTTCGGCTCGCCGCAGTACGGGCACGTGACGACGCCCTCCGTCTCGGTGGTGCCGTCGCCGAGGGGAAACTCTTCGTCTAGATCGTCGTCTGGGGAATCGATCATCGTTCCGTTTACTTCCACCCCATCCGGTCGCGCAACGCCGTCACGTGCGCCGTATGATGCCGTCCATGCCAGGCGTACATCCCGAGCAGGCCATCGAGCGTCAGTTTGCCGAGGTCGGGATGGGTGATGGGACGAGCGAAGTCCGCGGGCGTCATCGCGCGCAGCAGCGTCACCCACCGCTGGTGCAGCGCCGTGAGCAAGTCCAGCGACATCGCGATCGGGGCGCGCGTCTCAGGCGTCTTGGCCCAGTCTTTCTCTTCGTACGTCTTTATCGTCGGCGCGTCCTCGGTCAGCCCCCCTTTGAACCGGATGTATGCATTCATGTGACTGTCCGGGAGGTGGTGAGCCACCTGACGCACGGTCCAGCCCTGCGGCCGATAGGGCGTATCGAGCTGCGCATCGGTCAGATTGGCCACGGCGCGCCGAAAGTTCGCGGGTGCGGCCGCGATCTGGTCGATGCACGCCACGCGCTCGGCCGGGGTAAGGCTCGACCCGAGTGCGTGCTTGCCGATCGGATAGCGCAGGTCGGGTTCGGTCACTGATCTATACGCCAGCCCGTGGTCAGCTCGGTCGTACCCCATTTGATGCGGAGCACACCGCGTAAGTCGGCGTAGCCGGTCGTCGGCTTTGGAGATTCGGGGACGAGGTAAATCGAGAGCGACGGCTCCGGCTCGGCCATAGTCCGGCTGGCGAGCGTAACGCGGCCGACGTCTTTGGTCGCGTCGTAGTCGGTGCCCCACTGCCCTGTTCCGCGGTTCACTACCAGCGAGTACCCCGCCCGCGCATAGAGGATGAACAGAGAATAGTCGCCGCGGGGCAGTTTGACGTCGCCGAGCGTGATGTCCAGGTCGGTATGGAGCGTGGTCGCCATGTTGGCGCCGAAGCGCCACACGGTGTCGAGCGGGATGAGCCCGCCCTCGACCCGGCGCCCGCGGGCGTGCGGCTGGCCGTAGGTGATAGCGATGCGCGAGGGGCCCGACAGGCTGGCGTCCTCTTCGTACCACTGGTTCCCGATGCGGCGCGCGTTGAGATGCACCTCGACCGAGGCCAGCGTGCTGGCCGCGATGCGCAGCGGCGTGGGTGGAGCTTGAGCAACGGCGGCCGCGGGGATGAGAAGGGCGGCGAGCAGCAGAACGCGTGGAGCGCGAGGCATCACGATGTCTCCATGAGGGAAATGTGGCCATGGAGCGGAAGGGATTCGAACCCTCGACCCCCTGGTTGCAAATCGGCCCGTGGGTCGCCCCTAACGCGCGACGTGCGCGTCTCGCGGCAAGATATAGCGCATCGTGCGCCTTCAACAGTCGCCGAATGCGCCGAATGCGCGCCCAATATGGCGGAGGAAATAGCGGACATCACCATTCCGAGGGCTCCAGCTACCTGGCCGACGAACCCGACCAGGACGGTCCCGACGATGTTCGCGACCAGCCCGGCCACCGTCTAGTTAGCCATGACTCGCCTCCCGCAGTTCCGCCGGCAAGCAGAACGTGCTCGAACACCTCGCGAGAGACACGGACGAGACGCCTATCGTCAGGCGATTTCGGGGCGCGGGTCACAGTCACACCTGCGCGGCCGCCAGCGCCGCGCGTAGTTGGTAGGGCGTCGCGTTCTTGTCGAGCCAGGCGAGGATGGCTTCGACCTCGCGCTCGTCGTAGTCGTGGCGGAGAAGTATCTCGGCGAACGCCGCCCATCGCTGCCGAATGGTCTGCTCCTCTGCGCGGCCAGCGATCCGCGAGAGAGCCGCCGCCTCTCGCTGGTATTCTTTATGAGTCTTCTTAGTGCCGGTCATTGTGCGCTCCGTTAATCGCTGAGTACTTGGTGCCAAGGGCACACCCGCACGTACGCATCACCCCCCCCTAATAGTCCACGCGACAGAAGCCCGATAGTCCGGTCGCGGCCGTTGGCTGCGGGGCAGGGGGCATTTGTACGCCTATTATTCGCGGCTAAAGCCGGACGCCGGATCGCGTGTAGCGCCTTCAGCGGGCTCCGGCCGGCGACCCCGCCCTGGTATCCCTCCGGGGTTCAGCGAGCGCCTGCGGAGGCGACCGTGCTTGCAGCTTTCAGATAGCCAGCGAGGTTAGAGCGGCGGTTCTCTCTATTCCCTCGGAGGCCCCGGTGTCCGACACGCCTCGCTCTTCATGGCTCGACCGCGGGCTCGGGATTGCGGTCGTTCTTGTCCCAATCCTCACTGCATGGATCGCGGGCAGGTTCGCCGACGCGAGCTCCGACCGCGACGCTAAGGTTCGGCTCGTCGAAATGGCGATCCGCGTGCTGCAAGACCCCCCTGCGCCCATCGAGCCGCCCGGTGCGCGAGTGGGCAGTAGGAGTCATCGGGAGGTACTCCGAGGTGCCGCTAGGCGCCGATGTCAAACGACTTCTGACCGATTCCATTGTACTGGGCGCCAACATAGAAGGCTTCATCTTCGGCCCTCCGTTTAGAGTGACGGACGGACGGATCATCAATGACTCCGGGTTAGGGCGCGTGTTGCGCCTACCGTGATTTGGTAGCGTGCTCAACTCCCAAAGCCTTGCGGAAACCCCTTCTTGATCGCCTGGCCGACGGTGTGGGGGTCTGCCCGGCACGCGCCACCCCATCGCGCTCGGTCGCAAGAACTTGGCGGAAGATTTGGCGGAGGCGGTGAACCCTGAGTGCCCACTCACTCGAAGAACCCCGACGTCGCAAGGACTTACGGAGTGGAGCGGAAGGGATTCGAACCCTCGACCCCCTGGTTGCAAACCAGGTGCTCTCCCAACTGAGCTACCGCCCCCCGCAACGAAAATAGGGAGAGAGGGTCAAGACGGGTAGTGAACTGGTAGACGCCGAGACGCCGAGCGCGTCACTGCAGGCGCAGAATCTGCCCTTCCGAAGGCACGCCGAGTCCGTTCACGATGCTATCGGTGCTAGAGAGTCCGTTTCACACTTCGCCGGTCGCAGTAACGGTCGACGAGCATCACGAGACGCTCCGGATCGATGGGCTTCGCCAGCACGGCGTCCACGCCCAACGCGTCCCCCTTCCAGTCGCGGGCCCACGCGGACAGAATCACGACGGGAATGCCACGCAGTCGCGGATCGCTCTTCTGCTCCACGAGGAACTGGGTACCGTTCATGACCGGCATCATGAAATCCAACAAGATCAGGCCCGGCGGCTCGATCGTGCGCAGCAGACTCAGCGCCTCCAGTCCATGTTGCGCGGTGCGGACGGAGAAGCCTTCGCTCTCGAGGAACTCACTGAGGGACGCGCGCATCTCTTCATCGTCGTCCACTACCAAAACGCTTCGCGTCACGGCCGTCGCCTTTCCCAGTGGCAGGTCCATACCAGGGCGCGCGAGAACGACACAAGATAGCGATGCCCACCAGAGACGGGGCTTCCATCGTTCGGCCTACATCCAAGGAATGACGCTGCTCCTGTGCGCCGGCTCGGTGGCATGCACCGGCAAGCCCGCCGAGCCACCGTTGCGGCTTGGGACCACGTACACCGTCGAACAGTCGGGTGCGCTCGCGCTGCTCGACTCGCTAAAGCCCTCCGTGCCGCTGCGGGTCGTCGTCGGCGCTTCCGGGCAGATCCTCCGTTCGGCCGCCGCGGGTGATCTGGACGTCGTACTCACGCACGCACCCAGTCTCGAGCAGCGGCTGCTCCTCACGCCGGGGCATGCCGCGTTGCGTTGCCCCTTCGTGGCAAGCCGCTTCGCGATCGTAGGACCCGCCGCCGACCCGGCGCGCGTCGCCGCAGCACGCACCGCGGCCGAGGCGTTCCAGCGCATCGCTACGGCGCGAGCGGCGTTCGTGTCCCGCGGTGATTCCTCCGGGACCCACGTGAAGGAGCTCTCTCTGTGGAAAGCGGCCGGGCTGAGCCCTGGAGAACGGGACAGCTGGTACGTGCAGGCGGGCGTTGATCAAGCCGCGACGCTCCGGATTGCCGACGAGCGACACGCGTACGCGCTCGCGGACCTGCCGACGTTCACGCGTCTCCGAGATCTCGATTTGCAGGTGCTGTTCGCGGCCGACACCGTACTCGCCAATCCCTATACGTTGTACGTTATGCGATCGCCATCCGCGCATCCCGCCGCTGCGCGGTTCGCCGCCTGGGCGCTGACCGATTGGCGCGCTCGGCTGCTCGCGCTCCGGTTGTCCGGTGGCGCTGCGGCGTTTGCGCCGCTCGCCGGTGGGTGCATCGCGCCCCCCCCGGTGGCCGCACCGTAGGAGGTCGTATGCTGTTCCCTGATCTCGTCCCCAGAGCGAGCGTCACCCTGATGCGTCGCGGCGTTCCGGTGATCGGCGAGCGCGAAGCGCGGTTGCTCGAGGCGGTGGAACGCGTGCAGTCGATCAAGGACGCGGCGGCCGCAACGGGAATCAGCTACCGCACTGCGTGGAGCGCGATTCAGCAGATGGAGAAGGCGCTCGGGCGGCCCATGGTCGCATCGCGCGCCGGTGGGCCCGGCGGTGGCGCCACCACGCTGACCGATGAGTGCCGGCGGCTGCTGGGCGTCTACCAGGATCTGCGGCGCCGGCTCGATGAAGAGCTCGGGCGCGTATGGGAGGCGCGAGCGGCGCAGCCGCCCGACGGCGAAGCGGGGAGCTAGCGGATCACCGCGAGCGCGTATCCGCCGGGTAGAGGTCGCAGCTGGTAGTTCGGTAGCGCCACGCCATCGACGCTGCCGCTGTACTGGCTCACCGCGTTGACGTCCGCGACCCCAACCGTGAGAATGGTCGCGTTGCTGTTCAACTGGCCCACGAGCGCAAAACGCGTGGTGCTTCCCAACGTTTGCTGGAACAGGCGGAGTCCCGGTCCCGGTGTGGCACTCGTGAGTGCGGTCGGGCCCGTGATCGTGATCACGATCGCCGAGTCCGCGCCCGAATTGGGCGAGATAAGCCGCACGTTCAGATTTCCCGCCGTGGGGCCCGTGCCGCTCTTGCCACAGCTGAGACCCGCTACGACCACCGCAACAGCAGCTGCGACTCCCCAGATGCGCCTCATCGCCGGTCTCCCTTCGCGGCACCGACCTGCGCCATGAGTGCCGCGCTCAGCGGCGCGCCTGTCGCCTTCACCCACGCGAGGAAGTCACCGATGTCGAACAGGCCGTTGTTGTTGCCGCGGGAATCCAGGTACTGGATTTGCGCCTGGGTGAGCGGAGCGGTCGGGCCCAGCAGTTGGGCAACCACGTCGGCGGTCGCGAGCGGTGTGGCGAAATTGGCCACCACGGTGTACGGTCGCCCCATCGGCAGCCTGATGACGAGATTGCTCGACGACGTGTCGCCCGACCAGCCGAAGAACGCCATGCCAGGGTTGGGCGTAGCGGTGAGCTGCACCGCCCTGCCCTCGACGATGAACGTACCGGCGAGGTTGATGGCCGTATCCGACGTGATCGTTCCGCCGGCGGTCGCGGTGGCGATCAACATCAAGTCGCGATTCAGCGTGGCCGTGAACGTTCCCCCGGCGAGGCTGCCGGTGATCGTATGCGTTCGCGGCTGCGCGTCGGACCAGGAGACAAAATGGAACCGGCGTCTCCCGTCTATCGAAGTTTGCGGGTCGGCGATGCTCACCGTATGGGTCGACCCGTTATCGAGCAAATCGCGGAAGACGTTGTAGTTCGTGCCGTCTACCTGTAGCACAGAGGTGGTGTCAGTACCGCGCACTACCGTCACTCCGCCGAATCGCAAGCGAAACGCCATCTCCCCACCCGTCAGGACCTGACGAATCGAGTCGATGGCGAATCCCGCAAACGTGTTGTCCACGTTCTTGAGCGGCGCGGGATTGGTGCGGGGGGTGAAGGCTGTATTGCCGGTCACGCCGGGATACGGATCACCCGCGTCGCCGCGCCGCCTCGGGTACGTCGCATTCGGGTCGTCCAGCTGCCCCAGCCCATCGGCCTGCATCAACCGCAGGCCATGGATCGGACCCGAGTTGACCCTATTGCCGGCATGGAAGCCGTACGCGGCAATCTGAGTCTGGTCCACGTGCCAGATGAGGAGGCCGCCGTTACATGCGGGCGGGGGGCCGAAGCCCGATCGAGCGCAATGAATGCGGATCAATGCCGTATCGGCTAGGGACGCCTGGCGATTCTCGATGAGAAACGACTCGGCCCGCGGGTTCGCGCCCTGTACATTGACGAGGAACGCCGTATCGGACACCGGGGCCGCGCCCACGTGATAGGTCCCGGCCGTCGTGAGCGGCACCACGGTCACCCACCCCAGCTGATTAAGCGACCAGGCCTCATAGCGGGCGGGACTTGAGGCGCTCGTGTAATTCCCGGAGCCCATCAGGCCCCACTGGCCGATGCCCTCGGTGGGACCACGCGTGTCATACAAGTCAGGCAGGCCGAGCGCGTGGCCGAATTCGTGGGCGGCGGTGCCGATCGGCATGATCTGGGTGCTGTCGCAGGACGTCGTCCCGCCCAGGCCGCTCGACATGAAGTAGTCGCTGATGCGGATGTTGCCGAAGCCGGGCTTTGCAGACAGATCGTTGGTGACGAAGTCCTGATAATAGGTCTGCGTGGAATCCACCAACACGTAGCGGTGTGACCAAATGTGATTGTTTGACGAGCCGCCACAGGCTCCGTCGCGCGTGGCGTGCGCGAACATGATCATGTCCACGTAACCGTCATCATCACCGGAGTTGGGGATTCCGTCCGGCCCATCGTTGTCGAACTGGCCGAAGTCGACCGTGGCATCGAGGCGCGATAACGCCAAGCGCATCCCGCCCTGCATCCCCTTCACCGCCGCGTCACTGAAGATCCCGTTGCAATTCGTCGTTCCGAACGGATTGCCCGTGCAGCTGCCCGCCGTGCCGGTGTAGGAGGACTCCGTGTTGTCGAGCCGCACCCAGCCCAGCACCTGGCCCTGCATGGTCAGCAAGCCGTTCGACAACTCCTGGTAGAACGTGCGAACGGTGTAGGGATTGGTTCCGGGAGGCGTCGTGCCGAACAGCACCGTCGCGTATTGAGAGGGAGCACGCATGAACTGCGCTGAGTCGATTCCTTGATAACTGAAGAGCACCGCCGGGACGGTGTGCGTCGCAGCGAAGGCGGCGGCTGAGGAGCTGGAGATTCCCTGCGCCATCGGCGCGTTGAGCGCCGAAAAATTTCGGCTCGTCATGAGCTGGCTGCGAAGGGCTGCCACACGCTCGGCCCTGACGCGCCAAGCCCCGTTGGGGCGGAAGTCGAATCCGGGGATCTCCCAGCGGGGATGCATCTGGTTTTGCGCAGCGGCTGCGACGGGAAACGCAAACAGACACAGGGCAGCAGCGCCCAATGATCTCACGACGTGTGATCTCACCAAAAACCTCCGGGGGTACGAAGCGCCGGTCGCGCATCCGCAATCTAGACTAGGGGGTCACGGCCGCGGAAGCTGTGCGGGGCCTCACACGCTGAAACGCGCGAGCCCCCGACACCGTAGCTAACTCCAGTAGCGACTCACCCTTGCCAATTCCGGACCGCTGGGCTAACCTGTACCACCGCTCATCATAGGGATTCGAGGCCGCGTGCGCACAGAGACCCTGCAGCACATCGCGCTGTTCGACAAATGCAAGAACTTCACCCGGGCGCGCGAAGTCCAGGCTGCCGGGCTGTATCCGTACTTCAAACCCATCACCCGCTCCGAAGACACGGTCGTCATCATCGAGGGCCAAGAGCGGATCATGATGGGCTCGAACAATTACCTCGGGCTCACCCACCATCCGGACGTACTGGCCGCGGCCAAAGCGGCGTTGGAGCGTTACGGCTCCGGCTGCACCGGCAGCCGCTTCCTCAACGGCACGCTGGATCTGCACGAGCAGCTCGAGGCCGAGCTGGCGGAGTTCTTCGGCAAAGAGTCCTGTCTCGTCTTCTCGACCGGGTACCAGGCCAATCTCGGCGTCATCTCCGGCCTCGTAGGCCGCAGCGACGTGGTGTTCTTGGACAAGCTGGACCATGCCTCGATCGTGGACGGCGCGAAGATGTCGCACGGCGAGACCGTGCGCTTCAACCACGGCGACCTGGTGAGCCTCGAGCGGAAAATGCAGCGGATGCCTGAGGGCACCGGCATGATGATCGTCGTGGATGGCGTGTACTCGATGGAAGGCGACATCGCGGACGTGCCCGGCCTGCTCAAAGTCGCCCAGAAATACGGCGCCGCGCTCGCGGTTGATGACGCCCACTCCGTCGGCGTGCTCGGCCCGCGCGGGGACGGCACCGCGGCGCATTTCGATGTCGTCGACGATGTCGATCTGATCGTCGGCACGTTCTCCAAATCGCTGGCGTCGATCGGCGGCTTCGCGACGGGGACCGACTCCGTCATTCATTATCTGCGCCACCACGCCCGCCCGATGATTTTCACCGCTGCCCTGCCCCCGGCCAACACCGCCGGCGTGCTGGCCGCCCTGCACGTGATGCAGCGCGAGCCCGAGCGGCGGGAGCAGCTGTGGATCAATACCCGCCACCTGCAGGACGGCCTCCGCTCTCTGGGCTTCGACATCGGGCCCACCGAGACGCCCATCGTGCCGGTCCTGATCGGTCCGCTCGAGAAGACGTTCCTGTTCTGGCGGCACCTGTTCGACGCCGGGGTCTTTACCAATCCTGTGGTGCCGCCCGCGGTGCCGCCGTCCCAGTGCCGGCTGCGCACCAGCCTGATGGCGACCCACACGGCCGATCAGATCGACCTCGCCCTCGAGGTCTTCGGCCGGCTGGGGAAAGAGCTGGGGGTTATCTGACCGCAGTGGAGATCGTGCCCGTCTCCGACGGGCGCGGTCTCGATCGATTCATCGCCTTCCCGTACCACCACTACCGCGACGATCCCCTGTGGGTGCCGCAGCTACGCCGCGACATCCATACGCTGCTTTCGCCGAAGAAGAATCCGTTCTTTGAGCATGCCGAAGCCCGGTACTTCCTGGCGGTCCGACGGGCCGACGGGAAGGTGGTCGGGCGCATTGGCGCCATCAAGAACGACGCCCACAACCGTGAGCATAACGATCGCGTGGGGTTCTACGGATTCTTTGAATCCATCGACGATCAAGCCGTCGCAAACATTCTCTTCGATACGGCGGCCGCCTGGCTGCGGGCGCGGGGCTTCGATACCATGCGCGGTCCCATGAGTCCCTCGATCAATGACGAGTGCGGTCTGCTCCTCGAGAACAACGGCACGCCACCCTCGCTGATGATGCCCTACAACCCGCCTTACTATCGCGCCCTGCATGAGCGGTATGGGTTCACGAAGGCGAAGGACCTGCTCGCGTTCGAAGGGGGCGGAGCCACGGCGCCCGAGCGACTCCTGCGCCTCGCCGGGCGCGCCGCGGAGCGAGCCGGCGTCACGCTGCGCCCGCTCGAGATGAAGCGCTTCGCCGCGGAAGTCGAGTTGGTCAAGGCGCTATACAATCGCGCCTGGGAGAAGAATTGGGGCTTCGTACCGCTGACCGAAGCGGAGATCGACCACCTCGCCAAACAGCTGAAGCCGATCGTCGTGCCGGATCTCGTGGTGTTCGCCGAGCGCGCGGGCGAAGTCGTGGGATTCGGCGTCGGCCTGCCCGACTTCAATCTCGCGCTCCTGCACAACCGATCGGGGCGGCTGTTCCCCGGGATCCTCAAGGTGCTGTGGCACGCCCGCAAGATTCATCGCGCCCGCATCCTGCTGCTCGGCGTCATTCCCGAGCTTCGCGGCCGCGGGATCGACGGCGTGCTGTACCACTGGGTGTGGAATGCGTGCGTCAAGCACGGCATGCCGCAGGGCGAAGGCGGCTGGATCCTCGAGGATAACGCGCCCATGGTCAAGGCCGCCGAGCAGCTCGGCTTCCACGTCTCCAAGGTTTACCGCGTCTACGACAAGCCGCTGTGAACATCTTCGTGACCGGTGGCACCGGCTTTGTCGGTGCCCACCTGGTGAACGCGCTGCGCGCGCGCGGGGACTCCGTCACTTGCCTCGTACGCCGGCCGGCGCTGGCCGAGCGGCTCGGCTGGGGCGAGGGCGTGCGGCTCGTGCGCGGGGATCTCGATGATGCGAACGCATTGCGGCAGGGATGCGCCGACGCGGATATCGTGTTTCACGTCGCGGGAAAGATCGCGGCCCGGGACGCGGTCGAGTTCATGGCAACGAACCGCGACGGCACAGCCAACGTGCTCGAGGCGGCCGGAGAACAAGGGGTGGGGCGCTTCGTGCTCGTCTCCTCGCTCGCCTCGGCGGGGCCTACCGTGCCCGGTCAGCCGATCGATGAAACCCGTCCGCCCGCTCCGGTCACCGACTATGGGCGATCGAAACTCGCCGCCGAGGTGCTGGTGCGCGCGATGCGGGTGCCGTGGACCATCGTGCGTCCGCCAGTGGTGTATGGGGAATGGGACCGTGGCACGCTCAAGATCTTCCAGCTCACCAAGCGCGGCGTTGTGCCGGTGTTCGGCGACGGCTCGCAAGAGTTGTCGGTGATTCATGCCGAGGACCTCGCGCGCGCGCTGATCGCCGCTGGTAAGGGGGCGGCGGCCGCCGGCCACGTCTACTTCGCCGCCCATCCCGAACCGACGACCAGCCGCGAGCTCGTTCTGGCCTGCGGCCGGGCCCTCGGAACCACGCCGCGCGTCCTCCCCGTGCCCCCATTCGTGGCGCGCGGCGTGCTGTGGGTGGCCGGAGCCCTTGCGCATCTGGCCGGCCGCGCCACCTTGCTGTCGGCTGACAAGGGGAACGAATACCTCGCCCCGGCGTGGACGTGCCGGAGCGATGCGCTCACGCGCGATACCGGCTGGCGCGCCGAGATCGGCCTCGACGCGGGATTGCGCCGCGCCGCCGACTGGTACCGGGAGGTGGGATGGCTTTGAGCGGGCGGAAGTGGAGCGGAGGCGCGACACTGTGGCGATGTTTCACGGCAATCGACCTCGCCACGCTTGCCTATGTGGCAATCGCGACCGGCGCCGTGACCATTTCGTTCGAGGGCGACGCCATTCCCGGTTGGCCGTGGCTACTCACGGCGCATACGCTGATCGTGGTGCTGGTCGTGCTCGCCCCGCGGGCTCGCGCCGCCGGACCGGTGGGCCGGTTCCTCGGCGACTGGTATCCGATGCTGCTGTTGGGCGCGTTGTACGCAGAGATCGGGGTGCTCACGCTCGACGCCGGCTTCCAGAACGACCTGCCGATCCAACGGCTCGAAGCGTGGGTGTTCGGGTCGCAGGTCTCTTATCGCTGGATCCGCGAGTCGGCGAGCCCCCTGTTATCGTGGATGCTGCACGCGTGCTACGTCGCGTATTACCCGATTCTGTACGCCTCACCCCTGGGCCTGTGGATCGTCGGCCGGCGCGACGCGTCGCGGCACACGATCTTCGCGGTCATGGCCACGTTCTACCTCTGCTACGTCGTGTTCCTCTTTTTCCCGGTGGCGGGTCCGCGGTACGCATTCGACGCCGCGCACAATGTCGCCACTGAGGTCTGGCCGGCGCGCTTCGCCTCCTGGCTCCTCGACCGGGGTGACTCGTGGGGTGCCGCCTTCCCGTCGTCCCACGTGGCGGCGTCGGTGGTGGCCACCGGAATGGCCCTGCGCTACTGGCGCACTCTGGGGCTCGTGCTCCTGCCCTTCACCGCGGGCCTGCTCCTGGCTGTCGTGTACGGGCAGTTCCACTACGCGGTGGACGCGCTCGCGGGGTTGATGGTCGCCGCGCTGATGCTGGGCATCATGCAGACGGCCGAGGCCGCCGAGCGCCGGCGAGTGCCCGTCGGGGACTACGGCGTCGAGCGGGAGAGCAGCGCCTAGTGCCCCGCGTGCTCGTGCATGTGCGCGAGTGGGGGACCTATGCCGAGGAAGTGCCGCAGGTCCTGCTGATACAGTGAGTCACTGGGGTCGGCGCTCGGCCATACAGCGCCGCGATCGGGAATGAACAGCCCCGCCACCACCCCCATCCCGCCGGCGGACACGACCTGTCCGGTAGGATTGTCATACACGACGCGCACACGATAGCGATGAGCGGGCGTAATGTGCGCGCCTCTCCGCGTGAGACCGTACAGCTTCCCGATAGGCACCGCCCCCTGTTTGCCGGTCGCACTGGACGCGGGCTCCCCATGCCACATCAGCTCCCCGGTCGTCGCATCCCACAACTCGATCGTCTGCCCGTATTCGTGCAGGTGCCCGCCGATGACGACGAGATCCCCTGGTACCGCCGGACTCCCCTCGTACGAGCGCTCACTGCGCCCCGGCGGCAAGTCGAATGACTTGTCGCCCACGGGGAAGGCGACGTCGAGCTGCCACCCAGATCCGGCAAACAGCGGCCAGGGACGGCCCTCGGGGATGTAATTCACAACCATGCGCACCCGCACGCCGCGATAGGCTTCACCCGTTGGATTGTGCAGCATCGCGTTGGCGAGGATGCGTTCCCCTTGCCTGAAGCGCGAGCCCACGAGGAGCCAGGGAAGCCGGACCACGCCCGTCTCCTGACCGGTCGCGAGCACACGCCGGGCAATCGGCAGGAACAGCTCGCGCTCGGACGGCTCCATCACATTGAAGTGATGGATCGCGGCCGCGGGGAGCTGGCGCCCGGTCTCATCCACGGCTTCGGTACGAAATCCGAAGATGGCACCGGTGACCGGAAACTCCCCCACCGAGGCGGGGCGCTCCACACCGTGGTGGCCGGCCGCGCCCGCCGGCAAATCCACGGGCGGCAGCTCGATCGTGAGCTCGCCGCGGCCGGGATCCGCAGTGATCACGGCGGCCGGTAAGGCGCTCCAGTCCATGGTCGGCGGCGGCTTGTGCGTGAGCGTCGCAGCGGGAGCGGCGCTCCTCCACGCGGCGTAGCCGAGCCCGGCGACGAGGAGCGCGGCCAGCGCGACTGTGGATCGGCGAGCGATCAGTCTGAGGGTCGTCACGACTTCAGCGGGCTCCGGTGTGGAGTTCAGAGAAACCTGGTATGCGGCACTAGCTTCGCCTCAGGACCCCATGTTGCGCAAGCGGTGCCGCTGACCGGGGGTGACGAGGTCCCGTTCCACCGTGTCACGAACGACGCGCGCCAGGAAGGCATACCCACGGGGCTCCGCAACTAGCCAGCGCGCCCACTCGAGTTCGTCGAGCGCGGCCGCCAACTCTTCCTCCCCGAGACCGGTCGCGCGGCCGAGCCGGGCCGGGGTCACCCGCTCACCCAGCGCCGCGGCCGCCGCCAGGACCTGTTGTGCCGCGAGCGGGAGCCTGCGAAATCCTACACGAATCGCGCCCACGACCGCCTCGGGCAAGTCCCCGGGGAGCGTCTCATCGAGCGTGTGCAGTGGCCGCGGCCACGCCGCCCGTGTTCGGTCGAGGTCGAGACCGAGCGCGACGGCATGGAGCAGCTCGACGGCGAGCAGCGGCAGCCCCGCGGAGTCGGTGGCGATGCGGCGCGTGACCCGGTCCAATTCGTCCTCGCCGTAGCGCGGCAGAGCCCAGCGCGCCAGCTCGCGCAAGGCCTCCGGGGACAGCGGGGCCAGGCGCAGCACCACCCCGGGCACGTCACGGCCGATGCGCGACTGGAGATCATCGAGCTCCGCGCGCTCCGGGTGGAAGGCGCGCGTGAGCAAGAGGCACAGCGGCGCGGTGGCGAGGTCCCGCGCGGCGGCGACGAGGGCGAGCAGTGACTCGCGATCGAGCCAGTGCGCGTCGTCCACCAGGAGCAGGACTGGCTGCTCCGCGGTGACGGCGCCGAGCACGTCCCGCAGCGCGCGACCGGGAGGGATCATGTCCGCTACGACGTCACGCACGGCCGATCCGAAACGCTCGGCCCATTCGGGAACGCGCGCCGCGAACGCGGCGAGCGCTGGTGCGGGAGCAGCCGCGACTCCCGGGACGTCGAGCAATCCACCCCGCGCCAATGCGAACACCCCGCTCCACGGCTCCCCTGCGTCCGCCTCGACCGCGCGCACGACAGCGCTGGCGGCGCCGTCCAGCTGTGCCCGCGCCCGCGCCTCCTCCGCGAGACGACTCTTTCCCGTTCCCGCATCACCCGAAACGAGCGCCACCGTCCCGCGCCGGTCCCGCCGACAGTCGCCCCAGACGCTCGCCAGCCGCTGGAGCTCGGCCTCCCGCCCTACGAGCGGCGCGCGCCGCGACTCGGCGCCTCTGGGCGAAGGGTCGTCGGGCCGGCGGCGGAACTGTCCCCCTCCCCGCTCGCGCCCAATCCGGTCCGCGAGCGTCTTCGTCTCGGCGTCGGGAGTACTTCCCACGTCTGCCGTGAGCCGCGCGACAAACGCCTCGTAGGCGGCCGATGCGGCCGCGCGGTCGCCCGCCAGCGCAAGCGCACGCATGGTCGTGCGGATGACGACATCGGCGTGGGGGTCGAGCGCGAGCGCGCGGCGCGCCAGTCCCACCGCTTCCGTGGCCTGCCCGCGGGCGAGCTGCACTTCGGCCTGCCGCGTCAGCGCGTCCACCGCTCGCGCGCGCCACAGCGTCCGTTCAGCCGCCAGCCAGTGCTCGAAATCGGAGACGCCCGGTACGGTGAAGCCTTCGAGGAACTCTCCGGCGATCAGCTCGCACGCTCCTGGCCAGTCGCCCGCCGCCGTCAGCTGCTCGAAGCGCTCGGTGTCCAGCTCGACGCTGGTCGCCGCCAGGCGAATCTGATCGGCGCGGGTCTCGATCCCGGCCTTGCCCGTCGCGCGCCGCAGCACCCCCAACGCCACGTTCAACGAATGGCGCGCCTTCGATTCGGGCTTGTCCGGCCAGAAGAGACCTATGAGGTGATCGCGGGCGCGGGCGCCTTTCGGGGAACGCGCGAGATAAAGGAGAAGCGCAAGGTTTTTGCGCCACAAGAGCCTCGCCGGCGCCGCGTCGCCGTCCACGCTGACCTCCACGGTACCGAGGGTGCGGCAGCGGATCACCGCGCGCAGCTCCCTTCCCCGCGCAGCCGCCGCGCCTCCGCAACGAGGGGTTCGTACGACCGCTCTGCATGCACCCACAGTTCGAGGATGCGTCCGAGGTATTCGCAGCTGCCCCGCGCATTGCCGGCCCGTTGCGCCAGCGTGCCCCGGCGCCACCGGCTCCACGCGCCCAGCGCCCAGTCGATCTCCACCGCCTGGAGGGTGTCGCTGAGCCATCCGGCGAAGTCCGAGTTCTCATACCACAACCACGAGCGGTTAGCGGAGTCGGCGCGACTCCGTCCCTCGAGCCAGTCGGCGCGTCGGACATGCAGCACGGCGCGCGCAAAGGGGTCGCCGAGGTGCCGCCACTCGTCGAAGCGGAGGAGTGGCGCGGTTCGGGCGAGGGCCGCCTCCACGTCGCCCCGCGCGGCGAGCTCCAGGCCCGCAAGCAGCTCATCGAGCCGTTCCCACGCCGAATCGCCGGCCGCGATGCCACGGAGGCGACTGCGCCACCGGCGTCCGGCGGACGAATCGCCGCGCGCGTACGCGTCCACGGCGCTCGCCCACGCCGCGCGTGCGGCGACGGGGCCGCGCCTACGAGCGGCAGCTGCCAGGCCCCTCCGGCCGCGGTCCACTTCCACGGGCGGAGTTCCCGGCACGCCGAGCGCGGCCGCCAGCACCCGCCACTCCAACGCCTCAAGCTGCCCAGCAGGTGTCCCGACGAGCGTGGCGGTGGAGTCGAAGTGCGCCACTGCCGCGGCCGGGCGGCCAAGCTCCACGAGCGCCAAGGCCTGTGCTTCGTGTCCCGCAGCGCCGGACAATTTCCTGCCCAACGCGAGCTGGAGCTCGGGAACGTCGAATCCCAGCCCGAAGCGCGCCGTGCGCGCCACATCGCGTTCAACGTCGCTCGGCATAGGCGGCAGGCTCTCCGGCGTGAATCGCGCTGCGTACGCGACTTCGAGACTCGCGGCGATGCTGAGATCGGGTTCGTCGCCCCCCAGACCCGATCCCCGCGCCTGTTTCAACCGGTCGAGCGCGCGCCGCGCGTCGTCCCGACGGCCCAGCCGGATCAGCGCCCACACGAGTTGATCGTGCGCAGGAGCGAGAGATGGATCCTGCGCGACAGCCTGTTCGAGCACTGCGGCGCCGCTGTCGAGCGGGATGCCGGCCAGCGGACCCCGGTGCATCAATTCCGCTCCATACAAGAGCCGCGCGTACGGCTCCCTGGGATACAGTGCAAGCGCCTGTTGGTAGATCCGGTAGCGAGGTTCTCCGTGTGGAGCGAGCTCGGCCGCGATCAGCAGAGAATCCAGAGGATTGAGATAGCGGCTCTGGCGCGCCAAGACGTCGCGCAAGTCCACGCCCGGCGGCATGCGGCGCCACCGCTGCGCGTTGGCAAGCCGCCACGCCGCTCGCGCAAAGCTCGGATCGAGCTGCAGCGCCTGACGAAAGTGCCGCGCCGCCTCACTCCAGGCATCACGCCGGAAGGCATCCTCGCCCTGGAGGAATTCGGCGAGGGCCGCCGCATTGAGGCCCCAGGTCGGCCGCGGCCCGTACTTTGCCAGCAACTCCGGATGAAACCAGCGCAACAGCTGCATGACGATTCTGTCCGCCAACTCCACCTCGGTGCCCGCCGGGCCGGCCACGGAGGCGCTGTACAGCCGTCGATCCAACGAGTCGCGCACCTCGAGGCGCACGAACAGCGAGTCGTTGCGCTCCGCGACCGACCCACCGACGCGAGCGGCGACGCGAACCGGCACCGCGACTTTGGCCCCGGCGTGTGCCTCGCGTTGCTTGAACGCCACGTTCCTGGGCACGAGGGCGATTTGCGGGAACAGCGCGAGTTTGTCGGACACGATCCAGGCGAGCTCGTTGCCGACGCGCGGCGGCGTCACACCCTCGACGTCGAATGGCACCACCATGAGCTCGCGGAACGAGCTCGTCGGTGTGCAGAAGCCGAGCCGCTCGCAAAACACGAAGACTCCCACGACGACCGCGACAAAGGCCAAGACGAGCACGGCGGGCCACACGAGCGGCTGCGGACGAGGAGCCCACAAGGCACGCTGGAACGCAGCCGCGTCCGCGAAGCGGTCTCCGGGATACCACGCCAGGGCTTTGCGCAGGGCGCGGCGGAGGGGGCGCGGAATGCCGGACCAATCCGCCGCTTCGGGACGACTCAAGATCGACCAGTGCCGCCCGGTGATCGCCTCGTACACCACCATCGCGACGGCGTACAGATCCGTGCGCGCGGTGACCTCGCCGCCCGCCGCCTGCTCCGGCGGCATGTATTCGAGCGTGCCCGGCGTCTGACCGGGCGTGGTGAGCGGCGGCGCTCCCGCGGATTTCGCGATCCCGAAGTCGGTGAGGATCGCCCGCTCTAGCTCGAGAATGATGTTGTCCGGCTTGACGTCGCGATGCACGATGCCGTGGGCGTGCGCGGCCTCGAGCGCCGACAGAATGTCGCGGGCGACTTGCACCGCTTGACGGACCGACAAGGGGCCGCGGCTCAACCTGTCGGCGAGCGTCTCACCTTCGAGATGCGCCATCACATAGAAGGAAATGCCCTGCCGGTCGTCGACGTAGTGAATGGGGACGATGCTCGGGTGCTTAAGCTTGGCGAGGAGCTGCGCTTCGCGCACAAACCGCTCGGTTGCCTGCGCGCTCGCGAGTTCAGGCCGGAGGACCTTGATGGCGACGAGCCGATCGAGACGCGTATCCCGGCCCAGAAAGACCATTCCCATCCCGCCACTGCCGAGCTCGCGCTCGACCTCGTACTCGGGCGCCAAGGCGGCGCGGAGCCGCTCGAGGAAGGTGCTCATGGACCGCGGGCGAATGTAACCGTTCGTCGCGACGCCCGCCGGACCTCTCGCCGGGCCCACAGAAAAACAAAGCGGCCCCGGGGGCTTCCCCGGGGCCGCGCGTTCACAACTGCCTACTGTACCTTGATCGTGATCCTCATCCCGAGCGCCAGGTGCGGCGTGCAGTACCCTTTGTAGGTCCCCTTCGGCGCATTGGCGAACGACACGTCATAGGTGTCGTTAGGCTGCGTCAGGAACGCGCCCGACAGATTGTCGACTGTGTTCTTCATGCCGGCGTTGAGCGCTGCCGCTCCGCCCGCCGGGATGGAATCCGGCCAGAACGCGATGTTGTGCGGACCGCCCGACACGTTGATGAAGCGTACCGTCGTACCCGGCGCGATCGTGAGCGTGTTCGGATCGAAGGCGCCGCGGGTGGTGCCGTTCCCCGTCATCTTGACCTCGACGACCGGACCGGCGGGCGCCGCTGCAGCCGGTGGTGCGGCCGGAGGCGCCATCTGCGCCTGGTTTTGGTCGGCCTTCTTCCCACAGGCGATCGCGCCGAGCGCGACCACTGTCGTGAGCAAAGCAAAGCGCATCGCTGGACTCCTCCCGAGACGTTGGCTGGTGTCGCTTGTGAACCGATTCACAATACGCCGCTCAATATAGATGGGGTCCCGCAAAACGGGAGTCCCGCAAAGCCATTGCGTTTCCGGTCCTTTCTCCAATATTGGGGCCGCCTTTTTCCAGTCTCCCAACAGTTCGGAGGAATCACGTGCGGAGAATGTTCGCAATGTTCGGCCTGGTGGTTGGTGTGACGACGAGCGCACTGGCGCAACGGGTCTGGCAATCGGAAATCGGCATCCAGGGCGGGTTTGTCCGTGTCAAACCTGCCGGCACCGGACTGGCCGACCAGATCGATGTGTTCGCCATTCCCGGCGCAAACTACGTTCTCGGCCTGCTCAGCGAGGGCAGCGTGTACGCGATCATCCCATGGTTCGATAAGCTTGCAATCGAACCCTCGTTCGTGGTGAGCCAATTGCAGGCGAATACCAGTAACACCACTGGCCGGCTGGGGCTGCGCGCCAACTACGCGATCACGTCGAAACTGTACGCGTCGGCCGGCGCGGTTCTGCTCTACATCGACGCGACGTCGCAGCACGTGAAACAGCTCGGCCTCCAAGGCGCCGTTGGCTATCGCCTGCATCTGGCGGGGAGTCTGAACGGGCGGGTCGAGGCGAACTTCTCGACGACCAAGAAGGTCAAGGATCTCAATCCCTTCATTGGATACGGCGTCCTGTTCGGCGTCTCCTCGCCCCTGAATGGCGCGGGCGCGGCGGCCCCGCAGCCCACCGCTCCCGAGCGCGCGTGGCATGCCGTGCTCGGCGTGCAAGGAGGCTATCTGAGCGCGCATACCGTCGGTGGCGGCCAGGACATCGCCGGGTTCGCTGTCCCGGGGCTCGGCGGCTCGCTCAGCGGCATCGGGCCGGCAAACTTCATCCCGGGCCCGCCGACCATGTTTGTGATTCTTCCGATCAGCAACAAAATCGCCATCGAGACGGGCTTCGATATCGTGCGCGTGCAACAGGCGCAATCGAGCTCGACCGGCTTCAGCGGCAACTTTTCTGCTCGCGTGAACTATGCCGTCAGGGGTTCGTGGTACGGCGCGGCAGGTGCAAATCTCAACTACCTCAAGTACACGTCGGGCTCCGGGACGATCACCGGCGCCAACATCGCCTGGGGCTATCGTTTCGGGTTGGGCAGCAACTGGGGAGGGCGCGTGGAGCTCAACTACTCCCTGTTCGGTAAGAAAGACAATTCCGGTACCGGTCTCAGTGTCGCACCGCAGAACGTCGTTGGATTGTTATTCGGCGCGGCCGTACCGCTCTAGCAGGCCGCGACGACACTAAGGCCCTATGCCGGACCCCTCCCTCCCACAGATCCCACCGCAAGAGCTTGCCGAGCGGCTCGACCGGGGGGAGTCTGTGCAGGTGCTGGACGTGCGCGGCGCCGATAGGGTCGCCCAGGGCCGCGTCGCCTTTGGGCGCGAGCTCGAGTTTCACGCGCTGCCGAACTCGACGATCTTCGCGCTTCCAGACGTCGCCGCGCTGGAGCTCGACCCCGCGCGGCCCGTGGCAGTGATCTGCGGGCACGGCAACTCGAGCAAACAGGCGACGGCCTACCTGCGAGAGCGCGGGTACGACGCGTACTCGGTGACCGGTGGGATGGCGGCGTGGGAAGCGGTGTACGTCGCCCGGCGGCTGGTGCCAACCCCCTCGCTCGCGCACATCGTGCAGCTCGACCGCGTAGGGAAGGGCGCGCTCAGCTACGTCCTCGTGAGCGACGGCGACGCCGTAATCGTCGATCCCGGCCGGCACATCGGCCGCTACGACGCCCTGCTCACGGAGCTGGGCGCCACGCCCGCCGCCGTGGTGGACACCCATCTGCATGCCGATTACCTCAGCGGGGCGCGCGCCGCCGCGGCCCATTGGCAGGTGCCTTACTTCCTGCATCCCGACGATGCGATCTCCCCGTATGACGGCACACCGGGCCGGCTCGCCTATCAGCCGCTGGCCGACGGCGATACGATCGCCTTCGGACATGCCACGCTGCGCGCCGCGCACATGCCCGGGCACACGCTCGGCAGCGTGGCGCTCCTCGCCGACGACGGCCTCGTGCTCACCGGTGACTTCCTGTTCGTGCAATCGGTCGGTCGTCCCGACTTGGCCGGACAGACCGAGTCCTGGGCCAAGCTCCTCTGGCACAGCCTGGAGCGCGCCCGGAGCGCTTGGCCGGGCGACTTGCTGGTCCTGCCCGCGCACTATGCCAGTGAAGCGGAACGCCGCGCCGATCGCGCGATCGCAGCGCGGTTCGATGTGATCGCCGCCACCAACGCCGCCGCCGCGATCCAGGACGAGCGGACGTTTCTCCAGTGGATTGCGGACCGCAGCACGGGCTTCCCCGATGCGTATCGCACGATCAAAGAGGCCAATCTTGGGCTGGCCGATCTCGCCGACAGCGAGGCGGAAACCCTGGAATCCGGGCCTAATCAATGCGCGGTGAGATAGCCTAAAGCGGCGGTGTGCAACTTCCGGGGGGATGCCCGTCTCTCATGGCGTCTCCAACCGGATGGTCACTATGCAGACGCCGCGCCGCGTGCTGGGACTCGCCGTCCTCCTTGTCAGCACGCTCTCGTCTTCCCTCCTCGCCCAGGGCTGGATCGATCCGATCCGGCCGATTCCCAACGGGCGGATCGAGCGCATCCGCAGCACCGTGCAAGTCAGCATCGCTGGGCGCGTGGCGCGCGTGACCGTGGAGGAATGGTTCCGCAACGCCGGCCCGGCCATGGACGAGGGGATGTACCACTTCCCGCTCCCCGGCGAGGCCGTGTTCTCGAGCTACTCCCTCTGGCAAGGCGACCAGGAGCTGCGCGGCGAGGCCATGGACGCCGCCCAGGCGCGCGCCATCTATGAATCGATCGTCCGCCAAAAACGCGATCCCGCGCTGATCGAGCTCGCCGGCCAAGGCCTGATCCGTGCACGTGTCTTCCCGATCAATCCGGGCGAGACGCGGAAAATCACGCTCAAGTACACGCAACTGCTCGACCGCGCGGGCGATGCCTGGCGCTTCCGCTACCTTGGCGACCGCGGCCGCCAGAGCGCGCCGCGCAGCTTCCGCCTCGAGGTGGACAGCGCGAGCCGCTTTGGAGACCCGTATTCCCCGACGCACCAGGTGCGGGCCACGCGAACCGGAGACCGGCTGGAGGTCACCCTCGGTGATAGCGCCGCGGGTGGAGACTTCGAGCTGCTCCTGCCGCTCGCGCGCGGCCTCGTGGGCCTGTCGCTCGTGCCGCATCATCCGATCGGCGAGGATGGTTACTTCATGCTGCTGCTCACGCCTGGTGCGGCCGCGAATGTCGTCGTCTTGCGCCGCGACGTGGTCGCCGTCATCGACGTGTCGGGCTCCATGTCAGGCGAGAAGCTCGCGCAAGCGAAAGCGGCGCTGATCCAGCTGCTCGGCTCGCTGCGCGAGGAGGATCGCTTCCGCCTCGTCGCTTTCGCAAGCGGCGTGCGCCGCTTTGCCGAAGGGTGGACGGCGGCGACGGTTGATCGGCGGCGCGACGCCGCAGCCTGGATCCGCAGCCTCGAGGCCGAGGGCGGCACCAACATCGCAGGGGCGCTGGCGGAGGCGTTCGCCCAGGCGCCGGCCGAGCCGGCCCTCGGCGTCGTGGTGTTCCTCACCGACGGCCAGGCGAGCGCCGGTGAGACCGATCCGGAGCGCATCGCGGAGCGCGCCGAACAGGGTCGCGGCCGCTTTCGCGTGTTCTCGTTCGGGATCGGCGACGACGTGAATACCTACCTGCTCGACCGGCTCACGGAGCGGGCTCGGGGTACCACGGAATACATTCGGCCCGGTGAGGACATCGAGCGCGCGGTCGGGTCGCTGGCCGCCAAGGTGGCGAGCCCTGTGCTCACCGACCTCAGCGTTTCGGCTGCTGCAGGCGTCGAAGTGTACGACGTGCAGCCGGGAAGTCTTCCAGATTTGTTCGCCGGCGACGAGTTGGTGCTGTTCGGCAGGTATCGGGGAGTGACGAGCGGGGAGTGGTCTGTGACGGTCCGTGGCCGGCGTAACGGACGGCAGGAAGAGTTCAGCACCACGGTGGGCGAGCGCGAGAGCGGCGACGCGCGGTACATCGAGCAGCTGTGGGCCGCTCGCAAAGTGGGCGCGCTGTCCCGGGAGATCCGGCTGCGTGGACAGACGCGCGAGCTGATGGATGCGTTGAAGCAGTTGGCCCTGCGCTATGGGATCCTCACGGAGTACACGGCGTACCTCGTCCAGGAGCCGAACGTCGTCGCGCGGCGGGTAGCGGAGGAGCGCAGCTTGAATGCACCAGCGGCCGCGCCCCGCGACCAGGCAGGGGCGGGAGCTATTTCGAAATCGGCCCGGGATGGTTACATGAGCGGTGCCACTCATCTGGACGCGGTGACTGTAACGGTGGATGCGGCGGAGCTGGACAACGTCCGCCGGGCGCGCTCCGGCATCAACCCGACGCAGCGTGTCGGTGGCCGGCTGTTCATCTGGCGCGACAGCACGTGGACGGACCTCGGCCACGGCGATTCGCTGCACGTCGTGACGGTGGCACCCTACAGCGATGCGTACTTCGCGCTGCTGCGGGCTCTGCCAGACCTCGTGCAGCCCGCCGCGCTCGAGCCGGCCGTGCTGATGGCCGGACGGCACGCCAGCATCAAGATTGGAGCGGGGGGCAAGACTCGCTGGCTATCCGGCGAACTGGAGCGACTGGTGCGCGAATTCCGGAGTTGAGGGATCGGTGCCCGAGGACATCGCCGACGTTTACCGCAGCACCTACCGCGCGCTCGTGCGGTTCCTGTACCGCAAGGTCTGGGATGCCGAGCGCGCGGAGGACCTCGCCCAGGAAGCGTTCGCCCGGGCGCTGGTGCACAAACCGGAGAACGCCCGGGGCTGGCTGTTCATCGTCGCCGCCAACATGGCGAGAGACGAGGCCCGCCGCGCGGCGCGGGAGCGCAAACATCTCACGCTGCTGAAGAATGAGCCGGATGCGGTGCACAGCTCGCCGGAGGATGAGATCGACGCCGACACCAGACGCACGCAGGTACGGACGGCCCTCGATCAGCTGACGCCGCGGGACCGGGAAGCATTGCTGTTGTGGGACGCAGGCATGTCATACGACGAGATCGCTGCGCAGACCGGACTGGCGCGCGGCGCAATCGGAACCACGTTGGCGCGCGCGCGCCGGAGATTGGTCGAAGCCTATGACACCGCAAGCGAGGGGGGAGGGCAACATGTCGCACGTGGATGAGGGCGCCCTGCACGCCTACCTCGATGGAGAGCTCCCACCGGCGGAGCGCGCAGCCCTCGAAGCGCACGTGGCGGAGTGCCCGGCCTGTCGCGCCCGGCTCACCGAAGAGCGCGCGCTCCTGGAGCGGGCGAGCCAGCTTTTGGGGTTGGCCCAACCGCTCGAACGCCCTGCTCCGCCGCTGCACCAGCTGCGCCAGCGGCGTGTGGTACGGCGCCTGCGCCTGCCGTTCGCCTGGGCGGCGTCAATCGTTCTCGCCGTGAGCCTCGGCTACTACCTGCACGGAACGGACTCCGGCGTCGTGCCGGAGGTGCGCTCGCGAGCTAGCTCCGCCGAAGAGGATCGGGCCGCGGCGCCGCCAGTGGCCGTCGACGCGCCGCGCCGATCGCCCCCACCCAGCACCCCTCAGCGACCGTCGGAGCGGCGGCAGGTTAACGCGCCCCAGAAGCTCGCGGACGAGCCGACGGGAGCGGCAACCGCGAAAGCCCGCGCCGATGCGGTCACACCGACCGCCGATGCGATGGCGATCCGTTTAGAGGCCCAGTTGCGCCGCGGCGCTCCCCCGCCCATTACCGGTGTCGCCCCGCGTGTCGAGGTGAGTGCGGGCGGCACGGATTGGCCGCTCGTCCGCCGGGAACAGGTACGCCAGATGTTGGGATCCGAGCCGGTGGGCATCCCTTCACTGCCCGTCCGCAGTATTCGACGGGACCCGGTCGGTGATGGCGGCGTGCTTGTGGAGCAGGAGCTCGATTCGGCTACGGTGATCCAGCTATTCGAGCGGCCCGCGACTGCGGAGCGCCCAGCAAGTGGTCTGGTGAATCGCTCCGCCGCGCCAGCGCGGCAATTCAACTACACGGATCGATTGGCGCGGTTCGTTGGGACCCTGCGAGTGGAGATTGCCGGACCGCTGTCGCCGGATTCGTTGAACCGGCTGCTCGAGCAGGTGAAGCCGCTTCCCTAGTCTCCAGTTCGGCGCCAGGCAATCAACTCGGCCACGACGCTGACGGCGATTTCCTCCGGAGTGACGGCGCCAATCGCGAGCCCCACGGGCACGCGCACCCGCTGGAGACTTTTCGCCGGCACGCCCCCGGCGGTGAGCCCTTTCGTCACGACCACCTTCTTGCGCCGACTCCCCAACAGCCCCACGTAGCCCGCTGGGGACGTCGTGACGCGCTCGAGGATCAGTGCGTCGTTGCGGTGGCCGCGCGTGGCGATGACCACTGCGTCAGCTTCCGTGAGGGGGAAGCGGGCGAGTGCGGCGTCGACCTCCGCGGCGACCACCCCGATGCCGCCGGCGAAGCGGGACGGGTCGGCGTACTCAGCGCGATCGTCGATGATCGTGACGCGGAACCCCGCGGCGGCCGCCGCCTGCGCGATCGCAGCGCCGACATGCCCTGCTCCAAACACAAAGACCCGGGGCGCCTGAGTCAGCCGTTCCTCCATGAATCGGCCATCGCGAGTAAGCGTCGCCGCGGCTCGGGATGCTCCGCCCTGCGGCAGCGGCTCGAACGTCTTGACGGGTCGCCCACCCTCCCACGCCACCGCGGTGCGCACCAGACCCGACTCGGCGCCAGCCGCCGCCTCGAGCACGCGAACATATGCGTCGTCGGCGACGAGGGGCTCGACGAAGATGTCCACGGTGCCCCCGCAGGAGAGGCCGAGGTCCCCCGCCAGATCGGCGTTGAGGCGGTGCGTGACGAGCGCAGGCCGGCGTTGTGCCTGAGCGTCGAGCGCCGCGCCGATGACGTCCGCCTCGACGCAGCCCCCGCCAACCGTGCCGACGAGCCGGCCTTCCGCGCCCACGAGCATCTTGGTTCCCGCCGGAACGGGCGTGGACCCGCGCACGCGCGCCACTGTCGCAATGGCTCCGCGTGTGCCCGCCCGCGCGAGATCAGCGGCAGCCCGCCAGATGTTCATGTTTGGAAACCTAAGCTCCCGGAGCGAAATCTGCCCCGGGAGCCATCTCCCTCTGCCTTATCCTCGTGTTATTGAACGACGATCGTCCCGTTCATCCCGCTGTGTATGGTGCAGTGGTACGTGTATGTCCCCACGACGAGCGTCGCCGGGTAGGTTCCCGTCGTCATCGTGGACGAGTTCGTGGGCAATGTGCCCGGTCCGGTCAGCCACGTCACGTTGTGACCATTCGAAGCTGCGGTCCACGTGAACGTCACTTGGCCTGCAGGCACTGTATCGGGTGTCGGACTGAAGCTGTTGTTTGTCACCGTGAGCGCCGTGCTGTGTCCGCCGCCGCTACTGCCAGACGGGCTGGTGCTGCTGCTGCATGCGGCTGCTACGGTCAATGCCCCGATCATCACAAGACGAATCACCGGCATAGCGCCTCCGCGGAGGAGAGGGTGAGCCGGTTCCTACACCTGCGGGAGGAAAAAGCTCAGTGCTGCTCGCGCTCCAGCGCGTCCGCAGCCAGACGAGGAGAGATGATCGGGTAGCGGGCCGCAAACCAGGCCCAAGACAAGAGGAACAGTCCGGCAAAGAAGAGGGTTGTGCCGATTTCGGGAATGCCAATCGCCGGACCCGCCCCATGATTGATCGACGGGACGATCTCGAGGTAGCGCTCCAGCCAGATTCCCACGAGGCTCACGAGCGCGAAGCCCAGCAATGTAGGTGGGTACTTCTTGGGCGTCTCGCCGAGCAATCCGATGAACGGGATCACGAAGACAAGGCAGAAGACCGTGATGCCGATGGGCCGCCAGGCACCATATAGCCGGTAAAAGATGAAATACGTCTCCTCGGGAAGATTGCCGTACCAGATCACGAGGAACTGCGACCACATGAGGTAAGCCCAGAACACCGTGAACCCGAAGCACAGCTTGGCGAGGTCATGCTGCTGCTTCCGCGAAAAGATGTCTCCCAGGCCCATGGTGCGGCGGAGCACGACGCCCAGCACCGCCAGCATCATCAGCGCGGCGAGGAAACTGCCCATGAAGTAGAACCCGCCGAACAGGTTGCTCACCCACTTGTGCGCAAGCGACATCACGAGGTCATAGCCGAGCATGCTGTAGCCGAAGGCGTAGGCGAGGATGAGGAAGGCCGCGTCGCGCGAGATCCGGCCCGCATCCTCCTTGCGATCCACTGCCTCACCCGTCGCCAGCTCCCGCACGTCGGGGGCGACTTCGTGCCGCACGAACCGCCACGACAACCACGACAACGCGACGAGGATCGCCCCGTTGCGCAGGAAGAACCACCTGGTCGTCAGCCAGCCGCCGATCTCGGGGCGCGGCTCGTGCAGCCAGGTAAAGATGTGCTGGCGTCCGAAGAACAGCCCGAGGAACAGGACGACCGAAACGGTCGTGAACGCGGCGCCGGCTTCTGCGAAGCGGATGAGGACGCCGGACCAGTGCCCCTTGGCGAGCTTCTGGGTGGCGGCGAATACGACCATGCCCTGCGCCAACCCCGCCCAGAAGACGAAATTCGCGTGGTAGGCCCACCAAGTGCGCTCGGGGTGGCCGCCGAGCAACCCCATCACGAAGACGATGAGGCCGAGCGCCACGGCCACGGCGCCGACGAGCGTGAACCGCGTCACCGGGGCCTGGCTCGCTTTCTGGGCGAGATCGGAGCGGCTTGCCACCGCCACGGTCACGGCGAGGCTCCTCCGCCGCGGGCGAGGACCTGTAGGCTGCGCACATAGTTCACGAGGTCCCACCGATCCAGGCCGTGGATCTTGTCACCGTAGCGCGGCATCAGCCCGCGCCCCATGCGTTGCGCGTCGACGATCATGCCGTAGATCGCCCCCTCGCTCAGGTGCGGACGCGCGGGATCAACGAGGGATGGAACGCCCGGGAACGGCCCGCCCCCGGCGAGCGATACCGGGCCGTCGCCGCGCCCGCGCTCGCCATGGCAGACCAGGCAATACGTTTGATAGACCCACTCCCCGCGATTGATCGATTCGGCGGTGCGGGTGCGCGGATTCGTGACGCGGTCGGCGTTGTCACGGGTGACGGGCAGCTCACCGCCCGTGACGGGCACGGTGCCGGCGACCGCTGGAATCGGCCGCGCGTATGGCTTGATGTTCCGCTGGTGTCGCATCGTGGCGAACCAGCCCACCTTGTGGACCACCGTGTCGGGATTGCAGGCGCCGAGCAGCAGCAATCCGGCCACGAGCAGTGCGCGCCTACCCACGGCGCACCTCCTCGGCGCCGGCGCCGCGCAGCAGCGCTTCGACGCTGCCGGCTTTGTCGGAGCCCGCGGGGACGAACACGCCGAACTTGTCGTTCGTGAACCGTGGGTCCGTCTGAATCGTGCCGAGGCGCCGTGCGGCGAACGCCGCATTGAACAGGATCCCCAGGATGGTGGACAGCGCGCCGAACAGGATCGTCATCTCGAACATGATGACGACGTAGGGGGGCACCGATCCGATCGGCTTTCCCCCCACCACGAGAGGCCAGTCATACGACATCCACAGCGTCAGCCACGCACCGACGGCGCAGCCCACGATGCCGCCAATCAGCGTGAACATCCGTACCGGGCTGACCGGTTGCCCGAGCGCGGCTTCGATTTCGTGACGCGGGATCGGCGAGTACACCGTGAAATCGGTGTGCCCGCCCGCACGAAGCTTCTGGATCGCCTCGAGGGTGCCGTCGAGGTGGCCGAACACACCCAGGACGCCGGGCGTGGGCGGCGGGCGGAAGATGTCGTGCAGCGGCTTGGGCAACGGGATCATCGGTGCGCCCTCGCCGCGGCTCGCCGGGGCGGGGCGAGCACTTCCTTGACCTCGGTGATCGAGACCGCGGGGAAGTTCTTCACGAACAGGAGGAACCACATGAAGAACCAACCGAAGCTGCCGGCCATGATGCCCCAATCGGCCCATGTCGGGTTGTAGACGGCGTTCGCCCACGGCTCGTACGGCTCGCCGGCCAGCGACACGACGATGATCACGTAGCGCTCGAACCACATCCCGATGTTCACGAAGATCGAAATCACGAACAGGGCGGTGAGATTGGTACGGATTTTCTTGATCCACAGGAGCAACGGCAGGAACGCGTTGCAGATGATCATCGTCCACGACGCCCACCAGTACGGCCCGAAGGCCCGGTACCAAAAGGCGGCGCGCTCGCTGGGATTGCCGGAGAACCAGGCGATGAAGTACTCGCACACGTAGGCGTAGCCGACGATCGAGCCCGTCAGCAGGCAAAGTTTCGCCAGGTTCTCGAAGTGATGCCCGGTGACGAGGTCTTCGAGGTGAAACAGTTTCCGGATCGGCACGAGCAGCGTGATCACCATCGCGACGCCCGAATAGATGGCGCCGGCGACGAAGTAGGGGGCGAAGATCGTGGCGTGCCAACCGGGGACGATGGCCATCGCGAAGTCCCAGGACACGACGCTGTGCACGGACAGCACGAGCGGGGTGGCGAGCGCGGCGAGGTACAGATAGCCGCGGGTGTAATGGCGCCACTGCTCGTTCGTGCCCGCCCAGCCAAGCGAGGTGAGCGTGTACAGTTTCTTGCGCCACCCGGTCGCGAGATCGCGGATCGCCGCGATGTCGGGGATCAAGCCCATGATCAAGAACACGGTCGAGACGGTGAAGTACGTCCCGATCGCGAACTCGTCCCAGATGAGCGGCGACTTGAAGTTGGGCCACAGGCCGCGCTCGTTGGGATACGGGATCAGCCAGTAGAAGTACCACTGCCGGCCAATGTGGATCAGCGGAAACAGCCCGGCCGTCATCACGGCGAACACCGTCATGGCTTCGGCGGTGCGGTACACAGCGGTGCGCCATCCGGAGCGGAACAGGAACAGGATTGCCGAGATCAGCGTCCCCGAGTGCGCGATACCCACCCAGAACACGAAGCACGTGATGAATACCGCCCAGTACACCGGGTGCGAGTAGCCCGCGAGCCCGAGGCCGTAGCGGAGCAGGTAGATCAGCGTGATGATCCCGACCGCGAGCAGCGCCACGGCGGCGCCGAGCAGCAGGAAGTAGCCCCGGCTGGGGTTGCCGAGCGTCCGCGCGATCGTGCGCGTGACGTAGTCGTACGTCAGGCGCGGCTCAGCCATCGGCGACGACGCGCGCCAGGTAGGTGACGGCGGGCTTCGTATTGAGGCCGGCCAGCACGTGGTAGCCGCGCGGGTTCCCGGCCAGGCGGTAGACCTCGGAGCGGCGGTCGTTCAGGTCGCCGAAGACGATCGCCTCCGACGGACACGACTGCGCGCACGCGGGCACGATGTCGCCGTCGCGCACATTGCGGTCCTGGATCCGCGCCTGGTTCTGCGCCCCGCGGATCCGCTGCACGCAGAACGTGCACTTCTCCATCACGCCCTTCTCGCGCACCGTCACGTCGGGGTTGAGCAGCATCGACAGCGGCTCCGGCCACGCCTCCCACTCCCCGCCGCGCTCCGCGTAGTTGTACCAGTTGAAGTAGCGGACCTTGTAGGGGCAGTTGTTGGAGCAGTAGCGCGTGCCGACACAGCGGTTGTAGACCTGACCGTTCAGGCCATCGGGCGTGTGGTAGGCCGCATACACCGGACACACCGGCTCGCACGGCGCGTTGCCGCACTGCTGGCACATCATCGGCGAGTTGACGGCGCCCTGCGGCTGGCCGTGCTCGTCGGTGAGCCAGTAGCGCTCGATGCGGATCCACGACATTTCGCGGCCGCGCTGCATCAGGTCCTCGCCCACCGTCGCGAGGTTATTCTCGGCGTAGCAGGCGGTGACACAGGCCGAGCAGCCGGTGCATTTCGAGAGGTCTACGGCAAGCCCCCACCGGGGCTGCTCACCGCGGTAATCCCCGAGCTCCGCTTTTTCGTGTTGCCGTTCGGCCCACCACTCGACCGCTTCGGCCGCGTACTCCGGCGTCTCCGGATGGTGGAACGGGGCATCGCCCGCCCGGAGCGACTTGGCCCGCGCGACGCTGAGCACCTCCACGGTGCCTTTGCCGCGTTCGCGGGGGCTGCCCTCGGTCGTCACGATCGTGCGATGGTCGCCAGTCTTGGTCGCCGTGGCGCGGACGGCGAAGTTGCGGCCGCCGTAGCCGTTCGCCTCCGCGCCCAGCAGCTCGAAGGCATTCGCGGACCGGTCCTTGGCGTAGCGGCCGTAAGCCGAGTGCCCCTGCCCTGTGGGGACCGCAAGAACGTCCGGCCGCACCGAGTGGGTGATCCAGGCCGGGAATTTCTGCGCGCCGAACGGCGACTTCAGCAATAGAAAGTCGCCCGTCGCCACGCCCCACTTGGCCGCCGTGTCGGGATGCACCTCCACCCAACTATGCCAAGCGATCTTCGAGACCGGGTCGGGGAGCTCCTGCAGCCACGGTTTGTTGGCGCCGCGGCCGTCATGGAGCACGGGATGGGGGAAGACGACGACCGTTTGCTCGGTCTCACCCCCCGGAGTGACAGGCGAGAGCGCAGGGTCGATTCCGGCGGCGGTGTCCGCAAGGCGCACGGCGCGCGTCGGCGCGGCGCCATACCGCCCGCCATACTGAACCGCTTCCATCCAGAACTGCTCGAAGCTCTTCCCCGTACCGAGGCGCCGATGCAGCTCGCGCCACTTGGCCTGGACGTAGTCCTGGAACGTTCCCACGCGGCCCGCGAGGCCGAGCACCACGTCGCCTGTGGGGCGCGTGTCGAACACCGGCTGTACCACCGGCTGCTGGAGGGCATACACGCCCGCGCGGGGCCGGCTGTCTCCCCACTGCTCGAGCGGGTGGTGATCGGGCAAGATCAGGTCGCAGGCGGCCGCGGTTTCGTCCATGTAGGACGAGAAGCTCACCTTGAATGCGACTTTGCCGAGCGCCTGCTGGAACGCTCCGGGAAGTGAGTGCGCCGGGTTCGCACCGTGCACCAGCAACAGCGCAACGCTGCCCGCCGCCATGTCGGTGGTGAGCTTCGCCAGGTCGCCAAACGTGCCCGCCTCGCCGATTGCCAGATCGGCGCCGAACCGCACCAGCGTGCCGACGCCCCCGACCACGTAGTTGAGAATATTGACGGCGGCGACGATCTCGGCGCCGTTCGGGTATTGGGCCGCCATGCCGCCGGCGACGGCGAGCCCGCCTTTGGCGTTGGCGAACTCCTTCGCCAAACGCACGATCGCTGCTTGCTCCACACCGATCGCGGCGGCGACGGCACGCGGCGTGTGGCGCCCCAGCAGGGCCGCCAGGCGTCCGACGTCGGCCGGGACGGGCGCGAGGCGTTGGCTGACGATCACCTGCGCGAGGGCCAGCGCGAGCGTCCCCTCGGTACCGGGCAGTGTGGCGACCCACTCGTCGGCGTTCATGCCGGTGAGTGACATCCGCGGGCCCACGTACACGAATTTCGCCATCGACGCGGGCCGGCCTGCGTCGAATCCGTGGGCGCGTGCGAAGCCGTTCTGGAACTCGACCGGCGACAGCCAGGTGTCGAGGAGATCGGCGCCGAACGACAGCACGTACTTTGCGTTGGCGAAGTCGTAGGATGGTACCGCCGCCGTCCCAAAGGCGAGACGGTTCCCGGCACGCAACGCTTCGAAGCCGAACGGCTCGTAGCTCAGGCGGCGGCCGCCCACCTGCTTCATCCACTCGTCCACCAGATCGCCGAACGACGACGCCTCGGCGCCGCTGAGAAAGACGATGCCCTTCCCCCGTGCCTCACGGACTTTCGCCCCGAGCCGCTGGATCGCGCCTTGCCAGTCCATCGCCTCGAAGGCGCCGCTCGCGTTGCGCACCATCGGATTCGTAATCCGGTCGGGATTGTACAGCCCCTGGATTGCCGCCTGCCCGCGCGCGCACAGGCGGCCGCGGTTGATCGGCGACTCGGGGTTGCCTTCGAGCTTGACGGCGCGCCCTTCGCGCACGCGCACCTGGATCCCGCAGCCGGCGGCGCACTCGCGGCAGGTCGACGCGTAGTACGTGGCAATGCCGGGGATCTGATCCTCAGGCTGGATCAGATAGGGGATCAGCTTTTCCGTGGGCTCGGGGCCGATGCCACAAGCGGAAAGGGCCGCGGCGCCGACGCTCGTGACGCCGAGAACTTTGAGGAACCGTCTGCGATCGATCGCGTCGCTCATCGCTGTCCCGCTCCGTCTAGTAGTGACACACGGTGCAGTCGCGGCTCACCTTGTTCTCCACATGGCAGCGCACGCACCACCCCATGCGCAGCGTCGAGACCTGGTACACCTGCGGCATTCGCTGGACGTCACCGTGGCACTTCGTGCACGCCTGCGTCCCCAGCGCCTTGATGTGGCGTTGGTGCGGGAAACGCACGAAGCCGGGGAGCGCGTGGATGCGCGTCCATTCCGGCGGCTTCTTCTCCCGCCACGCATCGCGGACCTTCGTGATCTCGGCTTGGTGCGACGGCGTCGAGCCGCCGATCAGCTGATGGCAACCAAAACACGTCTGCAGCGAGGGGATGCCCGGCTCACTCGCCACCGCGGCCGAGTAATGGCAATACATGCACGGGATCTGGTCTTGGCCGGCGTGAATGTCGTGGCGGAAGAAGATCGGCTGGCGGGGACCCTCGAGATCGCCGGTGTCGCTGACGACCGGCGCCTGGTAGCGACCCGCAGGAGTCTGGGCCGCCAAGGGGAAGGCGAGAACCAGCGACACCACGACCGCAGCTGAACGCAGATGGCCTCGATGACGAAGCAGTGGTTCGGTTCGGTGTGGCCCAACAACGACGCGCAGGCCCCC
Organism: Gemmatimonadales bacterium; assembly: GCA_035602245.1. Classification (GTDB taxonomy): domain Bacteria; phylum Gemmatimonadota; class Gemmatimonadetes; order Gemmatimonadales; family GWC2-71-9; genus 20CM-2-65-7. Next base: position 33,419 of record DATNMO010000029.1, read on the forward strand.
GAATTTATCCTGGCCGGGGAACGGCGCACAAGACGTCATTCCGGGCGCGCCAGCAGTTGATACTTCAGCCGGACGACGTCCACGAACGCTGCGACGGCGTCGAGATCGGCAAACTCCATCCAGCAGTGGCGCACGCCTTCGAACCGGACGCCATCGCGCACGGCCTGCTTGATCGTGCGGGGCAAGCCGTTCGTCGCGCCGATTTCCTGCTCCTCCATCTCGGACAACACAAACGTGCCGCTCACCCCCGACTCCATCGGATGGAGGTAACCGAGCTTGCGTCCCCCGACCTCGTACATCCAGACCCATTTCCACGTGGTGCCGAGGTAGACGACCTGCTCCGTCACATGCCGCAAGCTGCGCAATTCTTCACGGGCTTTCTTGAATCGTTGCGCGGCGCGCGGGGGAAGGTCGCGGACCGGCTGGTCGGCCTTGGGCCGCTGACGCGGGCTCAGATAGAGATGGGTGGCCCAGTACCCGGCGGGGGGTTTGGTCATCGCGCCCCAATACTACAGGCGCGGTCAAGACCCCACGAGCCGGGCGGCGGCTCGGAATCGCCCAGGATCCAGCAGGCGCCCGCAAGACTGTTGCGGGACCGCCATGCGGCCGTCCTTCCCCATCGCCAGTTTGATGACGTCGCCGTTGCGGCCGTACCAGCGCGTCGAGGGCTCGAGGTCGGACGGGTACACGAAACGCGGTAGGGCCGCCGCGGCCAGCGCTGCCTGCGAGCCGATCCCCGATTCCGGCATCGTCCCGGCCCACAGCTGGGCTCCGTACTCCTCCGCCAAGCGGTAGATGCGGCACACTTCGCTCAGCCCGCCGACCCGCTGGACCTTGATGTTCCAGACCTTGGGGCCGTCGAGCGCCATGATCTGCCGCGCGGCGCGCGCGTCGCGCAGCGTCTCGTCGAGACACACGGGCGTGCGCAGCGTGTGCGCGAGCCGGGCGTGGCCGACCAGCTCATCGGGGGCGAGCGGCTGCTCAATGTAGAGGAGGCCTGCGTCGTCGAGGCCACGGAGCGCCGCCTCGTCGCGGGGCCACTCATAGGCGCCGTTCGCATCCACCGTCAGCGGCAACGCCGTGCCCATTCCCGCCCGTGCCGCCGCGACCGCCGCCGCATCCCAGCCGGGCGCGACCTTGATCTTGACGCGACGGTAGCCGCGCCGCACCGCCTCGTACACCCATTTGGTGAGCACCTCGGCCCGGTGATCCGGCGGGATGCCGAGCGCGACGCCGCAGTCCACCGCGCCGGCCAGGGTGGTCCCTAGGCGTTCGCCGAGGAGCGCCGCCAAGCCCACCCCGCGGGCGTGCGCCTCGAGATCCCACGCGGCAGTCTCGACGCCGGCGCGCGCGAACCAATTGCCGCGCACGCCGTCGCGCAAGACGCCATCTATCGCCTCGGGCGAATCGAACTCCTGCCCGACGACGCGCGGCAGCAATACCCGCTGGATCAAGTCGCGGGCGCCCGCCAGTGTTTCCTCGGAGTAGAACGGCAACTGAAACGGCGGCGACTCACCGTAGCCCACGTGGCCGGCGTCGTCGTGCAGCACGACGATGAGCGAACGGCGTTCCGCGATGGTGCCGCCCGAGATGACGAACGGCTCGATCAGCGGGAGGGCCAGCTCGTACAACTCAGCGCGAGCGATCCGCATCGCGGGCAATGTCGAGAAAATGCAGCTCGCCTTCCCGGCGCTCCAGCGCGCCGCGGCCTTCGAGATCCAGCATCGTGGCGATCAGGCCGTGCTCAGGATGGAAAACGAGCTGGTGCAGCGCGCGCGCGGTGCGGGAGCCGTGCGTCGCGGAATACTCCTCGAGAGGGAGTTGAAAGAAGGTGTGGAGTTGGACGCTCGTGCAGCCGCGGCGGGCGTAGTCGACGATCATTCGGCCGGAGCAGATGTTGCCAGTGCCGGAGAGCTCTGGGAGCCCCGGGGTCAGCCGAGCAAGGACCCGCAGGTTGCGATCACTCAGGTCGGGCCCGCCGTACGCCACCATTTGCTCTGGATCGAACAACCGATTGAAGACGACAAGCGCGTCCGCGCTCCCCGCTGCCGTCACCATCTCCAGCTGAAAAGCGTCGTCGAAACGAGCGTTCATCACCTTCACGGCGAGCCGCACCGGAGCGTGAGCCCGGATGCGCTCAGGCACCTCCCGCAGCCAGCGCAGGATCTGGGTCTTCTCGTCGGCCAGCGGATCCCCGGCGAGCGTAGGCGAGAAGTCCTTCTCGAGAAGTAGCGGAGGCTCGCCCCATGCATCTGCGAGCCCTCGCGTAGTGAACGCGTACTCGGCATCCCGAAACGCCTCATCCAGCCGCGGCAGGTGATACTTCACCGACGGCACCGCGAGCAGCCGTGCCGCGCGGGTGAGATCGCGCGCCACGCGTACCAGGGCCAGGTAGTCCTCGAACGAGCGATCCCACCCCCTGCCCTTCCACGTCACCGTCCACCCCTCTCCGCGCCGCTCGACCTTCATTTTGGTTTCATGAATCGCCCACGCGGCCATCGATTGCGCGCCCGCCGCGTCCTGGGCGATGACGGTTTTCAGCACCGCGAATGCGAGACCGGCCTCCGCGTCAGTCTCGAGCTGACCCGCGTTGAGCGACAGCTGGCCAGATCCTTTGCCGATCGGATGCGGGATCGTCTCGCCGAGGTAACGCCCGGACAGGTCGATACGGTAGGTATCGCGCACGTGAGCTGGAAAATCGCGGGGTAGCTCCCGCTTGAACCGCTCGAAGTCTCTAGTGAGCAAAGCGGGAGAGCCGGAATTGCGGGTCCGGTGCCTCCCCGGTGAGTACCAGCCGAGCGACGAGCTCCCCCACCGCGGGGCCGTGCTTGAAGCCGTGCCCTGAGCCCCCGCCCACCAGCCACGTATTCGCCGCCGCCGGGTGCCGGTCGATGATGAAATGTTCGTCCGGTGACCCTTCGTACTGGCAGACGCGCGATTCCAACAGTGGAGCACCCTTCAATCCAGGAAAGCGGTACGCGAGGTAGTCGCGGGCAGTCTGTAGGCCCTCCGGGCTGGGAGTTCTCTCACCGTTCGTGGGATCGAACACGGGCCCGCGGGTGTCGTCCGCAACCTTGAAGCCCCGCCACTCGTTGCCGGGAATACCGTACATGAAACGCGTGCCATGATCCGCCCAGACGGGCAGCGCCTCCTCCGTGAAGCGCCGGTCGCCGGGCGGCGCGCCGAAGAAGAACACTTCCTGGCGCGTGGCGCGTACGCGGTCGCCGATCACGTCGGGGAAGAGGGACCCAAGCCAGGGGCCGCAGGCGAACACGAACCGGTCGCCCGTGAGGGTCGTGCCGTCGGACAGCGTCACGCTGCGAAGCTCGCCTCCCCGGGGGAGCAGGTCCGGTTGGACGGCGAGCTGGCGGTACTCGCCTCCCTCCGCGAGGAAGCCCTCGAGCACGGCTGCGCACGCCCGTCGCGCCGTGAGATAGCCGCCATCCTTCTCGAAGATGGCCCAGCTCAGTCGCTCGCAGTTGATCTGCGGGTAACGCCGCGTGACCTCGGCGGCCGTCAGCTCTTCGAACGTGACCCTCGCGTCCCGCAATACCGGGAGCGCCGCCTTCTCGTACTGGTCGTCGCTTTCGGCCAGCCACAGCACGCCGATCCCATGGTACAGCTGCCGGTGCCAGCGCCGCTCGTGCTCTTTCCAAAGGGTGAGCGCACGCGCCGCTAGGCGCGTATAGATCTCGCGGGGGCCATAGGTCGCGCGGATGACCCGCGTCTCGCCGCCCGAGCTCGCGCGGGAGTTGCCGGGCCCCCAGCCGTCGAGCAACGTGACGCGGGCGCCCCGGCGCCGCAGGTGGAGCGCGGTCCAGCCGCCGAACGCTCCCGCCCCAACCACCACCACGTGCGGTTGCTTGCTCATGGGAACCAGGCCTCCGAGCGCGATGGCCGCGCACGATTGGAGAAATGAGCGCCGCTCTAGCATGTGCCACGAGCCTCGCACACGGCCTGGCGCACGGCCTCCCGGTCGGCCGCCGGGAGTACCGGCCCCCAGGGATCGTCGCACGCTTCGTCCGGGATCACGCCATCCGCGGCAAGCGCCCAGAGCATGCGGCGAATGTAGCCTTCCATCGGGGGCACGAACGTCGACTGCGCAAAGGCGTCCAACTGCGTGGAGAGGCGTGTAAATGCGTGGGCGTCGCCGCTCGCGAACGAGCTCACGAGCGCTGCCTGCAAGTCCGTGAGCGCTGCCCCCATACCGATGAGCGCCGCGCGGGCGCCCAGCATGAGCGAGTAGCCGAGGAACCGGTCTTCGCCCGTGATGAGAAGCTTGTCCGGATGATCGCGCATCACCGCGACGATTCGCTGGAACGTCATCACGGAATCGAGCGTCGCGACCTTGATACCGATCACGCCCGGCAGCGAGAGGATCGCGTGCAACGTGACATCGTCATAGGCTACTCCGCCTGCCGCTTCGTACAGGTAGAACGCGATGACCGGCAGCTCCTGCGCCAACGCGTCATGATACGCGACCGGATCGTCGCGGTGCGGGAACGCGAGCAGGGCATCGGCCCCTCCCTGCTTCGCGTCGCGCCCCATCGCGACCGCATTCGCGCCCGCAATGATCACCTTGTCCGGGAGGGCGGCGCGCCACGCGGCCAGCACGATCCGGCGCTGCTCGGCGGAGAGGTGTGGACCTCGTCCCGTGTGAGCCCAGACGGCCACACCGGTGACCAGCTGACGCGCCATCCAGCGCGCATAGTCGCGCTGCGCCGCTTCGTCGATCGTTGAGCCACGGAACGGCACGGGGACGGCGGGAATCAGTCCCCATTCCAGACGGCGACGGACGGACGCACTGTCGGACGGACGCACGGTCCTACGACGCCGCGAGGCGACGGACATTCTCGGACTCGATCGCGTTGCGCCGCTCGGGAGGCAGCTCGAGCAGGTCGAGCTTCGCGATGCTGTTTTCCGGAATCCGCAGCGGCTGCCCCGTCCCGAAGACGAATCGCTCGATCCCGACTGTCTCGAGCAGCGTCTCGAGATGGTCCTCGGGTGGACCCCAGATCCAGCAGATGTCCCACCAGATGCGCCGGGCCTCTTCGGGCGTAGAGCCGAAATGCACCTCTTCGACGAAGCCGCGATCGGCATGCGTGACGAGGAGACGCACATCCGCATCGCTGCGGATCAAGGCGCGGACGGCTGCCGCCGGGAGCTCGGGGACCCGGTCGTTGGGATGACGTTGGCGGCCATCCTCGAGGCGGACCGCGAGCAGCAACGGAATCCGCGCGGCACCGCAGGCGGCGGCCAATACGCGCATCTCCCCACCGGTGGGGTCGAGCCCCAGGTACAGCGGGTCGCAGCGCACGGCGGGCGCCCCGGCGTTGACCGCGTCCGCGAGCACCTGCTCCCACTGCGCGAGCGCCGGGTGAACGACCGGGACGGGTTTGAAGCGCCGCTCTGTGCGCGCGGTGTCGAGCAGCCACGCGTTTCCCTCCGTGGGGTCGCGCCAAAAGAGACTCGGCAAGTGTGAGATCCACGCGATGTCGATGTCGGCCCGATCGAGCGCCTTCGCCAACGCCTCCGGCGACGTGCCGGGGACTTTGCGCCACGGGTAGGCGCCCAGGAACGCGTTGACGTCAACGCGCATCAATCGACCGGGAACGCGCCGCGCGGGAAGATGCGGGCGGCGTTCTTCCAGCGGATCATCGCCATCTCGTCCTTGTTGAGCAGCGTCTCGAGATAGCGGAGCTTGGCCCAGCCGGTGTCCATCGTGAGATCCGTGCCCCACAGCAGCCGGCTCACGCCGGCCGCCGCGACGCAGGCCTCGAGCATCCCGCCGTCCACGCCGCTGCCCGACAAGTCCACATATACGTTGGACACGTCAGCGACGGCATGGAGCGAGTGCAGCCAGTCGCCGCCACCGCCGATGTGCGCCAGGATGAACGCGACGTCCGGGTGGCGCCGGGCCAGGGTGCACAGCTCGCCGGCATCCGAGGCTTCCTGGCCGGGCCAATCGCGGCGGCGGTGCTGCCAGACGTGCTGGAGCACGGGGACGCCCCGCTCCCCAGCCAGCACGCCGATCGGATCGAGCAGCGGATCGTCCGCGCGGCGGCTCGCCGCCAGCTTGATCCCGATCATTCCCGCGTCGAGGCAGCGGACGATCTCGGCGCGAGCGTGCGCGCTGTAGTTCGGATTGACGCATACATATCCGCGGATCCTGGCAGGATGCGCCCGTTGCAGCACCAGCAGGGCGTCGTTCCCCGCGGTCACGTCACGCTGCGAGGGGAAGTAGATGGGCGACGTCAGCCCCCAACTGCCGAGGATCGACGCCACATGGACCGAAATCCCGATCTTCTCCCCGGCCGCCAGCCTGCTGGCGTTGCGCTCGCGCCAGTCGGCGCGGGGGGTGCGGTCGTGAAGGAAATGAGCGTGGACGTCGATGAGCATGCCGAAATACTAGACGCGCAGACGCCCAGACGCCAAGACGCACCACGAAAAGCTGGCGCGGAGCCGCCGCACCCCTATCTTGGTGCTCGACTTGCTCGAGGAGGGCAGCCGTGACGCGATCGATGATCAGCCGGGTGAAGTACATTCTGCTCCAACCACGCATCAGTTGGAAGGAGATCGACCGCGAGTTCACGAAGCCCAGCGAGCTGTGGGGGAAATACATTCTGCCGCTGGCGGTGATCGGGCCGCTCTGCGGCACCATCGGCAGGGTGCTCTTCGGCGCGCGGATTCCCCTGACCAGCCTGACCAACCCCGTACCCCTCTCCACCGCGATCACGTGGGGCGTCGCTGCTTACGTGCTCTCGCTCATCGGCCTCTTCGTCACCGCGCAGATCGTCAATCTCCTGGCACCGGGATTCGGCGGGCAGAAGAATGACGTGCAGGCGCTGAAGGCGGCAACCTATTCCAGCACGGCGCACTGGATCGGCGGCGTGTTCACACTCGTCCCGGCGCTCGCGCTCGTGAGTCTGATCTTCTCGCTCTACAGCGTCTATCTGCTGTTCCTCGGGCTGCCGGTCGTCATGAAGGTGCCCGAGGACCGATCGATGGGATACACGGCGGTCGTCCTCATCGCGTCGATTGTCGTGTTCCTGATCTTGGGGGCGGTCCTCAGCGCCTTCTAGGCCCCCCCGCGGAAAGCGGTGCGGGTCACCCCGCCCTCGCGGGCGAGCAACGCTGCCCCCCCGAGCAGCCCGGCCACGGCGAACGCCACCAGCGCTGCGATGTCGAGCGCCAGCGGCAGCTCGCCGCCGTAGCCCGCGCCCCGCCATCCGCCCAAGAGGGCGTGCTTAAGCAGATCGACTCCGTAGGCCAGCGGGTTGAGATACACGAGCGCCTGCAGCGCCGAACCCAGCCGGCGCACCGGGTAGAGCGCCCCCGAGAGAAACAGCATCGGGAAGACCACGAAGTTCATCACGCCCGCGAAGTTCTCGATCGAGCGGATGCTCGCAGCCAGGACCAGCCCCAGCGCGCCCATCGCGAGACTCGATAACACGACGCCCGCGAGAGCCAGGAGCAGCGACTGGGGGCCCGGCCACAGCTGCACGAGCGAGAGGAGAATCACACCGACCGCAACGGCCTGGGTCGTTCCGAGCAGGGTCGCCCCCAGGATTTTGCCGAGCGCGACCGTGCTGCGGCGAATGGGCGCCACGAGAACCATGCGCAGCACCCCAGCGTCGCGGTCCGTCACGGTGGAAAGCGCCGCGAGCAGCGACCCGAACATCACGACCATGCCGAGCAACCCCGGCGCCATGTAACGCCGGTAATCGATCTCTCCCGCACCGGTGAAGACGGTCGCGAACCCGGCGCCGGCGAAGATCAGCCACACGAACGGTCGCGCCAGACTCGCCAGGACGCGACCCCGTTGTCGCCAAAAGCGCACCAGCTCGCGCACGACGATCCCGAATACCGGTCGCATCGTCAGGCCGCGCTCGGCTCGGCGAGCGGATGGCCGGTGCGCGCGAGAAACACCTCCTCGAGCGAATTCACGGCCGCGGCCCGCTTGAGCTCGGCCGGCGTCCCCAGCGCGACGAGCCGCCCGCCGTCGATCACCGCGACGCGGTCGCACGGCTCCGCCTCCTCGACGTAGTGCGTCGTGAGGAAAACGGTGAGCCCGGACGCCCGGCGCAGCTGCCGGATCAGCTCCCACAACGAGCGCCGGGCGCGGGGATCGAGGCCCGCGGTGGGCTCGTCAAGGAACAGCACCCGCGGCTGGTGCAGGATGCCGCGGGCGACGTCGAGGGCCCGTCGCATGCCGCCCGACAGCGCGCGCACGGGATCGCGCCGCCGCTCGAGCAACCCGAATTGGCCGAGCAGCTCGGCAATCCGCGGGGCAGCCAGCCGGCCCGGCAGGCTCCACAGCCGCGCCGCGAAGTGGAGGTTTTCTTCCACCGTGAGATCGCGGTCGAGCGTCGTCTCCTGGAACACGAGGCCGATGCTGCGCCGAGTGCGGAGGTCGTCGCGCACGACGTCATAGCCGGCGACCCGGGCCGTGCCGCGCGTCGGCTTGAGGAGGGTGGCGAGCAGATGGACCGTCGTGGTCTTCCCGGCGCCGTTCGGCCCCAGGCAACCGAAAAACTCGCCTTCATGCACGGCGAGGTCGAGCTTGTCGAGCGCGCGGATCGAGCCGAAATCTTTGCCGAGACCGCGGGCTTCGATGGCGGGTGCGGTCATTCCTTCGTGGCGAGCGCGCGCGAGGCGGGCGCCGCGCGGTAGGTCCACTCTTCGGGCGTCACTTCCGCCGCAGCGGCCCGCTCGACCTCGGCGATGGTCGCGTCGATCAAGTGCCGGCGCGGCGAGAGCGAACACACCGGATCGGTGACGCCCGCGTCGCCGGCGACGAGGAACGCCTGGCAGCGACAGCCACCGAAATCGACCTCCTTACGCGGGCAGGACCGGCACGGCTCGGGCATCCACGAATCGCCGCGGAAGCGGGTGAACGCGTCCGATTCCTGCCAGATCCACTCCAGCGACCGCTCGCGCACGTTGTCGAACCGAAGCGTCGTGATGCGTCCCGCCGCGTGGCACGGCCACACCTCACCGGCCGGCGTCACCGTCATGTACGAGCGCCCCCATCCCCCCATGCACGGCTTGGGGAACTGCTCGTGATAGTCGGGGAGGACCCAGACGATCTCCAGCCGGCTCCCGAGGCGCTGGCGCTCGCGCTGCACGACGGCCCACGCCGCCTCGAGCTGGGCCTTTGTAGGCATCAGGGTTTCGCGGTTGTGGAACGCCCAGCCGTAGAACTGCGTGTTGGCGAGCTCGATGCGCTCGGCACCGAGCGATTCGGCAAGCCGGATGAGCGCCTCCACCTGATGCAGGTTGCGGCGGTGCAGGACGACGTTGACGGTGAGGGGGAAGCCAAGCTCGCGCGTGTAGTGGTAGGCGGCGATCTTGTCGCGGTACGACTTGGTCCCGGCGATTTCGTCAGACAGCTCAGCGTCGGCGCCCTGGATGCTGATCTGTACGTGGTCGAGGCCCGCCTGCTGCAACGCGGTGAGCCGGTCCTTCGTCAGCCGATACGCCGACGTGATCAACGAGGTGTAGAGTCCGAGCCCATGCGCGGTACGGACCAGCTCCTCCAGGTCGGCACGGAGCGTCGGCTCGCCACCCGACAACCCGAGCTGCAGCACGCCGAGGGCCTTGGCCTCACGGAAGACGCGGCACCATTCCTCGGTCTTCAGCTCCTGCTTGAAGCGGCCGCCCGCGAAATCGAGCGGATTAGAGCAGTACGGGCATTGGAGTGGACACTTGTAGGTCAGCTCGGCAAGCAGCCACAGCGGCTTAGGGTCCATAGAGCACCAGTCCCTTCGCCGCGAGCCCGTCCAGGAGCGTGCAGACGTCCGGCTCCAGGCCGGTCGCTCCGTACCGTTGCTCGAGGGTCGCCACGATGGCGGCGAGCGAACGAACCCCATCGCACAGCCCCAGGATCTCCGCTCCAGTGGGGTTCAGAATGACGAGTCCCTCGGGATACAGCAGGACGTGGCGTTTGCGGACATCGTCCCATTGCAGCCGCGCCTTCGCCGCGATCCGGGGCACGGCCGCCGCGCCCACGCTACTCAAGCGTCCGACCCCGGGAGCGACCCTCGCGACACCGCGTCGAGCAGGCACCACAGCACGTCGCACTTGAAGTCGAGCGCCGCGACGGCCCGGTCCTGCTCCGCGCGACTCCGGAACCGCTGGGTCACGAGCGCGAGCGCGTACGCCGCATCCCGCGGCGCCTGCGTCAGTCGATTCCTGAAGTATTGGAGGCCGTCGGGATCGACCCACTTGTAGTGGCTGAGGATCGCCGCGAGCCGCTCCTGCACGATGAGCGGCGCGAACAGCTCGGTCAGCGACGCGGCGACCGCCTCGAGCCACGGCCGCGTTCGACAGAAGTTGACGTAGGCGTCTACCGCGAAGCGCACGCCCGGCAGCAGTCGGCGTTGCGTCTGCAGATCGTCGCGCGATACCCCCATCGCCTCGCCGAGGCGCAGCCATGCCTCGATCCCACCCTCCTCGCCCGGCCGGCCGTCGTGATCGACGATCCGCTGTATCCACTGTTGGCGGACTTCACGCTCGGGGCAGTTGGCAAGGATGAGTGCGTCTTTGATGGGGATGTTGACCTGATAGTAGAAGCGGTTCGCGACCCAGAGCTGGAGCTCGGCGCGCGACAGCTCACCGCGGTGCATTCGTTGGTTGAAGGGATGCAGATGATGGTAACGGCGCTCCAGTACGGCGCGCAGCCGGTCCACTAGCTCGCCCTCTGCTGCGCCCTGTGACAAAAGGGCCGGGTTCGTCACCCGGCCCTTCTGTTGGCTACGACGGCTCGACTCACGCATTACCGGCGTAAGCGCCGACTTCCATCCCCAGCTCGACCACTTCGTACTCAGGCTTGGTCCACGACATTGAGAGCCTCCAGAAACAATGGTTGATCAACCGTTGCCAACCGCCAGCATATGAAGCACGCTGCGTGCCAGCCCTGACCGTGCCGATGCAACATCACAACCCATTGCTCTGCGTACGATTATCCCATTTTCGTAGAGATGGACCACTCCCAGCCCGAGGGCTAGTGCTGAGGCTTTTCACCCAGTACGTGGGTGGAATCACCCACCCAGCCCGAACTTCTTCAGACGATAGCGCAGTGTATCCCGCGAAATCCCGAGACGCTGGGCCGCCTTCGTCTGGTTCCCGCCGGCTTCGCGTAGCGCGCGTTCGATCATGGATCGTTCCCACTGCCCCAGGTCGACCCCCTGCGGCGGCAACGCCGGCGCGCCGGCTGCCGCTCCCGGTTCGAGCGGCGGGCCGTCGGCCGTGGTCAGCGCGTCCGCGTCGATCGACTCGGCACCTCCCGGGCTCGTCAGCGAGAGATGCGCGACGTCCAACGCGGGCCCGCGACTCCACAGGACGGCTCGCTCGATGACGTGGCTCAGCTCGCGCACGTTCCCCGGCCAGGGATAGGCGAGCAATAGATCGCGCGCCGGGGCGCTGATCTCTCGCACGGTCTTCCCGTACTTGGCGTTGAAGCGCCCCAGGAAATGCTCCGCCAGCTGGAGCACGTCCTCCCCGCGCTCGCGCAGCGGCGGCACCTGCAGGACAATCACCGCGAGGCGGAAATAGAGATCATTCCGGAACCGCTCCCGCCGCACCTCGCGCTCGAGATCGCGGTTCGTCGCGGCGATGATGCGCAGGTCCACCTTGCGCTCGCGGACGCTCCCCACGCGCCGCACGGTGCGCTCCTCGATCGCTCTGAGCAGTTTCCCTTGCAGCGAGAGGTCGACGTCGCCGATCTCGTCGAGAAAGAGGAATCCGCCCTCAGCCGCCTCCATCAGACCGGGCTTCGACTCCTTGGCATCCGTGAACGCGCCGCGCTCGTGGCCGAACAGCTCGGACTCCATGAGGTTCGCGGGAAGCGCGGTGCAGTTGACCTCGATGAACGGCCGCGTGGCGCGGGGACCGGAGGCGTGGATCGCGTGGGCCAGGAGGCCCTTGCCCGTGCCCGTCTCGCCCGTCAGGAGCACCGGGGGCGTCTCGTCGAGCGCGGCGATCTGCCGTGCCCGCTCGAGGACCGCGCGGATCGCGGGCGACGCGCCGATCATGCCCGCGAACCCGACGTCCCGCGTCGCGCGCTGGCGGTAGTAGGACAGCTCCTGCTTCAGCAGGCGATCCGCACGCGCCCGCTCGGCGAGGAGCTTCAGCTCCTCCAGGTCCACCGGCTTCTTTACGTAATCAAAGGCGCCGAGCTTCACGGCTTCCACCGCACCCTCGATCGTGCCGTAGGCCGTCACCATGACGACCGGGAGCACCGGATCGAATTCGCGGATGCGCTTGAGCAGCTCGATGCCGCTCATGCCCGGGAGACGGACGTCGGCAAATACCACGTCCGGCTGCACGCTGGCGAGCAGCTCGAGCGCCTTCTCTCCGGTGCTCGCGACCGCCGTCTCGTAGCCGTGGTCCGTGAGGTAAGCCTGGGCGGATCGCGCCAGGGTGTGTTCGTCATCGACGATCAGCACAGTGGCTCCGCTCATGCGCCGTTCGCCACCGGCAGCCAGATCCGTACGGTGGTACCGCGGGCGACCACGCTCGCGATCTCCAGGCGGCCTCCCGCCTCTTCGACGTAGCGTTTGGCGATCGCGAGTCCGAGACCGGTGCCCTCAGGCCGCGTGGTGACGAAGGGCTCGCACACGGTCGGGAGGATCTCGGCGGGAATCCCGGAGCCCGAGTCGGCAATCTCGATGGTAACTCCTCCCCCGTCCGAGCCGGTCTCGCCCGGTTCGGTCCGGGCTGCGATCGCGAGGCGTCCTCCCTCGGGCATGGCGGCGAGCGCGTTGGAGACGAGCTCCGTCAATGCCTGCTCGAGACGCATAGGGTCCACCAGAATCTCGGGGAGCCCCGCCGGAAAGCTGAGCTCCAGCTCGACGCGACGCTCGTGGAGCAGCGCGGAGAAGCCCGAGAGCGCCCCATCCACCAGCGCTCGCGCGCTGTCGCGCAGCGGATGGAAGGAGGCGGGCCGGGAGAACGCGAGCAAGTGGGCAATCCGGAGATCGAGCCGGTCCACCTGCTCGACGATGGCGTTCAGCTGCTCGCGTGCCGCGGGGACCTCCACTCGGTGTCGCGCGAGCTGCGCCGCGGCGCGCAGGCTCGCGAGCGGATTACGGAGGCCGTGCGCCACCGCCGCCGCCATCTGCCCGATCGAGGCGAGCTTCTCGGACTGCACCAGCCGCGCGCGCGATTGGCGCAGCTGCTCCGTCATCTGGGCGAAGGCGCGCGCCAGGTCGCCAATCTCGTCACGGGATCGCGGCTGCATCACATGGTCCAGGTCGCCCGCACCCACGACGGCCATCGCTTGCCGCAGCTCGTTGAGCGGGCGCACCAGACTGCGTGAAATGAGCCACGACGCGACGAGGCCGGCGACGGCGGCGACCGCGATGATCACCCACAGAATCCGTCGTTCTGTCTCCACGATGCCGCGCACCTGCGCGAACGCTCGCTGCACGCTGAACACACGCGCCTGGCGATAGATCTCGCGGTTCACCTCCGCCAAGGCGGGCTGCAGACGCTCCACCAGCTCGTGGCGCGCGGTGCGATAGGCCGCGTCGCGCTGCCCCGCGTCGTAAAGCCTGAACACGCGATTGGCAACCGCCCGGATCTGGCCTTCGATATCGCGGACGCCGGTCGCGACCTTCATTTCATCGGAGGGAAGCCCGGCGGTCCAGCGCTCAAGCCAATAGTCCACGACCTGTTCGGTGAGCGGAAATTCCTGCTTCGCCCTGAGGTCTCCACCGAGGTAGCGCCAGACCACCTGGGATTGGTTGAACATGGCGTTTTCCACTTCGGCGTAGGTGCGCGAACGCGCCAGGCGTTGGCCTAGCTCCTCCAGCGTCGCCTGCTCGAGCGCGTTGCTCCGAACCGCCTGGATCCCGACGAGCAAGGCAGGGACAACCATGAGCGAGAACCCCAGCAGCAGCTTGCGCTGGAGTGTCACGCGCGCCTCACAGTTCGAACTCCATGCCGTCCTCTCCCACCTCGAGGCCAGCTGCCTCGACCTGGGCCCGCTCGGCCGAAGTGCGGCACAAGATCGGATTGGTGTTGTTGATGTGCACGAGCACGGTCCGCTTCGCGCCGGCGCGCGGCAGCAGCTCGATGCCCCCGGCAGGCCCGCCCACCGGAAGATGCCCCATCTCGCGCGCCGTGGGCGCGTCCACCCCCGCTGCCCGCAACTCGTCGTCCGCCCAGAACGTGCCGTCGAACAGCAGCACATCCGCTCCGGTCGCGGCGGCGCGGACCGCATCGTCGACCGCACCCGCCGTGGGAATATAGGCGAGCGTTCCCCCCGTCCGCTCATCGCGCAGCCGCAGGCCGACGTCGAACGTTGCCGCCGTTGCCCCGCGGGCGTAGCGGGGCGGCCGGCGCGCAACCGGAAACGCGGTGCACTGAACGCCGAGCGACTCGCCCTGCGCGTTGGTGAGCTGGAGTGGCCGGCCGCCGGGGCCGCCGTCGGGGATGATGCGGGCGTCCACGCCCGCATACGCGGCGAGCACGCGGTACAGCGGCCACTCCGCGCCGAGCAGCGCGGCGACGCCCGCCGGCGCGTAGACGGGCAGCGTAGCGGCGCTCTCGCGCAACAACAAGAGGCCGAGCGTGTGGTCGATCTCGCCATCGGTGAGCATCACGGCCTGAATGGGCGTGCCGCGGGCGCCCCGCGGCCACAGCGCCGGGTGAGCGGCGAGCTGCACGCGCAGGTCGGGCGAGGCGTTGAGGAGAATCCAGCGCTCACCATCCGCGCTCACGGCGACCGACGACTGAGTGCGCCCGGCGCCGTCGGCGCGCGCCGCACGGCAATTGGCGCAGCCGCAGTTCCACTGCGGCAGCCCTCCACCCGCCGCCGACCCGAGGATGATCACTCGCATCGCAGCGTCATCCCACGGCTCCGAGCGTCTCCGCCAAGGCTTCCAGCGTCCGGTCCACCGTCGCCTCGTCGTGCGCGAGGGAGACGAAATTGTAGGCGGTGCGCTTGAACAAGAGGCCGCGTTTTGCGGCGCCGAGCGCCACGGACCACGCCAGCTCCTCCGTCGCGTAGTGCAGGAAGCACATCTCCGCCATCCCGGCGACGCCGGTGATGGCGGTGGGGTGATGGCGCTGCAACTCGTGCAGGCCGTGCAGCAGCCGCGTGCCCACACGATGCAGATGGCCGCATACGTCCTCCCGCTCGAAGACCTCTAGCGTCGCCCGCGCCGCCGCGAGAGCCACGCCTTCAGTCGCCAGCGTCGAGGAAATCCAGGTGCGCGTCGCCTCCGCCATCAGGTCCGCCCGTCCCCCGACGACCGCAAGGGGAAATCCATTCGCCAGTGCCTTGCCCAGCACGGCCAGGTCGGGCCGCACGCCGTAACGCTCGGCGGCGCCGCCGACGGCCAGCCGGAAGGCGGTTTTGATTTCATCGAAGACGAGCACAGCGCCCGCGCGCTCGGTCTCGGCGCGCAAGACCTCCAGCCACTCCCGGCTTGGCTCTGTCACCACGACGGGCTCGATCACCACCGCGGCGAGACTGCGGCCGCGTTCCCGGATCATCTCCCGGGCCGTCGTTACGTCGTTGAAGGGCAGCTCGGCGAACAACGAGCGGATGGCGGCTGGAATGCCTTCCGTCCCGCCCTGGCACCAATCGAGCCAGCCGTGGTAGCCGCAGCCGAGGACGTGGTCGCGCCCGGTGGCAACACGCGCGAGCCGCACCGCGGCCGCCACCGCTTCCGCCCCGGTCTTGAGGAAACGCACGCGCTCCAGCCACGGGATGCGGGCGGCGAGCGCCTCGGCGAGCTCTTGCTCGGCAACCGGCGGTAGCGGCCCCACGACGCCGGCGGCGATGGCCTCCTCGGCCGCCCGGTTCACGGCCGGATGCCCGTAGCCGAGCGCGACAGCGCCCAGCGCCATCACGTAGTCCACGTACTCGCGCCCGGAACGGTCCCACACGCGGCAGCCGGACGCCCGCACCAGCTGCGTCGGCGCGTCGGGGCCCGGATCGGGTCCGAACAGGGCGTCGGGCCGCTTACTACCGGTCGACGTGAAGCCCGGAACGCGCCAGTCGCTCACTGTATTTCACCACTTCGATGGCCATCGCGCGGAGCAACTTGACCTCGCGGGCGTCGAGCGGCGCGCGATGCACCAACTCGCGCATCGTGCGCATGATGCCGTCCGCGTTGCGCGTCTTGAAGAAGTCGATCGTCGTGAGGGCGCGAGCGACATCGTCGAATAGACGCTCCAGGTCCTCCACCGCAGCGGGCTCGGCGGGGCGGCGGGGAGCCTTGAAGGGCAACGTCTCCGCGCCGCGGGCCAACGCGAGCTCGTAGAGCATCACGATCACCGCGTGCCCAAGGTTGAGCGACGAATACGACGGATCGCTGGGAATCGTCACGATGCGGTGGCAGCGGTCCAGGGCGTCGTTGGAGAGTCCCTTGTCCTCGCGGCCGAAGAGCAGCGCGACCGGACCGCCGTCCGCGAGCGCCGTGACCTCGGCCGCGGCCTCGCGCGGGCGCTGCAGGTTACGCTTGGCCGTGCGGCCGCGCGCCGTGAACCCGACGACGTGCACGCAGTCGGCGAGCGCTTGCTCGAGGGATTCGTACGTGCGCACGCGCGCCAGCACATCCTGCGTCTGGTGCGCAATACCCTCCACGCGATACGCCTCGTATTCGAGCGGATTCACGAGTCGCAGATCGCGGCAGCCGAAATTCTTCATGCCGCGCACGACGTGCGCGATGTTCACGAGATCCTGGGGCTCGTGGAGGACGACGACGATCATGCGACCAGCTCCAGGACGCCGAAGCGCGCCGGATCCTGCCGATCGCCGCGCAACCAGACCCACCCGTCGCCGCCGCTCCAGACAAGCTGGCCCACGCGCCGCACCCGGCCAGGAAGCATTTCGTTAATGATAAGGTCAAAGGCAACGCGGGCGCCCGCGTGGGGGCGCACATCCGCGGGCCAAGGAATCCCGACGGTCACCCGATAGCCCGCCTCAGTGCGCCGCCAACCACCGCGCACGGCGTTGGGGTTCCCCTCTCCCTGCGTATCGCTCGTCGTCCGCACCCGCACCCCGCGCCCACCCTGCTCGGGCACGATCAGATAGCCGACGGCCCCGTGCCCCGCTCCCGGGTTCCCCGCCACGTAGACCTGCAAACCATCGGAATGGATGTCGTCGGCCTCGTTGTCGAGCCGTAGCGGCGGCGCGTCACCTGGACGAAGGCGGAGGTCCGGCTTCGTGATGTCGACGGCAAGGTAGAGCGCCGCCTCGTCCCACGCAGCATAAGCGAGCGCGGAAAAATCGTCGGGCCCGGGATAGACGTCTTCACTGCGGCGGTACTGGTCCTCGAGCCCCAGATGGAGCGGCTCCGCGACATCGAACCCGTCTAATGTGCCGTCCAGCGGCGGCGGAGCGCCGACCCGGAAGGCCGGGGCCACGACGGGAACGGGCGGATCGAGCTCGAGCAGCGGCGTGAACGGCGGCTGGATGTCTCGGGCGCCGCGCAGCGCGCGAGGAATGCCGTCGCCTTGCTCAATGGTCAATTCGAGACCGGCGAACCGGTGCCGGTCGATGCCGGCAGCCGTCTCGACCTCCACATTGTCGCCGCTGGCGCGTACGGCGCGGACCTGCGGCTCGGCGGCGTGCGGCTCCACGACCGTCACGATCCGCACATTGCGGCCCCGGGCCCGCACAACGCAAAACGGCGCTCGCGCCATTCCCTCCCGCCCCGGTAGCCCCGGGGCTTCCGCGCGCAAGAGCTCGCCTTCGAACATCAGGTGCGCAGTGAGCCGTGCGTGCTGCGCCGTGTGCATGATGACGATCGGTCCGGCTTCGTCGGGCACGAAACGTTCCGCGCGCGTCACGAACTCGTCGGGTATCTCATCAGTGACCCAACGGCCCTTCGTTTCTACGTCGCCCCGACCAGCGAGATGCCAAGGCAACTCGACGACGTGCTCCTCGCGTCCCGTGAGCTCCACGACGTCGAGCACGTATTCGGGACCCGCGACGACCGTTCGCACCAGGTTGCCATAGCGGCCCCGCACCCACGCCCACCCCTCCTGTTCGTCGAAAGCCTCGCAGACGGCGTCGCCCGGCGGCTGGGACTCTCCGTCCAACCGCGGCGCGTTGTGCGCCAGCGTGGACCGGTACCAGAACAGCTCGCGTGCGACGTACGACCCCGTGCCGGGGTCCGCGAGCCAGTGAACCCCGCCGGCGTGTAGCGTGAGGTGCAGCCGGTCGGGATGCCCGTGCCCTCCGCCGTACGGGCCGCACTCGAGACTCACGTAGCGATCCTCGGCGCGGAGGACCGCCAACCCCTGGCTCTCGAGGAGCACGCTCGGCGGGTTCCACGGCTGCTCGGCCGGCGGAAGGTCGGGCAGCATCTCGAGGAGCGACCACCACGAAAGCTTCGTACGGGTGGGGGGAACGGGGACCGATTCGATCGGCGCATCATGCAAGTACGCCTCGATGAGCTCGGGTTTCACGGCGGACACGGCATAGAGCGCATGCAGCCAGGCCGCGAGGTCGTTGCCTCCCGATCTCGCCAAACCGATCTCCCACAACTCGAGATACATCGGCTGCGCGAGCGAGATGCCGAACCGCGCGTCCTTGCGCGCTGGAAAGGTGAGGTCGGGAAGGGCCGAGAGCGCCGGCGCCCGGAGCGCCGCAGCCAACCGTGCCGCCACGCGGGGGTCGGCGGTGAAGTCCACGCCGGCGAGCCTCGCCCATCCCGCCCCGGTGAGCATCCCACGCAAGGCGAAGAGGTGGTAGTTCTCGCCCTCGTACCACATACCGTCCCGTCCGTAGCCGCGCATCAGGTGAGCCAGGAGGCCGGTCGGCCCCTCGATGGCCCGCTGGGCGAGCTCCTCGTCCTCGAACCACACGGCGACGGCGGCGAGCGCGGCATTGTTCCACGTCTGCCGGTTCGAAAACGCCTCATCGTAGTCGCCGATCAAGGTTGCGGCTTCCTCGGCAACCTGGTGCACGGCACGCCCCGCGGCGGGGTCGAGCAGGTCCGCGTCGCGCAGCAGCACAGCCGCGGCGACATAATTGCAGACCCACAACGACTCGAGATAGGTCGAGAAGAATAGGCGGCTCGGACCAAGCACGTTGTCGCGGTTGGGATACCGCCAATAGCGCTCCGCGTAGGCACCTAGGATGTCGCGCGCCCGCGCGGCAGCGGGAGCATCGTCGCGGCCACCGATCGCCGCGATGGCGGCGAGGTGGGCAGCGCGCTCGGCCAGCCACAGGTGCTGGTAGCGCGCCCAGTGCTGGTCGTGGCGCTCGCCCGTCCAGGTCTTGCCGCAACGAGGACAGCGGTGCGCCGCCGAACTCCAGGGATCGAACGTCAACGCGGTCCCATCCTCGGGGCACACGCCGCCATCGGTCGAGAGCAACGCCTTGTGATCGGGAATAGTCGGCATGCGTTCCAGCACGGGGCGTGCGCGCGCGCGCAGATGCGCGAGCAGCGCCTGGAGATCACGCGACCCGCTGACTATCTGACGTCGCGCCGCGAGCTCTGCCGCCGTCACCACGAGCGCATTCCTTCCGCCGCCCATGTGACTGGAAGGACGGTCGCGCCGACGCGCTCGGCGGCCGCCGCGGCCGCGCGCGCGTCGCCTTTCATCACGAAAAACATCGAGCCGCCGGCGCCGGCGCCCGCCGCCTTGCCGCCGAGCGCGCCGGCCGCGGCGACCGCCTCCTCGAGCCGCGCCATCTCGGCCGTGCGCATCCCGGGGTCGAGCGCTTGTTGGTGCTTCCAGTTCTCGCTCAATAGAGCGCCCATGCGCGCGAGATCCGCACTCCGGAGGGCTTCGACCATCGCGTCCGCCAGGTCCTTCAGTGCGCGCAAGGCGCCGGTGACTTTGCGGTCGCCGCGTTCGTAGGCGCCCATTACGCGGACGATCGTGTCACCCGACACGCGACTCTTGTTGGTGTAGCACAGCAGCGTTTGGCGCTCCAGGGCGGCTGCGAACGCGGGATCCAGCGTCAGCGGCTCGACGCCCACGTCGGGATCCCGGAAGCTCAAGCGATGAAAACCGCCCAGTGCTGCCGCATATTGGTCCTGCCTCCCACCTGGGATCTGCGCCTCGACCGCCTCGACCTGCCAGGCCTGCTCGGCCACTTCGCGCTCGCCGAGACGCTCCAGGCGTGCGTGCGTCAGCGCACCCACGAGGGCGACGCCGAGCGCGCCCGAGCTGCCCAGCCCCGAGCCGGGCGGCGCATCGGCGCGCGTCGTGAGCGCAAAGCCCCCCAGCACGGGGAACATCCGCAGCGCGGCCTTCAGGAGACTCAGCTTCCCGCCGGGGCCGAGGCCACCCGAGTTCGCGCATTCGAGCGTCTCCCCCAGTTCTTCGGAAACGAGTCGCAGCAGCGTGCCGCCGAGCTGGAGCGCGACGTGAGCCCGGAGGCCGATGGCGCCGTTCACCACGACGCCGCCTTCGCGCGCTGAGAATGGCGGCACATCGGTCCATGCGCCGGCGAAGTCGAGCCGCAGCGGCGCATGTGAGTGGAAGGCAGTGGGCAGCTCCCGCCGTCTCACGGGCTGACCCGCCACGTGGCGACCGTGGGGAGCTCACCCCGCACGTCCATTCGCACGCCGAGTACCCGTTGGTTCATCCCCTGCACTCCCCGCGCGTGGTAGAGCCAGACCACCGGCAGCCGCTCGGCAAAGAGCCGTTGCGCGGCGACAGGATCGTCCGGCACCGGCATTCCCGTGAGATCTCCCAGCGGCTGGAGAAAGCCGAGCCCCGGATCGCCCGGGATGCCCATCACCGCGGCCATGAAGTCGTGCCGCGGCCCATAGACCCGATCGAGAAACGCCGACAGCTCGAGCTGGCGAATCGATACCTCGAACCCGACGGCCGCGAGCCGGGCCTGGAGCATCTGCTCGAGCGCTGCCTCCCCGCTGCCGACCGTGAGAATGTCGAACCGCGGATGCCGACCGGCGAGGAGCCGGCGCGCAGAGTCGGGCGCCAACGGCACCCCGGGCACCGGAACATACCGGGGAAGCCCGGGCGGCACCGGGCCGTCGGCGACGGCGGCAAAACCGAAGAGATAGCCGTCCACGATCTCGCGGCGGTCGATCGCCAGCGCGGCGGCGAGGCGGACGCGCGCGTCGTCGAACGGCGCGCGCCGCGTGTTGAACACGAGACCGTAGGGGAATATCAGAGGGTAGTCCTTGATGGCGAGCGCGGTGTGCCGGCGCACGAACGCCGCATGCTGAGGGCTCACCCCGGCGAAATCGAGCTCGCCCGCCACGAGCGCGGACAGCTTGATCATCGGTTCATCCACCACGACCACGATGAGGCGCTCGATCTGGGGCGGGCCGCCCAGCCCCGCGGGAAAGTCCGGGTTCGCCGCGAACACCCAGCGGCGGTTCGGCTCGTGAGTCACGAAGCGAAACGGCCCGTTCCCCACGGGATGGACGTTCCAGTCCGCCTCTCGCAAACGCGCGTGCGGAACGCTGTCCAACAGATGCGCGGGCAGGATCGCGAGATCGGTGAGCACGTCGGGAAACGCATCCGGCGCGAATGGCCGGGTAAACCGCAGGACCACCGTCGAATCATTCGGCGCGGCGACGGACGCAACCGCGCGGAGGTCGTTGAGGCGCGGATACCCGGTCGCCGGATCGCGGGCCGCGGCCAGGGTCCAGGCGACATCGCGCGCCGTCGTGGGCGTTCCGTCGTGCCAGCGCACGTCGCCGCGCAGTGAGAATGTCAGCGTGCGGCCGCCATCGGACCAGTGCCAGGCGCGCGCGAGATAGGGGCGCGGCACCAGCGCCGTGTCGTAGCGCGCGAGCGTCGTCAGGAGCACGTAGCGTTGCACTTGCCGCGCGAGCGGATGGACGGTGAGGAGTGGGTTGATGCTTTGGAGATCCGCCCCCGAGGCAAACAGCACCGTAGGGCCGCGGCGCGGGGCGGCCCCGCACGCGGGCAGCATCGCCACGGCGAGCAGGATCGGAACGAACGCTCGCGGCACGCCCGCATTCTAGCGGCGACCGGTGGGCCGCGCGAGATTCCCGCCGATGCTCGCCAGGCTGGGACACCGTCTGCTCGCCGGCCTCGCCGTCGTGTTTGGCGTGGTGACTCTCACGTTTCTCCTGCTGCACCTCGCGCCCGGCGACCCGGTGGACCTGATGCTCGGCCCCACGGCAACGGCGGAGCAGCTCGCCGCGCAACGGCAGGCCCTGGGGCTCGACAAGGCCCTCCCAGCGCAGTTCGCCGCCTGGCTGGGACGGTTCGCGCACGGCGACTGGGGAACCAGCATCGCCAAGGGCCGCCCGGTACGCGCGGTGCTCGGCGCCGCCTGGCCCGCGACGGTGCGGCTCGTTGCCCTATCGCTGCTGCTCAGCTACTTGCTCGGCATCGTCGTCGGCGCCGTGCAAGCGGCCCGCAGCGCCTCCCGCCTCGACACCGTCCTGTCGGTCGTCACCGTCACCCTGTTCGCAGTGCCTGGTTACTGGCTAGGGCTCATGCTCGTGCTGCTGTTCACCTATTGGGCGCGCCTCCTCCCGGCGTTCGGCGCAGCCGGGCTCGACGGCGACTATCTGACCGGCGGGGCGTGGCTCGTCGATCGACTCCGTCATCTCGCCCTCCCGCTCGCCACGCTCACCCTGATCGGCGTGGGTGGCGCCGCGCGCTTCGTGCGCGGCGCGATGCTCGAAACGCTCGCGCAACCGTTCATCACGACGGCACGGGCGAAGGGGGTGTCGCCAATCCAGGTCGTGGGACGCCACGCGCTGCGCAACACTCTGACGCCTGTCGTCACCCTGCTGGGGTTGTCGCTTCCGGCCTTGTTCTCGGGCGCGGTCTTCGTCGAGGCGGTGTTCGCCTGGCCGGGCGTCGGACGCGTCCTCGTGGAAGCGGTCCAAGGGCGGGATTATCCCGTCGTGATGGCCGCGACCGCTGTGAGCGCCGGACTCGTGGTCGCGGGCAATATGCTCGCGGACATCCTCGCAGCCTGGCTCGATCCCCGCATCCGGACGCGGGAAACATGACGCGCGTGCTCCGGGATCGCCGCGGCGCGTTCGGCGCGCTCGTCCTGCTGGTCATGATTGCCTGCGCGACTGCGGCGCCGCTCGTCACGAGCGGCGACCCCAGCGCCCAACGCGACATCGTAGCAACGCGGTTCCTCCCGCCCCTCGCGACCGACGCGCATGGAGCGTTCCACCCGCTGGGGACGGACCGGTTCGGGCGCGACGTGTGGACGCGCCTCGTGTACGGCGCGCGCATCTCGATGGGCGTGGGGGCGCTGGCGGTGCTCGTCTCGGTGGCGCTAGGGCTCGCGGTCGGCGCCGTCGCGGGCTACTGGCGCGGACCGCTGTCGATCACGCTCCTCGGCCTGACCGACTTCGCCCTCGCGCTGCCGCGCGTCGTGCTCCTGCTCCTGCTCGCGGCGCTATGGCGGCCCAGCACCGCTCTCGTCGTCGTGGTGCTCGGCCTCACAGGCTGGATGAGCGTGGCCCGGCTCGTCCATGGAGAGGTGCGTGCCCTGGCCGCGCGGCCGTTCGTCGAAGGTGCGGTGGCGCTGGGCGCACGGCGTTTGCGCGTGTTGGCACGACACATCCTCCCAAACGCGCTCACCCCCGTCATCGTCGCCGCCGCGCTCGGCGTGGGCAACGCCATCATGCTGGAAGCCGGCCTCTCCTTCCTCGGCCTTGGCGTCCAGCCTCCCACACCGTCCTGGGGCAACATGATCGCGTCGGGGCGCGACACGCTCGTCAACGCGCCCTGGGTCGCCACGGCGCCGGGCGTCGCACTGGTCCTGGTGGTGGTGGCGTGTACGATGCTCGGTGACGCGTTGCGGGATGTGCTGGATCCTGGGATGCGCTCTTCTACGTGAGTTTCTTGAGCGTAGGCTCGTGAATCTCGTGACCACCTTCGAACGATACTAGCTCATAGGCAATGCCGTGCTCGCGGAGCCGCGACTCCGTGGCAGCAACGATCTTCGGTGTGAAGAACTCATCGCGCGTCCCATACACGAGCATCAGACGCGCGATGCGCAGCCGTTCCGCCGCGCTCCCTCGCGTGAGATCAAGATCGGGCGGGATCTCTCCGCCCCACACGATCAGGCGATCGACGCGCGACGCCCCCATCGCCACCCAGCGGCACACGGTGGCGGCTCCTTGTGAGAACCCGAGGGCCGTGATGGTGGCGCCGGGTGGAAGGACCTGTTTGTAGACGGCGTCGAGGTAGCGGACGTAGTCCTCGATCTCGTGTAGCCGGTCTTCGCGCGTCATCCAGCTGGCGCCGACGCGTCGCTCGGCGGGGCTCTCCGTCGCATAGAACCGCGACAGTCCCTCAGGCGCCACGATGTAGCGGTATTCATCTTCCAGCGGCAGGAAACGTTCGAGAAACCGCGCCGCCAGCTTCCCGTAGCCGTGGCAGACGATCCAGACGTCGCGGGCATGCTCGGGCGACCCCAGCGTGAAGTAGCGCGCCGTGCGCGAGACGGGGAGATGGTGTTCTTGCATCACGTGACCAGAATCGTGACGATCTGGTGCGGCTCAGCAACGAAGCGCACGGTGCGGCCGCGCTGCTCGAGCACGAGGGCCACTGCTTCCCGCTCGTCCGCCCGCACCCGATGAGCGGTCTTCACGCCGTCCGCGAATCGCCAGGCGCCTGCCGCCTTTCGTCCGGTGGCGTTGTAGCAACGCAGCACCATCGGAGACCCGGCCTGGGCCGGTTTGATTGCCGAGAGCACGAGCCCTGTTCCTTCGAGGGTGACGTCCACGGGCGCGAGCTTGAGCGCGCCCGCATCGCGCAGCCACGTGCCTTTGAGCGGGAGAAACGCATCTTCCCACAGCTCCGGCACGGTATCGCCGCGGTCCACATCTCCCGACGAGACCGGCGCGAACGCCAGGTCGATGCGGCTCCGGCCGAGGCACTGAGCGCCTGGAATCGCGGTGGGCCATCCGGCGTGACCAGGACGTGTGGACACATCGCCGCGCGACAAATCCCCCACCGCCCGGATCAGGGTGAGAAGCAGATCGCCTTGCGGGGTCCACTCGTACTCGAAGAACGCCGGTGCTAAGAGCG
Source organism: Gemmatimonadales bacterium (assembly GCA_035602245.1). Lineage (GTDB taxonomy): Bacteria > Gemmatimonadota > Gemmatimonadetes > Gemmatimonadales > GWC2-71-9 > 20CM-2-65-7. The sequence continues at coordinate 58,403 of DATNMO010000029.1, forward strand.
CGAGCCCGCGCCCGCCGCGCGCCGCGGCCACGAAGCGCTGCGCCGGCGCGGTGCGGGCGGGCGTTTCGCGCGGGTAGGCTGCGGCGTCCACCGTCAGCGCCGCGCGTTCCACGGTCCCGAAAGCAGCGCCTGCAACGGCGGCCACGCCGGCAAGCCCGGTGGGCAGGCGCGCGCGCAGCCGGTGGTGCAGCTTGCGGTTGTCGAGCTCGAGACTGCAGCGGACGATCGGACTGTCCGCATACAGCTGCACGACCAGGCGGGCATCGATTCCGCGTGTCACCGCCCAGCGCGCCTCCAGCGCCGCGACCAACGGCCCCGCCGCGAGCCGTCGTACGGTGATCGGCCCCCGGCTGCGGGTCACGCGCTCGCGAACCGGCGGACAATACGTGTAGGCGTCGCCCGCGTCGCCTGCGTCCTCGAGCCGCAACAGGCCCGCATAGCGTTCGCCGCGGCGGCGATCGACCAACGTCAACGCGCCGGTCGGCTCGAGCGCGACCTCGACGAAACGGTTTTCGAGCGCGCGACCCCGCACGCGCGCGTCCTCGCCCCGGGCAAACGGCACCGGAGCGCCCGCGGTCAACGCGGTCAGCCCCAGACCCGGCGCGGGCGGCGCGCGGAAGGCGATGCGCACCTGATCCACCTCGTCTTGATCGGGATAGTGCCGCGTGGCATCAATCCGCTCCTGCGTGACCCGCTGTGCCAGGACTTGCACGGGAATAGCGCGGCCATCGCGGCTCGCCAGCGCGAACGGCCGGTACCCGGGCCCGACGCGTGGCGAGCGGTCGCTCCCCCCGCCCCCCCCGCCCGGTGGTCCAACCAGCACGTCGCGTCGAAAGAAGGTGACATCGGCGACCGTTACGCCGCCGCGGCCGCGGGCCGCGGGATTCCAGAGCACCAGCGCTGGCGCGGCCGCCTCCACGCGCTCACGGGCCGCGTCGGGATCGTGGCCCGCGAGATCATAGAGGGCGCCGCGGATGATCTCCCCGGCGTATGCCGCGATTTCCGTGAGGCGGCATTCCGCCGCGGCCGCGACGTCATCGGCCGTACAGCCGGCGATCGTGTCGTGGAATTGCGTGCGCACCAACGTGCGCCATGCAGTCTCGAGCAGCGGCCGCCGATCGCGGCTCCCACCGACGGCCCAGCGCGCAAGCGCCGCCAGCGGTTCCGCGATCCGCTCGAGCCACAGCTCGACGTCGCCGTGGCGGCGCTTGAGCGGCGCGCGCGTCCCGTGGACGCCCTGCAGTGTCCAGGTGTAGCCGTACGACCAGCGCAGCTCCCCCGCGACGGGCCGGGCGGGCGTACCCTCGGCTGCTTGGAAGAACTCGTCGAGCCGGGAAATGCGGAAGCCGCTGGCGGGCTCGAGATCGGCGAGTATGTCGCGCAGCCGCACCAATCCCGGGTGGGGCGCGTGGTGATCGGCGCCGATGAACACCGGGACGTGCTTCCCCGCCGCTCGTTCGATCAGCGCTGCGCGGACCCGCGGCCACACTTCCGGGAGCCGCGCCCCGGCACCGGGTAATACCGCACCGATCTCGTAGCCATCCGGGGGCAGATGCCACAACAGCACTTCCCGCCCGTCGGGCCCACTCCAACGATACAGGTCGCGCTCCTGGCCCGGCCGGCCGCCCAGTCCCCGCCACACGACGCCGAACTTGATGCCAAACTCCCGCGCGAGGCTGGGCAATACACCGGGATGACCGAACGCGTCGGGCGAGTACAGGACGTCGAGCCGCGCGCCGAGCCGGTCGGCATCCGCCGCGCCGAGCAAGAGGTTCCGGGTCAGCGATTCCCCCGAGGGGATGAACTCGTCGGCCAACACGTACCAGGGCCCAACCTGGAGCCGGCCGGTCCGCACGAGGGCTTTCACGTCGGTCTCACGCTCGGGCCGCGCGCGCAGGTAGTCCTCGACAATCACCGTCTGCCCGTCGAGCAGGAAGCTCCGGAGCGCCGCGTCAGCGTGCAACCGCTCGATGAGATCATCGAACATCGGGACGAGGCGCGCATGAAACGCCGCGCGGGGGAGGTACCACTCGCGGTCCCAATGCGTGTGGGCAATGAGATGGAAGATCTGTGCGGTCACGGCGTGGGCTGCAGCTGCTCGAGTTCGGCGAGGTTGGAGAGATGGACGTGTGCCACCCGGCGCCCACGCGCCAGGAGGGCACGCACGTCACCGCGGGCCGCCGCGTGGTGCAGCTCGCCGAACGTCCGGCCCATCTCCGGAATCTCGATGTCCTCGCCGACATCCGTCGTGATCACGAGGAACAACCCGGTATTCGGGCCGCCTTTGTGCAGCTGGCCGGTGGAATGCAGATAGCCCGGGCCGATGCCGAGCGTCGTGGCGCACCCGATCGTCCGGCTCCACGCCGCGCGCAGCCGTTGGAGTCGCCCGATCACGTCGGGGGCGGGCGGCATATATGCCAGGATTGCGAAATAGTCCCCCGGCCGGGCTTGGCGACGCAGGTCCGCAGGTGTCAGGGTATGGAGGGGCGCAGCATGCTGCGCCCCTTCACCCGCGCGCCCGCCTTCCAGTTCCAGCCGCGCGAGTCGTTTGGCCTCTTCCACATCGGGCTGGTCGAAGGCGTTCACACCCAGCTGCTCGCATAGCTCGGCGGTCGCGTACTCCCACTGCAGAAATTCGGCGCCCAGGTCGAGCGGATCAGCCGAGAAACTCGTCGGGGTGTGCACGTCTGGCAACGTCACGTCCATGGGATGGTCGACGAGCGGGATGATCCCCCGGCCGTCCTTCCCCGAGCTTTCGGCAACGAGCTGTTCGATCCAATTCGCTAGCGAGGCGACCGGAGCGGGGGGCGCCAGCAGCAGCTTGTCCCGACCGAGCCGCGCGGCGGCGGCGATCGCGCGCCCCAGCGCCCGCGCCCGCGCGATGTCGATGCGGCGCGCCCGCTCGAGCAGCGTCCGGCCGTCCAGGCCGATGAGCGCGGCGGGCAGCATGCCGACGGCGGTAAGCGCCGCGTAGCGTCCCCCCACGTCGGGAGGGTGGGGCACAATCGCCCGAAAGCGCCGCTCGCGGGCGAGCGCCTCGAGCGGCGTGCCGGGATCAGTGATGGCGATGAATTGCTCGGGCCGAGCGCGCCGCGCGAAGTGGCGGTAGAACGCGAGCGTCTCGACCGTGGTGCCGGACTTGCTCACGATGAGAAACAGCGTCCGAGCGAGATCATGCGCCTGCTCCGCCGCGCGGACGGCGGCGGGGTTGGTGCTGTCCAGCACCTGCAACGCGGTCGCCCCCGCGCTGGCCGCCAGCACCTGGGGTGCCAGACTCGATCCGCCCATCCCGCACACCAGCGTGCGCACGAGGCCGTCGGCGCGGGCGGCGGCGGCGAGTGCGGTGTAGCCGTCCCACTGCGCCAGCGAGAGCTCCGGGGCGCGCTTCCAGCCGAGTGGATTCATTGGCCGGGCAAACATAATGCGGTTAGGTTAGCCGCGGACTCCCTCGTGATCCTCCCCGGACTGGCCGGCATGAACGGCATGGCGATCGTGGCGGTCACCGTCGCCATTGTGCTGGTAATCCTCGGCGCGCGTGTACTCTATTCGTTGCGCGCGGACCGGCGCTACGCCCAGCTGCTCGAGGACGAGGTCGCGAACCAGACGCGCTCGCTGATGAGCTCGCTCGCCGCTACGGCATCGGCGGAGCGCAATCTGCGTCTGGTGATGGAATCGGTCCCCGATGCGATTGTCGTGCTCGACCACGACGGCCGCGTCCTTGACGCAAACGCGGCTGGCCGCGCCCTCGCGGCCTTGCCGGAAGACGGCGGCCACATGCAGTCCGGACTCGAGTGGCTCGACGCCACCGCCGCGCGGATGGCACGGGCCAACCTCGCGGCCGCCTTCGGGGGCGAGGTGCGGCGATTCGAGGTCCCGTTTCAGCGACCCGACGGCACCGAGGGCACGAGCCAGGTGCTCTACGCGCCCGTTCGCGAAGGCGACCGCATTCCCAAGGTGCTGGCACTCGCCCGCGACGTCACGGAGCAGCGCCGCACCCAGACGCAGCTGCAGCAGGCCGAGAAACTCGCCGCAATGGGACAACTCGTCAGCGGCGTCGCGCACGAGATCAACAACCCTGCGGCGATCATCTCGGGATTCGCCCAGACGCTGCTGCTCGACCAGCTCACGCCGGAGCAGCGCGAGACGATTCAGATGATGTACGACGAGGCGACGCGCATCGGGCGGATCACGTCGAACTTGCTCGCGTTCGCGCGCGCGGGAAGCAAAGAGCGGACGCTCGTGGATTTGAACGACCTCGCGCGCCGTACGTTTGCCCTCCGCTCCTATCACCTCGCCACCCTCAACATCACCGTGAATCTCGATCTCGACGAGGACGATCCCAAGGCGTGGGCGAACGGGTCGGAGATGCAGCAAATGCTTCTCAACCTGCTGATCAACGCCGAGCAGGCGATGACGGGGGCGACGGGACGCCGCGCGATCACCATCCGCACCTCGGCGGCCAACGATCGCGTGCAGTTGCAGCTCGCCGACACCGGGCCGGGGGTCGCCGCCGAGATTCAGGAGAAGATCTTCGATCCGTTTTTCACGACGAAGCCGGAGGGGGCGGGCACCGGGCTCGGCCTGTCCATCTGCTACGGAATCGTACAGGATCACGGCGGGCGCATTTGGCTCGACTCCGACCCCGGCCGAGGCGCGGTGTTCAGCGTCGAGCTGCCGCGCGACGCCCGCGCCCGCCCACGGCTCACCCCCGCTCCGACGGCCGCGCCCCAGACTCCCCCGGTACGGGGGAGCCAGCTGTCCGTGCTGCTGATCGACGATGAGGAGGGCCTGCGGCGCGCGGTGTTGAATTTCCTGAAGCGCCGTGGCATGCACGCGGTCGCCGTGGGCGATGGGACCGACGCTCTGAAAGCGCTGCGGCACCAGCGCTTCGACGTCATCGTCTCGGATGTGCGCATGCCGGGGATGAGCGGGCGGGAGTTCCTCGAACGGTTGCGGCAGGAGCATCCCGCGATAGTGAGCCGGCTGGTGTTCTCGACCGGCGATACGTTCGACCCTGACACGGCCTCGTTGCTGCGGGAATCCGGCGTGCCGTCACTCGTGAAGCCCTACGATTTCGCGAAGCTGGAGACCCTGCTGCACGAAGTCGGCGGCGGCACCGCTAAAACCTCGGCCTGAGCCGAATCTCCAGGTCCGAGCGTCCCACGCCGTTGGGCGTCGGGGCCAGGGTGAACCACAACGGTTCGGCATCCACGGCAAGCGCGTCGAGCACCTGCGCCTGCACCGCCAGTTCGTAGTCCCCGGGCTTCACGCCCAACAGATAGAATGCGCCGTCGGTGAAGGTCACGAGCGTCTGTCTCGCCCCGGAGCGCCGCTCGGTGAGCAGCAAGGTGACGCCCCCGACCCCACGCCCTTCTCGCACGACGCGCCCTTCGATCACGCCCGCCTGAACCACCGGGATGTCGAGGCTGCGGAACCGGTTCGGCCCGGGCACGATACTCGCCCGCGCGAACAGTGGCACGAGCAAGGGAGATTCGAGCGACAAGGAGTCGACGCTCACCAGGATCGGCTCGAACGGCACGAGATCCCACACCCGGTAGGCACCGTCCGAATCGCTGCGGACGGCGTTCGCCCCGACGAGGACCCTGACGCCGGCGATACCCGGCTCGCCGATGTCACGCACGCCGTTTCCGTTCTCGTCCAGGAACACGCGCCCCGACAAGCCTGAGCGCTCGAGTGAGGGGCCCGGCGCGACACCCAGCCTCCCTGCTTGTCGATCCCACAAGACGGAGCCCTGAACAAACTGCGTTCCCGCCACCGGACCACCGGGCGGGGCCAGGAGGGCGGTGATGGCGCGGGCGGCCGCGAAGTACGACGTCAGGGTCAGGCTGTAAGTGATTCCGCCCGGCGCGCCGGGCATGGTGCGCTCCCACGTCGCGCCGACCTCGACGCGCACCCCGCGAGAGATGGGGCGCGCCGCGAATGCCGACCACGAGACGAGACCCGCGCGCCGCTCCAGCTCGGTCGCGGTACGGATCAGGAGGACATTGAAGAACGCGCCCAACCCAGGCCGCGGCACGACGAATGTGTTGAGACCGGCGAAGGCGCGGCTTGTGCCGGGGTCGTGCTGCGTGCGCACGTAGGGGAGGAATCGGATCTCGGCCGTCTGCGCGGATGCGCCGAGGCGCGTCCGAGTAGAGCTTCCCGTGGCGGACATCACCCGATCCACACGCGCATCGAAGAAGAAGTACCCCTTGGCCGGCGAGGGGCGGAGGAACCCGCCCACCCCCCACTGCGCGCGACGGCCCAGGGGTGCGAAGATCGAGAATGAATCACGCGTGAAGCGCGTGTAATCGCCTTCGAGCCGGAAGTCCACCGACGGCTCGTAGCGCACGCCCCCGTGGGCGAGACCCCGGCCCACGAGCTCGCCCTCGAGCGCCCAGGAGTTGGTGGGATTGGCCACAACGCCCGCGTACGGATGCAGGCGGTCGGGCGCGGTGTCGCGCCAGAATTGGTCGAGGCCGCCTTGCACCGTCCAGCCGCGCGTCACACCGTAGCGCATGTCGACGTTAGCCGTCGCGCGGCACTGCGCTCCCCCGCCGCGGCACTGCCCAGCAGAGAGCCCGTACTCGAAACGGCGGGGAGGCAGGATGTCCAAGAGGACGCGGTAGGTGCGGTTGAAGTGGCGGATCTCGCCGAACGGACCATAGGCCACGAAGTCCACGGGATTCTCCCCGTAGCGCACCGGCAGGTTGATCGCGAAGCGGCCGGCAGCGTCCGCGGAGTCGTAGGCGACGAGGTCGCCGCCGCGGTAGGCCTCGACGGACCAACCCGGTTCTAGCCGCCCGTCGTAGCGCAATGCGCCGACGAGCGACGGGCGCACGAAGGGTGCGTTGGTCACGGAGAAGCCGAGGAGCGCCCGCCCCCGCGGTCCCGTGGAACTGCCGTCGCCGAGCCGCACCTGTTTCACCCAACGCCGCTCGCGCCACACGCCGGTCCACGAGGCGTTCGTGTGCGCCCGGCCCGCTCCCGCCGGCCCAACGCTCTGCGTCAGCACCTCCAGCGATCCGCCGGCGAGGTCGGCGCCGAGGCCCATCGTGTAGGCGGCCCCGGCGAGGGGATCGGGAGACGGTGAGAACACCGAGTAGTCGACGACCACGCCATCCCACTGCGGCCGCTCGAGCCCGAGGGTGACGTCAGCACGCACGCCCTCCGCGCGCCTGAGGTACGCCTCCCGCGCCCCCTCGCGGGCGACCCGGCGGGCGATGGGGAGGTCGCGCGGATCGACGACCGTGACGGTCAGCTCCGCCCAGTTCACCGCAAACATCAGTCCGAACAGATCGCCAAGCCGCTCGGCGCCGATGTAGACCTCGGCTCCGTCGAAGTAGCGGAACTCCGGCTCGATGTGCACGCGGCGCTCCCCGAACTGCATCGTGTCGGTCCGGGCGTCGATCACGATGCTGCGGTTGCCCGGATCCATCGTGGCCTCGACGCGGCCGTCGGACGACACGCGATACCGGATCTCGACGAGCTGAAACAGCTGCGAGAGTGGGATCAACACCTCGGACCGGACCCGGTAGGCCGCTACGGTGGCGCGCGCGAGGCGCCCGATCTGCAGCTCGATGATCACGGGCTCGGGGGCAGTATCGGGCACCGTCGTGTCCACGATCGACCGGAATCGGAGCGGGAGTACCGCGCTGGCGGGCTGCGGGACGATCGGCGCCAGGCCATCAGCGTGTCGCAGGTTCGTGCGCCCGTGCTGGGAATGCCCCGCGGTGGCCGCGGGTGCCGGAGGCGGGGCGACCCGCGGGTGCGCCGGCCGATTGGGTGCGGGAGACTGGATTACCACGGCGCCGAGGCTCACCGCGAGCAGGAGCGCCAGGCCGCGCATGTTGCTACGGCACGACCAGCTGCACAGAGTCGCGCACCGTCGGCGCCTTCAACACGACAGCCGGGTCGAGGTCCTCGCGCTCGGCGGCGACCTCGTAGCGGAGCCAGTAGCGACCGCGGGGCAGCCGGCCGACGACGACGGCGATGCGTGGCTCCATCGTGAAGTACACGCCGAGGGGCGAGGTGAACGATGCTCGGACCGCGCGGGTCGAGTCCACGAGCGTGCCGCGCACGACGCCCACGAACGCGGCATTGCCGCGGCGTTCGAGCCGGCCCCACGTGAAGAGTGTGTCGCCCTTGAGCTGCGCGCGCACGTTCGACAACGCGACGCCGGTGCTCACGGCCCCCTTCCGATACGCCACGCCGATCACGGTGCGCACTTCGAGGGTGAGTCCCACTTGAATGCCGGAGCTGTCCGGTATGCCGGTGACGGGCACCTGACCGCCTTTCGCGGCGATGACGAGCCGGAGCCAGTACTCGCCGTCGGCGAGAGCCGCGGGGGGCCGGCCGAGCAGGCGCACGGTCTGCCGCTCCAGCGGCGCCACCGTGAGCCGCCGCGGAAACGCCTGCACCCAGGCCAGGGCCGAGGGCTGCGTGGAGTCTGGGGCCTCGACGGTCCGGAGCATGATCGTGCCGGTCGAATCGGTCACGGGGTATCCGAAGAACGTGGAGATCGTGACCTCCACGGGCTCGGTCCCCGGATTGTAGAGCAGCACGGAGCCCGAGCGAACGCGGTGATCGATGTAGACGGCGTGCGGCGCTACCATGACCCCTTGGGCGTCCAGCGACGTGGCGAACAGCCCCACGGCGACGAGCCACGAAGCGTGTTTCACTGAAGCACCGTGACGGTGAGGGTAATGGTTCCGGCGTACGCCCCCGCCCGTTGATTCGTCGCCGGGTTCGCGCGGCCGCCCAAGAACACGGAGCAGCGGCCGTTGTTCGGGAGTGCCTGGTTGAACGGGGTCCTCGGATCGAAGGCCACCTGGCCGTTGATGTTCTGCGTCGCGGAAAAGCCGGCGTCTGCCGCGCCGAACACCAACGGCATCTGCGCGCCGGCTGGTCCGATCATCGCCGCCGGAAGTGTAAACGTCATCCGGATCTGATTCCCCTGCTGGTCGGAAAAGATGTTAAACCGCCCGGCATTCGCCGGGTCCGTGCGGCTGATCACACTCGACACGCCCGGCAACACGGTGCCGAATGTGAGATTGTGCGCTCCGGTCACGGTGAGCACCTGGCCGTGCCCCACGGAGGGAGTCAACGCGCACAGCAAGGTCATACCGATCACCAGCCAGCCGCATCGCGTCATGGTCTTTATCAGTCTCCCCTTGCGATACGCGCCGGCAGAGGAAGGTTCACCCTCTGCCGGCGCGTCATCGACTCGACTCCCGACCCCGTGGTTAGTAGATCACCGTCAGGGTGATGGAACCGCTGTAGGCACCGGCCGCCTGGTTCGTCGCCGGCTGCACCTGCGCGCCGATCCACACATACAGCTGGCCTGTCCCGCTCAAACTGGTCGTGGAGCTCGCCGACGGCGCGAAGGCAACGCCGCCCGCCTGCGAGACCAACAGCGCGTGAATGCCCGTGAAGCTGGTAATGGGCATCGTATTGCCGCCGGACGACAACGTCGCCGGCAGGGTGAAGGATAGCGTCACCGGGGTGCTCGCCTGGCCTGCCACGTCAAAGCGACCGGCGTTGGTGAGGTCGGTCGCGGCGATCGTCTTGTTAACACCCGGGAAGACGTTTCCGAATGCCAAGTTCTGGGCGCCTACGACGTTAATCGGCGTTTGAACGCTGGCAGTCGCCTGGATGCTGCCGGTGTTGGTCTGGGCCTGGGCAACCGTGCCACACAGTAGCAGCGCGGCTACAACCAGGGACAGCTTGGAGATGGAACGCATCTGGATCACCTCATGGTGTCGAGCTTTTGGACAGCGTGAAGGGCCATTCGGCTCCTTCGACCTCTGTAGTAGGGCAGTGGCAAGGCCCGTGCCGCGTGCCCATTTTCTGGGCGCCCGTCAATTTGTTTGACACTTATACCAAAAGGAGGGGAAGCGAAGATAGGACTAGAGGTTAGAGAACGCAATAGCGAGTTGTTGTAAGGATTGTTGACGGCTTGTCACATCGGACGAATCAAGGCAGGCGTTGTAATGGCATGTAGCAGAATATGTTATGCAATCAAGGCGAAGCGGCATGCCGCCTGCAATAGGAGGGAGGCGAGACCAACGATCCCTCTTCCTGGAGCAGCCAAATGCGGTTCGAGATCATCAAAGCGGTCAGCGTCGCCACACTGTTACTTGTCGGAGCGCTGATCATGCCCCGCGCCGCAGAAGCCCAAGCACGCGGCACACTGCAAGCCACTGCCACGGTAGTCGACACCCGCGCCAGCTTCGCTTCGTTAGAGGCGGCCCGAGGTGCGGTGCAGTCTGTCGTCGCTCCCCGGACCACGGCGCAGCGGATCGAGGCGATGGTGGCGCAGGTTTCAGTGCAGCGCCCCCAGGATCGTCCCGCGGCCCTGGTCGTTACGATCGACTACTCCCGCAACTAGCTAGAGTCCGAGCCGCTGGCGCAGCGCCGGCGGCATCAGCGGAATGGCGTACCTCACGGGGACGGACAGCGCGAACCCGGGCCCCTGCCGCAGCCCCGCCCGATGCACCGAGATCACGTCCCCATCCGCATTGAACACCGGGCTGCCCGACGAGCCGCCCGTCGTCATCCCATCAAACTGAATCAGGTCCGGCGTCACGCGGGAGAGGATGCCGGCCGTCATCGAGGTGCGCACTACGGACACGCGATCGCGTGCGAATCCCGACCCCGCCGGGTAACCGATCAAGGCGGCTGGCTCGCCCTGCCGGGCTTTCGTACCGCTCCAGTCGATGGCCGTCAGGTGCGACCCTTGATAACCGCGAATCTTGATGAGCGCGACATCGCGCTCCCGCGACGTGGCGACCACCTCGGCATAGCGGCCGAGCGACTGATCGGCCATGGTCACCCAGATAGTGTCCGGCTCGCTGTGCACCGAATCGGCCACCACGTGCCAGTTGGTTAGCATGTAGCCGTCGGGGCTGATCACAAAGCCGGTCCCGTCGTAGCGATCTCCGCCGAGGGCGACGGTGATCAGTCCTACGGCACCCTGGTTCTGCTGCGCCAGACCCGCGAAATCCGTCGCCCGGATCGCCCGCATCTTCGCGTCCAGACTCGCGGTCTGGCTCTCCGCCGCGGCGACCGCGTGACGGAGGCTGTCGATCAGGGCCTGCGACGGCGCCCGGCGCTCAGCGGCGGCGAGCTGTTCGCGCATCCGCTGGAGGTCGCGCTGGGCCTCCTCCCGGCGCGCTTCACCCGTCGTCAGCTGCTGCCCCAGCGCTTGCTGCGCCCGGTCGAGCGCCGCCTGCAGCGCTGCGGTCCGCGACTCGGCCGCCTCGAGCTGCGTTCGGAGCAGGTCGACCTGCGCCGCGGGGGCCGCGGCGGCGCGAGCGTCCGCCAGGTCGCGGCGCAGGCGCTCGCTCTCCGCGCGGGCCGAGTCCTCGGCGGTGTGCAGCGCTTGTTCCGTGTGCGCGGCCTGGCGGGAAAGCAGCCAGTACACGCCGTAGACCCCACCGCCGAGCACCAGCACGAGGAGGATGAGCAGGGTCGTGAGCCACCGAAACTTGCGACCTTCAGCGACCGCCTTCATGAAAGCCGTCGAGCCCCGGCCGCCTTTCCTTCTCTCTTCCTTCGCCTTCGCGAGCGCTTCGCCGATCAGCCCGATCACCGTCTTCTGGCCGAGCCCACCTCCTGCTCCCGCCTGCGGCCGCGGCACTGCTTTCTGAGGCGCCGTGCCCATGCCCTCGACGAGCAAGACCGGACCTCCCTGCCCCAGCATGATCTTGTCGCCAAGACGGACCGGCATCGACTTGCTGATGCGCTCCCCGTTCAGGAACGTGCCGTTCTTACTGCCGGCATCACGCAGCACGAGGCCCCCGCTCGGGCCCACCGTCAATTCCGCGTGCACGCGTGAGACGATCGTGTCGCTGGTATCGACCGGCTGCACCTCGCATTCCCTGCCCCGACCGAGGCGGATGCGGGTGCCACGCGCTTCATACCGCTTCCCGCTGCCCGTCGCCAACAACGTGACCCCGTAGGCTCGCCCCTCGGCCGGGCGGATCCCCGGCTGATCGGCAAGCGTCGCGGCGAGCGTCTCCGTGACGGCCGAAACCTGGTACTCGGGACCCGAGTCACCCAGCCGGATCACGTCACCGGCTTTGAGGCCAGCCGGGGACGAGGCGTCGAGCCGCCGGCCGTTGAGATACGTGCCGTTGCGGCTCCCGAGGTCGGTCAGGAGCCACCTGTCGCCCTCCCAGCGGATCTCCGCATGGCGCGTGGAAACAACGTCCGCGGCATCACCGCGCACCACGATCGTCGAGTCGGGATCGCGGCCGAGCCGCACGGGGGGCGAGCTCGTCCGCACTTCCGTCACCGTGTGACTGGCGACGTCGGTGAGTTTCAGGTAAGGCACGGGTCCAAACTACGGCGGCCCTGGACGGGCCGCGAGATCTGCCCGCATCGTGTACGCATGGACAATCTCGCCCACGCGCTGGTCGGCGCCGTGCTGGGCCGCGCCGTCGGCGACTCGCACGTGCCTCGCGCCGCCCTCATCGGCGCGGTGGCGGCCAACGCGCCCGATTGGACGGAGCCGTTCATCGGCCTCCGCCTCGGCGGCGACCGCGCCGACTACCTCGTTCTGCACCGTGGCATCACGCACGCGTTGGTTATCGCGCTCGTCGAGATCGCCGCGCTGACGCTGCTGATAGGGTTGGGCACGTGTTGGAGGACGCGCCGGCGCGGTGAGGGGGGTGCGGCACCACCATGGGGGTGGCTTGCCGCCTGCATCAGCGTTGCGCTGTTGAGCCACCTGTTTCTGGATTGGCAAGGATCGTATGGGCTGCGGCCGTTTCTGCCATGGGACGGGCGATGGTATTACGGCGATTGGGTGGCCATCGTGGACGTGTTCTTCTGGCTGGTGCCGCTGATCGCGCTGGCCTGGGGCAGCGAGCGGCACTGGATTCCGCTGGCGGCGGTCCTCGTGATCGGGGGTCTCATCTCTCTGTTGATCGTACGGCGCGCCGAGCTGGTGCAGTCGTGGGTGCTGGTGGCCTATGTGGCGTTGTGCGTGGTAGCGCTCATCGGCTGGGCGACGTACTGGTTCGGCCCGGTGGGCCGGCGCCGGGCCGCGGCACTCGCCGTACTGGTCCTGGCGCTCTATGCCGGAGCGCAGGGAATCGCGGTCCACATGCGCAAGCGAGAGATCCGGCAGGAGGCGGAGCGTCGCTTTGGCCCAGAGGCGCAGTGGGCCGCGCTCACCAACGTGGGCCGGCCGTTCACGTGGACGTCAGTGTACGCGAGTCAGGACACGGTCGCCGGGGACGACTGGAGCGTCGCGCGACACCTCGACGTTCCCGTGGTCCAGCGCGCGCTCCGCGAAACGCGCGAGGGCCGCGCGATGGCGCAGTTTGCCCGTTTTCTCGCAGCGGATGTGGATTCGACGGGGGACGGGGTGACGGTCTACTTGCGGGACGTACGGTACGCGCAGGCGGGACGCGATGGCTGGGCGGTGCTCAGCGTCAGGATGGGCGGGCGTCCACAAAGGTGAGGCCCGAGCCGCGGCGGTCGATCCAGCTGCGGCGCGAGCCGGTGCAACGCCGCTCGACCAAGCTACGCCGCTCCGTGAGCCCGCGCCGTTCGACCAGCACGGGCGTCCCACGCAGCCGCCGCTCGCTGATGCGCCGGTCCATTCCTGTCCGGCGGTCGGGCCGCACGCGGCGCTCGACTCGGTGGCGGGGATCGGAGCGTCCGGCGTCCATGTGATCAATTTGCGACCCCCCGGTCATTCGTGCCACCCGCCCTCGTGACTACATTTCTCGCCCGTGCAGCCCTCCGCCAATTCCGCTCCGGATCCCGCGCTCACCCCCCCCGTCGGATTGCTCGACGAGGCGATTCGGGCGCTCGAGCCGGCGTTCCGTCTCGATAATCTCGTAGCAGTGTCGTCGGAACGCGCGCTCTACCACGCGTGGGATCGGCTGTTGAAGCGCCACGTCGCCATTCGCGTGCACTTGTCGCCCGGCACGCCGGGCCGGGCGTGGTTCCTGCGCGAAGCGGAGACCCTCGCGGCCCTTGACCATCCCGCTATCCGGCACGCGTACGCTGCAGGCGAGATCGGGACGTTCGCCTACCGCACCGCCAATTGGATCGAAGGCGAGAGCCTGGCCGACTCCACGCGCCGCGGTCCCCGCGCGATTCCGACGTGCCTGTCGCTGATCCGCGACCTGCTCTCGGCGCTCGAGCACGCGCACGCCCGCGGCATCATCATGCGCCGCATCGTGCCCACGACGCTGATGGTCGACACCGCCGGTCAGGGCGTAATCACCGATCTGCGCTATTCGAACTGGTGCCTTCCGTACGTACAGGCGGCGCCCCCCGGCGACGCGGCAGAGGCCTACGTGGCCCCCGAGGTGCGGGCCGGCGAACCGGGCGAGCCCGCGAGCGACGTCTACACGGTGACGGCCAACATCTACGCGGCGCTAACGGGACAGCCGCCCGACCTCGACCCCGCCCGCATCGTACCGCCGCGCCAACTGCGACCCGCGATCCCCGCCGCGGTCGAGCGCGTAGTCCTGCGCGCGCTCTCGCCCGCCCCGAAGGACCGCTACTACACCGCTACCGAGATGCTCGAGGATTTCGTCAGCGACGCCGGGACGTTCCAGGCACCGGCAGCCGCGCCGACCATCACGGAATCGGGATTCGAGCGCCGCCTGCGACGCGCGCTCGGAGACGACTACGAGCTGCTGGAGGAAATCGGCGCGGGAGGGTTCGGGCGGGTATATCGTGCGCTCGACCTTGCACTGGAGCGCGATGTGGCGATCAAGGTTCTGCATCCGTCCCTCACGGCGGACCTCGGGGCCTTGGAGCGGTTCCAGCGAGAGGCGCAGCTCGCAGCGCGGCTGCGCCATCCCAACATCGTGAGCATCTACGACATCATGGGCCGCGCCGGCCTCACGTGGTATACGATGGAGCTGATCCCGGGCGCGAATCTGGCGCAGCTCGTGCAGCGCCACGGCAAATTCTCCGTGGACCAGACGGAGCGGCTCCTGTCGGAGGCCCTCTCGGCGCTCGAGCAGGCACACCGGCTGGGCCTCATCCACCGAGACCTGAAGCCGGAGAACATGCTGATCGAGCCGGACGGCCGGCTGCGCATCACCGACTTCGGGCTGGCGCTGGCGCTCCGCGCCGGGGCGCGCTTCGGCGGCGCCACGTCGCGGAGCGGCACGCCGCAGTTCGCCGCGCCCGAGCAGCTGCTCGGCGAGCGCGTGGACCAGCGGACCGACCTGTACTCCCTCGGCGCCGTCGCCTACTTCGC
Source organism: Gemmatimonadales bacterium (assembly GCA_035602245.1). Classification (GTDB taxonomy): domain Bacteria; phylum Gemmatimonadota; class Gemmatimonadetes; order Gemmatimonadales; family GWC2-71-9; genus 20CM-2-65-7. The sequence continues at coordinate 73,638 of DATNMO010000029.1, forward strand.
GCTGCTGGGCCGGCCGCCCTTCGCCGGCAAGACGCCCGAGCAGATCCTCGCGCACCAAACGATCGACGAGATTCCCCCGCTCGCTGCCGAGCGGCGCGACGTTCCTCGGGAGCTGGAGGATGCCCTGCGACGCGCGCTGCGAAGCGACCCCGCGGAGCGGTTTCACTCTGCCGGAGCGTTCGAGGCCGCGGTAAAGAGCGCTCTGGGAGGATTCCTGCGGCGACTCGCGGCCCTGTTCAGGCCGGAGAGCTAGACCCCCTACCGGTCTCAGATACGCGTGGTGATGTTCGAGGGACACGCCTCTGGAGGGACTCATGCGCGTCCGTTACGGTTTGTTACTCGTGTTCGTCGCGGCCTGCGGCTCTGGTTCCACTGCGTACTCACCAACCCCACCGCCTGCACCGCCCCCACCACCGCCACCACCCCCTGGCGCAACGGTGCAGCTCGTCGCCATGGGCAACTACTCTTTCTCGCCCGCGTCGCCGACCATCAAGGCGGGGACGATTGTGCGCTGGGTGAACAACAGCACCATCGCGCACACCGCCACGAGCGATGCAGGCGTCTCCCCCTCGTTCGATAGCGGCTCGGTCGGCCCACCCGGACAAGACGGTTACGGCGGGACGACACCGGCGGGATCCTTCGAACGGACCTTCAGCACGCCGGGGACCTACGCGTACCACTGCACGTTTCACGGCACGCTGAACAATATGAAGGGAACGATCACCGTCACCCCGTAGCGTCAGCGCCAGCGGAAGATCTTGAGCGCGATGGCGAAGCTGACGGCGCCCCATCCCGCGACAATCGCGAGCGGGGCGCCGAGGCTCGCCAGCGCCGCGCCGTCGATCATTACGGCGCGCAGCGCATCGTTTAGCGCCGTGAGCGGCAAGGCCTTTACGAACGGGATCATCGCGTCGGGGAAGCGCGCATAAGAGAAGAAGGTTCCCGACAGAATCCACATCGGCAGCATCACCAGGTTCATCAATCCGGACACGCCCTCGATCGTCCGGGCGCGGCTCGCCACGAGGAGTCCGAGGCCGGCGAAGGCGAACGCGCCCAGAATCGTGATGCCGGCCAACGTCGCCAACGACCCCCGCACGCCGACGCCGAACATCAGCCGGCCGAAGCCCACCAACGCCACCACCTCGAGAATCAGGAAGACCAGGCGTGAGAGGATGAAACTGAGCAGGTAGTGGCTGCGCCGCATGGGCGTCGCCATGAACCGCTTCAGCAGCTTCTTCTGCCGCGCCTGCACCACCGAGAACCCGACACCCCAGATCCCGCTGCCGAGGAGATTCATGCCGAGCAGTCCGGGGATCAGGAAATCGATATAGCGCGAGCCGGGGGCGACGACGCGGTCGTCACGGACCGCGGCAGGATTGGTGCGGCCGCGGGCGCGCTGCAGCACGTCGTCCACCTCGAGCCGGGCGAGCCGGCTCTCCGTGCGCGTCGAGTCGTAGCGGTACACCACCGGATCGCCAGGCAGCACGAGCAGCGCGATGCGTCCCGTACGCAACCGGAGGCGCGCCGTGGCGGTGTCGAGCACCGTGGCGGCGAGCTGCGGCGACGAATCCAGGAGGGCGGCAACCGCGCGATCTCCCGGTCCCGCGGCGACCCCGACCTGCAGCTCTCCCGGACCGGAATTCCGGAAGGCGAGGCCGAGCGCGAACGCGAGCACGATGGGAAAGCCGAAGACCCAGAACACCGCCTCCGGCTCACGATAGAACTCGCGCATGCGCGCGAGCGCCAGCTGGAACATCGGATGCTCACGTATCACGCAGCTGCCGTCCCGTGAGCGCGACGAACACGTCGTCGAGCGTTGCGTGATGGGTCGTCAGCAGCGAAAGCTCCACGCCGCGCGCCTGCAGCAACGCCAGCAATGCAGGGAGGGCGCGGTGTAGCTCCACCACCGTCAACGAGATGTCGTCGCCGCCGGTCCGCACCGCCGTCACGCCTCCCATCGCCCGCAAGATGTCCACGAGATCGTCCGGGGTGCCGCCTTCCTTCAGCGCGAAGTCCACCACGTGATCCGCGCCCAGCGACGCAATCAGCTCCCGTGGAGTGCCGAGCGCGATCACCTTGCCGTGGTCCATGATGGCCACACGGTCGCAGAGGCGTTCCGCTTCCTCCATGTAATGCGTCGTGAGGAGCACGGTGCCGCCCGCCGCGCGGAACCGTCGGATGATCTCCCACAGCTGGCGGCGCGAGTGCGGATCGAGCCCCGTCGTGGGCTCATCCAAGAAGAGCAGCTCGGGACGGCTGACGAGCGCGCAGGCGACTGCCAGGCGCTGCTTTTGGCCGCCCGAGAGCGTCGCCACACGGGCGCGCCGCTTCTCCTCGAGCTCGACGAGCGCGAGCACTTCGTCCACCGTATGGGAGCGGCGGTAGAACGAGCGGAACAGACCCAGCGTCTCGGCGACGGTGAGCTTTTCGGCGAGCTGGGTCTCCTGCAGCTGAATCCCGAGCCGTTCCCGCAGCGCGCGGCCCGCGGCCCCTTCGCGCCACGGCTCACCCAACACCTCGACCACACCACCGTCGGGCGCCGTCAGCCCTTCGAGGATCTCGATCGTGGTGGTCTTGCCCGCGCCGTTCGGCCCCAGCAGCCCGAAACATTCGCCGGCCGCGATGGTGAGGTCGAGGCCCGCGACGGCCACAACATCGCCGAAGCGCTTGGCCAGACCGCGACAGCGAATGGCGGGCGCGGCGGTCAGGACGGCTTCTGCTCCGGGGGGGAGGTCGCCTTCTCGACTTGCGACGCGGCCTTGAGCGACTGTTCGAGCTGGATCGTCAGGCTGGCCACCCCTTCGAACAGCGCGCGGATCTTGAAGCTGAGCCCGCTCCCCTGCCGCGCGGCGAGAACGGAGAGACTGCCTGCGACGTCGGCCAGGGTACCGACGTTGGCGCTGAGTGCCCGCTGGCGCATCTGCGACAGCTCGCGCGCGATCGTGCCGCAGATGTTGTTGATAATCACCGGCCGCGCGGCGCGGTTCGACTCGAGGTCGGCGACGAGCTTCCTCACGTGTTCGACGGTCCGCATGAACTGCTGAATCGCCTCGATCTCGCGGACCTGATTCGGCGTGAACTTTTGGACCGCCATCTAGTTCCTCGGCACGAGCGCTTCATTCAGGGGGCGCCCGTCGATGAGCGAGAGCGGCGTGATGTCCAGCAGGATGCCCAAGGTCGGCGCGATGTCCACGGTGTTGGCGCGGCCGGCGTATGTCCCACGGCGCACCCCGCGGCCCCAGAAAATAATCGGGACGTGGGTATCGTCTTCGGACGGCTGCCCATGCATCGCGATGGGCAGGTTTTCGACGCCCCAGACAGATCCCGCTTGGAGCGTCACCGTGAGCACGACCCCGGCGTCGGGCGCCAAGTGATGCACCCAACGCCGCGCCACCGGGTCGGACGACGTGTCGGCGCGGGCGAGGTCCGCGGGCTTGTCCACCCGTGCCACACCCGGCACCGCGCGGATTCGCACGGCCACGGCGTCGAGGATGCTGTCGGTCTTCACGCCGGTCGCGGCGAAGCGGCCGTTGTCCTGAAGGAACAGCATTCCGGTGTCGAAGCTGAGCCACTCCCGCGGCGCCGCTGCCCCCGGGGAGGTAGGGGGCGCCGTTGCGCCGCCGCCAAGCCGGTCGAGATCGCGGTTGACCGCCGTGATGAGAGTGTCGATCTGGACGCGATAGGCCTGGGCGCCCGTCTTGGCGCGGGTCCGCTCCGGGAATGGCGTGACGCCATGGTCCGACGTAAGTACCACCACCAGGTTGTCCCGTCCGACCCGATCCATCACCCGCTTCAGGAACCAGCCGAGGTAGCGGTCGAGCCGCAGCACCTGGTCGTGAATCTCACGCGAGTCGGGGCCGAACGCATGACCAACGGCGTCGGTGGCCGACAGGCTTACCGCGAGGATGTCCGTGCCGCGCTTACCGAGCCGCAGCGCTTCGAGGCCGTCGAGCGCCAGGAGCAATGTCAGCGAGTCGATGATGGGTGTGCCGGCGACCGCGGTGGCGGCGCGCACGCTGTCTGCAGGGAGCCGGTGCGGAAACAACACGTCGCGGCCGCCGTTCTCCCACGGCTCATTGTCGTCTTCTTTGTAGGCGCTGTCCGGCAGCAGCAACGTCCACGCCGTATTCGCCGCCTTGAACGGCAACCGCCGGGCGTTGAACGTCTGGACCCACGTCGGCAACGAGTCGGCATAGTAGCGGCTGGTCGTAAACAAGCCCGACTGGTACCAGTACACCTGCTCCTTTGCCTGGCCGATGGGGAGAATCGCGCCGCGATCCTTGCGACTCACCGACAGCGCCCGCGCGGTGGGATCGGCCGCTTTGAGCCAATCGAATAACGTCGTGCCGCGGAAGCGTCGCGGTGATGCGCCGGGCCCCTGCACGCCCAGCAGGGGCGCGGTCGTATCCTGGACGCCCTCGGAGTTGCGAATGATCCCCGTATGGGCGGGCCAGCGTCCCGACAGGATCGTCGAGTGACCGGGGGCCGTCTCGGTGACGGCGTGATCCTGGTATCCCTCGGTGAAGACCGCGCCCTCACCCACCAGTTGGAACAAGCCCCCAGTTAGCTGGCTCTTCCACCGGTTCAGGTAGTCGGGGCGGAGCTGATCGACCGTGATGACGACGATCAGCTTGGGCCGCGGCGGCGGAGCAGGAGCGGCCGGCGCACGCGACAGAGCGAGAAGCGCAAGACAGGCGGCGAGAATCATAGCCACAAGCTAGCGGCGGTCAGGCCGTCGCCGCCACGGGTTGCTCGCGGCGCTCGCGGAATGCCAACACCCCCGCCACACCCACGATCGCCGCCGCGAGCAGGAACGGCACCCCGTGGCCCAACGTGGCAAAACTGAGCGTCGCACCGACGGGTCCTACGATGCTCATGATGCCGCGGAAGGTCTGCTGCGCCCCCATGACGAGACCGAGCTCGTGGCGGCCGGTCCGCTGGCTGACGAGCGACGTGGATGCCGGAAAGAGCAGCGCCGTCCCCACCGGCACCAATACCAGGAACACGATGAACAACATGAGCGCCGGCGCCGTCGGCAGAATCGCGATGGGCAGGGGCATCAACGCGAGACCGAGCATCAGGCAGATGGTGCCGATCTGCATCGTTCGGACCTCGCCGAAGCGGGCATTGAACCAGCCCACCAACGTCGCCCGCATCACGACGCCGACCACGCCGAAGATCGGGAAAAAGTAACCGATCGTCGTGGCGCCGATCCCGAACGAGTCCTTCAGGTACAGCGCCAGAACGCCGATGACGACGTTGAGCGCCAACATCCCCACCACGTAGATCCAGATCACGCGATGCACCGGCGTCGTGGGATGGCGCACGATCTCCCACAGCGCCTGCCACACCGAGCGCCCGGGCGGCACGACGAACTGCCCACTCGGCGTCCGGGCATGGGGCACGCGCGATTCCGGCAGCCACCTCCAGGCGAAATAGACGTTGATCAGCACGAGTACCGCCGCGACGAGACCCGGCGCCTCGCGTCCGAAATGGTACGCCGCCGAGCCCAGGAACGGCCCGATCACGACGCCGGCGCTCGTCGCCGCCGACAGCCATCCGAGCGCCTTGGCCCGCTCCGCCGGCTCCATCGTGTCAGCCACGTACGCTTGTGCCACGCCCGTCGTGCCACCCCCGAGCCCCTGCACGATCCGCGACGCGAACAGCATCCACAGGCTGGTCGCAAGGCCGAAGATCACGTACGCGAATGCCGAGGCCGCCAGGCCAATGAGCATGGCGGGGCGGCGGCCGTAGCGGTCGGAGAACTTGCCCCAGATGGGCGACGAGACGAGCTGCGCAACCGCGAACGACGCGATCAGCGGCCCCACCAGCCACTCCGGCGCCTTGAGGTCGAGCGCGTAGAACGGCATCAGCGGCGCGACGAGCATCAGACCCATCATGTCCACGAAGCACACGGCCATCAGGACCCACAATCTTCTCATCGTCTCGCTCCCACTCCGAGCACCAGCGCGCTGACGAGCATCAGCACCACACCGAATGCCGCAGCCACGCCCGTCTCGGAGAGCCGCAGGCTCGACAGGATTTCGATCGCAATGGGTCGGGTCTCGTACGTGTACAGGACGATCGACGCGACGATATCGCCCAGCGCCGCGACGAACGCGAGGCTCGCCCCCGCGGCGAGTCCGGGCCGGAGCTGCGGCAGCGTGACGCGGGTCAGCGTCCGCCAGCGCCCCGCGCCGAGACTGGCCGCGGCCTCTTCGAGCGCCGGGTCGAGCTGGCGGTACGCCGCCAGCAACCCGCGGCCGGTGAGCGGCAGCGAGCGCACGAGATACGCGAGTGGCAGAATCACGGCGGTGCCGACGAGCACCCAACGCAGGGTGAGCGGCGAGTGTACGCTGAACGTGATGGCAAGCGCGATCGCGAAGACCGTGCCGGGCAAGGCCCACGGCAGTACGAGCAGTCCCTCGATGGCGCGCCGCAGCGCCACCCGGCGCCGCACCACCAGCCAGCCGGCCGTGAGCGCCAGCACGACGGCGGCGGCCGTACTCACCGTCGCCATCCACAGCGAATTGAGGAGCGGCCGCAGCCGCTCCGCCTCCGTAAACAGGCGCCCGTAGTTCTCGAAGCTGAGGACCGGAGGCAGTACTTCCGTCGTCCACGCGCCGTACGGGACTAGCGAGACGAGGGCGAGGGTCAGGTGCGGGAGCAGCAGCACGACCGCGAGGCCCCAGCCGGCCGCGGTCGCCAGCACTCGCACCCCGGCGCGGCGGATCGGCCGGGGGCGGGGCGCCGTGCCCTTCCCGAGCGCCACCAGGATGTCGTCCCCTTCGGTGCGCCGCAGGATCAGCAATCCCGCCACCGCGACGACGGCGAGCGCGAGCGTCTCGACCATCGCGAGCGAGAGATCGCCGTTCAGTTTGGTGGCCACGATCTGCGTGGTCATCACGCGAAACCCGCCGCCGAAGATGTACGGCGCGCTGAACGAGCCGAGCGACGTCATGAACGTGAGAATCGCCGCGCCCACGAGCGACGGCCGGAGCAATGGCAGCACCACCCGCCACAGCGTCGCCCGCCGGTCGGCGCCGAGCGCCTGCGCCGCCTCGAGCATCGAGACGTCGAGCTTGGCGAGTCCCGCGCGCGTGAAGAGGTAGAAGTACACGTACATGGAGTACGCGTGGACCAGGAGGATGGCGAGGGGTCCCTGCAGCCGCCACGGCGCCTGCTCGAGCCCGAGCGCCGCCTGAATCGCGCGCGCAATGAATCCCGACTCCCCATACAAGAACAGAAACGCGATCACGCCAACGAGCGGCGGCAGCACGACGGGCAGGGCGACGAGCGAGCCGAGGGTCTTCCGCCCCGGGAAATCGAACCACTCGAACAGAAACGCGAGCGGGACGCCGATGGCGGCGGCGAGTGCCACGCTCACCAGCGAGATCCAGACGCTCGCCCACAGCGCCGCCCATTCTCCCGGCCGGCTGAAAAAGGCGTGCAGCGCCGTGGTGTCGGCGGCATCCGTCGCGACAACCAGAATGGGATAGAGCACCAGCCAGACGAGCAGCAACGTCAGGCCCAGGCCGGCCAGCTCGACGCCGCGCCGGCGGGTCACCGTCCGTTCTCCGGGAACGCGATCACGCGGGTCGCTTCCACGTGCACCCGCTCCCCTACGCGCGCGGCGTCGGGCTCGGCCAGCACCTCGAAGCGTTCGCCGTCGTCGGTTTCCACTAGAAAGAACGCGGCCGCCCCCGTATAGCGCCGCTCCCGCACAACGCCGTGCAGCCCGGCGGAGCCGAAGCGCAATCGCTCCGGACGGACAACCAGCACCTGACCGGCGTGGCCTCCCAGCGCGCGCGCAGCATTGCCGCGAAGCACATTGGCGCGGCCCACGAACGTCGCGACGAACAGGTTCACGGGACGTTCGTACAGCTCCTCGGGGGCGCCCGTCTGCTCCAGTCGTCCCGCATTGATCACCGCCACCCGGTCGCCGAGATCGAACGCTTCGTCCTGCTCGTGCGTCACGAACACGGTGGTGATGCCGACGCGCTTGATGAGCTGGCGCAGCTCCCGCCGCGTGCGCTCCCGCAAGGCGGGATCGAGGTTCGACAACGGCTCGTCGAGCAGCAACACGCG
>DATNMO010000030.1:0-36809 GCA_035602245.1 Gemmatimonadales bacterium
CGAGGCGGACTCCGCCGGCTCCGCGGGCGCGAGATCTTTGAACAGTGCGGCCGCCCGCTCCTCGAGCGAAACCGCCGGCCGCTCTTCCTCCTGCTCACGCGCGGCGGTCTCCAGCGCGAGACGCGCCATTTCGACTTCGGCGGCTTCCGCGGCGGCAGCCTCGGCGGCCGCGGCATCCGCCGCGGCCACTTCGGCGGCGGTGCGGCGCCGGCGCATCGGGCGCGCCTCGGCGACCGGCGCCACGGGGGCGGCAGGCTCGGCGGCTTTCGACGCGCGGCGGCGCTTGGGTGCGGCCGCGGGCTCCCGCTGCTTGCGTTTGTCGCGCTCCCAGCGCGCGCGCATCAGCGACACCTGCTCGTCCTTGAGCGGCGTCAGGTGACTGCGCACGAAGATGTCCATCTCCTTGAGCATGCCCATGAGCTGCTCGCTGGAGATGCCGAATTCCGCCGCCAAATCATGAATCCGCGTCGTCGTCACTCACTCCTCCACAGACAACAGCCCACGCGCCAGCGCCCGATCCGCGACGCCGACCGCCTGTACCGGCGGCCGGCCGAGCCCCGCGCCCAGCTCCGCCGCCATCGGCCCGCGCACCACGGGGATCTCCCGTGCCTGCGCCAGCCGCGCCACTTTCTCGAGCGTGCGCGGGCCGGCATCCGCCGCCAGCACCACGCACGCCAACTTCCCTCGCTGCAATCCGGCCCGCACACCAGCCACGCCGACCACCACGTTGCCCGCCCGCATGCCGAGTCCCAACAGACGGGTGACGCGTGCGTTCATGCCGGTGCGGCGGCTCCCCCGGGTCCCCCGGCTCCCCCGGCTGCCGGGGACTCCGGCGTGCTTGCCCCCGGCTCTTCGTCCTCACCGCCCTCCTCGGTCATCTCATTGAGGAAGGCCATCAGCTTGTCCGCGAGATCGGACGTCATCCCGGGGAGCTGATCGACCTCTTCGCGCTCCAGGTCGAGGATGTCCTGCAACGTCTTCTTCCCCGCCTGTTCGAGCACGGCCACCAGCTCGGGCGGCAGCCCCTTCATTTCGGAGAGCGCCACATCCGTCACGCCCTTCTCCGCGGTGGGCAGCGGCGTGAAGAGCGGGCCTTCGCCGCCGCGCTCCAGCCACTCGCGGCTCGAATAGAGATCGACCTTCCAACCGGTCAACTCCGAGGCGAGGCGCACGTTCTGGCCGTTGCGGCCGATGGCGAGCGAGAGCTGATCCTCGTCCACGATCGCCTGAATCGTCTTGGTTTCCGGGTCCGAAAAGACCCGCGCCACGCGGGCCGGCGCGAGCGCCAGCTTCGCGAACCGCTCGGGGTCGGTCGACCAGGGCACGATGTCGATGCGCTCGCCGTTCAGCTCGTTCACGACAGCCTGGACGCGCGAGCCTTTCAAGCCCACGCACGCGCCCACCGGATCGATGGAGTCGTCCCGGGACGAGACCGCGATCTTGGTGCGGCTGCCGGCCTCGCGCGCCGTGGCGCGGATCTCGACGATCTGCTGCTGGATCTCGGGGACTTCGAGCTTGAACAGCGCCTTCACAAACAGCGGATCGGCGCGCGACAGAATGAGCCGCGGCCCCTTGGGCGTCTCCTCGATCCGCTTCAAGACGGCGCGAATCGTGTCGCCCTGGTGGAAATGCTCGCGATGATTCTGGTCGCGATAGGGGATGATCGCCTCGGCTTCACGGAACTTGTTGAGCATCACCACGATCTTGCCGCGCTCGATTTGCTGCACCTCGCCCGAGAGCAGCTCGCCGACCTTGCCGGAGAACTCCTCGCGGATGCGCGTGCGCTCGCCTTCGCGGACGCGCTGGATGATGCGCTGCTTGGCGGCCTGCACCGCGGTCCGCCCGAACTGATCGAAGGGGACTTCTTCTTCGAGCACATCACCGGGCTGGAACTCGGGATCCTCGAACCGCGCCTCCTCGAGTGCCACCTGCGTACCAGGATCTTCGACGGTCTCGACCACGGTCTTGAGCACGACGATGCGGATCGACCCTTTCAGCTCGTCGATGCCGATTTCGGAGCGCACGTTCGGGCCATAACGTTTCACCAGCGCGGCGTGCAGACCATCCTTGAGCAGGTCGATCAGCTCGCTGCGCTCCAGCTGCTTCGTGTTGGTCAGCTCTCGGATAGCCGAGACGACATCAGGGGCATTCGCCATCATGGTCCTCTTTCGTACTGCGTCACCAATCGACTGCGAGTCGCGCGTCACGGACGTCCACCAGCCGATACGTCTGCGCGCCTCGGCCACGCGGCTCGAGAATGACCGTTTCCTCGTCGGGCACGGCCACGATCCGGGCACGCACCCGGCCGAGACCTGCAAGCTTCACGTTCACGTCGCTGCCCACGAACCGGGCCCAATGCCGGTGCCACCGCACCGGCCGCTCGAGCCCTGGGCTCGAGACTTCGAGGGCGTACCGGTTTCCCAGCGGCCCACCCTGGTCCAGCCAGGCCTCGAGGGCCCGGCTCGCCCGGGTGCAGTCCTCCACCGTCACTTGCCGGGGCGGATCGCCCGCGGCGCCCGAATGAGGCGGAGGCCAGTCGATGCGGACTTGAACGAGCGGCCGGTTCGGCGTGCCGCCGATGCGCAGGTCGGCCAAATCGAATCCCAGCATCTCGAGCTGGGTCCGAAAGGCCTCCACGAGGCTCTCGGTGAGCATGGAAAAAAAAGCGCGGGCCGAACTTCGCCCGCAGCACGCACGGAATGTAGCCGGGTCGAGGGCGGTGTCAACCTTTCGGTCGGCCGAGGTACGCGACCATCCGACCGTCGCGCCCGCCCGATGCGCGGTGCGAGAAGAAGCGATCGCGGCCTTCGGCGCTGCACCATGGCGAGATCGAGACGTGCTCGATACCCAACTCGCGCGCCTGCCGCGCCAACACGGCCCGCAGATCGACCCGCACCGGCCCGGGGTGCGGCGCCATGTCGAACCGCGCCGCGACTTCAGAACCTACTTCATAGCATTCACCGCAAATGCCTACACCACAATGCATTACAATATCGCTCGTTTTCGCAAACCCGCGCCACTTCAAGAGCTCCACGGCGCGCGCGAGCACGCCCGCGGCGGTGCCTCGCCAGCCGGCGTGCACCAGCGCGATGGCGCCCTTGTGAGGTACGGTCAGATAGACGGGGATGCAGTCGGCGATGGTGATCGTGAGCAGCACCCCGCGCTCCCCGGTCGCGTGGCCGTCGAGCCCGTTGAGGATCAACCATCCCTCGGGCAGGGCTTCGTGCCAGCGCACGGCGCTGCCGTGCACCTGATGGCTCAGGACGATCGCCGGAAACCGCGCCGCGAACGTGGCGCAAAACGCCCGCCAACGACCCATGACCTGGCCCACTTGCTCGTCACTCCACAGGCCAAGGCTCAGGGGGCGGAGCGTGACGCCGGCGATGAGCCCGTAGCGCTCGGCCCACTCGGTAAGCTCGAGCCGCGGTACGGCCGCGTCGCCGGCGGGGGTTTCGCCGAGCATCTTATCGCCGGTCGTCGCGACGCTCAATTTGGGCCCCCAGGGCCAGCAGCCGCTCGTCGATGCGCTCGTAACCCCGCTCGATCTGCCCGATGTTCTGGATGACCGAGTCGCCCTGGGCCGCGAGCGCCGCCAGCAGCATCGCCATGCCGGCGCGGATGTCGGGACTCTCGACGACCTGGCCTCGGAGCGGCGACGGTCCCGAGATCACCGCGCGGTGCGGATCGCACAACACGATCCGCGCGCCCATGCCGATCAGCTTGTCGACGAAGAACAGGCGCGACTCGAACAGCTTCTCGAACACCAGCAGCAGCCCCTCACATTGCGTCGCGACGACGATGGCGATGGACATCAGGTCGGCGGGGAACGCCGGCCACGGACCATCCTCGAGCTTCGGGACGTGGCCGCCCAAGTCGGGCCGGATGCGGCGCTCCTGTCCGGCATCGACAATGAGGTTCGTGCCGTCGAGTCGCGGTCGCACCCCCAGGCGCTCGAACGCGAGCAGCGTGGACCGGAGATCGTCGCCCCGCACCCCCTCGATCGTCATGGCCCCGCCCGTGACTGCCGCGAGCCCGATGAAGGAGCCGATCTCGATGTGGTCGGGCCCCACCGTATGCGGGGTCCCCACCAGCGACTTTCCGCCTTCGATCGTCAGCGTGTTGGTGCCGATGCCGTCGATCGTCGCGCCCATCGCCACGAGGAAGCGCGCCAGGTCCTGCACATGCGGCTCCGACGCCGCGTTGCGAAGCACCGTCGTCCCCTGCGCCCCCACGGCCGCCATCAACGCATTCTCGGTGCCGGTGACGCTCGGCTCGTCGAGGAAGATGTCGGCACCCCTGAGCTTGCCTTCGAACGTGTAGGTGTCGCCGAGGGTGATCTCCGCGCCGAGCCGCTCGAGGGCAAGAAAATGTGTGTCCACGCGCCGCCGCCCGATGACGTCGCCCCCCGGCGGCGGCAACGTCACGCGGCCGAAGCGCGCGAGCATCGGCCCGGCGAGCAGGATGGACGCGCGAATCTCCTTGGACAGCCCGGGATCGAGGGCGCGCGGCTCCGTCCCGCGCGTGTCCACCTCCACGGTATTGGGCCCGTGCCACTGCACGACGGCGCCGACGTGCTGGAGCAGAGCCAGCAGCGTTTCGACGTCGCGGATCCGGGGGACGTTGTCGATGCGGCAGGGGCCGTCGGCGAGGAGGGTAGCCGCGAGAATCGGAAGCGCCGCGTTCTTGTTGCCCGCTGGGCGGATCGTGCCCGTGAGCGCGCGCCCGCCCGTGACACGGAACGACGGTGGCATAAGTTCGCCCAAGCTACGGCAGCGCTTGCGCCCGCGTCAAGCGTTCGCGAACGTTGGCCCTCGTGCATCCCATGCTCGCGCTGGCGCTCGTCGTCGTGGCTGGCATCGGCGTGACGCATCTGTCGCGCCCCCATCTCCGTCACTTTGCGTCTCTCGACGCGATGCTCGCCGCCGGCGCGCCGTTCGTGCTGTTGGGCCTCTTGCTCGGCCCGGGACTGCGCGTGCTCGACGGTCCGACTCTGCGCGCCCTCGCCCCGCTGACCGCCCTCGGCATCGGGTGGGTGGGTGCCGCGTTCGGCGCGCGGCTGGACTGGCGCCTACTGCGTCGCGTCCCGCCGCGCGCGTGGGGCCTCGGCGCCGCACTCGCGGCCACCGTGTTCGCCGTCACGGGGCTCGCGGCGTGGGTCCTGGTCCGTACGGTCCCGCCGCTCGCCGCGGCGTGGCATCCAACCATGCCCGCCGTCGTAACGCTGGCCGCGGCGGCGACGATTTCCGCGGGCTGGGCGGGACCAAAACTCGTCCGCCGGACCGCCCTGTTCGACACCGCGTTTGCCGCCGTGGCCATTGCCGTGACGCTGCCCCTGTCGCACCCTCACGGCGCGGTGCGCGGCGTGGCACTCACCCTCTTCGCGAGCGCCGGACTGGCCGCTCTGTTCGTCTGGCTCGCGCGCTGGCGGCCGGATGCGACTCACCTGGGGATCGAGTTTCTCGCGGTGATCCTGCTCGCTTCGGGTTTCGGCTACGCGGCCGGCCTGTCACCCTTCGTCCTGTGCGCGCTCACGACGGCGTTGATGGTGCATTTCTCCCCGCAGCCGCGCCGCGTGCACGCACTATTGGCCCAGTGGGGTCCGTCCATCTACGTGGCCTTCCTTATTGTGGCAGGGGCCCTGCTGCGACTGCCGACGGTGTGGCTGATTCCGGCGGCGCTGCTGCTTGCTGTCGTGCGGATCGGCGCGCGTTGGTCCTCGGTACGGTTTGGCCGGATCTGGCCGCCCGTACGCGCGCTGCCGCCGCATTTCGGGTTGGCGACCGTCGCGCCAGGCGCGGCGGGCGTAGCGCTGGCGGCCGGGTTCGGCCTCGGGTATGGCGATTCCGGAGCCGTGCTGACGGCGGTTCTCGCCGGCGTCCTGTTGGCGGAGGCGCTCGGCGGGCCCTTGCGGCAGCTGGCACGCGGGGAACCCACCCCGTTGACAGCCGCGCCGCCCCGGGCCGAGGTTACTTGATGCTTCCGACCTGGGTCGGCGTGGTCTCGGCCGTCAGTCTCGCCATCATCGCGCTGGCCGCGCTCGTGGTGGCGGGCGCCTTCATCGCCGCGGCGCTCGGGGTCCGGGCGGCGCTGATTGTGGTGAAGAACCTGGCGGGTCCCGCCATCACGGACGTGCGCCAGCTCATCGGGTCGATCAAGACCGAAGCGGAAGCCTTGGTGGACACCTCGCGCGATATCCGGCACCGCATCGTGCGCGCCGCGAACGCTGCGGAAGAGCGCCTCACCGACCTCGACGCGCTGGCCGAGGTGATGCAGGAGGAGATCGAGGAGACCGCGCTCGACGCCGCTGCCACGCTCCAGAACGTGCGTCGCGGCCTGTCGGTGTGGAAGTGGAGCCGCAAGTTGCTCAAGGGCAAGAAGCGACGGTGAAGCGGCTGGCCACGGCGGCGTTGCTCGCCGGTCTCGCGCTGGTGCTGTTCCCCGGGGTAGCGCACGCCTGGACGCCCGGGACGCACATCTTCCTCGGCGAGTCGGTGCTCGCGAATCTGCATCAGCTGCCGGCGGCCATCGCCGACCTCGTGCGCGCATTCCCCTTCGATTTTCTCTACGGCAACATCGCCGCCGACACGTCGATGGCCAAGAAGTACGCGCCGGTCGGACGGCACTGCCACGCCTGGCACGTGGGCCAGGAGATCCTCGACCTTGCGCCCAGCGACCCGTTGCGCGCCTTCGGGCTGGGATATCTCTCGCATCTCGCGGCCGACACCGTCGCCCACAATTTCTTCGTCCCGCGCCAGCTGGTGCTGACATCCGGCACCGTGGCCGTGGGCCACTCCTACTGGGAGAGCCGCTTCGAGACGCACCTCGGCGACGCGTACGCGCGCGAGGCGCGCGATGTCATCATGAAGGACCACGCCGCGAGCGACGCCCACCTCGACGCCATCCTCTCCCCCACCCTCTTCAGCGTGCGGACCAACCGGCGGCTGTTCCGCGGCATGGTGCATCTCACCGAGAGCCAGAGCTGGCAATGGGTGTTTCAGGTGATCGCCGGCACCAGCCGCTGGGACCTCGCCGACGCCGACGTCGACCGTCACATGGCCGTGACGTTCGAGTACGTGATGGAGGCGCTCGGAGCGACCGAGGCCGCGGCGCGGCGGCTCGATCCCGCCGGCGAGAAGGCGCTGGGACTGGCGAAGCGGATGCGGCGCCAGGCGCTCCGCGAGGGGGGACGGCACGAGCCGGAGCGCGTGGAGGAAACAGCGGAGCAGCACTTCGGGTTGCCGACGCCGGCGCTCGCGTACTGGAAGCAGTCGAAGGCGCACCGGCCCTGGCGGGCCGACTAGGAGGTGAGCTTCTCCTCGAGCACCCGCTGCGCCAGCTTTGGATCGGCCTTGCCCTTCGACGCCCGCATGACCTGCCCCACAAAAAACGCCATGAGCTTGGTCTCGCCGTTCTTGTAGCGGCCGACCTCGGGCGCGTGGGCGCCCAGCACGTCCGTCACCCACGCCGCCACCACGCTCGTGTCCGCCACCTGCACGAGGCCCAGCCCTTCGGCGATGGTGCGGGGATCGCCGCCCTTGGCGGCGATTTCACCGAACACCCGCTTCGCGGCTTGGTGGCTGAGCGTGCCGCCTTTTACCAAAGCAATGAGCTGCGCCAAACCGGCGGGCGGGACTCGTAGTTGGTCCTGATGGTCCTTCGCGTCCGCCAAGCCTTCGGTCATGACCCAGTTCGCGGCCGCCTGGGGTTCCGCGCCCGCGCGCACGACGTTCTCATAGTACTCGGCGACCACGCGGCTCGCCGTCAGAACGGCGGCGTGGTCGCGGCTGAGCGCGTACTGCGCGACGAAGCGCTCGCGCTTGGCGGCGGGGAGCTCGGGGAGCTGGCTCTGCTGCTCGGCGACGAACTCGGGGGTGAGCACGAGCGGCGGCAGGTCGGGTTCCGGAAAGAACCGGTAGTCGTGACTCTCTTCCTTGGAGCGCTGGGACCGCACCGTATTGTCCTTCGCGTCATACAGCATCGTCTGCTGCGTGACGGTCCCTCCCGATTCCAAGAGGGCGATCTGCCGATCGCGCTCGACCGCCAACGCCTTCTCGACGTGGGCAAACGAGTTGATGTTCTTCACCTCGCTGCGCGTCCCCAGCACAGTATCACCCTCACGCCGCACCGAGACGTTGGCATCGACGCGCAGGCTGCCCTTCTCCATGTCGCAATCGGAGATGCCGATGTACTCGAGCAGCTGCTTCAACGTCAGGAGGTAGGCGCGCGCTTCGGCGGGGGACCGGAGGTCCGGCCCGCCGACGATCTCGATGAGCGGGACCCCGGAACGATTGAGATCCACCGCGGTGGCTTTGGCGAAGCGATCGTGGATCGACTTGCCGGCGTCCTCCTCTATGTGCAGACGTACGATCGTCGCCGTGACGGCCCCGCGCTCAGACGACAGAAAGGAGAGCGAGCCGCTGGTCGCCAGCGGCTGGTCGTGTTGCGAGATCTGATAGCCTTTGGGAAGGTCGGGATAGAAGTAGTTCTTGCGGGCGAACACGCTCTTGGGATGTACGGAGCACCCGAGGGCGAGCGCGGCGCGCACCGCGAGCTTCATGGCCTCGCCGTTGGGGGCCGGCAACGCGCCCGGGAGACCCAAGCACACGGGGCAGACGTGCGTGTTGGGCGCCCCACCGAACGCCGCCGAACAGCCGCAGAACATCTTCGAGAGCGTCCGCAGCTGCACGTGCGTTTCGAGCCCGATGACCGTCTCCCAGCCCGGTGGCGGCGCCCCCATCACGCCTCGTCCGTCGCGGGCACGACGCGCTCCACGGCGTAGGCGGCCTCGAGCATCTCGTCCTCGAGAAACGCCTGCCCGATCAGCTGGCCGCCGATGGGGAGCCCCTTCGCGCGTCCGATCGGCACCGAGATCGCCGGCAGGCCCGCGAGGTTCGCGGTCACCGTGAAGATGTCGGAGACGTACATCGCGACGGGATCGGCCAGCTTCTCCCCCGCCTTGAATGCCGGTGTGGGGGTGGTGGGCGTGAACAAGAGGTCGACGCCGCGATCGAACACATTCCGGAAATCTTGCGCGATCAGTGCGCGCATTTGCTGCGCGCGCCGGTAGTACGCGTCGTAATAGCCGGACGACAACACGTACGTACCCACGAGAATGCGGCGCCGGACTTCCGGCCCGAACCCCTGGCCGCGCGTCGAGCGATACAACCCCCGCAGATCGGCCGCGCCGTCGAACCGGGGGCCGTAGCGGACGCCGTCGAAGCGCGCCAGGTTCGACGACGCCTCGGCCGGCGCGATCACGTAGTACGCCGGCACCGCATAAGGGGTGTGGGGCAACGAGACTTCGCGCACCGCCGCGCCCAGCTCCTTCATCAGGCGGACGGCCCGGTCGCAGGCGCGCCGCACCGCCGGGTCCAGCTCGGGCGGGAAGTATTCCCGCGGCAACCCGATGACGAAGCCCTGCAGCGACTCGGGCACCGTGGGGAGCCGGAGCGAATCACGGTCCTCACAGGTCGCATCCCTGGGGTCGCGGCCGCTGATCACGGACAGCACCCGCGCCGCGTCGTGCACGCTGCGTCCGAACACCCCGATCTGATCGAGCGAGGACCCGAAGGCGACGAGCCCGTAACGACTCACCCGACCGTAGGTCGGCTTGATCCCCACGACGCCGCAGAACGACGCCGGCTGGCGTACCGAGCCGCCCGTGTCCGAGCCGAGGGCCGCGGGGACTGCGCCCGCGCCAACGAGCGCGGCGGACCCGCCCGAGGAACCGCCCGGCACGCGCGCCTTGTCGAGCGGATGGAACACGCGCCCATACGCGGAATGCTCCGTGGACGAACCCATCGCAAACTCGTCGCAGTTCGTTTTTCCAGCGATCAGGGCGCCCGCCGCTTTGAGCTTGGCCACCACCGTTGCTTCATAGGGAGAGCGGTAGCCTTCGAGAATCCGCGACCCACACGTCGTCGTGAATTCGAGGGTGCAGATGTTGTCCTTCACGGCCACCGGCATCCCATACAGCACGCCGGTGGGCCGGGCCGCCGCCGCCTGGGCCTGCAGCGATTTGCGGAGTTCCTTGGGAGGGGTAAGCAGCGCGTTGAGGCGCTTGGCCTTGATCAGGTGGTCGGCGACCGCTTTGCCGTCGCTCACAGATCTGCGGGGGCGGGGTCGTCGAATTGGCCGAGCTTGGGCACCACGAAGAACCCGTCCTTGAACGCGGGCGCGAACTCCTCGGGTGCGGTCGCGAGCGGCCACGGGCTGACCTCGTCGGGCCGGAAGCGAATGGCGTCGGGCCCGGGCACGTAGGGCCGCAGGGCTTCGCTCGCGGGAACGGCGCTGAGCTGCGCCACATAATCGAGGATGCGCGACATCTGCTCGGCCAGGGCCGGCAGCGTGTCTTCATCCACGTCCAGCTCCGCGAGCTGCGCGATGCGGAGTACGTCATCCCGCGTGACGCTCATCCGTCCTCTCCTCCCCAGTCGCGCTCGAGGCCCGCGTACGCCGCGAGCAGCTGCTTGTTGCCGATGTCCGGATCGTCGAAATCCACGCTGACCCGCAGGTCGCGGCCCTGTCCCGACACGGCGCGCACCACGCCGCCGCCGAACTTGCGGTGGCGGACCCGTTCCCCCTTCACGTAGCGCGGAGCGTCCTGCGAGACCTCTTCGGGGAACCCGACCTCCGGCTGCACGCGCCGGGCGGCGGAGCTCCGCGCGACGCGCGTTCTCGCCCTTCCCCCGGCTCGCGGTGCGCGCTCCCACGACGGCGTCGTACTCCGCTCGTCGACAACGTGCGGCGGCAACGCGGCGAGGAACCGCGACGGCTCGGCGAGCTCCAGCCGGCCGTTGCGATAGCGCGTGCGCGCCCATGAGAGATACAACCTTTCGCGCGCGCGCGTGAGACCCACGTAACAGAGTCGTCGCTCCTCCTCGACGCCACCCGGCTCGCCCACCGCGCGACTCAGGGGAAACAGTCCGTCCTCGAGACCGGCGACCGCCACCACAGGCCACTCGAGCCCCTTCGCCATGTGGGCGGTCAGGAGCGTCACGCCCGCCGCGTCGCGGGCCTCGTCCACCGCGGTGATCAGCGCCGCCTGCGTCAGATAGCGCTCCACCGGCGAGCCGCCCTCGCTCTCGCTGCCCGCGTCGGCATCCTGCACCTCCGCCCAGGCGGCCGCGCCGGCGATTAATTCCCGCACGTTCTCGAGGCGCTCCATGCCCTCCGCGCCCTCTTCCGCGAGATACTGCTCATAGCCCGTGGCGACCAGAATCGCCTCCAGCACGGTGGCCGGGTCGGACTGCCCGACGGCATCCCGCAGCCGGTCGATGAGCCCGGCCACCCCCGCGAACCCTTCGCGCACGTTGGGTCGGAGCTCCGCGACCCGCGCGGCGCCGCGCGCCGTCTCCAGCAGGGGTTTCCGCCACGTGGTGGCCGCCTGTGCGAGCAATGCCAGCGACGCCTCTCCAATGCCCCGCCGCGGGACGTTTACGACACGGATGAAGGCGCCGTCGTCCGCGGGATTCGTGATCAGCCGCAGGTACGCGAGCAGATCCTTCACTTCCCGCCGCTCGTAGAAACTGACCGCGCCGATCAGCCGATAGGGGATGCCGCGGAACCGAAACGCTTCCTCCAGAGGGCGGGATTGCGCGTTGGTTCGGTAGAGAATCGCCATGCCTTCGTAGGGGACATCCTCGTCAGCCGCGCGCCGGGCGAACTCGGTCGCGAGCCACTCGGCTTCGTCGCGCTCGTCGGCGGCGGCCAGCAGCACGACGGGCGCGCCGCCGGGCTGCGCCGTGAACAGCGTCTTACCGAGCCGGCTTGTGTTCTCCGCGATGACGCCGTTGGCCGCGTCGAGGATCACCTGGGTGGAGCGGTAATTCTGCTCCAGCTTGATGACCGTAGTCCCCGGAAAGTCGTTCTGGAACGTCAGCATGTTCCGCACGTCCGCGCCGCGCCACCCGTAAATCGCCTGATCGTCATCGCCCACGACACAGAGATTGCCGTGGTGGCGCGCGATCTGTTTGACGAGCAGGTATTGCGCGGCGTTCGTGTCCTGAAACTCGTCCACGAGGACGTGCTGGAACCGGTCCTGCCAATACGCGAGGCGTTCGGGATGCTCGCGGAACAGCGTGAGCGGATGGAGCAGCAGATCGTCGAAATCCATCGCATTCGCCTGCTTCAGCGCCGGGCCCAGCGCGGCATATACGTCGGCCGCCACCCGCGTCAGCGGGCTATCCGCCTGGGCGCCGAGCTCCTCAGGCAGCAGCATGCGGTTCTTGGCGGCCGAGATGATCCCATGGAGGGCGCGGGGAGGATACGCCTTCGGCGAGAGACTGCGTTCCTCGAGCAGGCGTTTGACGAGCGCCTGGGAGTCGTCTTCATCGTAGATCGTGAAGTTCGGCCCGAAGCCGAGCAGCGGCGCCTCGCGGCGCAGCAGCCGCGCCGAAACGGAATGAAACGTCCCAATCCAGAGGCCCCGGGGATCGGCGCCGAGCAGCGCGGCCACGCGGCTGCGCATCTCGCCCGCCGCCTTGTTCGTAAACGTCACCGCCAGGATCCGCTGCGGTGACACGCCCTGCACCTTGATCAGCTGCGCGATGCGGGCCGTGAGGACGCGGGTTTTCCCCGAGCCGGCACCCGCCAGCACCAGGAGCGGTCCACCCGGATGCTCCACGGCCGCCTGCTGAGCGGCGTTCAACGGCAGCGTCATACCGCGGCGAGTGGAAATTCGAGCACAAACACCGAGCCTCGGCCCTGCTCTCCCGGGTGGAAGGAGACGCGGCCTCCGTGCTGCTGCTCGACGATACGCCGGGCCAGGGCGAGGCCGATCCCCCAACCGCCGGTCTTGCTCGAGACGCCCGGGTCGAAGAGCCGCCCCTGCATGTCGGCCGGCACGCCCGGGCCGTCGTCGCGCACGCTGAAGCGGCCGGCGCGATCGGTTCCCTGCACTTCGACTTCGATATGGCCCCCGCGGCCACTCAAGGCATCGATGGCGTTCTTCACGATCCCTTCCAGCGCCCACTCGATGAGTACGGGATCGCCGGTGGCGGTAGGCCCGGCGCCCGGCGAGGCGAGCGTCAGCGTCACCGAGTGCGCGAGCGTCGGCAGACGCGGACGGAAGTACGTCACGACGCGCTCGGCCACGGCGCCGAGCCCAACCGGCTCGCGCCGCGCCGGCCGGCCGATGCGCTCGAACCGCTTGGCCACCCGCTCGAGCCGCTCAGCGTCGGCTTCAAGATGCGGCACGAGCTCCCCGCCTGGCGTACCCGGATTCTCGCGCAGGTAATCAATCCAACCCGTGAAGCTCATGAGCGGCGTGCCGAGTTGGTGCGCCGATTCACGGGCCATCGCAACCCACAGCCGATCGCGCGCTGCGTTGACCCGCTCGCGCATGGCCCACGCGGCGAGGAGCACGAGGCAGACGAACACAACGCCCTGGAGCAGGGCGAGACCGGTCAACGCCCGGGCGGCGGGCAGCGCACCATAATGAATCGTCCCCACGCCAGGCTGGACTAGCGGCTGGTGCACGTGATCGAGCTGCGCGATCCACGCCCGTCGCGTCTCCTCGCTGGCGTCGGCGCCGAAGGGTGCGTTGTCCAGGGCGGTGATGCGGCCCGCGGTGTCGGTGACGGCGATCGGGATGCCGAGGTGGCGCACCTCGTCCGCGAGGGCGAGCAGTGCGTCGGCGGCGGCGCCCTCACGCGGGTCGTTGAGTCCGGCGAATACGTGACCCAGCAGCCGGCTCGTCTCGCGCGCGTCGTCGCGGAGGTGGCGCGCCACGATCCAGGCGTAGCCGACGGAAAGCGCGCCGAACAGCAGGGCCGCGCCGACGAGCGCCGCGGGCCCCACCCGTCGGAGCACGTCCCTAGGCAAGGCGGTCCGCGCCGACGTACGGCACCAGCGCGGGCGGCACCGTGACGGAACCGTCGGGCTGTAGGTGCGTCTCGAGGAGAGCGGCGATCGTGCGCGGCAGTGCGACGCCCGACGCGTTCAGCGTATGCACGAACTCCGGTTTTTCTCCAGGCCGCGGCCGGCAACGGATGTTGGCGCGACGCGCCTGAAAGTCGGAGAACGTGCTGGAACTCGACACTTCTAGCCATTGCCCGACCCCGGGGGCCCACGCTTCGAGGTCGTAGGTCTTGGCCCCCGCGAATCCGAGATCAGCGGCGGCCAGCAGCACGACGCGATACGGCAGCTCGAGCCGTCGGAGAACCTCCTCGGCGTGACCCGTCAGGCGCTCGTGCTCGGCCGGCGAGTCCGCGGCGCGGCAGAAGCGCACCAATTCGACCTTGTCGAACTGATGCACGCGCAACAGTCCCCGTGTGTCCTTGCCCGCAGCGCCCGCCTCCCGGCGGAAGCACGGCGTGTACGCGACATAGCCCTTGGGCAGCGTCGTCCCATCGAGGATCTCGTCGCGGTGCAGATTGGTGACCGGGACCTCCGCCGTCGGAACCAGGAACAGATCGTCGGGCAGGGTGCGGTAGGCGTCGTCCTCGAACTTGGGCAGTTGTCCCGTGCCCGTCATGATCTCCCGCCGCACGAGCAGTGGCGGCTCGACCTCGATGTAGCCGTGCTCGCGGGTGTGCAGATCGAGCATGAAGTTGATCAAGCCGCGCGCCAGCCGCGCGCCGGCGCCCATGAGGACGGGAAACCCAGAGCCTGCGAGCTTCGCGCCGCGCGGCAGATCGAGTATGCCCAGCCGCTCGGCGATTTCCCAGTGTGGCTTGCCGCCCTTCGGCGCCGGCGTTCCCCACGTCCGCTCCACCCGGTTGTCGTCGGGGACATCGGGCAGCGGCGCGTTCGGAACGAACAGAGCTTTGGCCTCCAGCGTCGTTTCGATCTGCCGCAGCTCGGACTCGAGCACGGTGATGCGCTCGCCGAGCTTGCGGCGCGCAAACGCCGTGGCCTCCGGGAGGCCGCCCTGGGCTTTCGCGACCACCGCATCCGCCTTCGCCGCGTCGTTGCGCTCGGCCTTGAGCTGGTCGAGCTGCGCCGTCAGCGTACGGCGCTTCATATCGAGCGCTTCGATTTCGTCGAGTAGCCGGATGAGCGAGGGATCGCCCCGGCGCGCGAGCGCTGCCCGCACCTGAGCGGGCGAGGCGCGCAGCTGCTTCAGATCGATCACAGCTTAACGGCTCGGCAGGCCTGGCTCGAGCCCGCGATAGCCGCAGTTCGTATCGACGAGGATTTCGAAAACGATCCGGCGCCCGTTGGGAGCGGACGTGGTGTCGAGGGCGAGGACGTGCAACTTGGCGTAGTAGACTGCCGAGATCCCGAAGGAGCAGGTCGTGGGACTGGAATGCACGATGGCCACGGTGCCGGAATCCACCACGAGCGCGCTGTCGAGCTGATAGTTGCGGTCGGGCGCGAGGCTGATCGAATCGAAGGGCAGCGCGCTGATTTGCCCGCCCGACGCCTTACCCAGGTGCAGCGCGCCCGTCGGCAGCAACAGCGCGCGGCCCGCAGCATCGATGTCGAACGCAAAGTCGAACGCCGTCGTCTGGTCGGTACGCACCGCTTGGCGGAATTCCAGGCGATAGCCCGACGGCGAGGCGACGGGCGTGCCGCTCAACGCGTACAGCGAGAGTGTGTCGACACGGTTCTCGATGGAGGCGCGCGGCAAGCCCAACGGCGAGCCGCAGGCAGCGACGAGCGCGAGGATCAGTAGCGCGGCGACCGCGGCACCGCGGGATGGCTGAGGGGGAGGGCGCATGGAAGTGCTGTCAAATTACAGGGCGGCGTCCGAGTGGGTCAACCCACGGTGGCTGCTTGACTTCGACTTCACCGAACCCTACGTTGCCGCCCGTATGGCGACGATCCGCGACGTAGTGGAAGCGCTCAGCCGATCGAGCGGCGTGGACGCGGTCCTAGTCGTGGGCCGCGACGGCCTCCCGATCGACTCCCGCGCCCCGAACGGCGTGGATGCGGAGAACGTGGCCGCCCTGCTGCCGTCGGCCATCAAACACATGGCGCAGCTCGGCGACGCCGGCGGCCGGGGCGAGTTCGGCACCGCCGTGCTCGAATTCGGGAAGGGCCTCGCCGTCGTGGCCGTGCTCAACGCCGACGCCCTCCTCATCATCCTGGTGCAACCTGCGACCAACGTAGGGGCCCTGCTGTTCGACCTCCGCCGCCACCGCACGGCCATCGCCGGCCTGCTCTAAGCGGAAGGCCCGTTGGCCACATCCTCGCGGCATCTCCTCGTCGTTGACGACGAGCCTCACATTGGACTCGTGCTGCGCCCCTACCTCGAGGAGCTCGGCTACCGCGTGAGCTTCGCGCGCACGCTCGCCGAGGCGCGCACGGCGATGCGCGCGACGCCGCCCACCGACGGTTTGCTGCTGGATTTGCACTTGCCCGACGGTTCGGGCCTCGATTTCCTGCGCGACTTGCGCGGCGAGGGCGCCACCGCTCGCCTCCCCGTGCTGGTGCTCACCGCCGAGGGCGAGGATCGGGTCCTCCGGGAAGCCCGCCGGCTCGGCGCCGCACTCGTGACGAAGCCGTTCAGCCCGACGAAGCTCAGCCAGCGCATCGCAATGATGTTCGGGGACCCGCCCGCGGAAGAAGACGAGGCCTCCTCCCGGTGAGCACCTGGGCGGCAATCCTCGCCGGTGGCTCGGGCACGCGGTTCTGGCCGCTCTCGACGCCGGAACGGCCGAAGCAGCTGCTGGCGCTCACGGGCGACCGCCCGCTGCTCGCCCAGGCCGTCGCTCGGCTGCGCGGGCTCGTGCCGCCCGAACGCATCCTGATTCTCACCGGTCCGTTTCTCGTGGAGCGCGTGTCCGCGACGGTGCCCGAGGTACCCCAGGCAAACATCTTCGCGGAGCCGCGGGCCGCGTCCACGGCGCCGGCGCTCGCCTGGGCCGCGCACTGGATCGCGAAGCATGACCCCGGCGGCCAGATGGTGTCGTTGCATGCCGACTGGGCCGTCGGTGACGACCGCGCGTTTCGGGCCGCCGCCACACATGCGCTCGGGGTTGCGGCCGAGCAGGACGTGCTGGTGACGGTGGGCGTGAAGCCCACCCGCAACGAGACCGGATACGGCTACATCGTGCCTGGCAAGCCGCTCGGCAGCGCGCGCCAGGTCAAGCGCTTCATCGAGAAGCCGAGCCCCGCCCGGGCCGCGCTACTGCGGCGCCGCGGCGCGCTGTGGAACACGGGATTGTTCGCCTGGGGCGTGGCCCGCTTTCTCGGCGAGGCGGGCGCGTACGCGCACGAGCTGGCGGCGGGCTGGCCCGCGCTCTCCGCGGGCGACGCCGCGCGCTTCTTCGCCGCCGTCACACCGGTAGCGGTGGACGTCGCCGTGCTCGAGCGCACGTCGCGCCTCGCCGTGGTGACGGGCGCCTTCCCGTGGGACGACATCGGTTCCTGGGACGCCCTGCTCCGCATCCGCAAGCAGGACGGCCAAGGCAACGTGACGGTGGGCAACGTCACGCTCGATGACGTGCGCGACTCCGTGGTGTGGTCGGAGAACGAGCACATCGCGGTCGTCGGCGTGAAGGACATGGTTGTGGTGCGCGCGAATGGACACACGCTCGTCATGCCCACCGGCAAGGCGGAAAAGTTGAAAGCCTTGGTGCCACGCCTGTGAGCCACGCCCTCTATCTGCTCGATCCCGAGCCGTCGCCGGCGTGGGCGCCGTTCGCAGGCATCCGGCCCCTGTGCGAGCTGCGCGCCGGCGCGCACCTCGTGCGCGAGCGCTGGGAAAACTTCGTGGGCGCCGAGACGACGGGCATCTTCGCGCTGCCGCATCTCGCCGGCTTTCCCGAGGCGGGCGTGCCGCCCGTTGGGGCGCGCCGCCCGGTAGTGGGGCCGGCGGTCATCGGGTCATCGACCTTCGCGCCCCGTGGACTCGCCGCGCATCTCCCCGACGCGCCGCTGCGGCTCACCCATGAGGGGATCACGGTGGGCTGGGCGGTCCCCGCCGGGGTCACCTGGAGCGGGCCGCTGTCGAACGCGCACGCGACCGCGGTGGAAGGCGTGCTGCTTCGCGGCGTCTACGATCTCGTCACCGCGCTCGAGCAGCTGTTGCACGAGGACCTGCTCGCACTGCTCGGCGACTCGGATGCGGTGCCCAAGGGGACGACCGTGCTCGGCGACCCCTCCTGGATCGCGCTCCGCGAAACCGCGGTCGAGCCCGGTGTGGTGTTCGACACGCGCGGCGGGCCCGTCGTACTGGAAAGCGGGGTCGAGGTGCGCGCGGGGACCCGGCTCGAGGGACCGCTCTGGGCGGGCGCAAATGCGCGCCTCGTGGGGGGGCCGATCCGCGCGTCGGCGATCGGCCCGTGGTCGGTCGTGCGCGGGGAGATGGCCACCACCGTGCTGCTGGGATATGCGAACAAGGCGCACGACGGCTTCGTGGGACACTCGGTCCTCGGACGGTGGGTCAACCTGGGCGCCGGAACCATCACATCGAACCTGAAGAACACCTACGGGCCCGTACGGCTGGACGTCGGTGGCACGGCACTGGAAACCGGACACCAACTGCTAGGTAGTCTAATCGGCGATCACGCCAAGACGGCCATCGGTACGTTGCTCGGCACCGGCACGGTGATAGGTGCGGGCGCCAGCGTGTTCGACGGTGTGCGCGCTCCCAAGTTCGTACCGCCCTTCGCCTGGGGAGGCTCCGGATCCGAACGGATGACGCAGCAGGGCTTCCTCGCAGTCGTGGAGCGGGTGCTGCCGCGGCGTCACGTCGACGTGAGCGACGCGATGCGGGCCTATCTGACCCGCGCCTACGACTGGCTGACGCGATGAGCGAGGCCCGGGAGCAGCGCTACCGCCGGCTCGGCAAGTACGAGCTGCACACGCTCATCGGCGAGGGCGCGATGGGCGTCGTGTGGAAGGCGTACGACACGGTGCTGCGGCGCTACGTGGCCCTCAAGCTGCTGAGCAGTAGCTTCCGCAAGACGAAGGACATGCAGGAGCGGTTCCTGCGCGAAGCGCGCGCCGCCGGAGCGATCCAGCACGCGAACATCATCACGGTCTACGACCTCGGGGAGTCCGAAGGCCAGCTCTTCATCGCGATGGAGCTGGTCGAGGGCCGCGATCTCTCCGACATGATCGCGCTGCGTGACCCGCTCGCGCTGGAGCGCAAGCTCGACATCGCGATCGAAGTGCTCACCGGCCTGCACTTCGCCCATCAGCGCGGCGTCATTCACCGCGACGTCAAACCCTCGAACGTGCGGGTGATGCCGGACGGCCGGGTGAAGATCATGGACTTCGGCATCGCGCGGCTGCAGACGGGCGATGCCACCGGATCGGGCGCGATCGTCGGCACGCCGACGTACATGGCCCCCGAGCAGATCACCAACGGCGCCATCACCGCCGCCACCGACGTCTTCGCGGTCGGGTGCATGCTGTACGAGCTGCTTTCGTACCAACGGCCGTTCGAAGCCGAGTCGGTGCACGGCGTGCTCTACCAGGTGCTGACGACCGATCCGCGCCCGCTGCGCACGGTGGCGCCGTCCATTCCCGCGGCGCTCGAGCGCGTGGTCTCCAAGGCGATGAACAAGGTGCCGCACGAGCGCTACGAGTCGGCCAGCCAGATGCAGGGGACGCTGCAGGGCATCCGCTCGGCCCTCTCCAACGCGGACGACGACGCCACGCAGCCGCTCGGCCGGTGGACGCCTTTACCGGGCCCCATTCTGAAGCTGGTGACCCACGCGCCGATGAAATGGCGGCTGGCGGTGCTCGGGGCGCTGGCGGCGGTCGTCGCGTTGTTGCTCTATGCCCCGAGCCATCCGGACGCCGATTCCGCGGGGGCAGTGCGAATGGCTCCCCTTCCCTCCACGGCGCCGACGGGCCTGGTGGCGCCACCGGCCGCTCCCGACGTGGCGCCCATCTCGCTCGCCGTCAGCGCGCGGCGCGACTCGGCGCTCGCGGCGCGCGAGCGGGCCGTTGCGGCGGGCGCCCTCAAGAACAGCGTGCCGGCCATGATTCTCGCCGAATCGATGTGGCAGGCGTCGGAACAGGCCTTGCAGGCCAACGACCAGCCCCGGGCGATCCGAGGCTACGTCGCGGCGGTACAGCAGTACGGGCGGGCGCGTCAGCAGGCGCGCACCATGCAGCGGGAGGCGCAACGGATGGTGCAGCGCGTGACGCCGGTCGTCCAAGCGATCCCGACCGGCACTGCGGCCGCCAACGCCTCGATCTTCCTCTCCCGCGCCGAGTCGCTCTTGCGCCAGCAGGACTTTACGCTGGCGAAGGTGGCGGCGCAGAGCGCCGAGCAGGTCGGCATCGACGCGGGCATCGCGCCGCCCAGCACGCAGCCGGCCGGCGCGCGCGGCGCCATCGACGTGCTGCTCACCGACCTCGGCCGCGCGCTGTCGAGCGAGCGCATCGGGAACATCCGCGTGCTCTACCCGGGCCTGACCGAGGATGAGCGCCGCGGGTGGGAGGCGTTTTTCCGGGGCTGGAATCAGATCACGGCGAAGTTCACGATCGAGCATTTCCGCGTGCGCGGTAACGCGGCGAACGCGACCGTGCGGGCGATGTTTCAGTACGTGCCGGCGCGCGGCGGCGCGCCGCGCGTGGACCGGCGCCGATTCGCGATGCGATTCGAGAAGAAAGACGAGGGGTGGCGGCTTGCGGCGGTCAGCGACCTGAAATAACTACCACGCACGGGCGGTGGCCGGCGGCGCGTCGGGGATCGCGAGCGTATCGGGCCGGGCTGTGGGCGGTCCGACGCGGCGGAGCGACACCGGCTTCTCGAGGTCGCCGCCCGCAATCGTGAGCTTGTCGCCCTTGAGTTTCATCGCGTAGACCTGCCACACCCCATCGCCCAACGTAATCCAGAGGCTGTCGCCGACGACACGCCAGCGGGCGATCTCCTCGCCGAACTGGGCGGAGCTATCGTTGCGCACCATGATGTGGCGGATCTCGTCGCCTGAGCGCGCCTGCCAGTTTCCCGTAAGGCGCGTCTGTGCCTGCGCCGCCACGAGCACCACGCTGCCCAACACGATCGCCCAACGCCGCATCAAGAGCTCCGAATACAGGTGAGAGATCATACCCCGCCCGGTTCCGGATTTGCAGTTAGGGCGGGGGCGCCGGAGGCGCCGCCGCAACGGGGGCCCGCTCGTCCGCCAGCACGACCACCTGGGATTCCCATTGCCGCATCATCCGTGTGAACCCCGTCACGAGCTCGGGATCGAATTCCAGGGCGCTGCGCTCCTCGAGGTAGCCCAACGATTTCTCGAAGGACCACGCGTCGCGGTAGGGGCGTTTGGTGCGCAGAGCGTCGTAGACATCGCACACGTGGACGAGCGTGCTCGCCTGGTGGCACGCGCGCCCGTAATGCAGCGCTGGGTACCCGCCGCCGTTGATCATGATGTGATGCTCGTAAGCGACGATGATCGCGAGGTCGAGGTCCTCGTCCGATTCGAAGAGGAGGCGTGCGCCCGCCGCGGGGTGCTCGTTCATCAGCGTCCGCTCCTCGTCGGTCAGCTTGCCGGGCTTGGTCAGCACGTCGAGGGGGATCTTCGTCTTGCCGATGTCGTGCAGCAGTCCCGCGATGCCAAACCCGCGGACGTCGCTCGCGGGAAGTCCCAGGTACTCCGCGAGCGCCATCGAGAGCACCGCGACGTTCATGGAGTGCGTCGTCGTGTATTGATCGAACTCCTTGAGTTGCAGCAAAGGCAACATGATCTGGCGGCCGCCGTGCATCGCCACGGCGAGCGAGCGCACGACCGCTTCGGCCTCCGAAAGCGGCAAGGCGCCGGTCGTTTGTACCTCCCGCTGCAGCCAGCGGAGGGTGTCCGCTTCCTCGCCGAGGGAGAAGCTGATCGTGGCCGTGGGTAGGGGCTCGGGAGCGATCTCGGCCTCGCCGCGGAGCCCCACGGCACCGAAGCGGATGCTCGACCGGCGCATCTGCCGGGACTCGGTGCTGTCGATGACCGACAGCGTGAGGCGGGCCAGCACCTCCTCCAGAAATCCCTCGAAATCATCGCGACTCACCTGATCCGCGAACTCGAGCCGCTGGATGCCCGCGTGAGCCAGCCGACGGCCCCAGTCCCACTCCTGGAGCTCGCGCAGCGGCACGCGCCCGTAGACCACCTCATCGCCGAGGAAAGTGAACAGCGGATGTGGCGTGTGGGCCTGGAGATCGTGTAGCTGCTGATACGCTGCATCCACCGCGCGTTCCCGCGCGGGATGTTCGTCGTGGTACAGCGTCATCGCGGCGAGCGCCTGCGCAAAGGCGTTCAGAAACCGAATGGGATCGCTCATCGCTGCGCCGACCGCCTGCCCGCGGCGGCCGCATTCCGGACATCGGGATCATCCGAGGCCGCGGCCAAGGCGAGCACGGCGCCGACCCGCGTGTCGGTGCTCCCGCCCGCCGCCAGCGCCATGAGGGCGGCGAGCAGCTCGAGCGAGCGGGGCGGGAGCTTGCGGCGCCCCCGCCAGGTCGTACCGCCATCGGCGAGCGTGAGCAGCACGTCGAGAGCTGCGGCGCTGCCGCCGCGGCCCAGCACTTTGATCGCGAGCACGCGCAGCTCGGAGCCTGCTTGCGGATCGCGCGCGACTTGCGCGACGAGCGGTAACGCCGCCGGCGGGCAGGTGTCCAGAGTTGCGGCGAGCGCGAGGCGCGCTGTGCGCGGATCGGGATCGCGCAGCGCGCTCAGCAGCGCACGCTCGCGTTCGGCGGGCACTTTGAGAGCGAGCTTCAACGCCTCGCGGCGAACGCGTGCGTCGCTATGCGCGAGAAATGGAGCGGCGGCAAACCCCTCCGGAAGCTCCGGCAGTCCATCCAGCACCACGAGCAGGTTGCGCACGACGTACCAGGGAGCGTTGCCCCCCGTCAGCCGTGCTGCGACGACGCTGGCCACCTCGCGCGGCGCACGCGCCAGGCGGTCCAGCAAACCGCGCCGAGTCGTCCGCGACTCCGAGATCGCGAGCGCGTCGAGCAGCGGCTCGAATGCGGGTGGTGGAATGCGCGGCAGCACCCGGTCGAGCGTGGGGAAGTCGGGGGGCTCGGCCGCGGTCAGCCGCCGCACCGTCTCGGCGTCGGTCACGCGTGCCCACAGCGGAGCGGCGTCGCCACCCGGCGGCGGAGCCTCGAGCACGTCGAGCAGCGCCGCGATACGGTTCGCCGCGACCAGGTTCTCGACCGCCCGCCACGTCGCAAATCCCAGCACGCCGAGCTCGAGGGCCGTCTGGACGACGCGCACCGGCTCCGCTGCGTGGCTCCGCCCGTCCTCAACCCCAGGCAGCGACACCGCGGGGAGTTTCGCCGCCGACATCCGGTGCAAGGCGTGCCCGTAGGGATCGGGGTTCGGGTCTTCCAGCGTCCAGCCGGAAAGCAGATCGCGGACCTGCTCGCGCAAAGCCTCGTCCGCCTGCGGCCGCGCGGCGGCGGTTCCCTGCTCCGCGTGAGCTGCGAGCTTCGACAGCATGCGGACCAGCGGGTCGGAGACGGTCTTGTGAGACGCATCGGCCATCGCCCGTACGATTTCCAGGACCGCATCTACGGCCAGCCCGTGCGTCGCATCGATGGCGAACTTCGTCCGCTGCGCATTGTCGCCGCCCATCTCGATCAACCGCCGCAGCGTCGATGGCTGCAGCGCGCCGACCAGCTTCGACGTGCGGCGCCGCAGGGCCACCGCTTCCTGGCCCCCGGCGTCCTTCAGCTCGTCCGCGATCTGGAGCAGATAGCCGACGATCACCTGGTCATAGGCGGCGCTGCGCGGGTGCTCGTCGATCGCCCTGGCGACGAGCATCGGCTCGGCCGGAGCGCCCGGGGCGGCATCGTCCGCCAGCGACTCGGCCGCGAGAGCCGCGCGCGCGAGACCCACCCACAGCTGGGCGCCGCGGACTCCTCGCTCCTGATCCGCCTTGTCATCGTCAGGAGGCTGATCGCCCTGATCCAGCAGCTCGAGCCGCTC
This sequence comes from Gemmatimonadales bacterium, assembly GCA_035602245.1. Taxonomy (GTDB): domain Bacteria; phylum Gemmatimonadota; class Gemmatimonadetes; order Gemmatimonadales; family GWC2-71-9; genus 20CM-2-65-7. The sequence goes on from DATNMO010000030.1 coordinate 23,829, forward strand.
GTACGTCACGGCGTGGAGTCGCAGGTGATCCCAGACGCGCAGCCGCTCCGGGGGGCCGAGGCCCAACGGCTCGCCGGTGCGCTCCGCGTCGACCGCGAGGGTGCGGAGCAGGTCCGTCACCTCCGAGCCCCGCACACCGCGATGGAACGTCACGGCACCCAAGTGGTGCCGGTGCAGGCGGCCGGCCAGCTCCGCGAGGAGCGGGTTCTTGGGATCGGTGGCGACGCCCTCAATGACCAGCTGTTGTCGAGCCACGCCCAGCGCCAGCGTGGGCCGCGACTCCAGGAGGTGCTCGGCACGCCTAGCCACCCCGGCGGCAGCCGGGGCAAGCGAGGGGTGTCCCTCCGGATACATCGCGTGCTTATGGAGGGCGATGGACAGCTCGATAAGGAAGTCGGCCAGCTCTCGAGAGAGAGCGGCCCGTTCAGGGGGCGCGGAAGCGCTCATAGGCGGCTCCAAAATAGCAAACAGCGCCGGTGCCCAGGGTGACACGTGGCCGGAGTCTCGCAAAACGCAACGCCCCGGGAGGACTTTTCCCCCCGGGGCTGGTACTGTCTGCCTTTGCGTCTGTGAGTCTGTGAGTCTATGCGTCTGTGCGTCTGGCCTTAATACATCCCACCCATGCCGCCACCACCGGGCATCGGCGGAGTCTTGTCCTTCTCCTTCTTCTCCACGACGACGCACTCGGTCGTCAGGAGCAAGCCCGCGATCGACGCGGCGTTCTGCAGCGCCGTCCGCGTAACCTTGGTCGGGTCGATGACGCCGGCCGCGACCAGATCCTCGAACTTATCGGTCTGGGCGTTGTAGCCGAAGTTCTTGTCCTTCGACTCCTTCACCTTCCCGACGACGATGGCGCCTTCGGCACCCGCGTTCTGCGCAATCGTGCGGATCGGCTCCTCGAGGGACCGGCGCACGATCTCAATGCCGGTCTTCTCGTCGTCATCGTGGCCCTTGGCCTTGTCGAGCGACTTCTGGCACCATAGGAGCGCCACGCCGCCGCCCGGCACGATGCCTTCCTCAACCGCGGCGCGAGTCGCGTGCAGCGCATCCTCGACACGAGCCTTCTTTTCCTTCATTTCGGTCTCGGTGGCCGCACCGACGTTCAATACCGCGACGCCGCCGGCGAGCTTCGCCAGCCGCTCCTGGAGCTTTTCCTTGTCGTAATCCGACGTGGACTTCTCGATGGCCGCCTTGATCTCCTTCTTCCGGCCTTCGATCGCGTCATGCTTGCCCTTGCCGTCGACGAGCGTGGTGTTGTCCTTATCCACGATGACGCGCTTGGCCCGGCCCAGATCGTTCAGGGTCGTGTTCTCGAGTTTGAACCCGAGCTCGTCCGAGATCACCTGGCCGCCGGTCAGAATGGCGATGTCGCGCAGCATCTCCTTGCGGCGATCACCAAAGCCCGGCGCCTTCACGGCACAGACCTTCAGGGTGCCGCGAAGCTTGTTGACGACGAGCGTCGCCAGCGCCTCCCCCTCGACATCTTCGGCGATGATGAGGAGCGGCTTGCCCGACTGCGCCGACTTTTCGAGCACGGGCAGGAGTTCCTTCATCGACGAGATTTTCTTGTCATGAATGAGAATGTAGGGATCGTCGAGGACGCACTCCATCTTCTCAGGATCGGTGATGAAGTAGGGCGAGAGGTAGCCGCGATCGAACTGCATCCCGTCCACCGTCTCCAGCGTCGTCTCGAGGCTCTTGGCCTCTTCGACCGTGATGACGCCGTCCTTGCCGACCTTGTCCATCGCATCGGCGATCTTCTCACCGATTTCCACGTCGCCGTTGGCGGAGATCGTGGCGATCTGCTTGATGTCCTTCCGGCCCGACGTCGGCACCGAAATCTTCTTCAGCTCGGCGACGACGGTCTCGACGGCGCTCTCAATGCCGCGCTTCAGCGCCATCGGGTTCGCGCCGGCCGTGACCGACTTCAAGCCTTCGCGGTAAATCGCCTGGGCCAGGACAGTCGCCGTTGTGGTGCCGTCGCCCGCCAGGTCAGAGGTTTTGGTCGCCACTTCCTTCACCATCTGGGCGCCCATGTTCTCGATCTCGTCGTCGAGCTCGATCTCCTTTGCGACAGTCACGCCGTCCTTGGTGACGGTCGGGCTGCCGAACTTCTTATCGATGACTACGTTCCGGCCCTTGGGGCCGAGAGTCACCTTCACCGCATCGGCCAGCTGATCCACGCCACGCTTCAGGCGGGCCCGGGCCTCGGTGCTGAACTCCAAAAACTTGGCTGCCATGTCTGTGCTTCCTCCCTGGATGCTTTACGCGAGCTTCGCGATGACGTCGGCTTCTTTGATCAGGATGATCTCTTCGTTGTCCAACTCGACTTGCGTACCGCTGTACTTCCCGTAGACCACGCGGTCACCCACCTTCAGCTCCATCGGGACTACGTCGCCCTTCTCCCGCCGGCCCGGTCCGACGGCGATGACTTCGCCCTGGATCGGCTTCTCTTTGGCAGTGTCGGGGATGTACAGCCCGCCCTTCATCGTCTCGGTCTCTTCCATCGGCCGGATCGCCACGCGATCGGCGAGTGGGTAGACCTTGTACTTCGCTTTGGTTGCAGTTGCCATGACGCTGGAACCTCCGTAACTCTTTGAATTGATTAACTGTTAGCACTCGCGGCAGGTGAGTGCTAAAACAACAGGGGGGAATCTCACCATCCCTGCGGGGGGTGTCAAGGGCTCCGAAAGGTGGAGTCTGCGGCTATCAGGGACCGCACGGCAGCCACGGCGCGGGCTCGGGGTGTCGCGGTCAGGGAATCGAGCAGTACCGTCCCGGCCCCGACGATCACGCCGGACCTCGTGTCGGACAGCCGGACGTAGAGCCAGGTGGGCTCCCCAGGCGCCGGAGGGAATGAGAAAGAAATCAGGGCCGCCGTAGGCCCGCTCCCCCCCTTAACATGGCGCCGGACACGGAAGCCATACTCGCGCATGGCCCGCGCGAACTCCCCGCTCTGCTCGTCCCGCCCCTCGACGAGGATGTCGTAGCCGCGCAGAGTCTCGGGGATTCGCGATGTGGCGCAGGCCAAGGCGAGGGCCAGGACGCACCACACGATCCGCTTCATTCGACGATCCGCCGCGCGCCGACCCACCGCGACACCCACCACGCGCCATCGGGATCTTGCACCTCCAAGCGGGAGAGCTTCACCCCCGTGCTCGAGCTATGGATGAAGGTCTGCTCACCGACGTACATGCCCACATGGCTGACGCCGCCATTGGGGCGCGCCGCAAACAGAAGAATGTCCCCCGGTCTGAGCGCTTCGAGGACGGGGGTAACCATTTGGCCGGCGGTCGCCTGATCGCGGCTCATGCGCGGGAGGCGAATCCCGTGCCGGGCGTAGGCATACTGAATCAGCCCGGAACAATCGAACCCGTTCTCGGCGGTCCCGCCCCACTCGTACGGTGTCCCGAGCACGTCGAGCGCCGTCTGAACAATGCCGGCCGCGTTGCCCGTAATGGTCTGGGGAACCTCGGGAGGCGGAGGACGAGAGGCGCGGCGTCCCCTGCCCCCCGTCCCGATCGTAAGGGAAAGTCCCACCGCCCCGCTTACCCCTTCCCGGCTGCCTGGAGAGGCGCGCCAGAAGCCGCGGGGTCCAACGTCCTGAAACCGATATCGCGCCTCCACGCCGAACGCCACCCAGGACATAGGGCGCCATTCCACGCCCGCGCCGACGCTCCACAAAGCAGCGAGCGACTGGTTGGCCGTGTCCGTGGACAGACCCAGCGCCACCCCGGCGATCGCGTAGGGTCCGAGCGTAGCGCGGCGTCGCAGCGCGTGCAGCTCCCAGCCGGCGCCATAGAACGCGCGCCGACGGCCCAAACTGTCGTGGATCAACGCCTGCGCAGCGAGACCGTGCGAGGTGCGCAGCTCGTACGTCGTGGATTGGTTGCCTCGGTACCAGCGGCCAACCAACAGTTCGACGTCGCGTCCTTGTCCCTCGAGGCGTGGCGCCCCGAGGGTCACGGCGAGCAGGAGTGTAAGGTCAATCCGCGGCCGCAATCGCGGCGTGCTCCTCGGAGGCGCGCGGCGCCATGTGGTGCGAGAGCAGGTGTGGCAGGTGGCGCATGAACCGGACCCAGGCCCACAGCACCGTGAAACCGAGCAGAAAAGCGCTGAGACCGGCGACGATGAGCATGGCGATCGGGCTTTCGAGGCGCAGCGCGACGAGCGCACCGAGCCACAGCCCGAGATGCGAAGCTCCCCACGCCCAGACGGGTGTGAGGAGCCATCCAAGGATTACCAGGAGGTGGGCCAGCCAACGCGGCATTAGGTCTTGCGGGCGATCGCGACGACGGCGAACACCGTGAGGACGAGGGTGAAGCCGGCTCCGGCGGCCACGGGGAGATAGATACCGAGCCGGAGGAGCGCGACCGCGAGCGCGAGTACGGCGGCGCCAATGACGAGCGGGAGTGCAAGCGCCTGGATCGATACATCGCCCGCCCCCCCCGGGGCCGCGCGTCCGGCGGTGACGAGCCCGCCCATCCAAGCGACAAAAGTCCCGAGCATCCACCAGATGGGCAGATACCACCACGTGCTGCCGCCCCCGATCGCGTCCCACGTCCATGGGAAGGCGTGGAACGGCCGGAGCAGGATGATGTCGATCGCCATGAAAACGATCGTACCCCAGAGCCCAATGGCCGCCGCACTTGCGATACCCTGGGTCGTGCGCGCCGTTGCCCAATAGGCGGGAAGCAGGCTCGCGGCAACTCCAGCCGCGAGTACCACGATCGTTTGCAGCAGGGCTCGCACGGTGCCGGCCGGAACGAGCCGCGAAACCGCGAGGAACACGATCACGGCCCCGGCCATGGCGACGCCGACTTTGGTCCCGCTTACGAGGATATGGCGGAAATCGGAGCGGTCGATTGTCGTTGGCGTCGTAGAAGTCGCGGAGGCTGTGCCGGCCGTCATGCGCTGCATGCTCCTCGAGAAGGGTAAGCTGCCGTTCCCGCTAATCTAAACCATGCGAATCACCAGGCAAACACGAACAGCACCACGACATCCGTGACCGCCCAGGCCGTGAGGGCCCGGTACATCCCCCGCTGATGCTGCGTCGGGCTCCACGCTGCGTAGCGGCCGAGCCACGGCAGCAGCACCACCAGCCACAGCGCGAGCGGCAACACGAGCGGGAATCCCTTGACCCCGAGGATCGCCGCCGCCCACGCGAACAGACCAAATGCCAGCAGCGTGCAGACGATCGCCACGACCAGACTCACCCGCATCCCCAGGATTAGCGCGAGGGTCCGATCTCCGCGGCGCCGGTCCTCTTCGAATTGATACAGCTGAGTGAGTGGATAGAGCCCAGCGAAAAGCGGGCAGAACGCCAGCAGCACTAGCGCGTGCCCGAGGTCGAGCGGCCGTCCTGTAGCGGCCCAGGCGGCGTAGGGAGTGAGCGTGCCGAACCCCCACATGTTGATCACCCAGTCCACGCCCGCCACGGCCTTGAAGCGGAACGGCGGCACCGAATAGAGGATCGACAGCGCGAAGCAGATCGCGTACGCGATTTGAAATCCGGCAGGCAATGTGAACGCTAGCAGCTGACCGGCAACGAGCAGCGCCACGCTGAAGTGCAGGAGGTAGCGCGGGAGCGGTGGGGGCGCGTTGAGATAGCCGATGTCCCCCTCATCTCGGTCGAACACACTGTTGATGGCGAGCGTGCCGCCGTTCAGGAATACCACCCAGATCACGAGGGCCCGCAGTGCTTCCGGCAGCGCCTGCCCCCGCGCGACCCCGTTGAACCCTACCGCGAGGACATACCCCAACAGCGTGTGCCCCGCCATGATTGGCCACTCGGCAGGTCGCAGGTGCAGCAGGTAGGAGTAGAGATCCCCCGGGAGGAGCCGATATCCCCACCGGCGCCACGCGTTGACAGTGCGGGCATCACTCACCACTTGAGGCCGAGCGCCGCCGCCGCGATCCGCAGCCCAATGAGGGTGAGGTCGGGGTGCACCGCTTCAATCTCTTTGCACAGGGGGGACACGAGACTCGCCAGTCCGCCGGTCGCAATCGTGTGCGGGGGGGTCTTGGGGTTGGGCCATTCGGCCTTGATCCGCCGCACCAGGCCGTCGACGGCGTCGGCCGTGCCCCACAACACCCCCACGCGAATGCAGTCCTCCGTGCGGCGGCCGATCGCGTGCGTCGGCGGCAGCAGCTCGGTGGCAGGCAGCTTGGCAGTTTTGCGAACGAGGTCGTCGGAGGCGGTGCGGACACCGGGCATGATGATGCCCCCGATGAAGCGCCCGTCGGCGGTGATGCAGTCGAACGTGGTCGCGGTTCCGAAGTCCACCACAATCGTGTCCCGCTTAAAGAGATGCGAAGCGGCCAGCGTATTGATGATGCGATCTGCGCCCACCGTCTGTGGCTCGTCCACGTCGAGAACGATCGGCAACTTCGAGCGGGCGTCCACACGCGTCGGCGCGCGCGTCGTCGCGGCCGCGATCCCTTCGCACAGGCTCTGGGTAACGTGCGGCGCGACCGACGCGACGATGGCGGCCCGGATTTCCTGCGTCGAGTGCCCTGCTTGCGTTAGGTGCGCCGTGAGGGCAGCCGCCCACTCATCGGGCGTCCGCTCGGGCGTCGTGTGCAGCCGCCAGTGGCCCTCGAGGCGGTCGCCCGCGAAGAGGCCGATGGTCGTTTCGGTGTTGCCGATATCGAGGGCGAGCAGCATGGGCGGCTAAGATAGCTCGACGTGGCCTTCGCGCACCATCGTCGTCCCCGCGCCGGTGTCCACGAGCAGCGCCCCGTCGGGCCGGATGCCCGCGGCGCGCCCAAAAAGAGGAGTGCGAATCTGCCGGCCACGCAGCCAATCGCGGCGCGCGAACGCCGCACACTCGAACTCCGTGAGCTGGGCACCGTGCGCCGTGAGCCGCATCAACGCGGGGATCAGCCGGTCGAGCAGGTCAATGCGGCGCACGTCGGGCCGCAGATCGCGGAGGGCGACCGCGCGGTTCCCTAGCTCGGGCGGAATCTCGTTCGCGACGTTGACGCCGACGCCCACGGCCAGCCACTGCAGCGCGTCGCCCTGCCAGCGGCTCTCGCACAGAATCCCCGCCACCTTGCGATCCGCGATGAGAACATCGTTGGGCCACTTGAGCCCCGCGCGCGGGCCGGACGCGGTCGTGGGAGAGATCCCGAGCAGCTCTTCCACAACGTCCGCGACCACGAGGCCGACGCGCAGCGACAGGACACCCGCCGTGGGCAGCGGTGGCCTGAGGAGAACCCCGAGCCACACGCCGCCTGGTGGAGAGCGCCAGGTGCGGCCATCACGGCCCCGTCCCGCCGTTTGTTCTTCCGCGATCACGACCGTGCCGGCGGGCGCGCCCTGGCCGCCGAGATCGTGAATCGCGTCGAGGCTGGAGGAGAGGGTGCGAAACACTCCGCATTGCGGCACGCCCCAGCGGCGCGCCAGGACGGCCGCTGGGACGCCGTCGATCTCTAGCCGTGCCACAGTGCGTAGGCGAGCGTGAGCGCGCCCACCACCCAACAGTAGGGGGCGAAGACGTAGAACCGGCCGCGCTGCAAGACGCCCACGAGCAGACGGATGGACCAGATGCCCGCCACAAAGGCGATCACAAAACTCGCGGCCCACGGCACCGCCCCGATCTGGGCCACGTTGAGCGCGGCATTGCGCGCCTCGAGCAGTCCCGCTCCGGCGATCACCGGGATCGCCATCAGAAAACAGAATTCCGCCGCCGCGGCCGGCGTGAGTCCGCTCCACAAGGCGGCGGCGACGGTCGCACCCGAGCGGGAAATGGCTGGGAGGATGGCGAACGCCTGCGCGAAACCGATACCGGTCGCGGCACCGACGGATGGGAGAGTGCGCTCCCCCCGCGGGCCGCGGGTCCACCAGAGGATAGCTCCCGTGATCAGGAACTGGACGCCCAGCCAGAAGAGCGAGTGAAAGCGCTCCTCGATCTGGCGGTGGAACAGGATTCCGACCACGCCCGCTGGAATCGTGGCGATCGCGAGCAGTGCGGCGTAGCGCAGGCTCGGCCCGTCGCCGCGCACCACACCGCGCGCAATCTCCCACAACCGCCGCCCGTACACGAAAAGCAGCGAGCCCAGCGTGGCCACGTGCAGGGATACCTCTACCGTCACGTCCGTGAAATGGACCCCGGTGAGCGCCTCCACCAGGACGAGGTGTCCGGAGCTCGAGACCGGGAGGAACTCCGTCACACCTTGTACCAAGCCGAGGAGAATTCCCTGCCAGAGGTTCATGCGACCTTTCCCGCGACTAGCGCGATCAGTCCGACGACCATGGCGCTCTTGAGCAGCGCGCTCACCCGCTCCACCCGGCCGAGCAGCAACCACGTGGCGGCGACGAGCACGGCCATCTGCGCGACGAGCGCGATCACGAAATAGGCGGCGCCGTATCCGGCGCCGCACGGTAACAGCAAGCTCGCGGGCACGAAGAGCAGCCCGGCACCCGCGGCCACGACCTGCGCCGGCCGCCGTCCCACGACGATCGGCAGGGTGCGGCGACCGATCGTGCGATCGCCGGTCTCGTCTTCCACATCCTTCACGATCTCGCGGACGAAGTGGAGCCAAGCCGCCAGGGCCCAGGGGACCAGGCCCGCCGCCGGCGCGCCGACGGCCAAGGCGCCGTAGAACGGCGGGCACCCCGCCACCAGCGCCACCGCCACGTTGCCCAGGGCGGGCCGGGGTTTGAGGAGAGGCGAGTACGCCAGCATGACGACGAGCGCGGCCGCGGCCGCGAGCACCTGCCAGCCGCTCACGAGCGCCGCCGCGGCCAAGCTCACCAGGGCGCCAAGGAAGACGATCAGATCGGCCGTGCCGCGCGCAATCTGTCCGGCGGCGAGCGGGCGCTCACCGGGGGCGGGGCGGTTGACGCGATCCGCGGCGGCGTCGCAGATGTCGTTCCAGGCGTTCCCTGCCGCCCCGAGCGCCAGCCCCGAGATCGCGGCGAACACGAGCTCCTTCGGGAGGGCGATCGACCCGAGCGCGATCCATCCGCCCGCCAGAACGCCTCCCGCGGCAATGAGCAGGTTCGGGGCGCGGATCAGGCGGAGCGCCGCGGTCACGCCAGCACTTCCTCGTACAGCTTTTCGTAGCGGGGAACGATCTTGTCGGCTGAGAAGTCGAGCGCACGCGCCGCGGCATTGCGCTTCATGCGCTCGTGCGCAGCAGCATCCTTGAGAATCGCGATCGCGCGCTCAGCCATGCCCGCCACATCGCCGACCGGCGCGAGGAAGCCGGTTTCGCCGTCTTTCACGACCTCCGGAATCCCGCCCGCCGCGCTCGCCACCACGGGCACGCCGCACGCCATCGCCTCCAGCGCCGCGAGACCAAACGACTCCGTCGCCGAGGGCAGCAAAAACAGATCGCCGCCCCGCAACACATCGCCGACATTCTGCACCTTGCCGAGGAAGCGGACATCCTTCTGCAGCCCGAGCTGGTCCACCTCGTGCTCGGCGGCGTCGCGGTCCGGCCCATCGCCGACGAGGACCAGCGTGGCGGGCAGCGCCTGGCGCACCGCCGCGAAGATCCGCACGACGTCGCCCACCCGCTTCACCGGCCGAAAATTCGACACGTGCACCAGGACACGATGGCCCGGGGGCGCCAGGGCGCGCCGGAACGTGTCATCGGTCGCGGGGTGATAGTCGCCGGTGAAGACGAAATTGGGAATCACCCGCACGTCGCAGTTGCCGCATCCGAATGCCCGGTACGTCTCCTCGCGCAAGAACGCCGACACGGCCGTCACCGCGTCCGACTGCTCGATGGAGAACTTGGTGAGCGTGTAGTACGACGGGTCCTGCCCCACGAGTGTGATATCGGTGCCGTGGAGCGTCGTCACGATCTTCAAGTCCCGTTCTGCTTTCAACATTTGCTTCGCGAGCCAGGCGGTGGCCGCGTGCGGGATGGCGTAGTGCACGTGCATCAAGTCGAGCTGCTCGCGCTTCGCAACCTCATGCTGCTTCACGGCGAGGGCGAGCGCGTAGGGGGATGATTGCTCGAAGAGGGGATACTCGAACTGGGTCACTTCGTGGAAGGTGACCCGCTCCGAGAAGCCGCGCAGCCGGAAGGGGCTGGCGTACGAGATGAAGTGCACCTCGTGCCCGCGTCGCGCCAGCTCGAGCCCCAGCTCCGTGGCGACTGCGCCGGAGCCGCCGTACGTCGGATAGCAGGTGATTCCAATCCTCATGACTGCCACCGTTCGAGAATGCGCGCCGCCAGCGTTTGGGGCCTCTCTGTCGCATCCAAGGTCCACACCGAAGCATCACGGAGTTGATTGCGGAACCACGTCTCCTGGCGCTTTGCATACCGCCGCGTGGCCACGAGGATGGCGTCGCGTAAGGCGGCCTCGGGCAGCCTGCCCAGGAGCATCGCCACGACCTCCCGATAACCCACGCCGTCCAGTCCTGCGGCGTCGGGAGCGGCGCCAGCCGCGAGGGTGCGCCGCACCTCGTCGACGAAACCCGCCGCGAGCATCCGATCCACCCGCGCCGCGAGCCGGCGCTGCAGCGCGTCGCGCGGCAGGGTGAGGTGAATGTACCAGGGACGTAGTGTTCCCGTTTCCCGCGCTTCGCGCTGCCACCACGAGAGCGCCCGTCCAGTGAGCAACGCGACCTCGACCGCTCGGGCGGCGCGTTGGCGGCCACCCCCCGGAAAACGAGCATCGAGCCGGCCCGCCCAACGCGCCAGTTCCGCCCCTTCCAAGGCTTCGGTCCAATCGCGCAACTGCTCGCGGCGCGCAGGATCGAACGGCGGCTCGCGGAACAGGCCGTCGACGAGGGCGCGGATATACAAACCCGTTCCCCCGACCACGATGGGCTGCCGTCGCGCGGCGCGCGCCTCGGCGACCCACGCCGCGGCGTCGCGTGCGAACCGTCCCGCGCTGTAACGCTCGCCGGGATCGATCAGATCGAGGCCCCGATGCGGCACGCGGGCGAGCGTTTCGCGATCAGGCTTGGCGGTGCCGATGTCGAGCCCCCGATACACCTGGCGAGCATCGGCGGAAATCACGGTGACCGGGGCAACGGCAGCCAGCGCGACCGCTACGGCGGTCTTTCCGACGCCGGTGGGGCCTACAACTACCGGTGTCAGGTGTCGGGCGTCAGGTGCGGCCAAATCGCCGTTCCAGTTCGTCCTTTGGCAGCTGCACGAGGCTCGGCCGCCCGTGGACGTCATGGGCGGGAAGCGTCGCGGTCAGCAGCCGCACGATCAGCTCGCGCATCTCGCCAATGTCGAGCGCCTGGCCCGCCTTGATGGCCGCGCGGCAGGCGAACGTGGCGGCGAAGCGCTCGAGCCGGTTTTGCCAGCCGCCGAAGCGTCCGCCCGCCAGGTCGGCCACGAGCTCCTGGAGGCAGCGGCCCGCTTCGAACCGGGGATGCGGATTGGGCGCCGTATGCACCACGACGCTGCGGCCGGAAAAGGGCTCCACTTCGAACCCCACGCGCGCCAGCAGCTCGCGATGCGCGTCGATGGCGTCGAGCTCCGCCGGTGTGAAGTCGAGCGTGAGCGGCAGCAGCAGCCGCTGCGCCGGCGCGCCGTCGCCGCTCAGCTGGCGTATGACATCCTCGTAGAGTACGCGCTCGTGGGCGGAGTGCTGGTCCACGATCGCCACGCCGCTGTCGGTCTGGAAGAGGATGTAGGTGTCGAAAATCTGAAGAAGGGGAGTAGGAAGTGGGGAGTGGGACGTACCACTGCCCTGCCCGAACAACTCGAGCGGCGTACCGCCACCGAGGTCGACGCCCAAACCGGCCCATGTGTTGCCACCACCCCCTAGCGGCGCCGCAGCCGCCAGCGGCGCCAGCGCCTCCCGAACCGCCTCCTCCACCACCTTCTCGACGAAGAATTTGTCGCGGAACCGCGCTTCGAGTTTGGCGGGGTGGACGTTGACGTCCACGGCATCGCCGGGGAGATCGAGAAAGAGAAGCAGCGACGGGCGGTCGCCGGGCGCGACGGTCGAACGGTAGCCGGCTTCCGCGGCGCGTAGAATGAACGGATCGCGAATCGGCCGCCCACGCACGAACACATAGCCCTTCCGGCCCGCGGGCCGCGCCTGGGCCGGCCGCTGCGCGAGACCGCTTACCTCGAGTGGGCCGGCCCGGTGCGACACCGCGAGCAGCGTGTCGGCGAGCTCCACTCCCCACAGCGCCCGCACCCGGTCGATGAGGCGGGCGGCCGGCGGACAATCGAGGAGGACGCGCCCGTCGCTCGTCACCGAAAACGCCACGTCAGGCCGCGTGAGCGCCAGGACGGTGACGGCCTCCGCGGCGGCGCGCGTCTCGGTCGCGGTGGCGCGCAGGAATTTGCGGCGCGCCGGCGTGTTGTAGAACAGCGCGCGCACTGTGACCGTCGTTCCCCGCTGGCGCACCGCGTCCTCGGTGCCATCCGCCTTCCCACCCGTCACCCGCAGTCGCGTGCCGCTCGCGTCTCTGTTGGCGGTTTCGAGCTCGAAGCGCGACACGGAGGCGATTGCGGGAAGTGCCTCGCCCCGGAACCCGAACGTCGTGACGCCGATCAGATCGGCGGCCGCGCGGATCTTGCTGGTCGCGTGGCGCTGGAGCGCGAGCTTCGCGTCCTCGCGATCCATCCCGGCACCGTCGTCGCTCACGCGGATCAGCGTCTTACCGCCATCTTCCAGCTCGACGCGTACCGCGCGCGCGCCGGCGTCGAGGGCGTTCTCCACCAGCTCCTTGACCACCGACGCCGGCCGCTCCACCACTTCCCCCGCGGCGATCTGGTCGGCGACCTGAGCGGCGAGGACTTGGACCCGAGCATGGGAGGAGCCACTCACAGCGGCGCGATCTCCGTGTGCAGGACCCAGCCCCGCAAGCCGTCGCGGCGGCGCACTTCGCGCCAGGGACCGTAGCTCCGCCCCACGAGCAGGGCGCCGCCCGCGGGGATCGTCACGGCGGCGCTCGCGCCACCATACGGCGCGGCACGCACCGGCGCCGCGTCGGCAACGACCACGGCGAGGGGACGGTTGCGGCGGCCCCATTCGCTCGCGCCGAAGAC
>DATNMO010000031.1:0-42325 GCA_035602245.1 Gemmatimonadales bacterium
TGGTGGTGGCGACAGCAGCCGGGGTTAGTGTCGACCTTCGGCAGCGGGGTCAGGGCCGCGCGCGATCTCGAAGCAGCAACGCTGCCGATCGTAGCGATCGCAGCATTTCGCCACTGCGGCACCGACAAACTCGCTCAGTAGGCTCTCGAGCGCGTTGCAGACCTCGGGGTGGTCGACGGTGGCGGCAGCCAGCGGGCAGCCATGGCTCCGGATCACGTACACCCCGTTCTCCTCGTCGACCTCCGTCAGTCCCCCAAGGTCATTGAGCAGAGAACTCGCATTCGCCACCCGTTGCCGCAGCGGCCCGCGCGGCGATACCCGGCCATCCATGGCACTACGACCGACCTCCCGAATAAGGGTGTCGAACTCGGCGGGCGACATCCGGCGCGCGAGTACATGGAGGAGGTGGGTCAGAATGGGGACATAGGCCCGCGAGAAGAGGAGCTCGGCTTGCGTGGTCACGCCGTAAAGGCGCGCTGGCTTGCTCGCACCCCGGCGGCTCCCGCGCCGCTCCACAAGCTCGTCGTGCTCGAGGGATGCGAGTTGGGCGCGCACCCCACTCGGGGTCAGGTCGAGACCCGCGGCAAGCTCGTCGACCGTGAGCGGGCCCCGGCGTAGAAGCTGCAGAATCTTGCCCGCTGTCCCCTCGGCAACTCGACGCAACAAGATCTTCCCCCCCATCCAAGGGTCTAATCCTATCGATGCATACATAGCACAGATTCTGCTTGGTAATCTCTCCTATTCGCCTCGGGGCCGGCGAACACAGGAGGCGACTCGGAACCGTGAGTGGGGGCTAGATACCAGCCCTCGATCCAGAAGTTCCTAAACGAGTGAGGAGGATAGGGCTATGAGTACAATGGCGTTTCCTGTCGACGTGCGCAGACAGCACCCCTGCTGGCAGGCTCTACGCGGAGTTGTTCTCCTCGGCGCCCTCGTCGCGATACCGGCCTGCGGGCCGAAGAATGCGCGCGAGGAGGCTGGGTCAAGGCCAACCGGAGCTGGTCCGGCAACGGACGATCGCTCATCGCAGACGCTCACCGAAGGGCAGCGAGTGTTTCGGCACGAGACATTCGGCAACGAGAAGTTTTGGACCGATAGCGCCCGGATGCACGAAGTCGTGCAGAGCTCGGTCAGCCCAACCTTGGCATTGAAGGTAGGCCTGAAGGTGGATGCGGAGGCGATCCCCGCTGCCGTCGCGCAGGCCATCAAAGACGGCCAAGTGGATCTCAATAGTCCGGCCACTACGGTGACGCTCCTCAAGCTCAACGCAGTCGTAGGCCTCCGAGGAACGGTCAACACGGTTGGTGGCAAAGACACGTTGGTGCGCCTCGGCATCACGTGCGCCCTCTGTCATTCGACCGTCAACAATTCGTTCGCGCCCGGCATCGGACAGCGCCGGGACGGATGGCCGAACCGGGATCTCAATGTCGGTGCGATCATTGCCTTGTCGCCCGCCATTACGCCCGCGCAAAAAGCCGTCTACAACTCGTGGGGCGCGGGGAAATACGATCCGCGCTTCAACTTTGACGGGAAGAGTACGCCGCTGGTGCTTCCTCCGGCGTATGGTCTCGCGCAGGTGAAGAACGAGACCTACACGGCAGAAGGGCCCATCTCGTACTGGAACGCGTACGTCGCCATTACGCAGATGCACGGCCAAGGCAATTTCTCGGATGCGCGCCTCGGCATCGACATCAGACAATCACCCGACCTCGTGGGCCCGAAGCTCGCCGCACTGCGCAGCTACCAGCACAGTCTTCCTGCACCGCAGCCTCCGGCCGGCAGCTTCGATGCCGCCGCCGCGGAACGGGGACGCGCGGTATTCAATCGGACATGCGCAAGCTGTCACGTAGGCGCCAGCGGTACTGATAACAACGCCGGAAAGCTCCATGCGCCCGGTGAAACCGGTGTGGATGGAGGCTACGCGGCGCGGACCGCAAACAAAGCGTACCGGACGACCCCGCTGCGTGGCTTGTGGCAACACCCGCCGTATTTCCATGACGGCAGCGCCTCAACGCTGGCGGCCGTGGTCGCTCAGTACAATCGTGTGCGGAGTCTCCGGCTCACGGCGGAGCAGGAGCATGATTTGGTCGAGTTCCTGAAAACGCTATAATGTCGACCGCGTCCCTGCCCAGGGGGGAGGAACCTCGCTCATCGACTCAGATCGTTACGCGGATCACCGCACCGCCAACGTGACGATTCAAGACTTTTCCTTGAGAACACAACGGCCAGCGCTGGTATGCGCTGGCCGTGCAGGATTACGAATCGAGCGCTCTACCGCTGAGCTATGGTGCGTGTCGGCCCCCAAGATGCCATCCCCACCACCCGCCGCTGCGACGATCCTGCGCGCTCAGGCATCGAGATATTGGTAATGACTTACGTAAAGTCTAACCAATACCCGGGAGCACCGTCATGGACTACATCCGCAGCCTCGGCCCCCTCGTCCTTGACCACCGCTTCCGGCGCATCAAGGACGCCCTCCTCCAGGCGGCCGACGCACTCTACCGGCAGCACGGTCACGAGTGCCGCCCGCGCTGGACCTCCACCATTCAACTGCTGGAGCGCGAAGGGTCCCTGCCCGTCACCGAGATCGCCGCGCGGCTGCGGCTGACCCATCCGGCCGTCATCGGCATCACCGACGAGATGCTCACCGCCGGCTTCATCAGAGAATCCCGTGACAAAGACGACGCCAGGCGACGGCTGGTGAGCCTGACGCCGAAAGCCCGCCGGGCCCTCCCCGAGCTGCATCGCCTGTGGGCGGCGCTGGCGGAGGCGCAGCGCGAGCGATTCGCCCAGGCGGGCTGCGATATCGTCGCCGTGCTGGATAAGGTTGACGATGGCCTGGCAAGTCGCAGCCTGGTGGACGACGTCACGAGCCGGCTGGCTCGGTCGAAGACACGCGTGGGCAAGGCGCGTCGAGCCACGCGGCTCGCGATAGCTATTGTCGGCGTTCTCGGGCTGGTCCCGCTTTCCGCGCGCGCCCAGCATCGTGCCGCCGTCGTCATCCAAGCGATCGCTGATTCGCTCGTGAACGGCTACATCTACGAACAGACCGCCCGGACGCTGGCCGACAGCCTGCAGAGCCGCTTGCGGGCCGGTGCGTACGACGACCTGAGCGGCCAGGCGCTGGCGGAGAGCGTCACGGCGATGTTCCGGCGGATCACCCACGACGGGCATCTCGGCCTGCGTTTCGAGGGGCGCCCAGCCGGAGTCGGGCCGGTGCGGGTGCGCCGCCCAACGGAAGCGCCCGGAGACGGGAACGCCGGCCGAGCCTACGGATTCGAACGCGTGGAGATCCTGCCGGGCGACATCGGCTACATCGATCTGCACGGTTTCTCCGGCGAGCCGGAGGCCTTGCGGTGGGCCGACTCGATGATGGCATCGCTGGCAAAGGTCAGGGCACTGATTATCGATGTCGGGCAGAATCGCGGCGGCGGCCCCGAGATGGTCCGGCTGCTGTCGACCTACCTGTTCGACCGCCCGGTGCACCTGGTGTCGTCGTTCATGCGTGGCATGGCGGCGCCCACGGAGCGCTGGACCCTCGACAGCGTGCGTGGCCCCCGCCTGCCGGCCATCCCCGTTTACATGCTCACGAGCCGCCGCACGATTTCGGCGGCCGAATCCTTCGTGTTCGGTCTTAAGGCACAGGGGCGGGTGACCATCGTCGGCGAGCCTACCGCCGGCGGCGGGCACTTCGGGGACGTCGTGCTCTTACCCGACGGGTTCTCGATGTTCTTGCCGCGGGGGCGGACGTTCGATCCGCGCACCGGCGAGGGCTGGGAAACGACCGGCATTCAACCAGATATAGCCGTGTCCTACGACCAGGCACTTGCGACAGCGATTGCCAGGATTGGGCGCCGCGCCGATCACTAGGAAGCACTCACTCCGCCTGCAGCCGATACCCGACGCCCGTCTCGGTGAGTAGATACCGCGGCCTGGCCGGGTCCGCCTCGAGCTTGTGCCTGAGCTGAGTCATGTAGACCCGCAGGTAGTGCGTATGGTCGACGGCATTGGGCCCCCACACCTCCTTCAAGAGCTGCCGGTGCGTCAGCACCTTCCCCGCGTGCCGAATGAGCGCGCCGAGGAGTTTGTACTCGGTCGGCGTGAGATGGACTTCCACGTTCTCGACAAATACCCGGCGGTGTTCGAAGTCCACCCGCAGCCCGCCAATGGTGAACACAGGCTCGGCGGCGGTGGCGCCGTGGGTGCTGTGCCGAAGTGCCACGCGCAGCCGGGCCATCAGCTCCCCGACGCCGAACGGCTTCGTCAGATAGTCGTCGGCGCCGGCGTCCAGCGCGGCTACTTTGTCCTGCTCCCGGCCGCGCGCGGAGATGATGATGATCGGGACGGACGACCATTCGCGAATCCGCCGTGTCAGGTCGATGCCATCACCATCGGGGAGTCCCAGGTCGAGGAGAATCACATCGGGGTTGCGTCCCGCTGCATGGGCGAGGCCTTCCCGGGCGGTCGTGGCCTCTACGAGCTGGTACTCGTGGCTCTCCAACGCGGCGCGGAGGAAGCGCCGCATCTGGAGCTCATCTTCGATCAAGAGGGCGACCGGGGCTACCGCGGCCATCCGGGCAAGTTACTCGCCGCCGGGCTCTCCGGGTACGCTCGGCGGCGGCGCGTCTCCTAGCGGAAGCGTAAAGCGGAACACGGCGCCGCCGTCCGGCCGGTTCTCGACCCAAATGCGCCCGCCGTGAGCGGTGACGATGCCCCGGCAGATCGTGAGACCCAAGCCAACGCCGCTCGCGGGCCTTTCGACGGCAACGCGGTAAAACTTGTCGAAGATGCGGCGCTCCTCACCGGGCGGCACGCCGGGCCCGTGATCCGCCACGTCCACGCGGACCACGCCATCCACGCGACTCGCGGAGATTTCGATCGGCGTCCCTGCGGGCGTGTACTTCACGGCGTTCTCCAACAAGTTGATGAACACCTGCTCGATCAGCACGCCGTCCATCGGCACGAGTGGAAGATCGGAAGGCAGTCTCACCTGGACGGGATGCTCCCGCAACCGCTCTCCCAGCCGGATCAACGCGACACCCACTGGCTCCTCGAGCGGCTGCCAGTCCTTTTGGACTTGTAGGGCCCCGCTCTCAACCCGAATCATGTCCAGGAGGTTACTGATCAAGCGATTCATCCTGTTTGCTTCGTCAAGAATGCTTTGCAGCAGCTCGCGACGGGCCGGCTCTTTGATCGCGCCCTTCCCCGGCTCCTCGAGCAGGCTGCTGGCCGCTCCCGTGATCGCGCCCAGCGGAGTGCGCATGTCATGGGACAGCGAGCTTAGCAGCGATGTCCGCAGCCGTTCCGCTTCGACTTCAACCTCCTCCCGCTGGGCGCGGTCCGCGAGCTGCGCGCGCTCGAGTGCCAGGGCCGCTTGGCCCGCGAACGTCTCGAGCAGCTCTAGGACCGTAGGGTCGTCGAACCGCGTGGGATCCGCTGTGCGCACGCCCAAGACGCCTACCACGCCGGTGGACGCGGTGAGCGGGACATAGAGTCCGGCAGCGCTCGGCAGCGTGTCGGTGCCGGACCCCGCGCGGCGCCCATGATCGAACACCCACTGAGCGACGCTGCGCTCCTTTTCATCGATGGACGTTCCGCCCTCCAGGCGTCCGGCGGCGTCGGGCAGGAGGATGTGCATATCGGCGCCAAACGTGTCGGCGAGATGGCGGGTAGCGATCGCAACGAGATCGGCCGGTGTGCGCGCGACCACGAGCTCACGGCTCATCGCGTAGACGGCGGCGGTCCGCCGCTCGCGGTCGCGGGCGGTCTGCGCCTGCGCCCGGATGCGCAGCGTCAGGTGGCTCGCAACGAGCGCCGCCGCCAACATCACGCCGAACGTCAAGACGTAGCGGACGTCGGACACGGCAAACGTGAACCGGGGGGGCACGAAGAAGAAGTCGAAGGACGCGATGGAGAGGAGCGACGCGAAGACGGAGGGCCCACGTCCGTAACGCGACGCGATGAATACGACGCCGATCAGGAATACCATCGCGACGTCGGTGACCGAAAGCCGCGCGACCAGCGGGAAGCTGATGCCGGCGCATGCCGCCACGACGACGCTGGCGCGAAGGTACTCGCCCAACGGCGCGCGACGGCCGGCGCGCGGACCCGCCGCAGACGGTGCCGCGCCGACGTCCCCCGTAATCACGTACACATCAATGTCGCCCGAGCCCCGGACCAGCCGGTCCAGCGTGGAGCCGAACAGCTGGTCGCGCCAACGGGAGTGCGTGGGCTTGCCCACGACGATCTTCGTCACGTTGTGCGCGCGGGCGTAGGCGAGGACTTCCTCGGCGGCGTTGAGGCCGCTGAGCGTCGCCGTCTGCGCGCCCAGCTCCTCGGCGAGCTGGAGATTCTGCATCAGCGCGTCCCGGTCGCTCGCGGAGACCCGCTGCCCTGGCGCCTCCACGTACAGCACCGTCCAATCGCATTTCAGACTGGCCGCCATCCGCTTGCCGGCCCGCACCAGACGCGCCCCCGCCGGGTTCGGGCCGACGCACACCAGCACACGCTCTCCCGCCGGCCATGTCTCGCGGATGCCGTGGTCGCGCATGTAGCCGCGCATCTGCGCGTCCACGCGTTCCGCCGCCCGGCGGAGGGCGAGCTCGCGCAGCGCGATGAGGTTGCCCTTGCGGAAGAAGCGGTCGATGGCGCGCGCCGCGTGATCGGGCACGTACACCTTGCCCTCCTGCAGGCGCTTCAGCAGATCCTCGGCGGAGAGGTCTGCGACCTCGAGCTCGTCCGCGCGATCGAGGATAGAGTCGGGCACCGTCTCACGCACCTGAATGCCGGTGATCTGCGCGACGACGTCATTGAGACTCTCGAGGTGCTGGACGTTCAGCGTCGTGTAGACGTCCATCCCCGCGCCGAGCAGCTCCTCGACGTCCTGGAAGCGGCGGGCATGCCGCGAGCCGGGGGCGTTCGTGTGGGCGAGCTCGTCTACGAGGATCAGTGACGGGTGGCGGGCGAGGGCGCCGTCCAGGTCGAACTCCGTGAGCGTCACGCCGCGGTAGTCCACCGCGCGGCGCGGCAGCACCTCGAGTCCCTCGAGCAACGCGGCGGTCTCGGCGCGGCCATGCGTCTCGACCACACCCACGGCCACGTCCACACCCTCCCGCCGCTTCGCGCGCGCCTCCTCGAGCATGGCGTACGTCTTGCCCACGCCGGGAGACGCGCCGAAGAAGATCTTGAGGCGGCCACGGCGCGCCTTCGCTTCCTCCTCCGTGACCCGGGCGAGGAGTGCGTCGGGATCGGGACGGCGCGGCGCGGTCATGCCCCCAACCTAGCGATGCCGCTAGAGCTTGACGAGCAAAGCGAAGTTGAGGCGCGTCTCGGACCTGCGAAGATCCGGGGTGAAGCCCGGTACCGTCGAGCCCGGCGGGCCGGAATTGCCGCCCGGCGGCGTGACCCCGCCGCGCCCCGCGAAGTACGGCACGCTGGCGCGGCGGTGGTCGAGCTCGACGCGGACCGTCACGAACTCGTCCGGCATCAGGTCGACGCCGAGGGACACGTCCCAGGCACTGAACTTGTCCCCAGGGTTGTAGGTGAAGTACGGCGTGCCGGAGAAGGCCGTCGCGCCGTTGATCGGCGGTATCAGCACCAGGTAGCGGCCCGGGTTGTTCATGGCTCCGCCGCCGACCGTTACGGCGACCTGGTCGCTCTTGAGCCAGAGCCGGTTGTACAGCATAAAGCCCAAGAAGTACTGGCCGGGGCCCGCCGAGCCGCCGCTGCAGCTCACGCCGCTGCCGCTTTCGCAGCCCGCATCGACGGTGAGGGAGAACGCGCCCCGCCGTATCGGCGCCGTGGGCCGGTCGAGGTATTTCACCTGCAGGCTGTTGTCGGTGTGGGCGCGCCAGCGCTGGGGAAGCCCCAGCCAATCGTGTCCATAGTAGTTGTTCGACAGCACCGAAACGTTGCCATTCGGGCGCCACAGGAGTTGCATGCCGAGGCCGGGACTGCTGTTGAACATGCCGTACGACTGCCAGCCGTTGATGATCCACGGCTCGAGCTTGAGCTTGTCGCTGGGAAAGAACTGGATGCGGATCCCGTTGAAGAACCAGGGCGTATTGGATGAGACGTACGACGGCTGATAAGCCCAGTTATCGTAGTTGTAGTAGCTGAATAGCCCCACATACGACATGAAGATGCCGGCATCGATGTTGATCCCATGCATCTTGTCGAGATGGATGCCCCCGTACGCCTCCGAGAGGTAGCGGTAGGCGTTGTCGAGATTCCATTGGCCGCGGGCCGGGCTCGCGTCGTTGCGCGGAGTCATGGTGGAGTACATCCCGAACTGCGTCATGAGCCGCCCGCGCGCCTTGCCCGCGTGGAAATCCCCACCGATCCCGAGCTGCTGGACCTGAATCTCGGCGGTGCGCCCGCTCTCAGATGTCCCCACGAGCGTGTGGTCCGTCGGCTGATTGAAGTCCATGATGTACGTGACGTCGGCCCGGAACTCGCCGGTGAAGTACTTCGAGTCGAGGACGGCGCTGTGCTGTCGACTGTTCCCGGTGAGCCAGGTGAAATCCGCGAACGCGAACGGCGCGGCTGGTTGCGGGCGTGCGCGCGTCGTGTCTTGGGCCAGGGCGAGCGATGGAACCAGCAGGACGGTGAGGACGAGACAGGTGGTCACGGTGCCCCTCCGAGGCGGTCGAGCGCGAGATTGAGCAGCAGCACGTTGACGCGCGGTTCTCCCAGCAGGCCGAACGTCCGACCCTCGGCGTGCCATCGCACGAGCTCCCGCACACGCGCCACATCGAGTCCACGCGCGCGCACCACACGCGCGATCTGGTATTCGGCCGCCGCGAGACTGATGTGCGGGTCGAGCCCGCTCGCCGACGTGGTCACGAGGTCCACGGGAACGGGCGCGGTATTGCCCGGATCCACAGCCCGTAGCGCCCGTACGCGCTCGGCCACCGCTTGCGTGAGCGCCGGGTTCAGCGGGCCGAGGTTCGACCCGCTCGACGAGCCCGCGTTGTAGGCGGGCGTCGTGGCCGACGGCCGGCTCCAGAAGTAGCGCGGATCGGCGAACGGCTGGCCGATGAGCGTCGAGCCGATGAGCCGTCCCTCGCGCCGGACGAAGCTGCCCTCCGCTTGCGACGGGAAGGCCGCGCGTCCTACGACCGTGACCACCGCGGGATAGAACAGGCCCAGCAGCGCGGTGAACGCCCCCAGCAACACGAGGGCGGGACGCAGGTGTTCGCGCATGGCGTCAGGCAATCCCGAGAGCCACGAGGAGAAGATCGATGACCTTGATGCCTGGGAACGGGACCAGCACCCCACCCAGCCCATAGAGCAGGAGGTTGCGCCGCAGCAGCGGCGCGGCACCCACCGGACGGTAGCGGACCCCCCGCAACGCCAGCGGAATGAGCGCGATGATGATCAGCGCGTTGAAGATCACGGCGGACAGGATCGCGCTCTGCGGCGTGGCGAGGTGCATCAGGTTGAGGGCGCCCAGCGCCGGATAGGTCGAGGCGAACGCGGCGGGGATGATGGCGAAGTACTTGGCCACGTCGTTCGCCAGACTGAACGTCGTGAGCGCGCCGCGGGTCATCAACATCTGCTTCCCGGTCTCGACCACTTCGATGAGCTTGGTGGGGTTCGAGTCTAGATCCACCATGTTCCCCGCTTCTTTCGCCGCCTGCGTGCCGCTGTTCATCGCGACGGCGACGTCCGCTTGTGCCAGCGCCGGGGCGTCGTTCGTGCCGTCTCCGGTCATCGCGACCAGGCGGCCGCCCTTCTGGTAGTCGCGGATCAACGCGAGCTTGGCCTCGGGGGTCGCCTCCGCCAGGAAGTCGTCTACGCCCGCCTCGGCGGCGATCGCCGCCGCGGTCAGCGGGTTGTCTCCCGTGATCATCACGGTCTTGATGCCCATGCGCCGCAGCTCGGCGAAACGCTCGCGGATGCCGCCCTTGACGATGTCCTTGAGCTGGATCACGCCGAGCACGCCGGCGCCCTCGGCGACGACCAGCGGCGTCCCCCCGCCGCGAGCGATGTTCTCAACGGCCGAGCGAACGCCTGGGGGGAATTCGCCACCCCGAGCCCGGACGTACGCCTCCACCGCGTCGGCAGCGCCCTTGCGAATCTCGCGGCCCTCGAGGCTCACGCCGCTCATGCGCGTCGTGGCGGTGAACGGGACGAACGTGGCATGCAAGCCATGCACGTCCCGCTGCCGCAGGGCGTAGCGTTGCTTGGCGAAGACAACGATGCTGCGCCCCTCGGGGGTCTCGTCGGCGAGTGACGCGAGCTGGGCCGCGTCGGCGAGCGCCTCAGCGGTCACGCCGTCGGCGGGGATGAACGCGACAGCTTCGCGGTTGCCCAGCGTGATCGTGCCCGTCTTGTCGAGCAGCAGCACGTCCACGTCGCCGGCGGCCTCCACCGCGCGCCCCGACATGGCGACGACGTTCTTCTGGAGCATCCGGTCCATGCCCGCGATGCCGATCGCCGACAGCAGGCCTCCGATTGTGGTCGGGATAAGGCAAACCAGCAGGGCCACGAGCACGGTCACCGTGACGGGAGATCCCTGCCCCGCGGCGCGCGCGCTGAAGATGGAATACGGCGACAGCGTGACCGTAACGACCAGGAAGATGATCGTGAGCGCAGCGAGCAGGATATCGAGGGCGATTTCGTTCGGTGTTTTCTGACGCCGCGCGGCTTCGATGAGGTTGATAATCCGGTCGAGGAACGATTCGCCCGGATTGGCGGAGATCCGGATCACGAGCCAATCCGACAGCACCTTCGTGCCGCCGGTGACGGCCGAGCGGTCCCCCCCGCTCTCGCGGATCACGGGCGCGCTCTCGCCGGTCACGGCGCTCTCGTCCACCGAGGCCACGCCCTCGACCACTTCGCCGTCCGCGGGGACCAGCTCCCCGGCCGTGACGAGCACAACGTCCCCCTGGCGCAGGAGCTCGGCGGCGACCATGTCGAACTCGAGGTGGCGATCCGGCCGCTTCAAGCGCTTGGCGTGCAGCCCCGCCCGCGCCTGGCGCAAAGCCTCGGCCTGGGCGCGCCCCCGCCCTTCCGCCATGGCCTCGGCGAAGTTGGCGAACAGCACCGTGAACCACAGCCAGAGCGAAACGGCCAGCACGAAGCCCGGCGCGGCCTCCCCGATGCCGAAGAGCGACAGGACGAACAGCAGCGTCGTGAGCGCGCTGCCGACCTCGACGACGAACATGACCGGGTTGCGGAGCTGATGGCGCGGATCGAGCTTGCGCGCGGCGTCGCGCAGCGCCCGGCCGACGAGCTCGCGCGCAAACAGCGGATGGGGTTGGTCGGGGTGCGTCATCGGTAGAGCATCAGGTGTTCGACGATGGGGCCCAGCGCCAGCGCCGGCAGGAACGTGAGTGCGCCGACGAGCAGCACCGTGCCGATGAGCAGCGCGATGAACAACGGGTTATGAGTCGGCAGGGTGCCCGCCCCCGCAGGCACCAGCTTCTTCCCGGCGAGCGAGCCGGCGAGGGCGAGCACGGGAACGATCACCCAGTAGCGTGCCACCAACATCGCCAGCCCGAGCGCGATGTCATAAAAGACGCTGTTCGCGGTGAGGCCGCCGAACGCGCTGCCGTTGTTGTTCCCGGCTGACGAGAACGCGTACAACACTTCGCTGAATCCGTGCGCGCCGGGGTTCAAGATCCCGGCCCGTCCCCCCGGCGTCGCGACCGCGATCGCCGTGCCGATGAGGACCGCGAGCGCCGGTGCGAGGATCGCGAGACTCGCCATCTTCATCTCGTAGGCGTGGATCTTCTTGCCGAGGTATTCCGGCGTTCGGCCCACCATCAGTCCCGCGACAAATACAGCGACGATCGCGAACACGAGCATCCCGTAGAGACCCGAGCCCACGCCGCCGTAGATCACCTCGCCCAATTGGATCAGCCACAGCGGCACCAGACCGCCCAGGGGCGTGAACGAATCGTGCATCGCGTTCACGGAGCCGTTGGAGGCCGCGGTCGTCGCCGTGGCCCAGAGCGCCGAATTTGCGATGCCGAAGCGTACGTCCTTCCCCTCCATGTTCCCGCCGGCCTGCAGCGCGCTCGCCGTCTGGTCTACGCCGCTCCACAGGGGGTTGCCGCGCTGCTCGGCGAAAGCGGTGAGCGCGACAAGCCCCACGAACACCAGGGTCATTGCCACGAGAAGAGCCCACCCCTGGCGCCGGTCCTTGACCATGCGCCCGAAGGTGTGGCACAGAGCGGCAGGGATTAGCAGGATCGCGAGCAGCTCGAGGAAGTTCGACAACGGCGTCGGGTTCTCGAACGGGTGGGCCGAGTTGACGTTGAAAAAGCCGCCGCCGTTCGTGCCCAGCTGCTTGATCGCCACCTGCGACGCGGCAGGACCGACGGCGATGGCCTGTGTCGTGATCGTGCTGTCTCCCGCCGTAACGGGATCGACGAGCGTCGCGGCCGCCGGCCCGGCGAATGTCTGCACGACGCCCTGCGATACGAGCACCAAGGCGAGTACGAATGAAAGGGGAACCAGGATGTAGAGCGTACTGCGAGTCAGGTCTACCCAGAAGTTGCCGATCGTGCGCGCCTCGCGTCGCGCGAAGCCGCGCGCCAGTGCCGCGAGCACTGCCATCCCGACGGCAGCCGAGACGAAGTTCTGGACCGTCAATCCCACCATCTGCGTGAGATAGCTCAGCGTCGTCTCACCACCGTAGGATTGCCAGTTCGTGTTCGTCGCGAAGCTCACCGCCGTATTGAATGAGAGGTGCGGTGATACCGCGCCGAGCGCCGCGGGGTTGAGCGGCAAAGAGCCCTGCAGGCGCTGCAGCGCGTACACGACCAGGAAGCTGGCGGCGCTGAAGACGAGCAGCGCCGCGGCGTAGGCACGCCAGGACATCTCCTGGTCCGTACGGACGGCGGCGAGGCGATATAGGCCTCGTTCGAGCGGCCCAAAGATCCGCGCCAACCAGATCGGTTCCCCGTCATAGACCCGTGCCATGTAGGCGCCGAGTGGCCACGCCAGCCCGAGGAGCACGACCATGTAGAAGGCGATCTGCAGCCAACCGTTGGCGGTCACGAGAAGCGTTCCGGCCTGAGGAGCGCGACGAACAGGTAGACAAGGAGGGCC
Organism: Gemmatimonadales bacterium; assembly: GCA_035602245.1. Lineage (GTDB taxonomy): Bacteria > Gemmatimonadota > Gemmatimonadetes > Gemmatimonadales > GWC2-71-9 > 20CM-2-65-7. The sequence continues at coordinate 13,063 of DATNMO010000031.1, forward strand.
AGGGCGAGCACGCCCGCGATCCAGTACACGACGGTCACCGGTCCTCGCCCTTCTGGCTGAGGCGGTCGCAGAGTCGGACCAGGCCGACTGTTAGCGCGAAGACCGCGAATCCGACCCCAAGGACTATGAGGTCCACGCCCCTATTGTGGGGCGTGGCGCCTCAAGACGGGGTTCGAGTTGACAGAAAGTGAGTAAGGAAAGTGTCAACGAAGGGAGCTAGCTGCCGCTGGCCGACCCGCCTGATCCGTCTAATCCCGTGGCGACGATGTACGTCACGGTATCCCACGCGTTGTGAATCCCGATGCCCAGCAGCAGCAATGCAACGCCACCCATGAGGAATAACGCCCACGGCTGGTCGTGCGAGAGGCCCGCCGCGCCCACGAACAACGCCGCGTAGGCGAGCAAGGGGAGGACCAAGTGCCACACCCAGTCCTCCAGCACCGGCTTATATCCGGACTGCCCCAGCACGCGGCGCAGCACAACGAAGACGTACACGACACCGGCCAGGGCACTCAAGCCGATGATATGGGCGGGGTCCTTCATCCGCTGCCATGGCGCGCTGAGGATCGCCGCAATGAACAGCACCGCTAGGAAGTGGATGACGTTGGGAGTCCCGAACGCGTTGATCGATTGCGTATTACGCCTCAGACTCGATTCGGCGACCAACGCGATCACGACGAACATCAAACCGGTCAGGCCACCGGCTGAAGAGCCTACGATGACGTAGAAGCTCTCCCAGTGGCTGAGGAGCGACGGCGCAGTGGCTTCCATAGCGCCAAAACTCCGCCCATTGTCGCCGCGCCGCAACAGCATCCCTCGGCCTCAGCTACTTCAGGTAGCTCCGCACCAGGTCGATGAGCTGTTCCGCCGCCCGCGCCTGCTCCGATTCAGGATCCGCATCCGGTCCCACGATGTGAAAGCGGACGTGATCCTCCAGCACTTCGGCCATTAATCCATCGATCGCCCCGCGGCACGCGGCGATCGTCTGCAAGACTCGCGCACAGTCGGCCTCCTCCTGGAGTAGGCCTTCGACCGCACTCACCTGCCCGCGGATGCGGCGCACGCGGTTGAGCAGTTTGACCCTGTCTCGGACGGTATGGACCATGGCCCCCGGACCTGTGACGTATTGACGAAATATACTATGGGGTGGTATAGTACGCCACATAAGATACCGTGGTAGGGTATATGAAGGTGAGCGCGCAGCTAGAGGGTTGGCGCATCACACCGCTAGCCGCAGGCGCGCTCCTTACGTTCGTGAGTTGCACCGCTCCGGGTCTCCTCGCCCCACAGACGCCGCTGGGCACCGGCGCTCCGGGTTGGTGGTTGTCGGGCCAGCTGAACGTCATCTATCAGTGCCATCCCGCCTTTCGCGCCGCCTATTCGGGGCCCAACAGTCTGCGCTCGGTGCGCGAGCATGCTACGTCGCTCGTCGGGACACTCTACACCGGCGTCGCCGTGGGCCCCCGCACTGAGATCCTGTTCGATCTGGAGAGCGCGGCCGGCGGCGGCATCAGCCAGGCCTTCGGCCTCGCCGGGTTCACCAACCTGGACGTGGTCCGCAACCCCACGCTGGGGGCCGCGCCGTACATCGCGCGCGGGCTTTTGCGCTACACGATCCCGCTCAGCACCGAGACCGAGCCACGCACACGGGGGCCGCTCAACCTCTTGACCGCACTTCCCGTCCGGCGTCTCAGCTTCGCCCTTGGGAAGCTGGGCCTGCCGGACTTCTTCGATCTGAACACGGCCGGAAGCGACAGCCACCTCCAGTTCATGAACTGGACGGTGGACAACAACGGCGCATACGACTACGCGGCAGACACACGCGGGTACACGATCGGCGCGGTCGCGGAGTATCGAGACCGTGGGTGGGCGGTGCGGTGGGGCGAGGCCGTCATGCCCAGGGTGGCGAACGGCATCGACTACGATTGGCGTCTGTCCCAGACGCATGGCGACAACGTCGAGCTCGAGCTCGACCGGGGGATCATTCCCGGCCACGCCGGCGTCGCGCGCCTGCTTGGCTATGTGAATCACGCCGACATGGGGAGCTACCGGGAGGCGATTGACGCGTATCTCGGAGGGCGAGACTCCGTCCTCGACGTCACGGCTCACCGCCGGCCTGGGCGCACGAAGGCGGGCCTCGGCGTGAACGTAGAGCAGAGCGTGGGCCGCGGCCTCACGGTGTTCGGGCGGGCCGGCTTGAACAATGGCCGGGTCGAGTCATTCGCCTACACCGAGGTGGACCGATCGCTCGAGTTGGGTGCGACGTGGACGGGACCGCCGTGGCGACGTGGAGACCGGCTCGGCATCGCCTTCGTGAGCAACGGCCTGGCGCCCGACCACCGCGAGTATCTGGCACGCGGGGGGCTAGGCTTCCTGTTGGGGGACGGAGCGCTCACGTACGGCCAGGAGCGGATCCTTGAGGCGTACTACACGCGCGCCGTGGGCCTCGGTCTGGCCTTCGCCGCCGACGTGCAGCGGGTGGCGAATCCTGCCTACAATCGCGATCGTGGCCCCGTCACCGTCTTCTCCCTGCGGGCCCACCTCGAGCTGGACGCTTTCCATGAGCCGTAGAGGCGAGCATCCATGACTGCGACTCCCGGCTCAGTTCGTCCTGCCACGGCGCCGTCGACCGCTGGTCGCTGGGATTCGGCGCGGGTGCAGCAAGCGGCCCGCACCAATCGGGACGATGCACTCCGTTTCTGCGATTCGGAGCTGGCCGGGCTCACGCAGGCCGAGGCCGAACGACGCCTCGCGATCCACGGCCCGAACGAGATCGCTACGCAGCGCCCCGTCGGGTGGCCCGTGCGGCTACTGCACACGCTCCGGAATCCCCTGGTGATCCTGCTCGCCGTCCTCGCTGCGGTGTCGCTGGCCACCGGCGACATCCGCGCCGCGACCGTGATGACGCTCATGATCGTGCTCGGCGTCGGGTTGCGGTTCATGCAGGAAGCGCGGGCCGACAACGCGGCGGCAGCGCTCCGGGCCATGATTCGGGTGACGGCAACCGCGATCAGAGACGGCCGGCCGCGGGAGGTGCCACTGCGCGAGATCGTCCCGGGCGACGTCATCGTGCTCGCGGCCGGCGACATGATCCCGGCCGACGTGCGATTGCTCACGGCCAAAGATCTCTTCGTGAGTCAGTCGAGTCTCACCGGTGAGTCGCTCCCCGTGGAGAAGGGGGAGACCTTGCTGGGCGTGCCGGATTGTGAGCCACTCGCATGTCCTAACCTCTGCTTCCTCGGCACCAGCGTGCAAAGCGGGACGGCAACCGCCGTCGTCGTCGAGACAGGCGTGCGGACGCTTTTTGGAACGATGGCCGGCAGCATCGCCCGGGCCGCGCCTCAGACAGCCTTCGACCGTGGCATTCACGGCTTCACCTGGCTCATGATCCGGTTCATTGCCGTCATGGTGCCGCTCGTGTTCCTCATCAACGGCTTGACCAAGCACAACTGGCATGAGGCATTTTTCTTCGCCCTCGCGGTTGCCGTGGGACTCACGCCGGAGATGCTCCCGATGATCGTCTCCGTGTGCCTCTCCAAGGGCGCCATGGCGATGTCGCACAAGCACGTCATCGTCAAGCGGCTGAATTCGATCCAGAACTTCGGTGCTATGGATGTCCTGTGCACGGACAAGACGGGGACGCTCACGATGGACACCGTGATCCTCGAGCGGCACTGCGACGTACAAGGCAACGAAAGCGACCGGGTGCTGGTCGACGCGATGCTGATCAGCCATTTGCAGACGGGGCTCAAGAGCACGCTCGACCACGCCATCCTCAAACACCGGGAGCGGCACCCGGAGGTGACGCTCGAGGGTTACCGCAAGGTCGACGAGATCCCCTTCGACTTCTCGCGCCGGATTATGTCCATCGTGGTGGACGAGCCCGATGGCCGGCGTCGCCTTCTGTCGAAGGGTGCGCCGGAGGAGATCCTGCGGCGGTGCACCTCGTTCGAGGGCGAAGGCGACACGTTTCCCTGCCCCGCCGGCTTCGCCGAGGATCTGCGGGAGCAGTGCGACGCGTTGAGCGCTGACGGGTTTCGGGTGCTGGCCGTCGCGTATAAGGATGTGACGGACAAGGAGACCTATAGCAAGGAGGACGAGAACAACCTCGTCCTGCTCGGGTACGTGGCGTTCCTCGATCCCGCCAAGGAGACGGCGGGACCCGCGCTCGCCGCGCTTCGCGAGCACGGCGTGAGCGTCAAGATTCTCACCGGCGATAACGAGCTCGTCACCCGCAAGATCTGCTCTGATGTCGGCCTATCGACCAAGCATGTCCTCCTCGGCGCCGATGTCGCCCGCCTCAGCGACCCGAAGCTCGCGGAGGTCGTGGAGCGTACCACGGTGTTTGCGCGGCTGTCGCCGACCGACAAGGAGCGTGTCATTCGGTCCTTGCAGGCCCGTGGCCATGTCGTTGGCTTTCTCGGGGATGGCATCAATGACGCGGCCGCGCTGCGCGCCGCGGACGTGGGAATCTCCGTCGATACCGCCGTCGACGTGGCGAAGGAATCCGCCGACATCATCCTGCTCCAGAAGAGCCTGCTGATTCTGGAAGAGGGGGTGCTCGAGGGCCGCAAGGTGTTCTCCAACGTCGTCAAGTACATCCGCATGGGGGCGAGCTCGAACTTCGGCAACATGTTCAGCGTGCTGGGCGCGAGCGCCCTCCTGCCTTTCGTTCCCATGGCTCCGCTGCAGGTGCTGACCAACAACCTGCTCTACGACTTCTCGCAGGTGCCGATTCCGACCGACAACGTGGACCCGGAGCAGATCACCCGGCCCCGGCCATGGGACATTGGGGAGATCAGACGCTTCATCATCGGAATCGGCCCGATCAGCTCGATCTTCGACTATACGACATACGCCGTCATGTACTTCCTGTTTAGAGCCAACACGCCAGCGCACGCGGCACTATTCCAGACGGGCTGGTTTGTGGAATCGCTCATGACGCAGACGCTCATCATCCACGTCATCCGAACGAACAAGATTCCGTTCCTGCAGAGCTGGCCGAGTTGGCCGCTCGTAGTGACCACCGTTGCCGTGATGGCGGTCGGGGTCTGGCTTCCCGAGTCGCCGCTCGCACCCGCACTGGGGTTCGTTCCGCTCCCAGCCCTCTACTGGCCGATTCTCGCCCTCACGCTGCTTTGCTACCTCGCGTTGACGCAGCTCGTGAAGAACGTGTTACTGCGGCGCAGGTGGATCTGAGCTGCTGCCGCCAGCCGACGCATGTCAGGTCGAGGCTGCCGCAACAGCACCCCCCCATGCCGCAAAAACGCCCTACCATTCTCGGAGAGGCTCGTTGTATGTTGGGCTGCGATGTCAGCCAAGGGTGGCGGTGCGGAGTTTACTGGGGCACACGCGCACGAGCGCGAGGTGCTGCGGCAGGCCGGCGTTGCCCTGCAGGGGCGCATCGTCACCCTGTGGGAGATCTCTCCAACGACGGAGGCGATCCCCCTCCTCAGTAGTCTCCTTAACCCACCCTCCCAGGCGACGAAGCTTGACCTCGATTCCACGCTGCGGCAGTGGGGCGCGCCGATCATTCAGAGCAGCCGGTGGGTCGGATGTCGCCTGGACGACCTCGGTCGCTGGTGCATCGCCCCGGTCCGAGCGCGCCCCGCCGCACCCCCGCCCCGCGGCACGGAACGACGCAGCCGCGATCGCATGATCCTCGAGCTCGCGGGCCTAGGCCTCGGCATCCTCAGCGCAGGGGCCGACGGGGCCGGCCGCCGGCTCTCGCCGGCCGATGCGCTGCGGGAGCTGGCCCGTCAGCCGAGCGTCATCGCCCACGAGGTGGGCAATCCGCTGGCGGTCGCGCTGGGAAACCTCGACCTCACGGTCGACGCCCTCAGGGACGCCACGTCCCTGGATCCCGGGTTCCGCGCCACGCTGCTCCAGGACCTCTCGAATGTCGCCGAGGGCATCGACCAGGCGGCCGACTACCTGCGGTCCATTCAAGACCGGCCGTTTGGGGGCGCCGGGGGAGGGGGGGGACGGTTGGCGCGGTTCGATGTGACGCCCGTCGTGCGATCGTGCGTCACTCTCGAGCGGCCGCTCGCCCGCAAGCACGGCGTGGCGCTCAAATGGGAGTCGTCGGTGGAGTCGATCTACCTGTTTGGGGACTCGAGCGCCCTCTACCAGGTGATCACGAATCTGATTCGCAATGCCGTTGATGCCTCCGGGGCCCGCAAATCCGTCGTCACGGTCACACTCGACCGCGTCGGCAACGCGCTCGCGTTGGCGGTGCGCGACCAGGGAGTCGGCATCGTGCCCGAGGACCGGCAACGAATCTTCAACGCGGGCTTCACGACGAAGCCGCCGGGCAAGGGCTCCGGCATCGGGCTGGCAGTGGTCAAGGAAATCACGCAGAACATGTACGGGGGAAGCATCCAGGTAGAATCACAGGTGGGTGAGGGCAGCACGTTTACGTTGGCGCTGCCCATTCCCCCGCAACGCAGCGGAGAGCCTCGGGATCACCCCAGCACCGGCTGAACATGCGCGTGCATCTCCTCGACGGCACCTACGAGCTATTCCGGCACTTCTATGCGATGCCGCGACAATCCGATCGTGACGGACACGAGGTCGCCGCGATCGTAGGAGTGCTGGGCTCGGTGCTCGGCATGCTCGAAGGCGGTGCGACCCACATCGGTGTGGCGACCGATCATGTCATCGAGTCGTTCCGGAACGACCTGTGGGCCGGCTACAAGACCGGCGCGGGCATCGACCCCGATCTGTGGCGACAATTCCATCCGCTCGAAGCGGGGCTGCGCGCGATGGGCGTCGTCGTGTGGGCCATGGTGGAGTTCGAGGCCGATGACGCGCTAGCGGCGGCCGCACGCCGCGCGGCGCTGGACGCCGCTGTCGAGCAGGTGATCATCTGCACCCCCGACAAGGACCTGAGCCAGTGCGTGGTGGGGCAGCGGGTGGTGCAGCTCGACCGGCGCAAGCGCGAAGTCCGGGACGAGGCCGGCGTGGTGGAGCGGTTCGGCGTCGGCCCCGCCTCGATCCCTGACTATCTCGCGCTGGTGGGCGACTCGTCCGACGGCTTTCCCGGAGTGCCGGGCTGGGGCGAGAAAGCGTCGGGATTGGTACTCGCGCGCTACGGCCATCTCGAGGCGATCCCCGCAGACTCTGCGGCGTGGGGGGTACCCGTGCGGGGCGCGGCACGCCTGTCGGCGGCGCTGGAGGCGAACCGCGACCTGGCGAGGCTGTTCCGCACGCTTGCGACGCTCAGAACCGATGCCCCGGTGGTCGAGACCGTCGAGGAGCTGCGGTGGCGCGGGCCCACGGCTGCGTTCGAGAGTGTAGCGCAAGAGCTGGGCGCGTCCGCGCTATGGGATCGCGCCCAGCGGCTCGCCGCGCGGAACTAGCACACTCAAAGGAGCCATGCATGGCCAACACGGGGGGGGAGCCGGGCGTCGTCGTTGTGCGGGGAAGCGCGGAGGGATTCGTTCAGGAAATCACGGCGGGGCGGCATCGGATCATCGCCGATGAGCCTCAAGCGTCCGGCGGGACCGACCGCGGCCCGACGCCGTACGATCTTCTCGTCGCCGCGTTCGGTGCCTGCATGTCGATGACGGTCGCGCTGTACGCGCGCACGAAGCAGTGGCCGCTGACCGGCGTCACGGTGACGCTCCGCCACTCACGCGTCCACGCCCGGGACTGCGCGGATTGCGTCACCCAGGACGACACGATGCTCGATCGGGTGGACAGCGAAGTGATGTTGGACGGCGCGCTGACCCGCGAGCAGCGCGACAGGCTCCTGGAAATCGCCACCCGCTGTCCGGTGCATCGGACGCTCAAGTCTGAGATAAGTCTCCGCGTCCGGGGCGCTTGATGCCTATCGGTGCGCCGGCGCCACGTCCACCTGGATGTCTCGCCATTTCCCCTGTCTGAACCGCAGCACGCTGAGCGCGCAGCGTGTGATGTGGCCGAGCAGGATCGCCGTCCAGATGTCGGCAGGACGCAGGCCGCGGGTCTGCTGCACCAAGGTGCAGTAGCCGAGCGGCACCACGATCTGCGACACGATCGAGATATAGAGCGGCGAGCGGGTGTCGCCCGTGCCTTGCAGACCCCCGGTGTATGTGAGCGCGACGGTCACGAACAGCCCCGATACGCTGAGGAATCGGAGCAGCTGTGTCCCCAGATCCACGACGGTCGGATCCGTCATGCCGAACAGTGCGAGCAGGGACTTCGGGATCGTGAGAAACAGCACGCCGATCGCCGCCGCGGCGCCGAGGCCGATGCCGGCCGCGACGTGCACGCCTTGGACCGACCGCTCGGGCCGGTGCGCCCCCAGGTTTTGCCCCGCGACCGTAGCAGCGGCGCCCATCAATCCCACCGACGTCCACGTGATGAACGAGAACAGCTCCGAGTACCCCACTGCGTAGGCAGCCTGCGCCTCGGCGCTCTGCGGCAGCGAGCCGACAAAGCGCAGCAGCAGGACGCCAGCGACGTTCATCGCGATCCCCTGGATGCCCGCAGGAAGCCCGAAACGAAACAGCGCGCGGATGAGTGCCCAATCGGGCCGCCAATCCATGCCGCGATGCCACCGCACCGCCAGCCGCCCGGAACAGAGCAGGTATCCCGCGGTGGCGGTCACGACGAGGCCCGCGACCGTCGTTCCCACGGCGGCGCCGGCGGTGCCGAGGCGGGGCAGCGGGCCCAATCCCCTAATGAACGCCACATTGCACGCGATGTTCAGGATCGTGAGCAGGACGCCGAGGCGGAGCGGCGTGCGCGCGTCGCCGGCGGCGCGTAGCGCGCCGCTCACCATGAAGAAGAGCAGCATGCCTATGCTGCCGACGAACATGATGCGCAGGAACGGCAGCGCCTGGGCCTGCACCGCGGGCGCGGCGTTCACCACGTCGAGCAGCGTCGGGGCGAGGAACCAGCCCAGCGGAGCCAGGACCAGTCCCCACAGCGCCACCGCGGCGAGGAACGCCTGATAGACGGTGCGGTTGACCTGATCGGGATCGTTCGCGCCGGCAAAGCGGGCGACGAGCACGCCCATGCCGGTGAACACCGACATCACGAACGCGATCACCACGATGAAGATCTGGATCGCGACGCCGATCGCGGCGTTGCCGGCGTAGCCCACCAGATGACCGACGAGGGCGTGATCCACCACGCCCTGGAGTCCGCCGATGAGGTTCTGCAGCATCGTCGGCCAGGCAATCATCCAGACAGCGTAGAGAATGGGCCCCGCGACGATGGTGCGGTCGAGCGGCCTAGCCGGTCGTGCCGCGTCCGTCACAACGACAGCGGCTTCTTCAGCATCGCGTCAAGACTCCACGGCCCTGGGCCCGCTGCCGAGAGGTAGAGAAAGAAGAAGCAATAGAAAACGGCGGGCTGGCCCAGATTGAGCACCGGCCAGAAGCCGTTCGGGGCGTGACCTATGAAGTACGCGAACGCCATCTCGCCCGAGAGGATGAAAGCCACGGGCCGGGTGAACAGCCCGAGCAGCAGCAGGCCGCCTCCAACGACTTCGAGCACCGCGGCAACCCACACCAGCGAACCGACGGGAGCGGTCCCGCCGCCCGGCATGACGGCGGCCGGAAACGCGAACCATTTCGCCGAGCCGACCTGTATGAACATGAACGCCACCACGATCCTGAGGATGCTGAGCAGCTGCGGCGCCCAGGAACGCCAACGGGCCAGGATACCGGAATCGTTCACGAGTCCCCCGAGGATGAGGCGGTCGGCGAGTGGGCGCGCTTGAGCAGCAGCGCACGCTCGCGGGTGTTCTGTGTCTGCGACGCTGCGCGCTCGAATTCCGCACGTGCCTCATCGAAGCGCCCGAGCTTTGCCAGGAGATCCCCCCGCACGCTCGGCAGCAGGTGATAGCCCTCGAGGGATGGCTCCGTCATCAATGTATCCACGACCTCGAGCCCTGCTGCCGGACCGAACGCCATCCCGAGTGCGACAGCCCGGTTCAACTCTATGACGGGGGAAGGCATGAGCTGGCCGAGGGCATCGTACAACGCCACGATGCGCGTCCAGTCCGTCTCCTCCGGGGTGCGGGCTCGCGCGTGACACGCGGCAATCGCCGCCTGCAGCGCGTACGGACCATGCGCGCCGCCCAGCGACTCTGCGCGCTCCAGCGCCGCGAGCCCACGGCCGATGAGCAGGTGATCCCAGCGTCCCCGGTCCTGGTCGAGCAGCAGGATAGGCTCTCCCGCCGGCCCCACGCGCGCACGCAGACGCGACGCCTGGATTTCCATCAACGCGACGAGACCGTGGACCTCGGGCTCCTGCGGCGCCAGCTCGGCCAGGATACGACCAAGCCGAAGCGCATCCTCACACAGCGCCGGCCGGATCCAGTCGTCCCCGGCGGTCGCCGAGTACCCTTCGTTGAACACGAGGTAGATCACCTCGAGCACCGACCCGAGGCGGGCAGTCAGCTCGGCGCCGCGGGGCACTTCGAACGGGACCCGCGCCGCCGCAAGCGTCCGCTTGGCGCGGACGATGCGCTGGGCGATCGTGGCCTTCGGCACGAGAAAAGCTCGCGCGATCTCATCGGTCGTCAGGCCGCCCAGCAGGCGGAGCGTCAGCGCCAGGCGCGCCTCGGTCGCGAGCACGGGGTGACAGGCGGTGAAGATGAGGCTCAGCATATCGTCCCCGACGTGATCGTCGATCGCGGCATCGAGATCCGTCACGGCGTTCTCCCGCCGGGCTGCCAGCTCGTGACCGAGCTGCTCGTGCTTCTTGTCGAGCATTGTGCGGCGGCGCAGCTGGTCGATCGCCCGATGTTTCGCGGTTGCCATGAGCCAGGCGCCCGGGTTGTCCGGGACGCCCGACTCCGGCCACTGCTCGAGCGCCGCGACCAGCGCATCTTGGGCCAGGTCCTCGGCGATGCCGACGTCGCCCACTATCCGGGCCAGACCGGCGATGAGTCTGGCGGATTCGATCCGCCAGACTGCATCGATGGCTTCAGCAGCCTGTTTCGGGGGCATCCATCATCTGCCGCACTTCGACTTCCAGCTCCTGATCCCAGAGCCCGATGTGCGCTTCCAGGAATCGCCGCGTCCACTCGATAGCTTCCTTTTTCGAGGCGACATCGTAGATCGCGTAACCGCCGATGATTTCCTTCGCTTCGGAAAACGGTCCGTCCGTCACCGTGATCTTCCCATTGGCGAGCCGAGCACGCGCGCCCGTGGCGGTCGGCAGTAGGCCGCCCATCCCAACCATCACACCCTTCTTCGCGGCTTCTGCACCGAGCTTGCCGATCTTTTCGATGAGCGCCGGCGAGGGTTGAGCGCCGGTCTCGCGAGTCTTCACAATCGTCATGAATCGCATCGTCGTATCTCCTAACGCTTCCGGTTCTTTGCGATCGCCGCCCGCTGCCGCTCCTCCTGCTGCTTCAGCTCAGGCGTATACTCGGCGCCGAAGTCCTCAGCCTCGAACACCTGGCGAATCTCGACCTCGGCGCCATCCTCGAACGGGGCCCGCTTGAGCCATTCGATGGCCTCTTGCTTCGACTTCACTTGCCACAGCCAGAAGCCGGCGATCAACTCCTTCGTTTCGGCGAAGGGGCCGTCCCGCACGATCCGCTGCTTCCCCGAGAACTTCACGCGCGCGCCCTTCGAGCTCGCCTGAAGCCCCTCGCCCGCGAGCATCACGCCGGCCTTCACCAGCTCGTCGTTGAACTTCCCCATCTCGGCCAGGATCTTCTGGTTTGGGAGGACCCCCGCCTCGGAGTCCTTGTTAGCCTTTACAATCACCATGACACGCATCGGAGTGCTCGCTTTCTAGTTTCGGGTCGGACCTGATTGTGCCTGCCTCTATTAACACGTCGAACGGGGCTCGACGAAATCGACATGCCGCATGTTGCATTCTGGCGCGCTCAAACGTCCTTAAATTACTCCCGTGCAACTGAACTCCGTAGTTCTCTCCGTTCTTCTCCTAGTGGTCGTTGTGGGGCTAGGTCTCGCCTGGCGCTGGTTCGAGAAGCACCGCGCCGCACTCGTCGAGCATACGCAGCTCGCCTGGCGACGGATTGTCAGGACGCCGGCACTCCGCCGGTTCAGACGGCGCTACCCCCGCCTCTGGAGATTCATGGCCCGCCGGTTCGCGCGCGGCGAATACCTGGGATTCCATCTCACGATCGGATTGGCGGTCAGCCTGGTCGGATTGTGGCTGTTCGGCGCGATCACGGAGGACGTCGTGAACCGCGATTCGCTGACGCGGTTCGACGTCACAGTCCTCGAGTGGCTGCACGCCCACGCGACCCCGGCCGGGGTCGCCGTCTTCGCCGCGATCAGCCGGCTCGGCTCGCCGGTCACCATGACCGTGCTGGCGGTAGCCGTCAGCCTCTTGCTCGCATCCCGGCGTGCGTGGATTGTCCTCGGTGGATGGGTCGCCGCCTTCGCGGGGGCGGGCTTGCTCGACCAGTGGCTGAAATTCGTGATCCGGCGCCCCCGCCCGGCGTATGCCGCCGCCCTGCTCCACAATCGGACCTGGAGCTTTCCCAGCGGCCACGCGATGGGGGCGCTCGTCGGATACGGCATGCTCGCCTACGTGTTGCTGATTCTCTGGAAGGAAAGTCGCCGGACGCAGCTCGAGATCATCGCGGTCACGACGCTGCTGATCGCGGCCATCGGCGTGAGCCGCCTGTACCTGGGAGTGCATTACTTCAGCGACGTGATCGGCGGGTACGCGGCCGGCATGCTGTGGCTGTCGACGTGCATCTCGGGCGTGGAGGTCGCGCGCCGGTGGCAGGCGGGGAACTCCTCAACGACGTCCTGAAACTCGCTTCGAGTGGCGGGATGCCCTGGCCCGGATTCGAACCGGGACGCCTTGCGGCACTGCCCCCTCAAGACAGCGTGTCTACCAGTTTCACCACCAGGGCGGGCGCAGAAAATTAGAGCGCCCGCTCGCGCGAATCAAGGCGACGCTTAGCTTTGGGCATGGAGCTGTGGGTCGCTTTCGGTTTTGGCGCGGCGGTCGGCGCGCTGGTCGGCTACCTGCTCGGGCGGCAGCGGCAGCCGCCGGTGCGCGGTCGTCCCACGCATCCTCCGTTGCCGCCTGCTCCCCGGGCGGCGCCGTCCGAGATCAAGCGTGTCGTCCTCGACGAAGGTTCCGCCAACGTCCTCAACGCGCTGAACAACCGGCTCTCGGCGATCGGCGCGCTGGCCGATCTCCTACACGGCAGCCCGCTCGATCCTGAACGCGCCCGCGCGCTGGTGCTGTTGCACGGAGAAGTACGCCGCGCCGCCGAGATCACCAGTCACTTCCTCGAGCTGGCCGAACATCCCGCCGGCGCGGTGGAGCCGTGCGACGCCGCGGTCGTGATCAACGGCGTGCTCGCCGAGCGTGAGTCCACGTTCCGCGAGCTGGGCGTGAAGATCATGCGGGCGATCCCGGCAGATTTACCGATGGTCGCCTGCCCCATGGCCCAGCTCTCCGAGATGCTGACCAAGCTGCTGGACTTCTCGCTGCGGCGGCTGCGTGCCGGTCAACCCCCGCGGGAGCTGCGGCTCGATGCCGTCGCCGCGGGGCCATCGGTCGTGCTGTCGCTGTGGGATTCGGGAACGCCGTTATCGGTCGAAGCGGAGCAGCGGCTCGTCTCCCCGTTTCGCTTCACGCAGTCGGGGGGCGGCGGCGAGGTGGAGTTCGCGCTGGCGCGCGCGCTCGCCCAGTCGGCGGGAGGCAGCCTGCGGCTGCGGCCGCGCGGTGGCAGCACCGGCGCCGAGGTCGTCGTCACCCTGCCCCGCAGCGTGCTCGGCGCGCATCCCCACCTCGCTGCGACGGCGGAGAGCCTGCCGCGCCTGCGCATCCTCGTCGTGGACGACGACGCCGTGAATCGCCAGGCGATGGTGCTGCTGCTCGAGCGGGAGGGGCACAGTATCGTCGCCGTCGAGAACGGCCTCGAGGCGATCGAGCGCCTCGGTGACAAGCACACGGCGTTCGACGCGGTGGTGACGGATCTGCAGATGCCGCGGCTCGGCGGCCGCGCGATGTACGAGCAGATCGTAGACGGCCAGCCCGAGCTGGCCAAGCGGTTCGTGTTCGTCACCGGCGATCAGGCCCGCGGCGACACGCGCGCCTTCCTGGAATCGTGCGGCCAGCCGTCCGTGACCAAACCCTACGATTTGAGCGACTTGATCAACGCCATCGCGACGGTGTCGCGAAAGCGATAGCTGGCGTTGGACTTGCCCTTTGACGATTTACGGGATGTTCGATGACGCAAAACCACGACGCGAGAATCATTGTCATTGATGATGAAGAGCCCATCCGCCGACTGATCCGCCGCGTGCTCGAATCCAACGGGTACAGCGTGTTCGAGGCAAGCGACGGGGGCGCCGGGCTGAAGCTGCTCGCACAAGAAGCGGCAGACTTGGTGATTACTGACATCTTCATGCCTGGAGAAGACGGAATCGTGACGCTGCGCCGGATCCGAAAGGAATTCCCCAGCACGAAGGTGATTGTCATTTCTGGCGGCGATTCCACGGGTGCTCTGGACATGCGCGACCAGGCGCAGTCCCTCGGGGCTGTACGTACGCTGGGTAAGCCGTTCACGGCGACGGAGCTGCTAAGACTTGTTGAGGGGGTGCTTGGAGGAGCACTCAGCTAGGGAAATGGGCCGACTCGGAATCGAACCGAGAACCTACTGATTAAGAGTCAGTTGCTCTGCCAGTTGAGCTATCGGCCCGGGTAGGGGCCGAATAATCATCATCGCGGCGCGCGGAGGCAAGGGAATCCTCCGGCACCCGTTCGGGTGGACGAATCGGCAGCCCAATCTGCTCGGCCCACCCGTCCGTCAGTTTGAAGGTCTCGCTCATCGGAAATCGCAGCACCCACAGCCGCCGAGCGAGATCCTTGAGCGCCCAGAGCACCGTCCGCTGCACCTCCACCGAAGACCACTGGCCGAACTCGTTATGACTCAGGTCCGCCACGAGCGCCGCGGCAATCTGGGCCGCCACGTGCTGGTGCCGCTCCTGCTGAGTGAGCGGCGGAGCGGTGTCGGAACCCGCTGGGACCTTTTTGGTACCTTTTTTGGGACCTGAACCCTCGCCCCACAGTACCCACTCCAACGTCACCCCGGGGATTCCCCGTTGCTGCGCCTTTTCTATGATCAGCCTGGCCGCGTCAGCCGGGAATTTCTTGCGGTGCGGCCACTTCTTGACCGCAGCTTCGGTGACGGACCCCCCCAACTCGGCAGCGAACTGCCGATAGCTCAATGAGATACGGTCCCAGGGGCTGAACACGTCCAACAGGACGGCCAACCGATCGGCGATTGGGACCCTTTTCGGTCCAGTTTCGGTCTTGACAGGTGCCAACTTGTACCTACTTTCGTGACGTTAGCGGTCGGCTGGGGGACTGAATCAGTGCGAAAGGTGTCGCACGCGAGCCCCGTCGTCAAGCCACCACCGAAGCCCATCACGATTCGGAACTCGCGGAGAACCCAATGTTCGCTCGTCGTTCCCTCATGGTGCTCGCACTGGCGTTGGCCATCGTGCGCTGCGCCGACCAGCCCACCGCGGTGCGGCAACCTCTGACTCCGCGGTTCGTACGCTGGGCGGGGAACGCCACACCTCAGTTCACCGCGACCCGCGTGCTCCCCAGTGGCGACGCGAACAAGATCTTCCAGACCCCGCCCATCAGCCTCGATCAGTATTCTGTGTCGTTCTGGGCGGTCCGGGGAGAAGCTCGCTCGGTCCAGATCAACTACCGCGACGTAGGCGGCGGCACGACGCATCCGTTCCTCCTCCTCACCACGACCGACCCCGCGCTTGTCCCCGGCCTGGGCGAACTCGCGCCGGGCGACTCGGTGCTCGTGACCGTGAGCGTCGATACCATTCACCTCGGCGTGTCGCTCGAGCCGACCGGATTGCAGTTCGGCGCACCCGCTCAGATGCAGATCTGGTACGGCGGCGCCGGCGGAGACCTGAACGGTGACGGTTTGGTCGACAGCACTGACGCCTACGTGGAGAAGCAGCTCCTCGGGCTGTGGTATCGGGAAGCCAGTGTTAATCCGTGGACTCCGGTGCCGGCGACGCAGTCGCTGGTGGACAAGTCATTCACGAGCGCGCTGCCCCATTTCTCGGAGTACGAACTCCTCTCCCTGCTGGACTGGGTCGTTTCCTGGTAGGCGGGTGAGGAACCGATGCTGCACGACGGTTCGCGCGAGCGGCTGCCGAATGGCGGACGGGAAACGCCCATGATGGACGCCGCGTCAATTGCGATCGCCAAAGCCCGAGCGCTCGCCGCCGCTGGCCACCACGCCGCGGTCGTCGAGTACCTCGGCGCGCGGGAGCCGAGTGACCTTCAGGATTCGCCCACCCTGGCGTTGCTCTACGGCATCGCGCAGGCGCGCCTCGGCCGCCACGAACTGGGTCAGCAATGGCTCCAGTTGGCGCAAAACCGGGCGCGCGCGCGTGGCGAGCCCGCGATCGAGCGGCACGCCCTCAATGCGCGGGGCGCCCTCGCCCTGGTCAGCGGCCGGATCGACGAGGCCGCGGACTACTGCACGCAGGCCCTCATGGCCGCGAGCCGCGACGGGGATCATGCCACGACTGCCCGTGCCTCCAACAACCTGGGAGTCATTAGCGGTATGCGGGGCCGGCACGCGGAAGCGATCGCATCGTGGGAAATCGCCGCCGCCGCGTTTCACCGCGCGGGCTTGCAGTCGGGCATCGCCGAGTGCCACCACAACCTGGCGAATGCCTACCGGTTGCAGGGCGCACTCGACCGTGCGCTGGCCGAGGCCGACCTGGCCGTCGCGGCAGCCGAAGCCGCCGGGGACGAAACCCTCTTTGCTCAGACGCTCCGGGGCAAGGCGGAGATCCGAGTCGCCCGGTCCGAGCGGGAGCCGGCGCGCCGCGAACTCGACCGGGTCCTCGAAATCCGCAGCCGCCTGCCTGATCCCGTGACCCAGGCCGAGGATCTCCGCGTCACGGCGTTGGTGCTGGCGGCCGAAGGCCAGATGGCTCGCGCTGAGCGCGCCTTGCGAGAGGTGATGGCACGGGCGGAGCTGCACGACCGGCCACAACTCCTGGCCGACGCCACTCGGGACTTTGCGATCCTACTGCACCGGATGCAACGGACGGCGGAAGCCCAGACGGCGGCGCGCGCGGCGCGCGCGATGTTCGCCCGCCTCGGGGCCGAAGGCGAAATCCGCAATCTCGCGGCTCAGAATTGGGACGACGGCTTCGCCGCGGAGCTGCGTGGGTCGTTGAAGCCCCTGCATGTGGCGCAGCAGTTCGCCGACGCGGGACGCTACGCCGAGCTCCTCACCTACCTGGAGCAGCGTTCGAAGGACGAGCTCGAGGAGTCCGCGAGCTTGTCCCTCCTCTATGGCATTGCGCACAGCCGGCTCGGCCAGCTGGAAGCGGGCCAGCAATGGGCCATGGTCGCACAGCTGCGGGCGCGGGTACTGAAGGATCGGATGATGGAGGTGCGGGCGCTCAACGTGTGCGGCGCCATCGCGCTGGAGCGGGGTGGGATCGACGAGGCTACGTACTTCTTCAGCCGCGCCCAGGAAGAGGCGACGGATGACAACGATATGGCCGCCGTCGGCCGCTGTTCCAATAACCTCGGCATCATCGCGAACCTGCAGGGGGATTACCGCCGCGCTGTCCAAGCGTACACCCGCGCGATCGGCGCGTACGAGCAGGCCCACCATGACCGGGGCATCGCCGAGACGCGGCATAACCTCGGGATCGCGTGTCGGGAGCAGGGCCAGCTGGACCGCGCGCTCGACATCGCCGCAAAGGCGGTGGCGGAGGCCGAGCGGGTGGGCGACCGGCAGCTCGAGGCCCAAGCCGTCGCCGGACTCGCCGAGGTCCGGGTCGCCCGCGGCGAGTCCGAACTCGCCATCCGCGAGGTGGAGCGCGCGCTGCTCGTGCACCGGGAGCTCAAGGACCCCGTCCGTGAGGCCGAGGACCTGCGCATCCTCGCCACGGCACTGGCGTTGGCGGCAAGGGAGCAGGAAGCCGAGGCAATGCTTCGCGATGTCATCGACCGCGCGACCCAACACGGGCGTCCGCTCCTGCTCGCCAGCGCGGAGCGCGATCTCGCGCGGTTGCTCATGCGCATGCGCTCCATCCCGGCGGCGAAGGCCATGGCCGAGCGGGCCCGGGCGACGTTCCGGCGGTTGGGAGCGCGCATGGAGATCGACAGGCTCGACACATTGCTGGAGGCCTCGTGACCTCGAAGCACCGTCTCTGGAACTACGCGATCGGCTGGTGAGCACGCCATGACGCTGCCACCCGCCGACGCCGGCCAGGGGCAACCAGCCTCGCCCCTGCCCCTCGGGCGCCTGTTCCCGCATGCGCGATTCAGCAAGACTGAAGCGGCGCAGCGCGTGGCGGCGATCGAAGCGCACCGCCGTGAGCTCGGCTCCCAACTGGGCCGCAATGTCGGCGACGTGGTCGCGGCTGTCGACTATCTCCTGAACATCAGCCGCGACCTCATCTCTCCGACGATCGTCGAACACAAAGCGCTCGAGCTCCTCGAACATCGCTCGATCACCGATCCGCTGACCGGGCTGTTCAACCGCTACCACTTCGACGCGACGCTGAAGCGGGAAATCGCGCGCTGCCGCCGCTACGGAGCGCCGCTGTCACTGTTGCTCGTGGACGTCGACCGCCTCAAGCGGCTGAACGATCGGCATGGTCACCAGGCGGGAGACGCAGCCTTGGGCCGCGTGGCGGCGGCGATTCAACAGAGCCTGCGCGGTACGGACATTGCTGCCCGCATCGGCGGCGACGAATTCGCCATCATCCTGCCGGATACGGATGGGGTAGCCGGGCTGCTGGTGGCTGCACGGATTCGCCGCAACGTCCTGTCATCGCCCGCGTCGACCATGGTCACCGTGAGCGGAGGCCTGGCAGAGCTGCCGCGCGCAGCGGCTCAACCGTCAGCAGCTGTGCTCATGGCGGCGGCCGATCTGGCGCTGTATGCGGCGAAGAACTCCGGCGGCAATTGCGTGGTGCAGAGAGAGCTGGAGGCAGACGCTTCGACCGACGAGTGATTCCCCCGCTTTCCCCCGTTCCCCACCGGCCAGGTGCCCCCAAGGGGAATCGAACCCCTGTTCCCACCTTGAAAGAGTGGTGTCCTAGCCGTTAGACGATGGGGGCGGCGCCTCGTCCCCTGCCAGTAGCGGTAACGGGATTCGAACCCGTGTTTGAGCCTTGAGAGGGCTCCGTCCTAGTCCCCTAGACGATACCGCCAGGGGCGGTCAATATCGCCAGTCCGCGCAGGGTCGGTCAACCCGCCCCCGCCCTCCGGAGTGTTGACCTTCCGGCCAGAGCGCGTACCCTTACTGGCCGCATGAAACGCATCCTCTCCCTGCTCGTCCCGGAAGTGCCGATCCTCGTCGGCGCCGCCCTGCTGGTCACGGTGCCGGCGCTGCACGGCACGGCAGACGCTCTGGCGACGGTCTTTCCATTCGCCGTCCTCGCCGCGGCGCTGCTGCTCGGCTGGCGGTTCAACCGCTCGCGGCTCGTCTTTGCCATCGCTCTGCTCGCGTTGACTGAGTACGTCGTCCTGAACGGCGCCGCCACCCCGCGCGACCAGGTGCTCTTCCACGCCATGACGTTCCTGCTGCCCATCAACCTGGCCCTCGTCGCGCTGCTCCCCGAGCGCGGCACGCTCACGCCGGCGGGGCTGCTGCGGTGGCTGTTGCTGGCGGTCCAGGCGATCATCGTGAGCTTCCTGGCCAAGGCGTTCCCCGCCCAGATGCTCAACTTCCTCACCACGCGCATCCTGCCGGCGAGCCTGACGTCGTGGACCCACCTCCAGCAGCCCGCGAGCCTCGCGTTCCTCGCGATCGGCGCATTGCTCGTGATGGCATGGCTGCGCGAGCCGCAGGCGCCCGTTCGCGGCTACGCCTACGCATTGATCGCTGCCTTCGTGGCGCTCTCGTGGCAGGCGCCGGGCCCGGGCCGGGAAATCTGGCTCGCCACCGCCGGCCTGATCCTCATCGTGTCCGTCATCGAAGCGTCCTACATGATGGCGTATCGCGATGGGCTCACCGAGCTGCCGGGACGGCGGGCCCTCAACGAGGCGCTGCCGCGCCTGAGCGGGCAATTCACCGTGGCGATGGTGGACGTCGATCATTTCAAGCGTTTCAACGACCGCTATGGCCACGATGCGGGGGACCACGTGCTCCGCCTCGTCGCTGCGCGGCTGGCGCAGGCGCCCGGTGGCGGCACCGCCTACCGGTACGGCGGTGAGGAATTCGCGCTGCTCTTCCCCGGTAAGGGCGCCGATGAATGTCTCCCGCACCTGGAAGAGCTGCGCGAGGCCGTCGAGACGAGCCGCTTCACGATGCGGCGGCGTTTCCGGCCGCGCGCGAAGCCCAGCACCCCCAAGAGTCGCAAGACGCGCGAGGCAATCACGATCACCGTGAGCATCGGCGTGGCGGAGCGAAACCACCGGCACGCAACGCCGGATCAGGTGGTGGGAGCGGCGGACAAGGCCTTGTACCGGGCCAAGGAGGCGGGGCGAAATCGGGTGAGTGTGTGACGCTGCCCACGCGGCTCGGCCGCTGGATCGAGCCGCGCGTCGCAGCGGAGCGGGCGCCCGGGCGGTAGACGCGAGAAAGGCCGCGACCAACAGCCTCGCGGCCTTTCGTTTTCCTACGAGCTAGTGGTCGCTCTTCTGGGGCCCACGACCGTTCTTCTGACTCTGATCCTGCCGGCCTGGATTAGCGGGGCCGCTCGGCTTCGGCTGTCCACCCTGCTGTCCACCCTGTTTTTCACGTTCGCTATCACGCTGCGGATTATTGGGGCCTGTGCTCACAAGAACCTCCACTGAAAAGGTCCGCCGTAGTTTGCTGCTGCGTACTGCTCAGCCAATGTTGGCGGCCGAGCGTGGTCGCGCAACCATCAACGGGATGAAAAGCGGCTTAATGCGGGAGGGATTAAGCTCTGGGGGGTGAGATTGCCTCAGGCGCCGCGCGCGACTCTCAATGCGTCCTCGAGCTCCGGCTTGATGCGCGCGAGCTTGCCCTCGCACAGCGTCAAGAGCTGCTCGAGCTCCGTCACTACGGCGGCCGGGGCCGGCGCTTCCTTCATGAGGCGTTTCCGTAGCGAGACGAGCGCCAGGTAGAGCGCACTCGATCTGCTCGTCTCGGGCTGCCCCTGCTGCTCGAGCGCCGTGAGGAGCTTTTTCGCCTGATCCCGAGCCGCGCTGACGGCACGGACCAGGTCCTCCTGTGGAGTACTCAAACAGGCCCGGCAGGAATCGAACCTGCAACCCCCGGTTTTGGAGACCGGTGCTCTACCAATTGAGCTACGGACCTAACAGGGTGACTGACGGGAATTGAACCCGCAACCTCCGGAGCCACAGTCCGGCGCTCTAACCAATTGAGCTACAGCCACCACGAGACTAGACGCACAGACGCGTAGACACATAGACGCGTAGGAAAACTAGACGCACAGGACGTCAAACCTAATCGGGCCAGAACCGCGACGAAAGCTCGGCGGTCCGCGCGTCCCGCGGCACCGCATGCCCCTGGAAAATCCCGATCTCCTCGATGCCCCGCACGGCGTTGACCAGAAACAGACTGCATCCCACCAACGCCGACACCGGGACCCGCACCTCCTGCGCATCTGTCAGCTCCATCACCCGGGCCCGCCCGATGCCCGGCAAGATCCCGAGGTCGGCCGCCGGCGTGGACAGTTGGCCCGCCCCCCCCGCCCCCCCCGCCCTCCCATTGCTCTCCCACCAAAACAGATTCCACGCCGTCCCCTCGGCGACGTGGCCCGCCCGCGTGACGAGCAGCGCGTCGTCGGCCCCGGTGCGCCGCGCCTCGGCAAACGCCCGCCCGAATTGCTCGCGCGCGGTGGTCTTGTACGGATACGGCGCGTGCGTCTCGCTGCTGACGACCACGGCACGCGATCTGTCCGCGGCGACAGCGCGGGTCGTCAGGTCCGCGGTCCCCGCGTGCACCTCGAGCCGGATCACGCAGTCCCTGGCGCCGGCGATGGCCCGCACCAGGGCCGCGAGATCATCGCGGGGCGCCGCGAGATCCAGCGCCCCGAGCGACGTGCGCAAGCGGGCGAGATGGCGGTCGAGCCAGGGGATGCGGCCGTCCCGCGCCCGCATCGTCTCGATCAAGCCCGTCCCGTTCCCCACGCGCGTCATCGCTTGAAATAGTACATTGGTGCGTCCTTTTCGCCACGGAGAGTGCATGAGACGTGTTGTCGCGGCAGCGCTCGTCCTGACGGCGGCAGCCTGCGGCCCCAAGGGGCCGCCCCCCTCGTTCGCACCCGATCCGGGACTCGTGGAGCAGATCCGCGAGATCCGCATGTCCACGAGCACGCGTGCCTGTCCGGGTGAGACGTTCAGCGGCGCCTACACGGCCGTCTTGAACGACGGGTCGCTCGTCCCATTCGAGACCCGCTACGATAAGGACCGACCGCCGCGCCTGCACGTCGTCTTCTTGAACCGCTGGAGCGACCAGGCCACGGCCCTCGAGGGCGGCGCCTGGAACGCCAATCGCGATCCGCTCCTCAGCGCGATCACCGGCCTGCGGCTCACCGCCTCGCTCAAAGCCAAGCCGAGCATCACGACCTCTACCGTCGTAACCCCGGACTACAGCTGCATGCAACACACGTTCGGCTTCAGTGGCGCGGGAGGCGGGGCGAGCGGACCGCAGGTGACCGTGCGCTTGGGGATTCTGCAGTCCCCTTATTACGACCGCCTTCTCGTCGCGGGCATCGAGGTCGAAGACGCGCCCCCCTACTACGTGCTGGCCGACGCGCGCGCTGTGCCTCCCTCCGACTGGCTGATCATCGAGGCCCGGGGCGCACGCGGGCCGCGAGGCGCCGATGGCGCGACCGGCGTGGCGGGCGTGACTGGCCAGGACGGCTGTCCCGGCGGAGCCGGCGGACCGGGTGGCGCCGGCGGCAACGGCAGTGCCGGCGGCCCCGGGGGCCGCGGCGGTCAGATCACGATCATCGCACCGAGCGAGGAGCCATTTCTCGCCGGACTGGTGGACCCGGTTGTGCCGGGAGGCGAAGGCGGGTTCGGGGGCGCCGGCGGCAAGGGCGGCGCGGGCGGCAAAGGCGGTGCCGCATCCCCCGCGACCGATCCGCGCTGCACCGCGGGACCGGCTGGCGCGGCGGGCGGCCCGGGCGCGAAAGGCCCCGACGGACGCGAGGGCCAACCGGGGACGCGTCCCCAGATCGTCACGGTTCCCACGCGCGACATTTGGGGCACCCGCATACCCCCGTCGCTCGTGGAGCTGATCAACTATCGGCCTCCACCGGCGAGGCGGTGATCGACCACAGGACGGTTTTTCTTCCAGTACCAGTAGCCCGGCAGCCCGACAAGAATCAGACCCGCCCCCACGGCCGACGCGCGCGGGGTCTCGATGATCGTGTTCGCCACCAGCCATACCGCGAACGCGATGAACACCAGCGGCGTGACAGGATAGCCCCACGTGCGGTATGGACGGGCGACGTGGGGAGCGGTGTGGCGCAGCCGCATCACGGCCCCCGCCGAGAGGGCGTAGAACACGAACGACGCAAAAACGACGTAGGTCGCGAGTTGATCGTAGCGTCCCGTGAGCGCGAGGATCGACGCGATCGCCCCTTGCGTGAGCAGCGCCACGACCGGCGTCGCGAAGCGCGGATGCACGATGCCCTGCGATCGGAAGAACAGGCCGCCGCGCGCCATGGCGTAGGGAATGCGCGCCGCCGTGAGAATGATGCCGTTGTTCGCTCCCAGGGTCGACACGAGAATCGCTCCCACGACGAGCGCGGCGCCCAGCGCGCCCAACGTAACCTGCGCCGCGTCTGAGGCCACGAGCGTCGAGCGCGCCATCCGCGCCGGTGACAGCACGTAGGAGTATGCCACGCTGGCGAGCACGTAGAGCGCGATGACGATCAGAGTCGAGAGGATGATCGACCGGGGCAGGTTCCTGCCGGGGTCTTTGATCTCGCTCCCCACGTACGTCGTCTCGATCCAGCCGTCGTACGCCCACAGCACCGCCACCATGGCGACCCCGAAAGGGGCGAGCCACGTACTCGGCGTTCCCGACGGCCACAGCGGCTGAAAGTTGGCGCTCGAGCCGCCGGGCAGGAGAAACGCTGCCGCAATGAGCGCCGCCAGAGCGCCGACCTTGAGGAATGTCAGCACGTTCTGCGTCGTGGCACCGAGTCGCACACCCAGGCAATTGAGACCCGTGAGTGCGAGGATCGACAGCACCGCGACGATCTTGATGGCGCCGGGCGAAAGCGTCACGAAGAACCCCAGATAGCTGGCAAAACCCACGGCAATGGCGGCAATCGATGCCGGATTGATGACCGCGAAGTTTGCCCAGCCGTAGAGGAACCCCCACATCGGTCCGTACGCCTCACGCAGGTAGGCGTATTGCCCGCCCGCTTCAGGATAGGCGGCGCCCAGCTCCGCCACGGACAATGCGCCCAACAACGAGACCACGCCGCCCACCACCCAGACCAGGATCATGACCGCGGACCCGGTGACCAGCGCGGCCACGGTGGCGGGGACGATGAAGATCGCGGAGGCGATCATCGTCCCCACGTTGATCATCGTTGTGTCGACGAGGCCCAGCTCGCGCTTGAGGTCGGTGGTCATGGGCGGACAACGATGGCGCGCGCCACGCGCGCGCGCAAATCAGAGCGCGGCGTCGGTGTAGATGTCCAGCCGCCACCCGGTCGGCGATCGCAGCGCCCGGGCCAGGTCGATGCGGAACAGGCCGTCGACGAAGCTCGCGCCGACTCCGACGCCGATGAGCGCGCGGGAAAGCGACAGCCGCTCGCGCGGGCCCGCGCGGGCGGCGTCGGCGAACAGCACGAGGCGGGCGGCGGGAAGGCGGTTCGCGACTTCGAGACGCGCACGCCAGAAAGCGTCGCCGCTGGTCGCCCCACCACCGTAGCCGCGCAAGGTCGCCGGCCCGCCCAAGTACCAGCGGCTCTGCACCGGCACGCGGCCCGCCGACATGCCGCCGCCGAGCTCGACGGCGCCCACTAGGCGCCGCACGAACGGCGTCGAGTAGCGCAGCGTCGCGCTCGCCCGGCTGAAGCCGTAGGTGCCCGCGCCACCGTCGAGCGTCACATCCGCCCCCCAACGCGCGCGCTCCGGGTCGATCCCGCGCTGCGCGCGCAACGTGACGGCGGCCCCGAGCTGGTCGGCGGAGTCGGCCGTGATGTTGGGCCGGAACACATGATCGTCATGGAGGGCATGCGGCAGGGAGAAATCGGTTCGCTTGACGGCGCGCCGCTGCCGCTCGGCGTAGATGCGCAAGGCGAAGCGCTGCGCGGCAGTGACGGCCGGGACGACCGTCACCTCGGCGCCCGCGGCGCGGTAATAATCCCCGTCGTCGCGGCCGAGCAGCAACGCGGACAAGGAATTCCCAATTCCCAGGGATCGCGCTGTGGGGTCGACGGCGGCCACGCGCCGATACCCCGCGAGCCTGAATCGCGTCGTCGCAGTTTCGCGGGTGAGCCCAGCCTCGCCGTCTGGCTCCCCGTCAGCGAGCGCCACCCGGGCCGAGCCGTCGAGACGCAGGCGGCCGAAATCGATCTCGCCGCGCGCGCCCAGCGCCAATCCCTCGACCCGGTTATAGCGCGCCAATCCCCAGCGGGGCGGCCGGGCGCTGAACTGCCAGGGGGCGGCGGGGAGCTTGCCCAACCCGCGCGTCAACTCCTCCATCTCCCCGGTGGAAATCAGCGAGTCGGCCCCCCCACCCCCACCCATGTCGAACGCCGGCGGCAGTTCAGCCGCCGCGAGCAGCGCCGCCGTGTCGGTGGGAATCTGGATCGCGAACGCGCGGCACGTGCCGCCGCGGCATCGGCACGCGACCTCTTTTCCATATTTCTCGTGACACTGCACCCGCGACACCGAGTCGGCGCCGGCAATGGGAACCGGAGGTCGCGGAGCCCGGCCCGCGGCGGTGTCCCCCGACACCTCGTAGTCGCTGTACACCCGCTCGTAGCGCACCGGCATCTGCAGGAACGACCCGGCCGTCGCCACCGCATCCATGGCGATTAACCGCGGCAGCCACCAGCGGCCCGCCCACAGTCCGTAGTCGACGGTGATGAACCGCACCTCGACCCGGATCGGCTTGACGAATCCGGGGATGTGATCACCGTCGTTGTCGCCGAGGTCCTGGTCGAAGTCAAAGGGCCGCGCGGGGCGGATCAGGAGCCGCACGACGCCGTGCGATTCCTCGTCGATCCAGAGTGAGCCGCTCATCAGCCGGAAGTCGAGACGCCGCGGGATCACCCGCAGCTCCCGCAGCCGGATCGTGCGTCCGTCGGGAAAGACGACGGCGCTCGAGTCGCCCGTCGCGAAGCGGTAACTCGCCTCGCTGCCGGGCGCGAGTGGGTGCGCCAGCCGGACGCTGCGGTGGCGGCGGCCTCCCGCCGTGGAGTCCACTTCTTCCCGCCGCCCGGACCCGACCGTCAGCCGGTCGTCCGCGGGATCGAAGGCGTAGTCGGGCATGTCGCCCTTCAGCCCGTCGGGAACTTCGGGGGTGGGACTCGCCGCCGGGACCGCCTCCCGGGCGCCGATCACTTCGATGCGACCGAGGGAATCGCGTCGCCAGTCGATCCGCAACACCAGCTCGCGCCGATAGAGCATGCGATCGCGGCGCAGGGCGCGGATGCCCACGCCGATTCGCTCGCGCATCGTGGCCCGGTACCCGGTGATCGATCGGTCGATCGTCTCACGGCGCGCCCGCGCGCCCGCGACGAGCCGCCGCGCCTCTGGGTCGAGGTACGCGGCGCTGTCCGGCGGGACGGCCGTCTGAGGACTCTGCGCGGCGAGGACGGCGGCAACGAGGGTCGCGAGCATCACGTAGGGCTCTGTACGGAACCGAGTGAACGATAAGATTCAAGCATGAACCGCGCCTATTGGCAGGCGAGCCGCGCGCCGCGCTACAGCCTGCTCTTCGCCTTGCCGCTCCTGGTCCTCTACCAAATCCTGGCTCTGATCGTGCCGCCTGGAGAGGGCGGGATCGCGGTGCGCAACGGCGCCGACGTGTTGCTCCAAGCCGTCTTCGTCTGGCTGGCGGGCGCGTGGGGCCCCCGGCTGTTCATGGCCTGCCTCATCGCCGTAGGCGTGTGGCTCATGGCCAGGGACCTGCGGTCGCACCCCGGCCGCCTGTCGCCAGCCATCCTGGGCGCCATGCTCGTCGAGTCGATCTTCCTTGCTCTAGCCTTCGGCGTGGTGGTAGGCGGGCTCACCGCCGCGCTGCTGGGCGCGCCCCCCCCCGCGATCCTGCTCTCCTTCAACGGCGAGCAGCTCGGCCGCTGGACGGTGCTGATGCTCTCAATCGGCGCCGGCATCTATGAAGAGCTGCTGTTCCGCGTCGTACTGGTGGGATTGCTCGCCTGGGGCGCCCGCCGCGTCCTGGGATTGCGGCCGCTCATCGCAGGGCTCGTGGCGACGTTCGTGGGCGCGCTCGTTTTTTCGGCGTTCCACTACATCGGACCGTATGGCGATCCGCTGGACGTCTACTCGTTCGTATTTCGGACGATCGCCGGCCTGTTCTTCAGCGGGCTGTACCTGGTGCGAGGATTCGGCATCACCGCGTGGACGCACGCGCTCTACGATGTCTTCCTGCTGTTCCGCTAGGGCGCTATCTTAGGGCCACATGAGACGCATCAGCGGATTGCTCGCGCTGCTCGCCGTGACCGCACTGCTCGCCTGCGGCAAGAAGCGCAACATGCGGGCCGAAGTCGTCGAGTGCAGCTCCATTTCGCTCGATGCGAAGGGCACGGCGCAGTGCCTCGTCCAGCTGTACCGCTGGAAAGCGCCCGACGCACAACGCGCCGCCACGGGGCGGCATCGTGAGCTGGACTCGCTGAAGGCGCACCAGCAGGACTCGATCTGGAACTTGGACGCGGCCAAGCATCGCAGTGACCTGCGCTCGTGCCGCCGCGGCGCCGATCCCCTCGATCGCTGCCTCCTCGTCGCCGGCTGGCCGCTCTCCCGGGTCAATGCCGCGGCAGACTCGCTGTGGCGGGCCGCCTTGCCGGAGCATCACCGCGAGCTGCAAGCCTGCTTGCGTCGTCGCGACGTGAACCTCTCCTCCTGCCTCACTCTCTACTACAAGTGGGACTCCGACCACGCCCTGCGGACCGCCGATTCCGTGGCGCGCGCCCGCCTCGGCGGCGCCCCCCAGACGCGTTAGGGCCGGTCGGGGATCCTGAAGGCCACACCAACCTCAGCTCACGGAGGGTGCCGTGCCGTCGCTGATCGCTCTGCTGCTCGCGATCCAAGTTCCCGCTGCTCAGCAAGCAACGTTGAAGCAGGAAGCCGTCCGAGACGTGGCCGCGCGTGCCCAGTTCACCCAGCAGATGGTGGATCAGATCTTCAGTTATGCCGAACTGGGCTTTCAGGAGACAGAGACGTCGCGCTACCTGATCGACGTGCTGCGCCGCAACGGATTCACGGTGCGCGAGGGGATTGCGGGCATTCCGACGGCGTGGGTCGCCACGTGGGGATCCGGCAAGCCCGTCATCTCGCTGGGCTCGGACATCGACGACATCCCGCAGGCGTCGCAAAAGCCGGGCGTCGCGTGCCACGCCCCCATGATCGAGGGTGCGCCCGGGCATGGCGAGGGCCACAACTCCGGGCAGGCGGTCAACATCACCGCCGCCCTCGCCGTGAAGAAGATCATGGAGCGCGAGCATCTGCCCGGCACGCTCCAGATTTGGCCAGGCGTCGCGGAAGAGCTGGTCGGGACCAAGGCGTACTACGTCCGCGACGGGCTGTTTCGCGACGTGGACATCGTGATCTTCTCCCATGTGGACGACAACCTGTCCACGTCGTGGGGCGACATCGCCGGCAACGGGCTCGTGTCCGTGCTGTTCAGCTTCCTGGGCAAGAGCGCGCACGCGGCGGGCGCGCCCTGGCGCGGCCGCAGCGCGCTCGACGCCGTCGAGCTGATGGACATCGGCTGGAACTACCGGCGCGAGCACCTGCGCTTGCAGCAACGGTCGCATTACGTGATCCCCAACGGCGGCGACCAGCCTAACGTGGTGCCGCCGACTGCGTCGGTATGGTACTACTTCCGGGAGCTCGACTATCCGCACATTCAGGAGCTCTTCGCCATCGGCGACACGATCGCGCGCGCGGCCGCCGCGATGAGCGGCACCACGCTTGCGCCGGTCCGCATCCTCGGCTCGGCATGGCCGGGGCACTTCAACCGCGTGATCGCCGAAGCGATGTACGAGAACATCAAGCAGGTGGGGCTGCCCGAATGGAGCGAGGCGGACCAGCGACTGGCGCACGCGCTCCAGCGCGACATTGGCGCCCCCGACTCCGGGCTCGCCACGCGCCTCGATAC
>DATNMO010000032.1:0-30220 GCA_035602245.1 Gemmatimonadales bacterium
TGGGTGCCGTTCGGTGGAAACTCCGACGTCGTCACCGCCGCCACCGACTTCCACGTCCCCTAGCCCGTGATCTGCCCCCGCTGCTCTGCCGAGGGAATTCCCGACACGGCGCCCGGCTGCCCGCGTTGCGGGTACACGCTCGGCGACGGCATGGAGCACACCGATCCCGGAGCCGACGTGGTCTCCGAGGAGCTCGAGAACGCCTTGCGCCGCGACCTCGGCGGCCAGTACCAGATTACCGACCTGCTCGGTCGCGGCGGGATGTCGCTCGTGTACCTCGCCCAAGAGATCGAGCTGAACCGCCAGGTGGCGATCAAGGTGCTCCCCTTGCAGCTCATTAACGGCCCGAGCGCCGTCGAGCGGTTCGAGCGCGAAGCCAAGATCGCCGCGTCGCTCGACCACCCTCACATCGTCCCCGTCTTCCGCGTGGGCGCCACCAGCACGTTCCTCTGGTACACGATGAAGCGGATCCGCGGGCGCTCCTTCGAGCAGGTCATCGCCGAGGGCGGCGCCCTCCCGCTCGACCAGGTCCTCAGCGTCGTGGAGCAGGTGGGTAGCGCGCTCCAGTACGCGCATCGCCACGGCGTCGTGCACCGCGACATCAAACCGGCCAACGTGATGATCGAGGACTCGGGCTGGGCGCTCGTGTGCGACTTCGGCGTCGCGCGCGCCTTCGGCAGCGTGTCGCTCACGCACACCGGCGCCTCGCTCGGCACGCCGCGTTACATGTCCCCCGAGCAGTTCGAGGGCCAGCCCGTGGACGGCCGCTGCGATCAGTACTCCCTCGGCATCCTCGTGTGGGAAGCGCTCGCTGGCCGCGTGCCCTTCACCGGCGACACGCTCGGCGAGCTGATCCGCGAACACCTGCTCGAGCCCCCGCCCCGGCTGGCTGATGTGAAGCCCCAGATTCCCGCGCGCGTCTCTGACGCCGTGTACCGAGCGATGAGCAAGAAGCCCGCCGAGCGCTTCCTCGACGTCGCGGCGTTCGTCGCGGCGTTGGGGGGCCAGGCGAGCCCCCGGATCCCCGCCGGGTTCACGGGCCCCACTCCCATGACACAGCCCCGCATCCTGTGGGACACGCCCACCATTCCCATCCCAGGGCTGAGACGCCGGCGCCGGATTGTGGCCGTGTCGATCGCCCTTGGCCTCGCGCTCGCGAGCGGCGGAACCTGGGTCGCGCTCCGCCCGACTCGGCCAGCGAACGGCGCCACCCATCGGATCGCCGAGCGGGCGACCGACACGCCGGCGACACGTCCGGCGGCGCCACCCCCCGTCCTCCCCCGGCCGCGCGCTGTGCCGCCCGCTCGCGCCCGCGCCAAGCTGTCGATCAGTACGCAACCCCCGGGGACGCTCTTCCTCGACGAGAAACAGGGTCGGAGCACCCCGATCCTCAATCTCGAGATCACGCCAGAGCGGCACCGCGTGCAGGTGAAGCGTGACGGCTATATGACCTTCGACACGGTCTTCACCGCGCAACCGGGCCAGGAGATCAAGTGGACCCGCATCGCCCTGAAACCGATCGGCGGATGAAGCGCGCGCTCCCGCTCCTCGCAGCGCTCTGGCTCGCGGCCCTGGCGGCTCCGCCAGCGGCACCCGCCCAAACCGCTGCCGCCGCGCTCGCCCAGGGCGTGCGCGCTTACGACGACCTCGAGTTCGACGCGGCGGCGGGCCTGCTGCGCCGCGCGCTGGCGGCCGAGGGAGCCGCCGCGCTCCCCCCCGCCGACGCGGCGCGCGCGCTGATCTATCTCGCCGCCACCGAGTTTCTCCGCGAGCGCCCCGACTCGGCGCGTGCCGTCGCACGCCGGCTCGTCCTCGCGAACCCGCGCTTCCGCCCTGACGAGCTGGTCTTCCCGCCGCAGGTGCTCACCTTCTACGAGGAGGTCCGGCGCACGACGCCCGCGGTGATCGCGCGCGCCCCGGCCGACACCGCCATCCGTCCCGGCACCGAGGCGCTCGCCGTGCGGCTCTACGCCAGCACGTTCCACGACGTCACCGCGACGCTCGCCACCGAGGATGGACGAGTGGTTCGCAACCTCTATACGGGCCCGATCAGCGACAGCCTCGACCTGCACTGGAACGGCCTCGACTCGACCGGAACCGGGTCGCCGCCGAACGGCCGCTACGCCATCACCGTGACCTCGCGCGATCGCGGGCGGCGGGTGGTGCGCATCCTGCGCCTGCCGCTCGAAGTGGTCCAGGGGCGGGTCGATACGCTCCCCTATCCCGCACCGCCGGCGGACTCGCTCCTGCTGCCTGAGCGGCAGCCCCTCGGACCCGCGCTCCGGGTCCTCGCGCCGGGCGCGATCGCCGGACTGGCAATCGCCGTCTTGCCGAGCGTGGTAGCTAGGAACGAGGACGCCAGCGGGGCGCGGTTCGCCGTCGGGGGAACGGTCACCATCGTGGGGATCGTCGCCTTCCTGTCGCACCACCCCGGCCGGTCGATCCCCGGGAATGCGGCCCACAACCAAACACTCCGCGATGCCTGGCGCCGCGAGGTCGCGGAGGTGGCCCGCCGCAACGCCGAGCGCGCTCGTGGGATGGTCGGCATCCGCGCCGGCGCGCCGGTCCTCCTCACGCCGGAGGGGCCGTGAGCCGCGCGCTCGTGATTGCGTGGGCGGCCGCGCTGAGCGCTCCCGCCCTCGCGGTTCAGCTGCACGCCCAAGCGCGCTGGGAGGTGTCGGTCGGCGCGAGCGGCGCGCAGGAAATCGTCCGCTCCCGGCCCGACACGACACGCGAGCGGCGGAGTGGACTCGTCTTCACGGGCGAAGCCGTCGCGACGCGCGGGCGGCGGCTCGTCGCCCGGGTGCGCTACGGGCAGGGCCGCGTGACGGCCGACACAGGTACCCCCCCTTCGCCCAGGCGTAACGTCGTAGAGGGCGAGGCGCTCTTCGGGTACAAGGTCCGCCCCTGGCTAA
The DNA here is from genome assembly GCA_035602245.1 of Gemmatimonadales bacterium. GTDB lineage: Bacteria > Gemmatimonadota > Gemmatimonadetes > Gemmatimonadales > GWC2-71-9 > 20CM-2-65-7. Next base: position 2,916 of record DATNMO010000032.1, read on the forward strand.
CGCTCTGGGTCGGACCGCATGCCCGCACGTTTGTCGTCACTGGCTTGAGCGACCGCCGCTGGCTCTTCTGGTCTGGCCGTGCCACGGCCCGCGGCGGTCTCTTCCCCGGGGTGGAGAGTTTCCTGGAGCTGTGGCAGGGCTTCACCGGAACACTGAGCCGGCCGGCGGGGTCCGCCAGCGGTGGCGGGGCTGAAGCGGGCCTCGAGTTGCGGCTCGCGCGGCGCCCCCTCTGGGCCCGACTTGGGTATCGCATCGAACAGGGCCGCGCAAACGGGGGGCCGCGCGAGACCGTCGAGGCCTTCACGCTAACGGTGGGCTACGTGCCGCTCCGGTAGATCGATCACAACAGCAGGTCTCCCGCTTAATCCTCGATTCTCCCATCACCCCTCCGTGGCGCGCTTCAATTCGCGCGCCGCGCCCCGGGGGGGGAAGCCCAAATTCGAGGCGATCGTCATCGGCCGGGGAATGCTAAGTCGCGCCGCGGCCGCTACCTACGTGGGGCGGTACCTGGCCCGGTTATTGCGCATCCACCCCGTAAGGAAACCGTGATTCTCAAACCCCGCAGGGTCCGTCCTTGGTTGGGGCCCGTCGTCGTCTCGCTGGCGGCGGGCGTCGCCGTGCTGCTCTCTGGATTGCTCGTAAATGGGTGCCGTATCAACAAGTTGCTGGGCCGCTCCTCGACCGACGGCTCGCTCCAGGTCACGCCCAGGGAGGTGCGCGATTCGGCGCTCGCCGGCACCACGGCGCCGCGCCAATCGAGCCTGCAGGTCACCAACGGTGGCAGCTGGTCAGCTACAAATGATAGCCCTTGGATCGGCGTCGACCCCACGAGCGGCAGCGGGCACCGCTCTGTGACGATCGCGTTGAATCCTCAGCGGCTGCGCCCGGGGGCGTACGCAGGGTCGGTCACGGTCAGCGCGACGGAGGCGGCTGGGTCCCCGGTGATGATTCCCGTCACCTTTGTCATCCAACAGCCGATTCTGGTCGTGACTCCCGAAAAGATCAGCCGCACCGCCCAGTCCAACGACAGCCCGTTCCTCGACACGCTCGAAGTGCGCAACGACGGCACGGGCCCGCTCGTGTGGACGGCCTCGAATAAGAGCGGTTGGCTTACGCTGGGGACGGTGGCGGGCGTCGGGCCGGGGAAGATCCCGCTCAGGATCTCGAGCGCCGACCTGGGGATCGGGACGTTCAGGGACACGGTGATCGTCGTGGCGGTCGGCGCGGCGGGAAGCCCCGCGAGGATCCCCGTGACGCTCCGCCGGACGCGGAACGACTGATGCCGACACCCCGCAAGCTGTCCGTGTTCGCGCTGTCGGGCCTGCTGGCGCTGTTGGTACTGTCGGTGGCCACGTGCCGCCTCGACATGCTGCTCAAGTCGGGCACAAACGTCCATCCCATGCTGAGCGTGGCGCCCAAGGAAGTGCGCGATTCCGCGCGAGCCGGCTCCGACGACATCCGCCGGGCGAGCGTCGCGATCACCAACGCGGGCGGCGGCACCTTCACGTGGTCGGCCACCAAAGACAAAGGGTGGATCGCCGTCAGCCCTACCGACGGCAGCGCACCCGGCACGCTCAACATCGCTCTCGATGCCCACGGCCTCGCGCCAGGAACCTACCAGGGCAACGTGACCGTGCATGCGCCCGGCACCGGGGACAGCACGGCCGCTGTCGCGGTCACGTTTGTCGTGCAGCGAGCGGGGTTGATCGTGACGCCGGGATTCTTGACCCGCTCCACCAACGTGAACAGCAACGCGGTCTTCAAAGACACGCTGCGGATCTCGAACAGCGGCAACGGCGTGCTGGTGTGGTCGGCAAGCAAGAGCAAGTCGTGGGTGACGCTCGGCACCGTCGCCGGAACGGGACCGGGCTCGGTGCCGGTCACGATCAACAGCTCGGGTCTCGCAGCGGGAACGTACACCGACGAGATCGTCATCACCGCGCCCGGATCCGAAGGCAGCCCGGCGCGGATTCCGGTGACGTTGAACGTGTTCCTGCCCGGTCTCGCGGTGCTTCCGACGGCGATTCACGATTCGGCGAACGTCGGGTCCACGCGACCACAGACCGACACGCTGACTGTCACCAACACCACCGGCGGGACGATCACCTGGACCGCCACCACGAAGCGCACGTGGGTATCGCTTTCGAAGGTCGCGGGCGGTGCGCCGCCCCCGGACAGCGTCGTCGTGACGCTGAACCCGGTGGGGCTCGTGATCGGCACGTACAGGGACACCGTCGTGTTCCGGTCGCCCGAAGCCACCAACAACCTTGTCAGGGTCCCGATCCAGTTCGACGTCGTGCGCCCGGTGCTCTCGGTCAAGCCGGTCGCCATCACCGACGCCGCGCTTCCCGCCGACACGGTGAAGCGGGCGCACGCGCTCGCGATCACCAACGCCGGCCGCGGGACCTTGGCCTGGAGCGCCGCGCCGGACAGCGCCTGGATCACGTTGAGCGCGCTGACGGACAGCGTCGCCGACACGATCACGGTGTCACTCGACCCCACCGGGCTCCCTCCCGGCACGCACCGCGGCAAGATCGTGGTGACATCTCCCGGCGCCACGGGGAGCCCCGATACAGTGGCCGTGACCCTGTCGATCGGGGCGCCCTGCGCCGAGTCGCCCATCGTCCCCGACGCGGTGATCGCGGGAACGCTAAGTGCGACCGACTGTTTCGCGCCGCGGCGGCCCGCCAGCCGCGCGGATCTGTACAGCTTCCCGGCCGCCGCCGGGGACACCATCTCGCTCCGGCTCACCGCCTCGTTCAACGCGTATCTCATACTGACCGACGCCGCCGGCGCCGTGCTCGCCCAGAACGACGAATGCCCGGGGGAGACGAGGACCGCCTGCATCAAGAACTTTGCGGTGCCGGCGGCGGGGCAGTACATCATCGAGGCCACCAGCTTCGCGGCTGGCGAGATGGGGACGTACACGTTGTCGGTCGTGCGCGAACGGGCACCAGCCGCCCCACAGGGGCTCGGCCAGTTCCGCAAGGACGGCGTGACCGCCATCCCTGTCGGCACCGTGACGCCCGAAGACGCCGTCGTGTTCAAGGGAGCGATCAGCGATCCGAACCCGACCGACTCGGTGCGGCTGGAAATCGAGCTCGAGCCGCTCGGCAGCCCGTTCACAGACGCCCGGACGCAGCAAAGCCCGTTCGTCTCCGCCGCGGCCGGCAGCGTCGTCGTCGCGGCCAACGCAGTCGGGTTGAATAACACCGGATACCACTGGCAGGCGCGCGCGTGCGACCGCACCGGGCGTTGCAGTACATGGATCGCGTTCGGTGGGAATACGGAGACCACGGCCGACTTCACTGTGTTGTTCGTGCCGCTGGCCACGCCGCCGCTGCAACAGGGAGCCAAACCATGATCCGTCTGCTCACGGTCCTCCTGCTCGGCGCGCTCGTCGTGCCCGCCGTGGCGCAGGGACAAACGGCCAGCGACCTCCTCGCGCAGGGCATCCGTGCCTATGCCGTCCGTGAGTACGACGGCGGCGCCTGGCTGCTCAAACGGGCCCTCGCGTTTCAGGGAGCCGACGCGCTCCCGCCCGCCGAGGCCGCGCGCGCCCTCATGTACCTCACGGCCACCGAGCTGTCCCGCAACCAGCGCGACTCGGCGCTGGCCGCGGCGCGCCGCCTGATCGTCATCGATCCCAAGTTCCGGCCCGATGATCAGGTCTTCCCGCCGCAGGCGATCGCGCTCTACCAGGAAGCGCGCCGCAACGCGCCGACCGTGAGCATCCGCGCATTGGGCGACACGGCGATCCGGCCGGGCGTGGACGCCTTCGCCGTGCGCCTGGCCGCGACCACGTCGCCCGACGTGACGGCCGCGGTGACCGCCGCCGATGGGCGCGTCGTGCGCACGCTGTACACGGGACCCGTCCGGGACAGCATCGACGTCCGCTGGAACGGCCTCGACATCTCAGGCAATCCGCCACCCTCTGGCCGCTACGCCATCACCGTAATGCCGACGAGTCGGGGCAGCCGTGGCACATGGACGCTGCGCCTGCCGCTCGAGCTGGTGCGTCCGACGGTCGACACGACGCCGCTGCCACCCGCTCCCCCTGATTCCCTGCTACGACCGGAGCACGGGGACTATCCGGGGGCCTGGCGAGCGCTTCTCCCGGGCGTACTGGCAGGCGCGGCGATCGTGGTGCTGCCGAAGGTCGTGGCGAGCGGCGAGCGTCCGAGCAACGCGCGCTTGATCGTGGGAGGCACCGTGACGGTCGCAGGGATCGCCGCGTTTCTCGCGCACCGGCCCGGCCGCACGCTCCCCGGGAACACGCAGTACAACCGCAGTCTCCGGGAAAACTGGCGCCGCAACGTCGCGGACATTACCCGCCGCAATGCGGAGCGCGTCCGCCAAGCCCGGATCGTGATTCGCCCCGCTGCCCCGGTCCTCACCGCCCCGGGGGCTCCATGAAGAAAGTGCTCGCGCTGCTGTGCCTGCTCCCAGCGCCCCTGGCCGCGCAGCGGCTGCAGTTCACGTTCGGCGGGACCGGCGCGCAGGAGATCGTGAACAGCCGTGTCGATCCCGCATTCGAGCGGTTGACCGGTCTCGTCCTGGGCGGCGAAGGACTCGTGATGAGCGACCGCTTGGTGGGGCGGTTGCGCTACGCCCAGGGCCACGTCACCGGGGCCGCCGGCAGCAGCATCACCCCGCGCGACATCGTGGAGGGAGAAGCGCTGGTCGGCTTCCGGGCGATGCCCTGGCTCACGTTGTGGGCCGGCCCGAGCGCGCGCGCCTACACGAGCGCAAATGGCGATCAGCGTTGGTTTTTCTGGTCCGGTCGCGCGACCGCGCGCGGCAGCCTGTTACCGGGACGGATGCAGACGTTCGTCGAGCTGTGGAGCTCGCTGTCGGGGAATGTCCGCACTCCCGCGACCACGGCCTCCGGCCGCGGCGCCGAGGCCGGCCTGGAGATGCGGCTGGGCCAGCAGGCGTTTTGGGGCCGGCTCGCCTATAGCATCGAATCGGGCCACGCGACCAGCAAGCGCGAAACAGTCGAAGCGATCTCGCTCTCGCTCATCTACGGCCTCCCTCAGTGACTTGACGATTCCGGTCCCATTCCCTACCGTGGCAGCGGCGGTCCACGCAGTCCTCTCACTCGAGGGGGTGCCACGATGGGGAAGATCAACCTGCAGAAAGTCATTGTCGGGGGTCTGATCGCAGGCGTCGTGCTGAACGTCGTTGATTTCGTTCTCTACGGCGTCGTCTTGAAGGATCAGATGGCGGCGGCGATGACGGCGATCGGCAAGCAACCGGTGGCCATGGCCCAGATAAAGTGGTTCGTGCTGCTCGATTTCGTCGCAGGAATGTTCCTGGTATGGATGTACGCCGCGGTGCGACCGCGGTTCGGGCCCGGGCCGGCGACCGCGGTGAAGGCCGGTCTGGCGGTGTGGTTCGTCGCCGGTCTGCTCAACACCTTGTTCATGTGGCCGATGGGGCTCATGCCACAAAACATCATGATCACCACCGTCGTTGTCATGCTCGTCGAGTTTCCCCTCGCCGCCGTCATCGGCGCGAAATTCTATACGGAAGGAGCGGGAATGGGGGCGGGGGCAGGAATGGGGATGGGCTCACGAATGTGACGTAGGGCGTCAACGCACAAACCGCCGGGCGGCAGCTGCCGTCCGGCGGTTTCTTGTGTCTTGGCCCGGAACTCAGTAGTTGAAGCGGAGTGAGGCCCCCAGCGTCCGCGGCTGATTGGTCAGGTAGCCCACCCGGCCGCGTTTCCCCCGTTCGCGGTCCAGGGCTAAGAACGCCCGCTCGTCGGTCAGGTTGTTGCCGAAGAGCGCAACCTCCCAATTCTCGCGGATCAGGCCGACGCGCAGGTTGACGAGGTTGTACGCCGGCAGCTCCGGACTAAACGTGAACGTGGACTGCGTCAGCGGTCCGCCGATGGTGTTCCCCCCGAACGAGTTCAAGTTCACCGTGCCATAACCCGGAGCTTGGTCGTCGATCAGTGTGAAGCGCGAGCCCACGTACTGATAGCTGCCGCTGAGGAACGCCCGCGATCCCGCGCCCACCGGCCACCCGTAGGTGGCCGCGGCGGTCCACTGCGCCCGCGGCACGCTGGGCAAGCGGTTGCCCGACTCGATGCCTGGGAGGGGGGTCCCACTTCCATCCCTCAAAGTCGACGTCAGCTTGGAGTCGTTGAAGCTCGCCGAGACGGATAAGTCGACGTGCTCGTTGGGGCTGACTGCGACCTCCGCCTCCACGCCCTGGCTCCGGGCCTTGGCTGCGTTCAAGATCAGCCGGGATGAGCACGAGCCCGCCGTCACGGTCAACTGGAGGTCGCGGATGTCCATGTAGAACGCGGACAGATTGATCGAACCGCGGCCGCCCATCACCCGGGACTTGACGCCCACCTCGTAATTCCACGCCTTCTCGTCCTTCCAGGAGTTATGGCCGCTGAACGTAGCCAGGTCCTGGGCCGTGCACAGCGGCACGTTGATGGGATCGTTGATTCCACCCAGCCGGAACCCCCGCGATGCCTGAACGTTGAGGGTGAGTGCGTCGGACGCTTTGTAGCTGGCGATGAAGCGCGGTGCCACGTCGTTGGCATTGGTAGAACCGGGCTGCGACACCAGCGAAGTCCCGGTGTTGTCGTTCCCGAAGATGCCGTCGAAGATCTGGCTGCGCTTCTCGTCGAAGTTGTAGTAGCGAAGGCCGCCCGTAAGGTCGAGCCGTTCACCCACGCCCACCGTCGCTTCGCCGAAGAGGGCCGTCTGTTTCAAGGAGTAGTCCAGGTCCGACCAAAACAGGTGGTCCTGGGGCGCCCGAAGTCCCTGGGTAAAGCCGGGGGGGGCACCAAGCTCTTTGGCGGCGGGCCCATCAAACCCGAACACGACGAGGTCTTGGCCGTAGTGGCGCTTGTTGCTGCTGTAAAAACCGCCCACCAACCACCGGAGGCGGTCCCGGCCGCCGGAGAGTCGCACTTCCTGGGTCCAGACCTTCGACTTTGTGGCATCGTAGAGCGGCGCGTCGAGCGTGTATATCGGCTCCGAGAGGCCGATGCTGCCACCGGTGATGCTGGACGTCAGGGCGCCCGCATCGCGGACCACCAGGATGTAACGGTTGGTGAAGGAGGTGATCGAGGTGAGGCTCACGCCTCCAAATGCGTATCGCATGTTCAGGTCGGTGAGCAGGAACTCGTCCGTGAACGGCTCCGCGACCTGAGTGAAGAGCTGCCGCGGACCCAGCGTCACCGCAGGCCGCGACGTGGTGTACGGGTTCGCCAGGATGTTGAAGGCATCGATGCGGTTCCAGCCGTCCATGTTCACTTTCTGGTACACGACCCGCGGCGTGATACTGAAGCGGTCGCTTGCGTCGATGCGGAAGGCGGCTCGCACGCCGGCCCGCTCGCCGCCGTTGACGTCCTGATTGACCTTGAGGTTCGGTTGTACAGCATCCATCCAGCCGCCCAAACGGTTGCTGTAGCCCGCCACCCGGAACGCTGTCTTCTCGCCGAGGGGCACGTTGAAGCCGAGCTTGGCATTGTTGCCGGGGGAACCGCCGTCGATCCAGCTCATGCCCACCTCGCCGAACGTGCTGCTCGCGCGGAGCTGGGGCTGGCTGCTGATGTAGCGCACGGTCCCGGCCAGCGAGCCCGACCCGAACAGGGTCCCCTGGGGCCCGCGCAGCACTTCCACGCGAGAGATGTCAAACAGGTCCAGGTCCGGCGTGAACAGGGAGAGGGAAATGACCGCGTCATCCAGGTACGCGCCCACCTCTTCCTTGACGCCCGGCTGGTCCCGCGCGATTTGGCCGGACGATGCTCCGCGCATGGCGACCTGGCTTTGACCGGGACCCAGGTTCTGCACGCTAAACCCGGCCACGTTGGCCGCGATGGCCTCGATATTGTCCGCCCCGCGATTGCGCAGGACCTGCGCGGTGGGGGCGGCGATCGAGAAGGGCACGTCGGCCAGCTCCTGCTCGCGGAGCATCGCCGTGACTGTGACGGCTTCGAGCGTCAGCGGCTGCAGCACGAGGTCGATGGAGACCGAAGCCCCCGGCGCGACTTGTACGTCCTTCTGAGTCAGCGTTCGCAATCCGGGCAGCGACGCGGCGACGGTGTAGGTACCCGGCGCTAGGTCGGAGACGGTGTAACCGCCGTCGCCACCCGTGGTGGTGCGCCGAGAAGCGCCCGTGCCCTGGTTCGTGACACTGACCGTGGCTCCCGCCAACCCGGCCCCCTGGGGGTCGCGCACCGCACCCGTGATCCGGCCGGTCTGCTGCGCGTCCATCGTTCCCGCCAGCCCGATGCTCAGCCCAACCGCAACGAGCCACCCTCTCACATACTTGTTCACGGTTCCTCCGTCGTGTCGTGATCCAGCAACGGTGCCATGGCCACTGCTACTGTAGCAGACGCATTTCCGCCCGGGCGTACAAATATCTACCGTTGTAGCCGAACGGCGAGGCCGCGGCCCAGGGGAACGTGTTGTCGTTGTTGTTGAACTCCGCCTTCGGACGGTCCGGGTAAATGTCGAACAAATTCCGAGCGCCGATGGACAGGTTCACTTGGTTAAAATGGTAGCCGATCTCGGCGTCGAACAGCGTCTTTCCTCCGTAGGTCTCCCGGTCCGTAAAGCTGGGCTGGGCGGAGGCAAAGCCGCCATAGTACGACAGGCGGCCCAGCGCGTGGAAGCGGCCGGTGCTGTATTGGGCCGTGAGCGTACCCCGCCAGTCCGGACGCTCCTCCTCGATGCCCACCTTCGTAACGAGATCGAGGATGCTGGTCAGGTCGGTCGCGGTCCCCCGGAGAATCGGCGGCAACGGATCGACCCGTGTGATCTTGTTCTTCGTGTAGTTGACTGCGGCGTTCAAGTCCAACGTGCCGGAACCTCCCGCCGGCAGGCGCAGGTCGCCAGTCACGTCCACGCCATTCGTCCTGGTGTCGAGCCCGTTGGTGAAGAACTGCACCGCGCCGATGGTGGAGAAACCGGAGTCGGTGAGAATCCGCTGCGACACCGTGTCGCCGAACGTCGCGCCCAGCAGGATCCGGTTATTGATCTTGATATTGAAGGCGTCCACCGTGACGGTGAAGTTGTCACTCGGCGTGAACGCGAATCCCGCGCTCAGGTTGACGGACGTCTCCTCCGTGAGAGGCTTGGCGCCGAAAATCCTCGACGCGCGGTTGTCCACCGGGAAATTGCCGACCTCGATGAACTTCCCGCCGATGACGTTGGTGGTGGTATGGCTGAAGTAGCTCTGGGCCAGGCCCGGTGCGCGGAAGCCCGTGCTCGCTGCACCGCGCAGCACAAAGCGCTGGGCCGGCTGAAACCGCAGCGCCAGCTTGCCCGTCACCCGCTGGCCGAAGTCGCTGTAGCTCTCGAACCGCCCCGCCACGTTGGCCAGGAGTTGGGACGTGAGGTTGCTCTCGAGATCCATGTAGGCCCCGACGTTGGTGCGGCTATGGTCGCTCGCATCCGTCGGTGAAAAGCCGGCGAAGACGGACGAACCGGCGGGCGCAGGATCGGTGCCGAACTGGTCGAGATGGCCGCCATTGATCCACGAGGCCTTCTCGCCAGCACCGATCGTGAAGCTCTCGCGCCGAAACTGCGCCCCGAGGGCCAAGTTCACCGGCGACGGCAGCCCCAGATTGACCGCCTTCGCGAGGTTCAGCCCCGCCAGGAACTCCTGGCGCTGCAGCCGGCCGGCGAAGAACGCGAGCTTGTTGGGGATTCCGGGGTCGTCGGCGTTGCCCAGGATGCCGTCGGCACCGGGGGCGCAGGGGACGTCGAGACACGGGCCCAACGATGCATTGTTCGTGTGCTGCAGGTTGTAGTCGAAGCGATTCGCCCCAAACTCGGCGCCTAGGTCCAGCGACCACCCGCTCACGTTGGCGCGGAAGCCCCCCGCACCGGAATAGTCCGCGACATCGGGATGGAACTCCGGCAGGAATCCCTGCGGATAGAGCTGCGGCCAGTTCTTGGAACTGTCGAAGTAGCGGAAGAATCCGTTGCCGGTGCCGACCCGATGGCTGTACCCGCCGAAGGCATACACCTCACTCGTGCCGCCGTCATTCAAGGGGAGCCGGAAGTTCGCGAACGTCATCGCGTCCTTCTCGAGCCCATCGCCCCAGTGGTAGTTCGGTTGCGTGAGCGAGTTGCGCTTCTGGAGGATGCGCCCGGTCAACGTGTCGATGACATCCTTGACGCCGTTCCCATCCGCCAGGAAAATGTCGGGCCAGGCGCGATTGGTCGGGTCCCGGTGCAGGAACTCCCCGAACAGCGTGAGCGACCCGCGCCCCACACCGGCGCCGAATCCGCCGTTAATGTCCACGGTGGTCCCGTCGTCCGGATAGTCTTTGGTGGCGTACGTGCCGGATTCCACGTTCAGGAACGGCGAGAACCCCCCTTCTTTCATGACGACGTTCACCACGCCGGCGATCGCGTCGGAACCGTATTGCGCCGATGCGCCGTCCCGCAGCACCTCGATGCGGTCGATCGCGCCGCCCGGGAGCGCGTTGAGATCCACGCCGCTCGAGCCCGCCCCCATGCCGTAGGCGAAGGTGTTCAGCACCGCCATCTGATGCCGGCGCCAGCCGTTCACGAGCACCAGGGTGTGGTCGGGCGACAGACCGCGCAGTGTGAACGGCCGCACGATATCGTTGGCGTCGGTGACGCTCTGACGTGGGAAGTTGACCGACGGCGCCAGCGCCTGAAGGATCTGGCTCGTCTCGCTGGTGCCCTGTTGCGCGAGCTGCTCGGCCGAGAATACGTCCACCGGCACCGCCAGCTCTTCGGCTGCCGTGTGGCGTGCGCGCGAGCCGACGACCACATCGACCGGCGACAAGCTGATCGCCTGCGCCGCGAGCACGAAGTCCTGGACGACGGCGCCCCCCGCTTGATCCACGGTGACGCGCGTCGTTTGCGGCACATAGCCGAGCAACCGCACCCGCAGCGTGTACACCCCGGGCGACACGCCGCGAATCTCATAGCGCCCCTGCTCGTCGCTCGTCGTCCGCAGGCCGCTGCCCTCCGCCGAGATCAGCACTCGGACGAGCGGCGCCCCCGCCGCGTCGGCGACGCGGCCACGAATCGTACCCTGCGCCGCCAGCACGGTGGGAGCGAGCATGAGCATCAGGAAAGTGAGTAAAGTCTCAGTGCGGCGCATGATTATGCTCTCTGGTCGAAGGGCATCGTGCGACAGCCTCTGGCGGGCATATACCGCGTGGCGCCGGGGGCGTCAAGCAACGGGTGACGTCAGCTAGCGCGGTGCAACCGCTCGAAGTGCGGCTTCTCGACGACGAAGTAGAAGGCGAGGATGGCCGCCTGGGCAAAGGCCGCGGCCACGAGCCCCGGCAGCGATCCCGTGATCAGCGCCCAGCCGTAGGTCTGGAGGTAGCCGATCGTGTACATGGGGTTCGACGCAAACCGGTACGGTCCGGCCGTGGCGGGTCTGACCGCGGCGGTTGGCGGGGGGGGCGGCGCAAAGAAGTTGTGCCAGTAGTAGGCGTTGGCGCCGAGCGTCCGTGCCGCCCAGAATTTGATGCCGAGACCTACGATTGCGAACGCCACGCCTACCGCGATCGCCACCGCGCGGGGCACCGGCAGGGTCATAGTGCCCCGCGTCAGGAAACAGAGCACGATGAACGCGAGCGCGTCGTGGTTCATAAAGACTGCCGCGACGCGCCGAAACCGCCGGAATCCCTGTTCCGTTCCGTAGCGCCGCGTGTAGATCCCGTCGCGCTCCTGCCGCCGCAGGGCGACCCCGATGAACAACACGTACGCGAGCCGGCTCGCCGCGGCGTAGGCGAAGATCGCTGCGTGCGACGGCGTCACCTCCGGCCGAACACGCGCACCGTGGCGTTCCCGCGACGCAGCCGGCTCCGGTACCAGAACTCGATGCGGCGGATGACGCGCGCGGGTCCGGGGAGATCGATCGTGCGGCTCCAGGAGCCTTGGTGGAAATTCACGCGCGTGTTGGGCGACCACGTTTCGCCGTTCCCGAACGTCAGCCGGATGTTGTACATCACGAGGTCGCCGCCGCCTACTTCGATTTTCATCGCGGTGAACGCCCCGGCGCGGGCGCCGACGTCGATCGCGTCGTGTTCGGCAGTGAAGCTCACGCGGCGCGTCCCGAGCAGCTCCCAATCGGCGACGGGAAGGGATAGTAGCATCAAGGCGGCGAGGATGGGACGCATGACGGCCTCCGGGTGGGGTGGAGTCGCAGTCAGGGGAGAAGATAGTATCAGTTGCGTCGTGCGCACTAAACCTCTCGCGGGCTCGGCATTAGACCAAATTTCGCCCATCGGACCGATAGTGAGGGGAATCATGCACCAATACCTTGCCCGGTGCACGCAGACGTTCTTTTCCTCGAACCTCAATGGAGAACTTATGCGCCTCGATCCAAACACCCCGCGGCAGCCGCGGCCCGATGAGCAGGGCCCCATGAAGAAGAAAGAAGGGGAGCGCAATCGCCCTGGCTCGAACCCCGAGCGTGAGGACGAGACTTTCGAAGAGGAGCGGTAGGACGGAGTAGTACTGGTAGCCTCGGCCCGTCGCGCTTGCGGCGGGTCGAGGCAACCGTCCTGCTGAGTAGTGAACGTGCTGTGCGTGCAATGGCCAGGGGCAGAATCGAACTGCCGACACGCGGATTTTCAGTCCGCTGCTCTACCAACTGAGCTACCTGGCCGGGCTATGCAGCAGAAGAACTTAGCGGACCAACTGGTGCGGTGGGAGTGCCAATGTTTGCCGTTGTTTGCCTTTTGTTTGCCGTTGTCTGGCCGGCGAACCGCTTCGCTACGGCTTCGGCGAGGTCGGCTTCGTCGATGATGTTGTAGCGGTCGAACATTGCCCGCGTCTTCCAGCCGCAGAGTTTCATGATCTCACCCTCGGAGACCCCGCGGCGACGGAAGTCGCGGGCGGCGGAGCGCCGGAGGTCGTGCACGAGCCGGCCCTCGAGCCCGGCCTTCTTGCAGGCGCGAGCCCAGACGCGGCGAAAGCTCTTGATCCTAGAGCCGCGCAGGTGAAAGACGAACAGGCCGTTCTTCTCGGCCCAGCGCTCTTCGAGTAGTTGTTTGAGCTCGGGAGAGCGACTGAACGGGAAGATCCGTGAATCGCCGCCCTTCGTCTGCGTCGCGTGCATACGCTGCGCGGAGTAGGGTTAAACGCGAGCACTGGACTTGGAGTCCGCGGTTCGTTCGCTCTGGCCATCTAGAACGCCAACCTTGAGCACAGGATGCAGCTCGATCTCGTTGGGAGCCGCGCCCGTTTGGTTGTGCGGAGAGTCGAAAAACCCTACGCCGGTCACAGTCATCGGCTGCGGCGTCGGAGGGTTGGGGTACCTCGATGTCGGAGTCCCAAAGTGAGCGATCAGTGCCGCCCGGGCCGCCCTGAGCTGCGCCGTATGGCCTGAGCTACAAACGTGTCGCCCAAAGCCTCAAACGCTACTGGGGATCCCCGTGTCGAGTCGCACAGGAGAACTGCTGTCTCGGAGAGAAACCGGGAGCGCCCCTCAAGGCCTGACAAGTGAGCGAGGCAGTCGTTGAGACACGAGCGGGCGCGCTTCCCAGGGAAGCGCGCCCACATTCATCTATCCGAGTCGAGCAAAGTCCTCGTGGCTCGGCTGGCGGCTAGGTCGCTTGCTTCTGGGCTTCCTTGGCGTCCCGGTCAGCCTGCCGTTCCGCTTCCTTCGCTTCTCGAGCGGAGAGCCCCAGGCCCTGGAGCGTCTGCCCGATGCTTTTGCCGCTCTGCAGACCATCCAGGATCGCTTGGGTCGTGATGTTCGGGTTCTTCGCGCTCAGGTTGTGCGCCACCATGTTAGCGGCAACGAACTGCCCCCGCTTCAGCTTGGGGTTCGCCTGCATCGCCGTTTGATAGGCGCTCTCGAGGGCGTCGGGCGTCGTGTTGAGCTTCGCCGCGATCCCGCGGAACGTGTCATGGTCTTTGGGTCTTGGCGCCGTCGACGATTGGCTCGCCGCCCGGTGACTCCTCGGGGCGTGCGCGGGCTTCTGCGCGACGGCCGCCGTGTACGTGCCGAGCGCGAGCCCGCAGGCTAGCGCCGTGCTGATGCACAAGTTCGATGTCCACTTCATAGGTTCCTCCGGTTTGGCTGGCGCAGAAGGCGCCACGCTATGGTGATACAGGAGCTTGGACATAGGACTGCTCGGGGGCACCAAAGGTCACGGGTGGGCGTGTGACGCCGCTCCCTGGCGCTGGGTGTTAACCGGGCGGAGCAGAGCGTCCCGGTCCCTCTTTACCCCGAGATCGTCCATGCGCATTGCCCCTCTCTGTCTCAGTCTCCTCGTGGTGCTCGGCGCTGCGTCCCTTCGAGCCCAGGCTCCTGTGGCCGTGGGGGCCACGGCGGGCGCCGTGAAGCTCACCGCGCAGCGCTCCGAGCGGGCGTTGACCGGCGTCCTGCAGCTCCAGGCGGGCTCCTGGCTCAGCCTGTCCGCGACGCCCTCGTTCGTACACGTCTCCGACATCGTGAGCGGCCGGTCGGTGTCGAGCCACGGGGTTGGCGACCTGCCGTTGTCCGCCGACGCGTTCTACGCGTTCCCGACATCCGGGTCACCGGTCGTCGCGGCGGCGCTGACGATGGTGTTGCCCACGGGGAACGCGGCATGCGGACTCGGGAGCGGGGAGACGTCGTTCGGGCTCGACCTCGCGGCCGGCGCGTCGCCGAGCCCGCGATTCCACCTCTCAGCGGATGCGAGCCGCAGCATCAGCGGCCTCTCAGCCCAATCCACCCTGAGCGCGCCCCACGCAACGTCGCTTCGGGGCGAGGCCAGCCACGACCTCTTGCCCCGCTGGACCACGAGCGTCTCACTCGGCGTCGACGTGGGCCAGTCGGACTCGACGCAGGCCCTGAGCCGCACACTGGGTGCTGGGATAACCCACGGGCTCGCCGGGTCGCTCACCCTCACCCTCGACGGAAGCGTGGGGCTCTCGGCGGCGTCGCCCAAGTGGGCGCTGTCGGTGGGCATCGGCAGAGTGTTCGCTGGCACCTCGCCCGTCAACCTGTCGTCACCGTCCCGGCGTCTCAAGTCGACCTTTGTGGGCGGCGTGAGCCGCGGGAAGGGAGGGGGGAAGATAGGGTGCCGCTGAGCGAGCTTGCCTCTCGTCGGCGCGAGTTCGTGAGCGGGTCGAGGGGATTCACGACCCCCTGTACGTGCATCAGGGAGTCTCTTCGTCGCCCTAGATCCCTGCTCAATGAGAATCGGTGGGCGTCAGAACCCGGAGGACGGGACGACCACCTACGTTGGCAAGGGGCAGGTAGACTCTGTGCGTGCTGGGATCGACGGCCACCGAGTGCGCGTGCGGGGCCCGGTACCACCCGAGCTGAGCAAGCGTGTCATCCCGTTCCTCGAACACCGCCACGACCCCTGACTCCGCCGCTACGTAGAGTCGTCTTAGCGCTGGGTCAAAGGCCAGGACATCGGGATCGTCGCCGGTCGGGAGCACGGCGCGAAGCTTGAGCGTCCGAAGATCCAAAATGCCGAGCGTCGCGCTTTCCTCACCGGCGATAAGCGCTAAGCGGTGGGGTGCGTCGACGTAGACGCCGTGAGGGTGCCGGACCACCTGGTCGAGCGTGATGCGGCGCACGACGCGCGCTGTGACCGGATCGATCACTGCGAGCTGATTTGCAGTTTGGATTGCAACGATCACGCAATGCGATCGTGAGTCGTACTGGGTATTCCCCGCCTCGCCACCCAAGTCGATCTGCGCCACAAACGCATTCGTCGCGGCGTCGAGGACGAAATCCCGCTGCCCTGCCTCGTCCGAAATGAACACGCGCCGCTCATCGGGCGCGTAGGCAAGCCCGTCCGGGAACGTCGGTCCCGCAACCCGCGCGACAGTCTTGAGGCTCGAATCGTCGACAACGACGACCGCGTGGTCTCCCGTCGCGGACGCGTAGGCTCGATGTTCCGCGGGGACGGCCAAGACGCCCGTCACGACGGGAAACCCATCCAGGTCGCCGAGGACGCGCGCGCTGCGCACGTCGACGACGACCAGCCGTCCGGCCCCCATATGCGAAATGAACAGGCGCCCTGCCTCGGGCTCGAGACTCTGGTAATCGAAGCGGGAGGCGCTTCCGGGCAGAGGCAGGTCGGCGACCACTTGGAGCGGTGCCGCCGACGTCGACGCGCGTGGAATAGTGCCGGTCCAGTGAGCGTCGACAGACGGCCCGGCGAGGGTGCAGGCAGCAGGTGGCGCCTCGCGGGGCGCAATGAGGGTGAGTGCTGTGAGCCAGAAGGCGAGCATCATAAGACCTTTCTCATGGAGCGATGCGGTGGACGATCTTCACCACGAAAGCCCCGTTCAAGGGCCGGCTGAGTGATCGCACCGCGGGGAAGCGGTAGGGCGCTGCACGGTTGGTTGTGTACCCCGAGTTCCAAACCAGGAACAGGTCGTCTCCGATCTTCGGAATCCAATGGAATCGCAGGTTGAAGTCGGCCCGCTGCGCGTCGTTGTTGTATTGCACGAAGCCAAGAAAACTGGTCCGCGGATTGAAGTCGTACTCGACACGTCCGGACACGAGCACGGCGGTGAAGCCGCCGCCTGGCAATCGCGCAGCGGTGCGGGACAACTCGCCAGTGACAATGACGTGTCCTCCGCCGCGCCACGTGCCCCGCACCTCCACGTCCGCGCTGCGGCCGGCGTAGAACGTGCCCCAATTCACGAACGCACCGAATGCCAGGGGTCGACCCGGCGACATGAAGTACTGCAGCTCGTAGCGCGACCACCAGTAGCGGCCCGGCGGGATCTTCACCTGCCGGAAGATGTCGAACGTGTCGGTCGGCGCGTCCAGCCACCGCTGAAAATTCACTTCGAAGCGGTCCCCATTCTCTCGGTCGCCTCCGAAGAACCGCCACTCGAACCATGCCGTCTGCCAGTCCGCCGTGCGACCGAGGGATCCGGACTCGTTGGCGATGATGTCCCATTCCGGGATCAACTTGAAATCGAGTTGGCGGATGCCGAGCGCGTGGGGTCGGGGCATGAAGTCCGTGTGGCCCTTGGTCTCCCAGATGCCGGTTCGCCGCACGAACCCGAGCGGCGGGGCGAAAGCGCTGTCGATACGATAGAGCGAGACGAAATTGTCAAACAGATCGTTCGGATTGTCGGTCGAGATCCGCCAGGCGAGCGGGGTTCCAGGAACGCCCGGCGCCTCGCTCGCCGCCACATACACCTTGGGTTCGAGGTTCATCCCGTGAACGACGAGGGGGAGGTCGACGTCCACCCCGCCCGCCCGCTGAACGCCCTGGCTCCCTGGCCCCGCGTGCAGGGTCCCGATGGCACCGATGTAAGAGCGATTGAATAGGTCGTGCGTGATGCGCAGGACGGCGTCGCTAGCGCGATCGCTTCCGCCCGTCTGCGCATCGAGAAGCCCCAGCTGCCAGGGCCCGAGCCGGCCGTAGACGCGGCCGCCCGCGACGATTGGCACCGGCGCGCCGCTCGTGTCCAGGCCGATTCGGCGCGAGTAGAACAGCTGCACCATGCCGGGCGTGCCATAGTCGAGCAGGCCGCTCGATTCGAGGAAGAACTGGCGCTTCTCAGGAAAGAAGAAGGGGAACCGGGTGAGGTTGATGACCTGCTGGTCGACTTCCACCTGTGCGAAGTCAGTGTTGAGGGTCAGGTCAGCGGTCAACGTCGGCGTGAGCCCGACCTTGGCGTCGACGCCGCCCTTACCGCCCAAGTAACCTCCAGTCGTCTCACCGCCGGCGCTGTCGTGCTCAGTCTCGACAGCGCGACCGAGCGCATACGGATACAGCTCGACAACGTGGGGGCGGTGCAGATCTCCGAGATCGGTGATTGTTCCTTCATTGTTGAGGCGATAGAGCCCCTGCGCCCGGCCGTAGGAACGCCACAGATCCTCCTCGTTCTTGCGGCGGATGAAGCGCCGAACGTTGAACCCAAACTCCGTGTTGGTCCCTGTGTGAAAGCGCAGCGCCAGCAGCGGGATACGGAACTCTGCCGTCCACCCGGCCGCGTCGCGCGATACGGCCACGTCCCAGACGCCGTTCCAGTTCTCGTTGAGATTATCCACGCCCGAGAACTGCGCGTCCCACATGGCGCCGTTCGGATTGGTCCCGAAGACGAAAGCGCTGCGCCGGTCGTTGAAGCTGTCGATCAAGAGCTGGACGTTGTCGTCGCTCGAGAGGTCGGCGTCGCGGCGCAGCTGGCTGGCCCGGATACCGCGCGCGTCGGAGTCGTAGCAGCGCACCGCGATATAGAGCGCTTCCGCATCCCGCAATATCTTGACGACGGTCCGCTCGCTCGCGGGAGCGCCGGCCGAAGGCTCGCGCTGCCGGAAATCGGTGATGGAGTCCACGCCGACCCGCAGGTGAGCCTGGGCGCCCTGCTGTGCCGACATGCGCGCCGGCACCGCAAGCGCCAGCACGAGCAAGGCCTTCAGCTCAGTGCGTCGCGTCAACCGCCGCCCTGAGTCCGCGCAGCACGTCCTGGAGCGGGCCGTCGGCCCAGAAGTGGATATAATTCACGTGGGGCGAGTCACCGATCATGTGGCTGTGCACGGCAGTCGCGGTGATCCCGTGCGCGGTGAGCGCCTCGAGCAGGGGAGCAACGGCGGCATCCAATATCGCGAAATCACCTGTGGCGACCGCGCGTGTGGGACTCACGATCTGGATGTTGACCGGCGACCCGTAGGCGAGAGCGGGCGTCATCGGGTGGCCGCCCATGGTGACCGTCCCGGGAACCAGCACGAATCCCACCTGCGCGACGTTGCCACGCGCCGTGCCGTGACGTCCCAACGCAGTGAACACGGCGGCCGTGTCGATCGTCAGGGCAACCGCGGGCGCCGCAGTGACTGGTCGTGGCGCTCCGGTTTTCGCCAGGACCCGATCGAGCCGGGTCGCCAGGTCAAGCGCGTTCCCCTGGTGGAGGAAGTGGACGTAAATGATCTCGGGCTGTTCCCCGGTGATGTGATTGTGGATCGCGCTCACGCCGATGCGCTGGTGCGCCAGCTCGGCGAGTACCGGGCCGAGTTCCCCCGACGTCAAAACAAGATCACCCATCATCGTCGCGTCGCTGGGCTCACCGCTGAACCCCGCCCAGGCACCGAGCGCCAACGACGGCGCGATCGTGATGTCCCCGATGCGTACCGTGAGGTCGCGGCGCGGAAAGTTGTACCGGACGTAGCCGGCCGCGCTCGTCGAAGGCGTTTGGAGAATACGGCCAGCCGAGTCCCAGACGGCGACCGGCTGCTGTTGCGCGAGCACCGGGGCGGCCGCCGCGCCGGCGAGACACAAGAGTAGCAACGTTCTCATAAGGCAATCTCCTCCGTTTTTCGTGATGGTGACGATGCGCTATAGACAGATCAGGCCGGGGCAGGCACTCGTTGCGGGTTCCACGAATGACGCTCCCCCTTGGCGTGCGCCAGCCACGCATACAGCGCGTCGTAGATGACGAAGCCGTGGGTGAGCAGCTCGTGATCATCCGGGAACAGTTGCGACAGGCCCAAGGAGATCGCGAGCAATCCCGCCGCTTGCGGGGCGATCTCGAGGCGGTCCGTGTCTGCCCCGCGCACGATTACAGCGAGCTCCTGCAGGACCGGATCCGTCAACCCGTACTTCTTCAGAAAGGCGTCGAAACTGCACAAGGGCCCGTCGTGGGAAAGCTCAACTCCCTCAACATCGTATGGGGTGGCGTCGCGTTCCGCGGCACGTGCGAGCACTAGTGCAGGTGGCGCGAACAGAAACTCGGCCTTGGAGTCGATGAATCGGCCGATCAGCCACGGGCACGCGACGCGATCGATCTTCGGATGCTCACGAGTAATCCACCGCATGGAGCCTCTCGGGTGGAAAACGATTGTATGCAAGAATTGTATCGTCGAGGGTTTGGGTGGGAAAGATGTACGGATCTCAAGCGCATAATCATCCCGCGCGCGCCTGCCGCGCCGCCGCGAGGAATTGCTTCGCGAGCGCCCCGATCGCGGGCGGCCCCGGGAGGTGCGCAGAGGATTGGTCATCCACTGCGCGGCGCTAACCCGCGCTTCTGCTTGGGATTGTAACACACTTTGCCGCAGTGTTTGCCGCAGCGAGAAGCGCGGCCGGCTCCCCATCTCTCGGGACAGGTACGCCGCTGCTGCAATGGACACGCCCCGGACGGCTCGGTAGACCTCGACCGAAGTCTTGATGGCTATGGCGCCCGGGCAGCCCCGCAGTATGTTCGCAGACTAGGGCAGTCGGCCGGCGTGCGTGAGAGGTTGCGGCGTGGCGACAGCAGTGCGTTCGCCACGGCTCGGCACCTGGGCACGCCGCTCAACGCCCCGTTGGCACGCTCCAGCACATCCTTGTTTCGAGGGAGGACCCCATGATGAGATACGCCTTCCTAACGCTCGCCCTCGTGGTACCCCTGACCGCCGCTTCCGCACAGGCCAAGAAGCGGGGTGCAACGCGGACGCAGCGCTCGGTGACTATCGCTCTGCCGGATCAGATGACGTGGGGACCGGCACCCGCGGTGCTGCCCGTTGGCGCAAAGCTGGCCGTGCTGGAAGGCGATCCGACCAAGGCTGGCGCCTTCACGATGCGGCTCCTCATGCCCGACGGCTATCAGATCTCACCGCACTTCCACCCGGCCACGGAGCACGTGACCGTCGTCAGCGGCGCGCTGATGGTCGGCATGGGCGAGAAGTTCGACGAGTCGCAGATGAAGACGTTGCCGGCCGGCACATTCGGGATGATCCCGGCGGGGATGCATCACTATGCGAAGGCCAAGGGCGAAACGGTCCTTCAACTACACGGCATGGGGCCTTGGCGATTGATCTACGTCAACAGAGCGGACGACCCCCGCAGGAGGGGCGCCGCCAAGTAGGTCGCTCGGGGTAGGCGCTCGGCCCACGGCAGGTTCTGCCAGCTCGTGCCCCCCTACGGCTGCCGCCTCCCGAGCACCACCTGTAGCTGGCGCAGGAGCTCCTCCAACTGGGACAACTCCTCGCCGTACCGCGCCCAGTCGCCGGCGCGCTGCGCCTCGACGGCGCGCCGGTACGACTCGGCCGCCCGGCGGGCAAGATCAATGGCGCGCGCGTTGTCGGGCTGGGCGGCGGCACCCGGTGCGGCGGCGACCCGCGACGACTCGACGGCGCCGCCGAACAGCCGCGACAACCCGGCCTCGAGCGTCTCCTCCATCACGACCCGGTTCTGGTGCGCGACCACGACGCGCTTCAGCTCGGGGATGCTCCCGCCTTCTGCCCGCAGGTAGAGCGGCTGCACGTAGATCAACGACTCCTCGATCGGGATGACCAGTAGGTTACCGCGGATCACCTCGGAGCCGCGCTGGTCCCACAGCGAGATCTGGCGAGAGATCTCGGTTTCCTGGTTGATCCGGTTCACGATCTGGGAAGGCCCGAACACCAGGCTCTGCTTGGGGAAGCGATACACGACCAGCTGGCCGTAGTGCTCCCCGTCGTTTCGCGCCACCATCCACGCCGCCAGGTTGTCCTTGCCGCGCGGCGTGAACGGCGCCATGAGGATGAACTCCGCTTGCCGCTCCTCCGGCAGCCGCATGATCATGTGGCGCAGGAAGGGATCGGCCCGCTCGGGCGCCCGCGACAACACCGGTTTCTGCCACTGGTCCTCGCGGTGGTAAAAGATCTGCGGCTCGTCCATGTGGTAGGTGCCGTACATGTCGCTCTGCACCCGGAACAAGTCCTCGGGGTAGCGCAGATGGGCGCGCAGATCGGCGGGCATCGAGTCCAGCGGCTGGAAGATCCCGGGAAACACCTTGGCGAAAGTGCGGACCAACGGATCGGCCGGGTCGGCTAGATAGGCCGTGACCGTGCCGTCGAAGGCGTCGATCACGACCTTCACGCTGTTGCGCATGTAGTTGATGCCGTTTGCCAGCGGTTGTGCGTATGGATACCGGCTGGTCGCAGTATAGGCGTCGAGGATCCAGCGGAGCCGGCCGCCCTCGTCGATGACGATGTAGGGATCGGCGTCGAACAGCAGGAACGGCAGGGCGGTGCGCGCCCGCTCCCGAATGTTCCGAACGTACATCGCCCGGCTGTCGTTCGTGATGTCGCTCGATAACAGCACCTTGAGGGAGCGGAGGTAGGCCGCGAGCACCAGCCGTCGCCAGAACGAGCCGACCCGGACCCCGCCACTTCCCTGGTAGGTCGTAAAGATGTTTTCGTCGCCCGAGGGGTAGTCGAACTCCTTCTGCCCGGTCCGGGCAAACACCCATGAATCGGTGAGCTCGCCGAAGTAGATCTCCGGGCGTGTCACCCGCAGCGACACGCTGGACACGGGCGGCAGGTTCTTGATGAAGAGGACCGGCAGTCCCTCCTCGGTCACCTGGTTCACCGGCCCGAGCGTGAGCCCCATCCCGTGCGTGAAGGTGAGCCGCTCGTTGATGAAGGTCCGCGTGGGGAGGGACGCCGAGTTCAGCTCGCGCGGCGAGAGCAGCACCTGGCGGTACTGTCCGTCGATCATGTAGCGGTCGTCGTCCACCGAGACGAAGTCGTAGTAGGTGCGGATCTCCTGCAGCTGCCCGAACGTCTGGAGCAGCGGGTCGCGATCCCACAGCCGGATATTGTCGATGGTCGGCCGGTTGGCGCGGATGTCCCGCTCGGTGAGCCGGGCCTCGCCGCTCAGATCGCGCGCCACGACGCGGTCCAGCCCCCAGGCCCGCCGCGTCGCGGCGATATGGTAGGCGAGCTGCGGCGTTTCCTTCACCAGCTCGTTCGGCGCCACGATCAGTTTTTGCACCACCGCGGGATAGATGGTGACACCGAGCAACGACACGCCGAAATAGATCGCCACCGCGAGCGCCGTATTGCGGGCCAGACGCTTGCTCCTGGCTCCCCACAGGACCAGCGCTCCGCTCGCCAGCGCGGCGAGCCCCGCGATCCGCAGGCCGATGAGCGTGGCGTGGAGATCGGCGAAGCTCGCCCCCACGAGCGGCCCGGTGGTGGAGTACAACAGGCCCGGAAGTCGGACGAAATACACCCGCAACGCCGCCAGCAGGAACAGCAGGGCGATCAGCCCGGCGAGGTGCAGCCGGGCCGACGGCTCCACCGCGACGTTGCGCTGGAACATGACGACATCCCGGCGCAGCACGTACAGCGCGACGGCCGCCACCAGCGCGAGCAACGTGAGGGCCGTGACGAGCGCGAGCGCCGCTCCGACGAGCGGGACGGTGAACACGTAGTAGCCCAGGTCGCGGCCGAACACCGGATCGGTCGCGCCGAACGGCGTCCGGTGCAAGAACTGGAGCACGCTGAGCCAGCCACCCGAGGCGCCCAGAGCGAACAGCAGCGCCAGACCGAGCGCCGCCGGCAGGGCCAGGCGGCGCACCAGCGGCGTCACGTCCACGGCGGGGGCAGCGGCGTTGAGCTGGACGACGAGGGGGTTCGGGACGACGCCGCGCTGGGCGAATCGCAGATTCGCGTACAGAAAGGCGAACGAGACGGCGCCGCCCACCAAGCCGAGCAGCCCTCCGGCCACGAGCCGGGTCGTGAACACGCGTCCGTAGCCGAGGGTGCTGAACCAGGGCCATTCCGCGGCGAGCCGGACCAGAGTGGGCAGCACCAGCACGAGCACGGCCAGGAGGACCAGCACGACGAGGCCGCGGCGACGGGGCCGGCGGGCCGGGAGACGGTCAGAAGGTGGGTCAGAACGTTGGGTCATAGGTTCGTCGTGCTGCTGTCTAACGGGGTGCGCCTAAGCTGCGGCGCCACACTGTACGGTTCACAAACGCAATTCTACCGCAGCCGACGGGCGCCGTCAGCTTCAGGCGCGTGTTAGGCCGCAACTGGAACGCGCGCTATTTCTTCGCGCTCGTGACTTGCACGGCAGCGACGCGCCAACCCTTCGCATCCTTAACCCAGATGTCGAGCACCCAAGCCGCGCCCGTGGCGCCGACCTGGCGCACTGCACGGCGTACGAACACGTCGCCGTAGTGCTTGATCTGCTCTTGTTGCGCTGGCGCCGGGGTCATGGCTTTCTGGGTCTTGAACTGGGCCAGCCGTTCACTCTTGGTCAACAACGTGCCGTCTGCACCCACAACGGTGAAGTCTTCTGTCGTGAGGCGATCCCAACTGGCCGAGTCTGCCTTTGCGACCGCCTCGTCTCGAGCGCGCATGGCCTCGCGGAGTTCGGCTGGTACTTGCGCGGCCATCGCAGTCGGGACGAGACATGACAATGTGAATGCTACTCGGAACATCCGGGCGCTGGACATTTTATCCCTCCGGTTCGTGTTGCGGCCTAACGGACCGCGCTTAAGCTGCGGCGCGCTAAAGAAAGATTCATTCCTTAATCTACGCGCGCCGCCAGCTTCAAGCGCTTGTTAGACCGCGTGGTCACCGCAGCTCACCCCAAGAAATCACGGATGATCTGAAGCTTCGCAAAGTTCTGCCAAGTTATAGGTAGCGTACCATCTTGGCGGAGCCCCAGAGCTTGGAATGGCCCGGTGTCCTTGCCGATCAAGAACCACCATATGCAGCCGCCGAAGCCAAATATGTAGACTCGCTTGTGATCATAGCGGCGGTCGATGGGTTGAAGTATCGGAGAACGAACAACATAGTCCTTTAGCCACAGCACATCAGCAGCTATTGGATACAGTTCCTGCGGGCCTGGATCTCCCTCTATGAGCATTTGTCTAATCATTCGCTCGTGCTTTGGACCCAGTTGCACGTTCGCGAAGAGCGCCTGCTTCGCTAGCGAAGCTCTCCAGAGTATCGAGAGCAAGCACAGCTTAAAGGGTCGATAATCGAGGCCGGTTATCGATCCTTGGGCCAAGTTGGGTTTGCTCGGCAACGCTCCACCATCGTACCACACCTTCTTGAAATACTTTTCATATCTATCGTTGAGCAGGGCTTCGCAGTTCTCGCAAAGCAGCACTTCGCGATGGCCCTTTTGAGCGAACCGAATGGCGCCAGTGCGATCATGTTGATGCAGGACGTGCTTGTCATCGTAAAGCGGAGTGTAAAAGAACTCGGGAATTATGTGAGACCGGCAGAGCTTCCCAGCCTCACCGCGTAACCTGCATTTCATTCTGTCCTGTTTAGAAAGAGGTCACGCGGTCTAACGGGTCGCGCTTAAGCTGCGGCGCGCTGAAGAACGATTCATTCCTTAATCTACGCGCGCCGTCAGCTTCAAGCGCTTGTTAGGGCAGTAACATACTTGACACACCAAGCCTCCTAGAGTACTTTTCTGCATGGCCAAGACACCGAACCTGCCCGCTACCCTCCACGAAGCGATCCGCTACTTCGCGGACCCCGACGTGGCCCTGACCTTCCTGGTCTGCCTCCGTTGGCCGCATGGCGTGTTCTGCCCTGCGTGCAACGCCAAGAACCCCGGCTTCCTCAAGACACGGCGCATCTGGAAATGCCGCGACTGTGGCCGCCAGTTCTCTGTAAAGCTTGGGACGATCTTCGAGGACAGTCCTATCGGGCTGGACCGTTGGTTGCCCGCGCTGTGGATGCTGGCCAACTCGAAGAACGGCATCAGCTCCTACGAATTGGGCCGGGCACTTGGCGTCACGCAGAAAACCGCGTGGTTCATGCTCCACCGTATCCGCCTCGCTATGCAGAGCCGCACCTTCCGCAAGATGCGCGGCGACGTGGAAGCGGACGAAAGCTTCCTCGGTGGCGCGGCGAAGTTCATGCATCACGACAAGAAGAAGCGCGTGGTGCGCGGGACTGGCGGCATGGACAAGGTTGCCGTGTTCGGCCTGTTGCAGCGCGGCAAGGGCAAGAAGGCGTCCCGCGTCGTGGCGTCGGTCGTGAGCCGCATCCGCAAGAAGGACTTGCAGAAGCAGGTCCGCGAAAAGGTGAAGGCGGGGTCCGCGCTCTTTACGGATGCATTCTGGTCGTACAAGGGCCTCGATGCCGACTACAAGCATCAGGTCGTGGACCATGCCCGCGAATACGTCCGGGGCCAAGTCCACACCAATGGCCTCGAAAACTTCTGGTCGCTCTTGAAGCGGACCATCAAGGGCACCTACATCAGCGTTGACCCGTTCCACGTTGCCGCATACCTTGACGAGCAGGTCCATCGGTTCAATAACCGGGGCCTGAATGACCGAGGCCGCTTCGTGGACGTGGTGAAGTCCATCGTGGACAAGCGCCTTAGCTACCGCGACCTGATTGGTGCCGATCTGAGCCCCGCTACGACGTGAGGCTAAGAGTGGGCGCCAGCTACTCCGAGGCCGGAGGAAAAAGCGCCGATGACGAAGCCCCGCACGAAGCCCGACCCGACGCCGCTTGAGAAGATGCGTGAACTCACGCGGCGTCTGGTCGCGGTCCCCAAGTCGGAGATTCCGACGAAGCCGAAGCGGACGAAGCGTAAGTCCCAACACCGTTAACGTCCGTGCCCGATTGGGCGTCCGGTGGTGGCCTCAAGATCGAACGGGCCAAAGAGCACATCAGTGAGTTCGAAGCCGACAGTCGAGCCTTCCTGCAGGCCAACCCGTATTTCGGTGTCAGTCAGTTCGATCAAACACAAGGGCGGCTCACCTTCGTGGTGCGCGGCCCCAACCAGATTCCGCCGCGCCTCAGCAGCGTCGCTGCGGATGCCGTCCAGAACCTGCGGTCCTCCTTGGATATTCTCTGGCATCGTGTATGGGCTCCCGAGACCGCCAAGGCGCGGAAGGTCTACTTCCCCATGTTCGAGAACCCCCACGCTTTGGAAACCCGATTTAAGGGAGTAAAAGAGGCATCTCAGAAGGCTGCCGTGGACATCCTCCGCCGAGCCAAGCCGTACAAGTCGGGGAACAAACCGCTGTACGACCTCTTCGAAATTGCTCCCCGAGACAGACACGAGACTCCCGTGTTGTCGGTCGCTGCCTACAACAAAATCATCTTTGCACTGCCGCCGAACGTCACCTATCGAGGCAAGCGCGGCCTCCAATTTCACTTTACTCCACTCGACGCCAGTGGAGCGGTCGTCCATCTGTTCCTGAAAGACGGCGCACCTCTCCCCATGGACATTTCCGTCGAGACCACTGGCGGGCCGGTAGTGGAGGTGAAGTGCCAGTTGCCCGCTGACATAGCGTTTGGAGAGGGCGAGATTCTTGAAGGTGAGCCGGTTCCTAAAACGCTCCATGAATTCTTGGATGTGACGAACGCCATCGTTGAGGCGTTCCGCCTGGCTGGTCTGGTTAGCTGAAGCACGGGAGCGGCGAGTCATACCGCCTCCGCCCGGATCGCACCCGGCCTACAGGCTAACGACTCGGGCTTGGTGCGTCTAGTATGTTGTTGCCCTTGTTAGGCGGCGGGGGACACTCTGAATGTGCCTACTCGATGACGTGATAGAACCCATCAAACCGCCTTCCTTCGAGGATGCACACGTCTTGAAGTGAGCGCTGATAGAACTTCACAGCCGTGTGATCGGAGAAGGTAAT
>DATNMO010000033.1:0-43656 GCA_035602245.1 Gemmatimonadales bacterium
GGCCCGCCGACGATTAGCCACGGTCATGAGCCTCCTCCTTCCACTTCCCAGGTCCGTTCGCTGTTGAGCAACGCATCGATATCGGCAGTCGCGTTCGTGCCGCCCAATTGCGCGTACACCTCCCGCTCGTACGACTCTCCCGGATTGCAATAGAGCACGCCCATGGCAGTCGGGAACGGGGGTTCGAGCGCGGCCAGCAGCTGCGCCAGGGCGCGATTGGTCTCGTCGTGTACCAGCGCGTCGGCTGCGGTAAAGCCGTTCTCTCCCACCGTCACAATCTCGATTTCGAGCTTGCCCGGCCTGAGCCGCAATCCCTTCTCCTTGTTCTTCCCAAACAGCAGCGGCTTGCCATGTTCGAGCGACACCTGCGCATCCGCCGCGACCTCCTTGCCGGTGATGTGCTCGAACACCGCATCGTTGAACACGACGCAGTTCTGCAGGATCTCGACGAACGACGCACCCCTGTGGGCGTGGGCCCGTTTCAGCGTCGCGATCAGGTGCGGCTGCAGCGTGTCGATCGAGCGAGCCACGAACCGCGCGCCGGCGCCGAGCGCAAAGGCGCAGGCCGAGACGGGATACTCGATCGAGCCGCGCGGCGTGGAAGGCGAACGGGTACCGCGGCGCGAGGTGGGCGAGTACTGGCCCTTGGTGAGGCCGTAGATCTCGTTGTTGAACAAAATGATCTGCAGATCCACGTTGCGGCGCAGCACGTGCAGCATGTGGTTGCCGCCGATCGAGAGACCGTCGCCGTCGCCCGTCATCACCCACACATCGAGGTCGGGATTCGCGAGCTTGATCCCCGTGGCGATCGCCGGCGCCCGACCGTGCACGGTGTGGAAGCCGTACGTGGACATATAGTAAGGAAACCGCGCCGCACACCCGATCCCGCTCACGAACACCGTGCGCTCGCGCGACACCCCCAGCTCGGCGCAGGACTTCTGCACCGCCTTGAGGATCGCGTAGTCGCCGCACCCGGGGCACCAGCGGACCTCCTGGTCCGACGCATAGTCCTTGGGTGCGAGCTGCGCGTCAGTGATCGTGGTGACGGTCATGTCCGTCCCCGAATCGCCTGTGCGATCTCCGTCACCCGGAACGGCTTCCCCGTCACCTTGCTCAATCCTTCCGCCGGAATCAGGTACTCGGCGCGGAGCAGTTTGACGAGTTGGCCGTTGTTCATCTCGGGGACGAGCACGCGGTCATAACGCTTGAGCAGGTCGCCAAGATTGCGCGGAAACGGACTCAGGTAGCGCACGTGAATGTGCGCGACGTCGCGCCCTTCCTCGCGGGCGATCTTCACGGCCTGATAGATGGGGCCGAACGTGGAGCCCCAACCCACCACCCCGAGCTTGGCGCGGTCGTTACCCAGCGTGACGTTCTGAAGGGGGATGTCGCGGGCGATGCCGGCGATCTTGTCCGCGCGGGCCTTCGTCATGCGCGCGTGGTTGTCGGGATCGTAGGAGATGTGCCCCGAGTCGTAATCCTTCTCGAGCCCGCCGATGCGGTGCTCGAGCTGCGGGGTCCCGGGCTTCACCCACGGGCGGGCGAGCGTCTCCGGGTCGCGTAGGAACGGCTGGAAGCCCTCGGGATCGGTGCGATAGCTGACCGGGAAACGCGGCAAGTCAGCCGCCCGCGGGATCCGCCACGGCTCGGCGGCGTGCGCGAGGTAGCCATCGGTGAGAATGATCACCGGAGTCATGTACTTGGTGGCGAGCCGCACGGCCTCGATCGCCACGTCGAAGCAGTCGGTCGTCGTCGCGGCCGCGAGCACCGCGAGCGGCGCGTCGGCGTTGCGGCCGTGCACTGCCTGGAACAGGTCCGACTGCTCCGTCTTCGTCGGCATGCCGGTCGACGGCCCCGCCCGCTGGGAATCGATCACGACGAGCGGCAGCTCGGTGGCGATCGCCAGCCCCAGCATCTCCGTCTTCAGCGCGATGCCCGGGCCGGAGCTCGACGTGACGCCCAGCGCGCCGGCGTACGCTGCCCCAAGCGCCGCGCCGCTCGCGGCGATCTCATCCTCCGCCTGGAACGTGACGACGCCGTAGGCGCCCAGGTTCGCCAGCGTGTGCAGGAGCGCAGACGCGGGCGTGATCGGGTAGCCCGCGAACACCATCTTGCCGATCCCGGCGGCGCGCATGCCCGCGACGAGCCCCCAGGCCAGGCCCTCGGTCCCGCTGATCGTGCGGTAGCGTCCCGGCCGCACGTCGGCTTTGGGAACGACGTAGCCGACGAGATGCTCGGGCATCTCCGCAGTCTCGCCGAACGCGTGGCCCGCGTTCAGCGCGGCGACGTTGGCGTCGGCGATCACCGGCTTCTTCGCGAATTTGCGTTTCAGCCACTCGAGGGTCGCCGCGCGCTCGCGCCCGTACATCCACAGGAGCAGGCCCAGCGCCCACATGTTGCGGCAGAGGTGTGCCTCGCGGGACGACAGGCCATATGGCTTCACGGCCTCGGCGGTCTGCTTCGTGATGTCGAACTTGAGGACCTGGTAGGGCGCCAGCGAGCCGTCGTCGAGCGGATTCTTGGTGTAGCCGGCCTTGCCGAGATTGCGCTCGGTGAAGGCGGCCGTGTCCACGATGACCGTGCCCCCGACCTTGAGGTCCTTCACGTCCACCGTCAGCGCCGCGGGATTCATCGCCACGAGCACGTCCACCGCGTCCCCCGGCGTCATCACATCCGTGCCACCAAAATGGATCTGGAACGCCGATACGCCGAACGTCGTGCCGGCGGGGGCGCGGATCTCGGCGGGGAAGTCGGGGAACGTCGAGAAATCGCTGCCCGCGAGCGCTGTCTCGAGCGTGAATTGGCTGCCGGTCACCTGCATCCCGTCGCCCGAGTCGCCGGCGAACCGAATGACGACGGTGTCGCGGGTCTCGCGGCCCGAACGGCGGGAGATCGCGGAGGTGACCATGATCCCTAATCTATACGACGTTCCGGAGCACGAACCATACGTTCGCGGGGCGCTCGGCCAACCGCCGCATGTACCAGGCGAACCAGGCGCTGCCGTAGCTGATCAGCACCCGCACGCGCGCTCCCTCAGCCGCGAGGGTGCGCTGCTCGGCGGCGCGAATGCCGTACAGCATGTGGAACTCGTAGGCCCCCCCCGTCGCGTCCAGCCGCTGCGCCGCCGCGGCGGTGCGGATCATGGCGATGAGCGCGAGATCGTGCGTGCCGAATACCGGCTTTGCCCGCTGCCGCGCCGCTTCGCCGATGAGCCGCAGCGCCAGCTGGTAGTAATTCGCATCCACGTCACGCTTCCTGGGGAATGCGATCGCGGTGGGCTCGTTGTAGGCGCCCTTCACGAGCCGGATAGCGGGAGCGAGCGGGAACAGCGCGTCGAGGTCGGCAGCGGTGCGGCGGAGATAGGCCTGGAGGCACACACCCACGTTCGGCCATTCCGCTTTCGCACGCCGGTAGACGTCGAGCGTGGCGTCCACGTAGCGCGACTCCTCCATGTCGATCCACAGGAACGAGCGTGCCTGCTCCGCCTGCTCGGCGAGCGTGAGCACGTCCTGGACGCAGGCGTCGGGGTTCGCGTCGAGACCGAGATGCGTGAGCTTGACGGAGATGTGCGCCGGGAGTTTGCGGCGCTGGATCTTGTCGAGCACGCTGAGGTAATGGTCACGGACCGCTTCGGCCTCCCCGCGGTTCGTGACCTGCTCGCCGAGCTCCGTGAGCACGCTGCCGATGCCGTACTTCGCGAGCGCGGCGGCGGCGTCGAGCGCGGCGTCGAGCGTCTCGCCGGGCATGAAGCGGCGTACGGCGCGCTGAAAGAAGCGCCGGTCGCGCAGCTGGCGCGCGAGCCACTGGCTGCGCGAGGCTTTGAGAAGGAGACTGCGGGCGATGCCCATGGAACCCATAGTGCTCGGACCCACGCGGATTGGATAGACCCCGGGGCCCCGACTATCGTTACTGCATGTCTCGAGACCGCAACCGGGGCCTAGCCCTCTCGCTCACTCTTTTCGCCGCCGCCTGCGCCCATCCTTCGATCGCCCCGCGGGCGGGGACGGGCGGACCGAGCACGGCAACAAACGACGCGTGTGTGCTCTCCACCGGAGACGTCGCTGCGCACGCGCGCACCATCACGATCGCGCTCGCCGAGCCGGTCGATCCGCGGCATGCGCCGATCCCCCGCAGCGATGCCGAGCGAGTGGTGTTCCGTCACTTGTACGAGACGCCCGTCCGTCTCGACTGCGAAGGCCACGTCGTGCCGGCGCTCGCCGAGAAGTGGGTCCGCGACGACGACGGTCGGCGCTGGACGTTCCGGCTGCGGGACGACGCTCGGTTCTGGGACGGCGCGCCGGTTACCGCGCAGGACGTCGTGTTCGGAAGGAGCGGCGTGGGCTACACCATGGGCGCGCTCGAGACCCGGGTCGTGACCGTGACGCTGGCGCGGCCCAGGGACGATGTGCCGACGCTGCTCGCCGATCCCGCGCTGGCCGTGACCAAGCCCGCGCCCGATTCGAGCTGGCCCATCGGCACCGGGCCTTACTGGGCGACGAGCGGGACGACGACACCCCAGGAGATCCGCGCCTACAGCAACGGCGGTGACACGCTCGTCTTCCGCATCGCCCCCGGTGACGCGCGCGATGTGCTCGACGGGGGGGTGGACCTGCTGATCACCCGCGATCGGACACTCCGCGACTACGCCGCGACCCAGCAGAACTTCGCCGTGCTGGCGTTGCCCTGGGACCGCACCTACGTGTTCGTGACGGCAGAGGCGGGAGGCACTCGCTTCGATGGGCTCGAGCAGGCCGTGCGGGCCGAAGCGCGCCGCGCGGAGGGGGGGTTCTGGTGGCTCGATCTCCGTGCCTGCGGAGCGCCGCGCGGGGCAGGGATTTCCCCACCCGCGGACACCGGTACCCAGCGCCGGATCGTCTATTCCCGTTCGGATCCTACCGCGCGCGAGCTCGCGGGACGGCTGGCCGCGCTGACCCGAGGCGTCGCGGCCGCGCGTGCCCCGGACGCATTGGGCGATGCGCTCAATGGTGGCAGGGAATGGGGTTACATCGTGGCGCTGCCGCGCGTGGTGGCCGACCCGTGCCGGGCGGCGCGGGGCTTGTTGCCGTCGTGGGCCGCCACGGTGACGGCGCTCGTGGACACGCGCGCGACCGCGATCCTGCGGCGTGGTGTGGCCCGATGGGCGGTGGATCAGGACGGGACGGTGCATCTCGCTCCATGACGTTTCGGACCCGCCTCCTCGCCGCCTTCGGCGTGGTGGTGCTCGTTCCGCTCCTCGTGTTCGGCCTCGGCATCCGTAGCGAGATGTCGCGGCGTGTGACCGCCGAGTACGAGCGCCGCGTGGCGGCGCTGGTCGGCGTGGTGCGCGCCGACATCGCGCGCGAAAGCGACCGCATCGCCGCCCGGCTCGCGGCCTTGAAGGGCGCGCTGGCGGCGGACAACCGTTTCCGCGCCGCGGTCGTGCGGGGTGAAGATCGCGGCTATCTACTCGACTACGCCGGCGATGCCATGCGGCTGGCCGGGCTCGACTTTCTCCAGATACAGGACGCCGAAGGGCGAGTCCTCTCTTCGGGCCATTTCCGCAATGAGTATGACCGTCTTGGTCCAGCGATCACACGCACAGCTTTGGTGCGTGCCGCCACGGCCGAAGGCCCGTTCCTGGCGCTCGTGGCGAGCGACTCGTTGCGGCTCGCGGGCCGGCCATTCAGGCTCAGCGGCGGGATCGCGGTCGATTCATTGTTCCTGGCGCGGCTGGCGCGAGGCCCCGAGCTCACGGTGGCCGTTCTGCTCCCCTCGGATACCACGCCGGCTGATTCCGCTTCGCGGGTCGTCGAAGAATTCACGCTGCCGTACGTGGACGCGGTGGATGGCCCGGGGAGCATCGAGCGCGCGCGCATCGTCGTCACGCATTCCGCCGATCTCTTGGCCGCGCTGCGGCGTAACGTGAACACCTGGTTCGCCGCCGCGGTGCTGCTGGCGGCGCTCGCCGCGCTGCTGCTCGCCGGTTGGCTCTCGACGCGCATCAGCACGCCGCTCGAAGCCCGCATCGCCATCGGGGACATCGCCCGACAAGTCAATCACGACATCAAGAACGGCCTCGGGCCGCTGCGCAACGTCTTTCGCCACTTCACGCAGGTCGCACGCGATGAGCCCGCCAAGCTGCCGCAGGTGTTCGCGGAACGGCAAGGCACAGTCGAATCGAGCATCACCTACCTCGAAACGCTCGCCGCGAACTACGCCCGGCTCTATCCTCAATCGGAGCGCCGGCCGACCGACGTGAACGCCGTGGTGCGCGAGGCACTTGCGACCGCGGGCTCCGTGCGCACGGCGCTTGGCGACGGGCTTCCGCCGGTATCCGCCGATGCGCTCGTATTGCGGCGAGTCATCGAGAACCTGCTGAGCAACGCGTTCGACAGCCTTGAGGGGAAAGCCGGAACCGTGATGGTCACGACGGAGCGCGGCAACGGCATGGTGCGGATTTCCGTGAGCGATACAGGCCGCGGGATGAGCAAGTCCGAGGTGGACCGCGCCTTCGACGACTTCTACACGACCAAGCCCGGCGGCACGGGGCTCGGCCTGTCGATCGTGCGGCGACTGGTGCTCGACTCGAACGGGTCCCTCAGGGTGGAGACGGAGCCGGGCCAGGGGTCAACGTTCATCGTGGAGATCCCGATACTCACATGACCATCGTGCTCATCGTCGACGACGTCCCGGCCATGGCGGAGCAGTACGCGTATGACCTGAAGCGTCTGCGCGGTTACGAAACGCTCGTCGCGGCGAGCGGCCGGACCGCACTCGAGAGCCTGACGCGTGACGCGGTGGACTGCGTCATCCTCGACCTGGAGATGCCGGGGATGGATGGCTTCGAGGTGTTGCGCGCCGTCGAGCGGCTCGGTCTCCGCGTCCCGATCATCGTCTATACCGGGACGGGCGACTACGACCGCTGCGCCCAGGCGATCCGGCTCGGCGCGTACAGCTTCATCGACAAGGCGGAGCCGATGGAGCGTGTGGCGCAGGAGGTCGAGAACGCGCTCGAGCGCCGGCGCCTCACCGAGCAGGTGAGCATGCTGCGCCGCGGGTTCGGTGTAGAGTCGCCGCTCGTGGGCACGAGTCCCGCGCTCGCGAAGCTCAAGGAAGCGATGGTGCGGATCGCGCCGGTGCCGAGTCCTGCGCTCATCGTCGGCGAGAGCGGTACGGGCAAGGAGCTGGTCGCGCGCGAGCTGCATCGCCTCGGCACGAACCCCAAGGGCCCCTTCGTCGCGATCAACAGCGCGGCGCTGCCGCACGAGCTCATCGAGAGCGAGCTGTTCGGTCACGAGCGCGGCGCGTTTACGGGGGCAAGCGCCACCCGTAAGGGGGCGTTCGAGGCCGCGAGCGGCGGTACGCTCTTCCTCGACGAAATCGGTGACTTGCCGCTCGCCGCGCAGGCGAAACTGCTCCGCGTCCTCGAAGAGAGGAAAGTGACGCGGGTCGGCGGCACCCGGACGATCGAGGTGAACACGCGTGTCGTTGCCGCGACGCACCGCGACTTGGAGAAGGAAGTGGCGGAAGGACGCTTCCGGGAGGACCTGTACTATCGGCTCAACGTACACGTGTTGCGCGTGCCGCCGCTCCGCGAGCGTCTCTCCGACGTGCCCGCTCTCGTCGAGCACTTACTCGCGGCCACGTGTGAGCGCTTCGGGATGCGCCAGAAGAAACTCGGCGTTGGTGTTCTCGAATCGCTGATGGCCTACGACTGGCACCGCAACAACATCCGCGAGCTGCGGAACGTGGTCGAACGCATGGTCATTGCGACGGATCGAGAAGAGCTCACGCGCGACGACGTGCCGCCCGAGATCCGGGATAGCAAGCACGCCGTCTCACGCGGTTCCCACGTCTCAGCACGAAGTTTTGAGGAGCAGAAGCTCGAAGCTGAGCGGCAGATCGTCATCGCGGCCCTCGAACGCAACGACGGACATGTCACCCGTACCGCGAAGGAGCTGGGCCTCGCCGACCACGCCAGTCTTTTGAAGATCATGCGGCGCCTCGGTGTCCAGCGGGACACATAGCGGTCTGCCGGCGGTGTCCTGCCAGCCACATCAGCGATAAGATATTATTGATTGACAAGTAGTTAGGTCGTGGTCCGCCGCCTGCTTTACCTCCGGGCGAACCCCTGCTCCCGGAGGAGCCATGTCGTACCAATTCTCAATTGAACGTCCTTCTCGCTCGGTCCGATTCCCGATCTTGGTCATGGCCGGCATCGTCTGCGCCGTGATCGCCGCATACACATTCGGGGCGTGCGGCGACCGTTCACCCGATCAGGCGGCGGCCGGCGAGCCCAAAGTCACAACCCCCGCAGCGGCCGTGCCCGCGACGGAGAAGCCGGCGCTCGTCATCACCGGCCCGGTGTCGTTCGAGATGGCGGACTCGGCGTATCGCGGCCGCCGCTACGACGACGCGACCGCGCTGTTCAAGGCCTACACCGAGGGCCGGCCCACGAACCCGTGGGGCTTCTACATGCTCGGCCTCTCGGCGTGGAAGTCGGGCGAGCGCGCGCAGGCCGAAAGTGCGTTCGTGCAGGCGCTGGCACTCGATCCTAATCACCTGAAGAGTCACGTTAACCTGAGCCGCGTGCTGCTCGAGGGCGCGCAGCCTGAGAGCGCGCTCGTGCACATCGAAGCAGCGATCGCACTCGACTCCACCTCCAGCGAGCCGCTGCGGCTGCAGGGCCGGGCCTACGAGGCGCTCGACAAAACCGACGATGCCATTGCCGCCTATCGGCGGGCCATCGTCGCGAACGACAGCGATGTCTGGGCGATGAACAACCTGGGCGCGTTGTACATCCGGCTGGAACGCTTCGAGGACGCGATCGGCCCGCTGGCGCGCGCGATCGAGCTGGAGGACAACGTCGCGACGTTCCACAACAACCTCGGCATGGCGCTGGAACGGACCGGGCGGCTCGCGGATGCCGTGACTGCCTACCGCGCCGCGCTGGCGATCGAGGGGACGTACGGGAAGGCCATGACCAACTTGCAGCGCGTCGAGCCCTTGAAACAGGATCCGACTGTGACCCCTGTGGATTTGAGCGAGCGGTCCAAGCGGTTCCAGGAGGAAGTGGACCGCTGGTAGGAAACGCTAGTTGTCGGCGAGCCGCCTCAAGAACCTGTTGAGGCGGCTTTCGCTGCTGTGCGGATCCTCGCCGATATAATCGCCCCGAGCCTCCGCGAGGGCGGCGTGGAGCGCGGTGCGCGCCTCGGCGGCCCGGGCGTACAGAGCCGCCTCCTCAGGAGCGCGGGCTTCGAGCAGGTCGGCGGCGAGCGCCAGCATCTGGCCGGCGAACCTGACGTAGGCGCGCACCATGCCGCGGCCAGAGCCGCCTCGTTCCACCCATTCGGGGAAGCATCCCGCCCACCACAGCGCCAGCGCGGCCGCGTCCGCCGCAGCTTCCGCTTGTGCGACGGTGCCCGAGGGCAGCGCGGCCACGAAACGCCACCATTCCCCCACGCCGTTCTCTCCCTGGGCGATCGCGCTCTGCGAATGCGACGTCGCAAAGACCACCGGCAACGTCGCGGCGTAATCGGCGAGCGCGATGTCGGTCACGCCGAGGGCCCGCAGCTGCGCGCGGATCGGGATGTACCACAGGAGCGTGAGCGGCAGCGGTGCGGGAGCGCCGCCGCGGCCCTGGACAGCCTCCAGGGCAACAGGCGAGTCGAGCACCGTATCGACGGCGCCGGCCTGAAGCGCTTGCTCCGCCTCTCGGCCTTCGGCGACGTCCACGCGCGCGATCTCGTCCACCAAGCGCGAGAGATCGCCGCGGGTCAACTGACGATGGATGATGGGCCTGATCATGCTTCCCTCCTTACGGCCATCAGAGAGGCAAGCTTGGTGCCGTCATCTATGTCACTGTCACTCAATGTATTGCGCAAACCGTACCGGACTGCAATGCCACCGTTTTGCTGCGGAACGCTGCACTTCGACGCAGTACTATGATGTGAGCCTGCTCACACCCCTTGGTCCGTCCTGCCCACCGGTTTAAGTTCCCGCTCCCAATGAAAGCCACCGACATCCGCAAAGGGCACGTCCTCTTGATCGACGGCCAGCCCTGCCGCGTCATGGACTTTACGCACCGGACCCCGGGCAACCTCCGCGCCTTCGTGCAGGTCCGTTTCCGAAACCTCGTCACGGGCAATACGTTCGACCAGCGCCTCGCGGCCACCGACTTCCTGAACGAGGCCCGGCTGGATACCAAGGAGATGCAGGTCCTCTACCAGGACCAGGGCGGAGTGCACGTGATGGACCAGCAGACCTACGAGCAATACACGCTCGATGAGCGCGCCGTCGGCGAGGACACGCCGTGGCTACAGCCGGAGATGGTGGTGCAGGTCGAGTGGCTCGACGGCCGCCCCATCGCGATCGAGCTGCCGCCGGTGATCGAGCTGAAAGTCGTGGAGACGTCGCCGGTGATGAAGACCGCGACCAAGAATGCCAGTACGAAGCCGGCCAAGCTGTCGAACGGCGTGACCGTACAGGTGCCGGACTTTATCAGCCCCGGCGAGAAGGTGCGCGTCGATCCGCGGTCCGGGCAGTACCTGGAGCGCGCGAAGTAACGATCTCGGCGTAGCGGAAACAGGTAACCATGTGGTCGTTGACCATCCCCACCGCTTGCATGAAGGCGTAGCAGATCGTCGGGCCCACGAAACGAAATCCCCGCTCCACCAGCGCTTTATTCATTGCCACTGATTCCTTGCTCTGCGCCGGGACCCGGCCCAGCGTCTTCCAGGCATTCTGCTTCGGCGCGCCGCCGACGAACTGCCAGAGGAATGCGTCGAACGATTCGCCGGCGTCCATCATCTTGAGGAATGAGCGGGCGTTGGTGACGGCGGCCTGCACCTTCTGGCGGTTGCGCACGATACCGGGGTCGCGGAGCAGCTTCGCAATGCGCCGGGCATCATAACGGGCCATCCGTTTGGGATCGAAGCCGTCGAACGCCCGCAGGAAATCGTCGCGCTTACGCAGAATGATCGCCCACGACAGTCCCGCTTGAAAGCCGTCCAGCACCAGCTTGCCGAAAAGCTGCCGGTCGTCGTGCACCGGGACGCCCCACTCGCGATCGTGATAGGCGATCATCAGGTCGCTCGACTCCGACCACCCGCAGCGCGCCATTCGCCATTCCCCTTTCCCGACAAGAGAGAACCCCACACCACGTGGCGTGATGTGGGGCTCGGACTACGCGACCGGAGAAGACTTCAGTCGGCGCTGCCGCCGCCGTGCCCCTCCAGGATGATGACGAGGAACTTCGAGCTGCGCCAGAAGTCCACGGGCGACGTGATCGTGAGGCCGGCCACGCCGGCATACTTGTCGTGGTCGCGCGGCTCCGCGACGTACGCAAGGTCTTGCAGTGACGCGACCCGATACTCGCCCTTGGGGTCGGGCAGGGGGATCTGGGTGACCTGGCGGCTGTCGATCGCGATGAACAGGCTCGGATCGAGGTTGCGCGCCGGCTGCAAGGTCTTACCGGTCCGCCACAGGATAAACAGCACGCGGCTGCCACCGCGCTCGACGAGGATTCCCTTCTTCTTGAGCTCGTCGCGCGTGCCGACCACGTAGTACACCGTGCTCATGCTGTCGCGCAGCGCTACGTTCTCCGCCGTCAATGCGTTCACACGGTCGGTGAGCCAGTCGATCGTCTGTTTCTGGCTCGCGATGACCGTCTGCAGGTTGGTCACGGTCGAATCGAGTGTCGCGCGCAGGCTGTCCGAGAGGCTGGTGAGGTTCTTGATGCGCTGGCGATTCTGGCTCAGCTGCTTCTCCGTTTCGTGCACCCGGGTCACGACGTAGCGCAGCTTGGCCATCATCGTGTCGCGCTGCGCCATGAACGGGCTCTCCGAGTGGACCTGGAGACGGTTGCCGCGCACCTGCACCTTGGCAAGCTCGACGCTGACGTCGCTCAGCGCGCGCGAGCTCAGCGAGATCTCCTGCATCAGGCTGTCCTTCTGGGCGTTGACCTGCTCGAGCTCGGCCAGCTTGCGCTCGGTCTCGGCCGACGTCCCGCAGGCCGTGAGCGCCAGGAAGAGGGCGGCGAATGTGAGCTTCAGGTTCATGTTCTGGACTCCCCGATCGAGAATGGTCGTACTAGCTTTGCCGCGATGCCTCCCCGGCTCCATGTCGGCACCTCCGGCTACAACTTCCCCGAGTGGAAGGGAAGCTTCTACCCGCCCAAGCTCCCCACCGCCAAGTGGCTCGAGTACTATGCCCAACAATTGGGCACGGTCGAGATCAACTATACCTTTTACCGCACGCCCAGCGCCAAGACGGTCGCCGGATGGGATGCGGCGACCCCGGCGGAGTTCACCTTCGTTCTCAAGGCGCCGCA
The DNA here is from genome assembly GCA_035602245.1 of Gemmatimonadales bacterium. Lineage (GTDB taxonomy): Bacteria > Gemmatimonadota > Gemmatimonadetes > Gemmatimonadales > GWC2-71-9 > 20CM-2-65-7. The sequence goes on from DATNMO010000033.1 coordinate 12,311, forward strand.
ACGCATTACCCACTTCGCGCGCCTCCGGAACATCGACGAGCCCCTCCGCGTCTTCCTCGACACGGTTCGCAAGCTCCATGCCAAGCTCGGGCCGGTGCTGTTTCAATTACCCCCGAACTTAAAGAAGGACGTGCAGCTCCTCGGTGATCTGCTCACCCAGTTCCCGCCGGATGTCCGCGCGGCGTGTGAGTTCCGTCACGCTTCTTGGTGGTCAGACGACGTCTACGAGCTGCTGCGGAGCACGAACACGGCGCTGTGCGTCGCCAACACGGCGGAACGGACGACGCCGCTCGAGGCGACGGCCGACTTCGGCTACATGCGGCTACGCGATGAGGGCTATACCGGAACGGCTTTGGGGGAGTGGTTGCAGAAGATCCAGGCCCTGGGGCGGGCCTGGACCGATGCGTACGTCTTTTTCAAGCACGAAGAAAAGGGCATGGGCCCCAAGCTGGCGGCCGAGTTCATTGCGCTGGCTGATACTGCGCATCCCCCCACGCCAGAATCGGAAAGAAAATGACGCTGAGGAAAATGAGTCCCAGGGCGAACCCTACGCCCTTTCCAAAATTTCGCGCCAGACTGATGTAGACGATGATCGCCACGACGATGTTCACGAGCGGAATCAACAGGAGGAGAAGCCACCACCACGGTTTTCCCGCGACGTCCAGCAACACGATGACATTGTAGATGGGAACGATCGCCGCCCAGCCGGGTTTGCCCGCTTTCTCAAATACCTTCCACGTCGCCGCGATTTGGATGACGACTAGTACGCAGCAAACGATCCAGAATCCGGCGCCCAACCCGTTCGTCGTATAGGTGCTCTGCACGGCGGCAACCTCGGGGTGAAGGTCGCCCCAAGATACTCGTCTAGCGCCCGCCTGCCACCTTTCGCTTCGCGGGCTTCCGTGCTTCCTTGCCAGCGCCTTCTTTGCCACCGCCTTCTTTGAGACTCTCTTTCAGCGCCTGCATCAGGTCGAGCACCTTTGTCTTCGGCGCCTCTTCCGGCTCCTCGGTGATCTCGCGGCCGTCGACCTTTTGTTGGATCTGCTGAAGCATCCGCTCGCGTACGTTGTCCTTGTACGCCTCGGGACGGAACTCACTGGCCGCGGCTTGATCGATCAGCTTGATCGCGAGATCGAGCTCCGGCTTCTTCACTTCGGTTTTGGGAATCGGCACCTCGTCGATCTTGCGCACTTCGTCGGCGTAGCGGAGTTGCTCCATCGCGAGCCCGCCGTCCATCGGTCGCACCATGATGAGGTACTGCTTGCCGCGCGCCGCGTACTGCCCCAGCGCGACGCGTCCGGTTTTCTTCAGCGCCTCGGCGAGCAGCTTGTAGGCGCGCTCCCCGCCCTTGTCGGGGCCGAGGAAATACGTCCGATCGATAAAGATGCGGTCCACCCGGTCGGCGGGTAGGAATTCAATGATGTCGATCGTCCCGGTAGCACGTTCCTCCAGCGCTTTCAGCTCCTCCGGCGTGAACGTGACGTACTGGCCCTTCTGGAATTCGTACCCTTTGATCATCTCATCACGTTCGACTTTTTCCCCGTCTTTCGAGCAAACGTACTGCTGCTTGAGGCGAGCGCCGTCTTTTTTGTGGAGCCAGTTGAACGAGATGTTTGCCTTGGACTCGCCGGCGGCATAGAGCTGCACGGGCACCGAGACCAGACCGAAGGACACCGTGGCAGAACCGATGGAATGAGCGCTCATAACGGAGTATGATACGCGAGCATGCCCGCCGACCGGAAGGACCCCCTCGATACCTACCGGGCCAAGCGCCATCTCGAAAAGACGCCTGAGCCCGCAGGCGGACCTCCCCGGCCTACGGGCGTTGGAAAAGGCGGCCTCTTCATCGTCCACATGCATGACGCGACCCGGCTGCACTGGGATTTGCGGCTCGAGATGGACGGTGTGCTCACGTCGTGGGCGGTTCCCAAAGGGCCGTCGGCGAATCCCGCCGACAAGCGGCTCGCGGTGCACGTCGAAGATCATCCAATCGAGTACGGCGACTTCGAAGGGATCATTCCCGAAGGCAACTACGGTGCAGGTTCGGTGATCGTGTGGGATCGGGGCGTCTGGATCTCGCTCGAGGATCCGCACGAAGGGATGAAGAAGGGGAAGCTGCTGTTCGAGTTGAGGGGCTACAAGCTGCGCGGCCGCTGGACGCTCGTGAAGATGAAGAAGACCGAAAAGGAATGGCTCCTCATCAAGGAGCGCGACCAGTTCGTTTCGACCGACCCCTATTCGGACGAGTCGGTGCTCTCCGGGCTCACGGTGCAGGAGCTGCGCGAAGCGAAGACACGGGCCATTCCAATCAAGAAGGAGCTCGAAAAGCTCGGCGCGCCCAAGCGCGCCATCCGCGTGCAGGACACCGAGCTGATGCTCGCCGAAGCGCGCGACCAGCCGTTCTCGAAGCCCGGCTGGATTTTTGAGGTCAAGCTCGACGGCTACCGCGTGCGCGCCGCGCGGGAGAACGGCAAGGCCATCCTGCTGTCGCGTAAGGGACTCGACTTCGCCCCTGCGTTTCCGGAGGTCGCGCGCGCCGTGGAGGCGCTGCCCTACGAAGGCGTCATTCTCGACGGCGAGCTGGTGGTTCTCGACGACACCGGCCGCCCGAGCTTCTCTCGGCTGCAGGCGCGCGCCAAACTGTCGAACACGCGGGAGATCAAGCGCGAGGCCATCGAGCATCCCGCCACGCTGTTCGTCTTCGATCTGCTCGCCTTCGACGGCTACGACCTGCGACCGCTGCCGCTCATCAAGCGCAAGGCGATTCTCAAGAAGATCCTGCCGTCGACGGGACCGCTGCGCTACTCGGAGCACTTCGAGACGAACGGGGAAGCGCTGTACGAGAAGGTGGCGCAGCTCGGCCTCGAAGGGATCATGGCGAAGAAGGCAGACTCTCCCTACCGCGGCGTGCGCTCGTCCGACTGGCTCAAGATCCGCGCCGACCGCAGCGATGACTTCGTCATCGTGGGTTATTCCCGTCCCAAAGGCTCCCGCAGCGGGTTTGGGGCGCTGCACGTCGGTGCTTACAAGGACGGCAAGCTCGTCTATTGCGGCCGCGCCGGCTCGGGCTTTACAGCCGCGCAGCTCAAGGAGTACAGCGCCAGACTGGAAAGTCTCGTCCGTCCGACGCCGCCGTGTGAGCCGCCGCCCGGCGGCGCGTTGCCCAAGGGTCCGGACCATATCTGGGTCGAGCCGGAGCTGGTGTGCGAGGTTCGCTACAAAGAGATCACGCCGGATGGGCTGCTGCGGCAGCCGGTGTTTCTCCGTTTCCGGGACGACAAGGATCCGAAAGAGTGTGTGTTTCCGACAGGCAGGGGAGCGGAGACGGGGGACGAGGGACGAGGGGATGCGACCGAGACGACCCGTCCCCCATCCCCCGTCCCCGCTCCCCGAGAGGTTGTATTTTCCAACCTCGACAAAGTCTTCTGGCCCGACGAGGGCTACACGAAGGGCGATCTCATCGAGTATTACCGCGGCATCTCGCCCTGGTTGTTGCCCTATCTCAAGGACCGGCCCGTCGTCCTCACGCGCTATCCCGACGGGATCAAGGGAAAGTCGTTCTATCAGAAGGACGCGCCCGCATTCGCCCCGGACTGGATTCGCACCGTACCGATCTGGAGTGAGGACACGCAGCGGAACATCGACTACTTCGTGGTCAATGACCTGGACTCGCTGCTCTATCTCGCCAATCTCGGAACGATCCCGCTGCACATTTGGGGCAGCCGCGTCACGGACCTCGAGCATCCCGACTGGTGCCTGATTGACCTCGATCCGAAGGACGCGCCGTTCGCCCAGGTCATCACCCTCGGTAAGGCCCTGAAGAAACTGTGCGACGACGTGGAGATGGCGGCGTTCATCAAGACGACCGGCAAGTCCGGCCTCCACGTGTTGCTGCCGCTCGGCAGGCAGCTGACGTACGAGCAGTGCCTGCAGCTCGCGATGCTGTTCGCGCGCCTAGTGACGGACCAATTCCCGGACATCGCGACGACGACACGCTCGATCAGCAAGCGCGGCGGTAAGGTCTACGTGGATGCTTTCCAAAATCGTCGCGGCCAGCTGATGGTCGCGCCCTTCAGCGTGCGGCCGCTGCCCGGAGCGCCGGTCTCGATGCCGAGCGAATGGCGCGAGGTCACGGGCAAGCTCGACAACGGCAAGTTCACGATCGCGAACGCCAAGAAGCGGATGGAGCGCCTCAAGCACGATCCGCTGCTCCCTGTGCTCGAGGTGAAGCCCGACCTGGTCGGCGTCCTAGAGCGGCTCAACGAACGTGTCAGCTGAGCAAGTACTCCTGGTCCGGCCGCCGGACGCCGGCTTCCTGTATGTACTGGCGCACGGGGCCGGTGCCGGGATGAGACACCCGTTTCTCGAGCGAGCGGCGCAGGCATTCGCGGCCCGCGGCATCGCGACCTATCGCTACGAGTTCCCCTATATGAGGAAGGGGCAAAGCCGTCCCGACCCTCCAGCCGTGGCCGAAGCTGCGGTGCGGGAGGCCGTCGGCGCCGCCGCGCGCGCGGCACCGGGTCTGCCGCTCGTCGCGGGGGGCAAGTCGTTTGGTGGCCGAATGACGTCGCAGGCCCAATCCCGGACGCCGTTGCCCGGCGTGCGCGGGCTCGTGTTCCTGAGTTTCCCCTTGCATCCGCCGGGGCGGCCGAGTGATGCGCGGGCCGAGCACCTATCGGCTGTGCAGGTGCCGATGTTGTTTCTGCAGGGTACGCGGGATGAGTTCGCCCAGCGCGAATTACTCGAGCCCGTGGTAATGCGGTTGGGCGGCCGCGCGACGTTGCATCTAGTGGAAGAGGGCGACCATTCGTTCAGGGTGCCCAAACGCACTGGCAAGACCGAAGCCGACGTCATGAACGAGCTTGCGGAGGTAATCGCTCAATGGGCCACTGGATTGTAAAAACCGAGCCAAGCACCTACAGCTACGCCGACCTTGTGCGTGAGGGTACGACGGTGTGGGATGGGGTGAAGAATCCCGTCGCGATGAAACACCTGCGCGCGATGCAGCCGGGTGACGAAGTGCTGATCTATCACACTGGGGATGAGAAGGCCATCGTGGGTTTGGCGACTGTGGTCGCGCAGGACCAAAAGCTCGGCGTGCCGAAGCTCAAAGCGGTGCGCCCAGTTCCCCGGCCCGTGACGCTCGCCGAGGTCAAGGCTGATAAGACGTTCGCTGATCTACCCCTGGTGCGGGTGGGACGGCTATCGGTGCAGCCCGTCCCCCCGCCCCAGTTTCAAAAACTCCTCAGGATGAGCGGGGCTGCCTAGCGCTTTGCCTTCTTGGTGAGCTTGCGGGCGCGATTCTCCGCCCGCGCCGCCGCGATCCCCGCCGCGACACCTGCAACGAGGGCCGCCCGGCCGACTGCCTTGAGGACCTTACCCGTGCGCACCAGCGCCCGCTTGATGCGCATCTGCCGCTCCTCGGTCTCGGCCCGTTTCTGAGCCTCCTCCATGAGGCGGTCGGCCTCGCGCATGGCTACCTGAGCCCACTGCTTGGCCTTTTGCGCGGCCTTCACCGCCGCCTTCTTGAAGCGCTCCGATCGTGACCCCATGACTAGTGCCCTCCCTCGGTTTTCCAGAAGTCGATACCACCCGCCATCTGTCCCACGTCCGCCGCGGCGACCGCGGTGCGGGTGCGTAGGTCGATCACTTCCACGGTTCCCGGTTGGGAGCCGATGCCCTCCACCGACACGAACGCGTAGCGGTCGTCCGGAGAAACGACGACGCCGTGCACGATCCGCCGTTTCGTGGCGACCCGCGCAACCTCTTTCCCCGCCGTGAGGTCGAAGATCGAGACCGATTGGCCGCGTTTGTTCGTGGCGACGAGCCAGCCGCCGTCGTGCGTCGTGGCGAGGTTATAGACGCCCTCCCCGGCCTTGAACCGTCGGGTCACCGTCCAGCGCGCCACGTCGATCTCGAGGATCTCGTTCGATTTGTTGCACGCCACATATACCGCGGCGCCGTCCGCCGAGGGTTGCGCCCACGTGGGCGAGCAGGTCGGCGAGTGAGCGGCAGGCGGTGAGCTGTGTGCGGTGTGCTCGGCGACCTCTTGCGCGACGCTGAAGGTGCGTGCCACGCCGAACGTCCGGGTGTCGATCTCGACGATCTCATCATCCATCATGCAGGCGGAATACTGCTTCGTGCCCTGCGGATTGACGCGCGAGCCGTGGGGCATCGTGCAGGTCGGGATGCGCGCCACCTCGAGCATGTCAGCGGTCGACACGGCGGACACCGAAGACGGGACCATGTCGCCGTGCAGATTGAAGTTCACGACGAAGGCAAACGCCCCATCCGGTGTGAGTGCCACCGTAGCCGGGAACATCCCCAGCTCCACCCTGCCCGCGACCTTCGCGGTGGCTGCTTCGATCTTCCAGAGGTAGCCGAAGGGCATGCCGTGCGCGGTTGAGATAAAGAGGAAGCGACCGTCGGGGGACACCGTCAATCCGTGCGGCCCGTCAGGGTCGGTGGGCAGCAGGCCGATCGTGAACTCGCGCTCGATGCGCGCCGTGGCAGTGCCGGGGCTGAAGCGCACGAGCGCGATCCGGTCTGTCGCTTCCGACGCCACCCAGACGAGGTACTCGAGTGGGGGATCCTGACGAAATGCTGGCGTGTTCGCGAGCACGAGGAACGCGAGGAGCGTCTTCACGGGCCTCCCGCAGTGGATGTACATTTTCCCTTCCCAATCTAACCCTTCACCCGGGAAGCGCCGATGATGCTCGATCTCTTGCTCGCCGCCCTTGTGGTGCAGCAACCGCCGACGCCACCTCCAACGGCAGTGCCCGCGTCTCCTGTTGCCGACATCATCATTACGCCGGCCCGGGGCGTTGTGACCCCGGGGGATACGATCCGGTTCCGCGCCGAGCCCCGCGATTCCGCGGGTCAGCCGGTCGCGAATGTGCGCATCATGTTCCGCGCCGCTGGTGGACGTTTCGAAGGCAGCGTGGATACTACAGGCCTCGTGAGCGCCGGCGCTACGGGCACGATCCCCGTCGCGGTCATCGCATTGGTGCCGGGAACTAAGCCCTTCATCAAGCGGACGGAAGTGCGCATCGTCGCGGGTCCCGCCGCGTGGATTGCGGTGGCGCCGCGCGTGCCGAAGCTGGTTGCCGGTCAGCGGGTTCGGCTCACGGCGCGTGTCACGAGCGAGGCCGGCGACGCACGTTCCGACACCGTCACCTGGCGCAGCTCGAACCGCGCCATCGTGCGAGTGGACGGCAACGGCGTCGTCACCGCGGTGGCACCGGGGCGCGCGACGGTGACGGTCGGTGCCGGGGCAGCCACGGAACGCGTGTCGTTCGAGATCGTGCCGAACACCATTGCGTCAGTGGACATCCAGCCCAAGAGCGCGAAGCTGCGTCAGGGGGACGTCGTGCAGTTCACGGCGCGCGCGCTCACCGCCGCGGGCCGCGAGATCCCCGGGCTCACTCCGTCGTGGAGTTTCGCGCCGGGCCAAGGCGAGATCACCGAGGACGGCAACTTCGTCGCCTATGAGACGGGAGACTACTTGGTGACCGCGAGCTTCGGCAAGAACGGGGCCGACGTGCCTGTATCGGTCGAAGCCCGCAACGTCCGGCGGCCGGTGGAAATCGTGGGACGGCTGCCGCGCTCCCTGTTCACCACGGAAGAGGTATGGATCCACCCGAACGGCCGCATCGCCTACCTCGGGACTGGCTCGGGCGGCGATCGGATGTACGCCATCGACATCTCCGACCCGGCGAAGCCGGTCGTCACGGATTCGATCGTAGCCAACACCCGCCGGGTGAACGACATCATGACCACGCCGGACGGCCGCTTCCTGGTCTTCACCCGCGAGGGCGCCGCCGATCGCAAGAACGGGATCGTCATCGCCCAGCTCGAGGACCCGGCGCATCCGAAACCGATCGCCGAGTTTACCGAGGGCGTTACGGCCGGGGTGCACTCGGCGTTCGTGTACCGGCAGGAGAAGTTCGGCACGCATGTCTACATCACAAACGACGGCACGGGCGCGCTGCACGTCATCGACATCAACGACCCGTACCACCCCAAGGAAGTCGCGCAGTGGCGCACGCCGCGCGCCGATGCCGGCCGCACGCTGCACGACGTGGACATCCAGGACGGGCTCGCGTACCTGTCGTACTGGAACGACGGGCTCGTCATCCTCGACGTCGGCAACGGCATGGCGGGCGGCAGCCCGTCGAATCCGCAGCTCGTGTCGCAGTACAAGTACGACCTCAACGCTCTGTACCGTGACGTCGAGCTCCGCCACGGGCCGGGCTTCATTCGCGGGACGCACACGGCCTGGCGGCACGGGCATTACGTCTTCATAGCCGACGAGGTGTTCCCGGCCGGCCAGGTCGAGGGCGCCAAGGATGCCGCGGCCTTCCGGGCGTTCGGCCGGCTGCAGGTGCTCGACGTGTCCGACCTGAAGCACCCCAAGTCGGTCGCGTGGTATGAGCCCGAGTACGGCGGCGTCCACAACGTCTGGGTCGCCGGCGACACACTGTATCTCGGCGCCTACAACGCCGGCTTCCACGCCTTCGACGTGTCGGGTGAGCTGCTCGGCGATCTGCGCGCGCAGCAGCGTGAGATCGCCCACGTCCACACAGGCGACATGGACGGGAACGTCAAGAACACCCCGATGACGTGGGGTGTCGTCGTCAGCAACGGCCTCGCCTACGTCAACGACATGTTCAATGGACTGTGGATCGTCAGAATAAAGCCGCCGCTGGACGCTAAGCCCGTACCCTAGGGGGACTGGTAGGCAGCGGCGATGCGCTGCAGGCGGGCGCGGATGTCCGCCTCCGGCAGCCAGCGGCCGTTGACCATCACGCCCGCGCGTCGCGCCACGTTCGCGAGGTCGGCCAGCGGATTGGCGTTGAGCAGCAGCAGGTCGGCGCGCCGCCCGGCGGCCACCGTGCCGAACTCCTGCTCGGCACCGAAGTAGCGCGCGACCTGGCGTGTTCCCTCGTCCAGGATCTGCTGCGGCGTCAGGCCCGCGTCCGCCATGCTCCGCATCTCGCGGTGGATCGAGAATCCCGGCACGCTGTAGAGCTGGGGGGAATCGGTGCCGAGCGCGATGGGGCAGCCCGCGGTCTGCAGCGCCTTCAGAATGCGGCGCCGGAGAGCGAGCGTTGCGTGGCGCTTCTCTACGGGAAGCGCATTCGTGCGGATCTGCGTGAGCTGTTGGGCCCAACTCGACCGCCAGGCCTGCGGCACGTAGCGCAGCTCTTCGCGGACGGCGAGCCGCGCCGAATCCTCGGTGCCCAGGAATGTCTCCCACAACGCCAGCGTCGGAACGGTCCAGACGTGCGCCGCACAGGTGGCAGCCACGACCTGGGCGATGCGCCGGTCGTCCGCGGAATCGGGCCCCCCACTCACCGTCTCGACGTAGTTGTCCAGGTGATCGATCGACGCCTGGCCCGACTCGAGAGCGTGATAGACGCCGACCGCGTCCGGCACGTGCCCGGCGAACCGCATCCCCAGTCGCTTGGCCGTGGCGACGATGGTGTCGTACGTCGCTCGCGACAAACCCTCGTGGATCTTGAGGTGGTCGAATCCGGCAGCGTGCTGCTCCTCCACCAGGCGCCGGCCGGCTTCCGGCGTCGGGGCGGCGTTGCCCGTGAGGGGAGGACCGGGGACCCACAGCTGAGGTCCCAGCAGCTCGCCGCGCGCAACCCGGGCCTTGAGCTCGAGGTGCGGGAGACTGCCCTGCATCCCGCGCACCGTGGTCACGCCGTTCGCTACATAGAGGAAGAGGACGTTCTCGGTCAGCTCGGGCGAGGCATTCGGGCTCGGCAGGTGGCCGTGCATCTCGGCGAGTGCCGGCATCAGGTACTTGCCCCGGCCGTCCACCGTAACGGCGCCGGCCGGGGCCTTCAGCTGCGCAGCGGGGCCCATCTCGGCGATGCGCGTGCCGCGCACGATCACGGTTTGATGCTCGAGAACGCCGTCCCTGCTCATCGGGATGACGTTGACGTCTACGAACGCGACGACGGAGTCACTCTTTCCCCGGTTGGGGGTGAGAAGCGGCTTGGGGATCGACGTCCCCTGGAGGATGAGCGCCGCCAGGGCGAGCGTGGTGATCGTCATAGATACCCGCATGGCTGCGCAATTTGCGCGCCACCCATCCTGCAGCGCTGAAGCTCGGTCGCGCCCACAATCGTACATTCTCGCATGGACGGCATCGCCTTGAAGTTGGCCAAGCTGAAGCGCGAAGCGCGGCGGGAATGGCATCGCAAGTGGCGTCAGAAAGCGCCCGCTAGCCCCGCTGAGTGGCGTGCGCTCGCCGCCGAGGCGGTCAGGGGGCTGCTCAAGGTCGCCGTGATCATCGCGCTGCCATTCGCCGTGCTGGTGCGGGGGGCGGTGTTCATCCACGAGCATGGACAGGCCCCGGTCTGGCTGGCGCTGCTCGTGGCCGCCTTTCTAACGGCCGGGGTCGTCACGGGCTACGCCGCCTGGGTGTCGCACAAGTTCACGGGGCGGGGTCGGGTGCTGACACTCGCGAAATGGGTGGCGCTGCCGCTGGTGGTCTTCTACTGCGGCTATTCCTTACTGTATCTGGCGAGCGTGAACGCCAAGTCGCAGCCGGTGCGGGCCTATTACACGTCGCTGCATCCGCTGCTGCGGCTTGCCCTCTCCACCCTGATCCTCGCCGACCGCGACATCTTGATCACCGATGCGGGCCGGCAGCCAGAGGATTACGGGCGCATGGGGCTCCCCGCGAACAGCCGCACCCGGCACTACCGCCAGAAGGACGGCTGGGTCCACGCGGTCGACCTGCGAACCGCCGGGCGCGGTGAGCTCAAGAACCGGAGCATGCAGCTCTATTTCTGGTTGATGGGATTCGACACGCAGCGGCACGTGGGGACGGCCGACCATCTCCACGTGGAATTGAACTAGGCGAAGAGGTTCTGCAGCTCGGCAAAGGGGATCCCGTAGGCGTCCAGAGTGCCGTAGGTCCCTTTCTCCTTCCACTCCCGCGCCATGCGGCGCACCAGCCCCAGCGTGGCGCGCATCGGCGCCGAGCCGAACGTCACGCGCCGCACGCCGAGTGCCGCCATCTCTTTGAGCGTCGGGGCGTTCGGTGCTCCGAGAATGTTGACGGGCGCGGGGATCTCGCGAACCAGCGTCTCGATCGTATTCCTATCGCCGACAAAGGGAACGAAGACTGAGTCTGCTCCCGCCTCCCGAAAGGCTTTGCCACGGCGTATGGCTTCGGGAAGTCCACCCATGTTCGGGCTGAATGCATCGGTCCGGGCGTTGAGCACCAGCGGGATGCCGGCGGCGTCGGCGGCGGTGCGTGCGGCGCGCACCCGCTCGACCGCGAGCGGCAGAGCGATCAAGCCCTCCTCCCCGATCCGGTCCTCGAGGTTCATGCCGACGGCGCCCGCCTGCAGCACACCGCGGACCGTCGCGGCGACCGCGTCGGGTGTACGGCCGTACCCGGCCTCCATGTCGGCGGTCACAGGGACCGAGACGCGGCGCGTGATGCGCGCGACCGCCGCGAGCATCTCGTCCCGCGTGATCCGCTCGCCGTCGGCGTACCCGAGGCTGAACGCGATGCCCGCGCTGGTCGTCGCAAGAGCGGTGAATCCGGCCTCGACGAAGATCCGAGCGCTGCCCGCATCCCAGGCGTTGGGGAGCACCAGCATCGGCCCTGCGATATGCAGCTGTCGCAGGGCGTTGGCCTTCGGTGCGCTCACGGTTTCACGCGCGCCGCTTTCCACCGCCGCGGGTTCCAGAACGCCGCGGGGATCGCGACGTTGGCCTGGATGTCCTTGTACTCCTCCAGAAACAGCGGCTGGCCGTCGATCAGGAACTCCACCTCAGGCGCAATCCACCCACCCGCGAGCGGGGTGTATTTGTTGAAGCGCGTCTCCGCCGTCTTGGTCGAGTCCCGCGGCGCCGGCTCGAGCATTCGTACGAACACCAGCCGCTCCTTGTCCACCCAGAACTGGCGGGTGTCCAGGTCGCCGGCCTTCGCGCCCACGACCCACACCGGCCGGCCTTCCCACGTGGCCTCGCTCAGCACCGACAAGTCGAACCGGCGCTGGCCGAGCTGCCCGACCGTGCGCTCCACCGGTTGCACGTACACGTCGAATGCCAGCACGAGCAGCGGGTGCACGAACGGCCGGGACTGCGTGAGCGAGTCGCCCCGGAAGAGGTATACGGAGTCGGTGGCAAACAAGGTCCCATTGCCGGAATCGGCCGGTTGGAACTCGATGCGCAGCCTGCCGGGCGCCTCGATCCATTCGCGCCAGACCGAATGCCCGATCGTTCCATCGGGGTGATGTTCGGTGTTGTTCTGCACGAACGTGACGGTGCGATACCACTTGCCGTCGTAGCGGGCGCGCATTGCCTCGAGCAGCTCGCGTGGCGTGGTGATGGCAGGCTGCGGTGCGCTGCTCAACAGGCCGAGCAGTAGCACGAACGCTTGGCTCACTTCTCCTCCTCTGATGGGGACCTCACCGCGCCAGCCGGTACCCCGTCTTGCGTACGGTGAGAATGTGCTTGGGATTGGCGGGGTCGTCCTCGAGCTTGTGGCGCAGCTCGGCGATGTGCGTATCCACGGTCCGGCTCATCACGTCGGCACTGTAGCCCCACACTTCAGTCAGCAGCTCGCCGCGGGTGACGCAGGCGCCCCCACGACGCAGCAGCGCGACGAGCAAGTCGTATTCCTTGGGCGTGAGCGCGACCGTTTCGCCGCGGCGGAGCACGGTGCGCGAAGGCGTCAGTACTTCGATGTCGCCAAACCGCTCAAACGACGGTGGCGGCGCGGCCACCCGCCGGAACAGGGCCTCCACGCGGGCCAAGAGCTCCAGCACGCCGAACGGCTTCGTGACGTAGTCGTCAGCGCCGAGTCGCAGACCGCGGACTTTGTCGGCCTCCTCGCCACGCGCGGTCAGGATCAGCACGGGCATCCCGTGGCCGTCTTCGCGCAGCGCCCGCAAGACACGGAAGCCGTCCATTCCGGGCAGCATGAGGTCCAGCAGCACGAGATCGGGCCGCGCGGCGCGGGCCCGGGCGAGGCCCTTCACGCCATCCTTGGCGACTTCGACGTCGTAGCCCTCGATCTCGAGGTTGTTCCGCAGACCGTACGCGAGGTCGGGATTGTCCTCGATCACGAGCACCCGCTTGCCGAGGGTGGGAGGGGGAACGCTCATGCGGGCAGCTCGATGACGACGCGCGTACCGACGCCATCGGTTTGTGCATCTTCGATCCAGGCACGCCCGTGATGCAGGCTGGTCAGCTCACGCACAACGGCGAGTCCAATGCCGCTCCCCGCCACCGCCGAACCGCGATCGCGCTCGAGGCGCCAGAAGCGCTCCCACACCCGCTCCCGATCAGGCTGCGGAATGCCGGGTCCGCCGTCGTCCACCCACAGCCGCGCAAAGCCGTTGTCGCGCGCCGCCCCGACGCGCACTTGCTGCCCCGCCGGCCCGTACTTCACGGCGTTGTCCAGCAGATTGAGCAGCATCTGGCGCACTGCGCCCGGATCGGCCGGCACGACCAGGTCCTCGGGTACGGCGGCCGAAAGCGTGGCGCCGCGCGCCGCGGCCAGCGGGGCGAAACCGTCGATCACTTCTTGAATCAGCGGCGCGAGCGCCGTGGGCTCGGGCACCACCCGAGCCGCTTGCCGCTCCGAGCGTGCGAAATGGAGCAGGTTTTCGACAAGGTGGGTGAGGCGGCGCGCTTCCTGGTCGATGATGGCGAGCGAGCGCCGCCGCTCCTCTTCCGAGCGCACGCGGCCGAGCACGAGCGTCTCGGAGAACATGCGGATCTGCGCGAGTGGCGTGCGCAGCTCGTGCGAGACACCGGAGATGAAGTCGGTGCGCAGGCGCGCCAACTCATATTCGCGGCGCAGCTGCACCAGGGCGGTCCCGATCAACACCGCGGTCACGCCCAACAAGCCGAGGATCAAGGGCAGGCGTGATTTGGGCAGCCCCCCAATGATCAGCTGATCGGCCACGGCGGCGCGCAGCGTCGCCTGGGCGTACAGATCTCCCATATCGGTGCCCACGGTGTCGCGCGCGGTGAACGGCGACGTGTATTGCACGGCGGAGCGGTACAACTCCACACCGTAGCGGTCGGTGATGATGATCGATCCCATCGAGTCGTACTGGACGCCGCCCGTCAGGGGCCGCGGCAACAATGGAAACTTGGCCATGGCATGCACCACCAGCGGCCGCAACCCTTCCGGCTGCGCCTCGAAGCCGAGCGCGGTGCGGAGCGTTCCGGTGCGGTCGCGCAGCACCGTGTACGCGACGTAACGCCGGTCCCCTCCTGGTTGGCCGAGCACGGCGCCCATGTGCCAGGACGTGTCGTAGACGGTTCGGGTATGCACGGGGAGCGTGTCGATCAGCCAGGCGCGCACGGACGGCGGCAGCGGCTGCCCCGAGGTCTCCAGGTGCCTCGTCGGGAGATCCAGGCGAAACGTGAAACGGATGTATGGCGTGAACGAGACGTCGTGCTCCATCACATCAACCCGCAACTCCCCGGGGCGTGGCAGCGGTTTGTGCGGCGCCATCTCGTGCGCGTGCCGGATCGCCTTGAGCTGCGGAATGATCGAATAATAGATCTCGCTCGCGCTGCGCTGGGCGACGCGCGCCGCGGCAAGGGCCGCATAGTCGCGCAGCACGCGGTCGGCCTGGGCGCGATGGTAGCGCGCTACGCCGTACGCCTGGACGGCGAGCACCACCGCGACGCCGAAGGCGAGCACCAGCAGCGCGGCAACGACCGCGCCGCGTCGCACCCGGAAATGCGATGTAGGAAGCGACATCCGCATGGTCTGAAGAATCCCTCTACGCGTGAAGACCCGCAACACGTCACTGACGCGGCTGGACGGTTCTCTGACAAAGCGGGGCCGACGCTCTGAGAGCGTCGGCCCCGTTAATGGCTCCGGGTTGGAGTTCTGCTAGCGGTTCGACATCGCGGGTACGAAGCGCGTGCGCGCCAGGAAATCCGCGACCCGCTCGGCGACGATGCCCAGCACGCAGCCAATCGCGAGGGCGACCGCCAGGCGGATCCCGCCGTTGACGCTGACGACTCTGATGCCCATGACGCCCATCGAGACAGCGGCGCCGGCGATCGCACCGGCCGTGTAGGAGAGCAGCGGGACGCGCGCCTGGAACACCATGCCGAACACGGCGGCGCCGAGCACAAGCGCGTCCACGATGTCCTGGTGCCCCAACGCGCCCGCCACGGCGACATAGAGCATCGCCCATACGACGCCGGAAGCGGTGCCGAGGATCGACTTCTGAAGTCCGGACATCCCGCCGCCCGCG
Organism: Gemmatimonadales bacterium; assembly: GCA_035602245.1. Classification (GTDB taxonomy): domain Bacteria; phylum Gemmatimonadota; class Gemmatimonadetes; order Gemmatimonadales; family GWC2-71-9; genus 20CM-2-65-7. Next base: position 27,574 of record DATNMO010000033.1, read on the forward strand.
CCCACGAAACAGGCGAGGCCGACGATCACCGGCCACAGTTGCAGGGGCAATTTTCCAAGATGCGAAATCACAGCCCAAACGGTCACGACAACTGCCATACTCAGTGCTTTAGTGGTCAAGGCATTCATCTGTTGGCCTCTTCCTGAAAGGGGGGGACGCGGGGCCAACATAATGAACCGGTGGTGCGCCGTGCAACATCCGGAACGCTAGTCACGCTCAATTACATAGGCTTCCGTTTTACACCTTGACCTCGATCGTCGCGCCGCGCTTGAACTGGACGTACAGCCACGCCATCGGCACGATGAGCATGCCGGCGGCGATGATGGTCAATGCAAGCAGCACCGCTGCCAGCAGGACCGCCCGTTGCGAAGCCTTGGCGGCGGCGAACATGGCCGCGTCCTGCTTGGCGAGGAGCACGATCATCGCCTGGCGCGATTCAGTCCCCGCGCCGGTGCTGGTGCTCGTCAGACCGTCCAACACGCTGCGGACGAGCTCCCGCTCCCGCTCGTCAGTCATTGAATTGGCGAGATCCGAGAGCTGCACGCGTAGCACCCGCCCCAGACTGTCACGTTGGGCGAGCGCCTCCGGCCGCCGGTAGGCAGGATCGGTGCTCGTGGCCATCTGGCGCCACACCTCGAGGCCGGCATTGTAGCGGTGCAGCGTCTCGACCGTACGGGCTCCGCGCTCAACGGTCGTCGCCGCCTCGCGCAGCGAGAAGATCAGCCACAGGCCGATCACCAGCGCGAGCGCCAGCGTGATGGCGCTGATCGTCACCGCAATGCCGGGCCGAATGAACGTGTAGTCCTTCATCGCCACGGCGAACGACGAGCGTCCCGTCGAGGGGCGTGAAGGGTACGAGCCGGACGGAGGAGGTGGTGTGCTCATGGGGCCCCACGCTAGTCTCGGTGGGAAAGAGTGTCAATACAGTGCAAACGGCGCTGACAGACCGCTTTATCATCTGTGTGACGGCGCCGCTTGACGGCGCGCTCCGCACCCCGCATTACTAGGGTGCGCCCCGACTTGCCCCCTATCGCCCTTGGGATGTCCATGGAGGTGAGACGGTGAGTGCACAGCTGTTTCGTGGGGATGCCGGCGAGGTGCTCCGCCAGGCGAGCGCCGTGGTCGGCCGGCCGGTCATCCTCTGGGAGGTGACGGGCGCCCACGCCGCCGTTCCCCGCGCCACGAGTCATCCGGACCTCAGCACCCCCCTGCCGAGCTTCGATCTGGACGCGACGCTGCGCCGCTGGAAAGTCCCTATCCCCGTGGGATCGCGTTGGGTCACGGCGCCGGGCGCCACTCCGGACGCCTGGGTAATCGCGCCCGTCCGGTCGCATCCCCCCGCGCCGCCGCCGGGCGGGCGCGAGCGCCGCAGCCGGGACCGGCTCGCGCTCGAGCTCACCGGTCTCGCGTTGGGCGCGATCGACCCCGCCCCCGTAGCTACCGAATTCGCGGCCGGGTCCGCCCGCGGCGATGCGCTGCAGGAGCTGGCCACTTCTCCCGCGATGATCGCGCACGAGGCGAGCAATCCGTTGACCGCTGCGCGCGTAGGTCTGCAGCTCGCGATGGAATCGATCGGACGCTGGGTGGACTTGGCGGCTGACCGACGCCTGGCGCTGCTCGACGACCTCGGCCAGGTGATCGAGGACATCGACCGGGCGACCGGCTTCCTGCGCGCGGTGCAAGACCGGGCGCGCGGCGCCCAGGCGCGCTCCGAAAGGTTCGACGCGGTCCGCGTCGTGCGCTCCTGCCTCACCCTCGAGCGGCGCCTGCTGCGCGATCGCGGCATCGATCTGGATTTCACGACCAGCTTGGATGCGATGTACCTGAAGGGCGACCCAAACGCGCTGTTCGACTTGCTCGTGAACCTGGTCCGCAACGCCGCCGACGCCACGGCGCAGGCGCCGGCCCCGGTCGAAGTGCGGCTCGGGCAAAAGGGACGCGACCTGGAAGTGATCGTGCGCGACCGCGGCACCGGTATCCCGGCGCAAAACCTGTCCAGGATCTTCGAGCCGGGATTCACGTCCAAGGAGTTCGGCAAGGGCAGCGGCATGGGACTCGCCAAGGTGCGCAGCGTGGCCGAGGCGATGTTCGGAGGATCGGTGCGCGTCGAGTCGCAGCCAGGCAAGGGAACGACGTTTACGATCTCGTTGCCACTGCCCCCCCAGCGCGACAGCGATCCTTCCCGGGGCGAAGCGCGCGGGGAGACGGTCCCCCCCTCCCCCTCCCCGTCCGCGCCCTAGGCGAGCAGCGCCGCAAGATCGAGCGGCCGCGTGTCCATCCGGATCGTACCGTCGGGTGCACGCGGCCATTCGTTTTCTGGCAGGTCGCGGTAGAGCTCTACGCCGTTGCCGTCGGGGTCGCGCACGTACACCGCTTCGCTCACGCCGTGGTCGGAGGCGCCTTCGAGCGCGACCCCGTGCTCGAGCGCGCGACGTACGGTCGCCGCCAGGGCGGCGCGGTCCGGGAAGAGAATCGCGAAATGGTAAAGCCCGGTGGTGCGCGGCGCGGGCCGTGGCGCACCGCGGCCGGCCCACGTGTTGAGGCCGATGTGATGATGGTAGCCACCCGCTGAAAGAAACACGGCGTCAGGACCGTAGGAGGCCGTGACTTCGAAACCGAGGGCATCGCGGTAGAAGGCCAGGGCACGCTCGAGATCGCTGACCGTCAGGTGGACGTGTCCGATGCGGGTGCGCGGATCGATGGTCCCCGGTTTAGCTTTCATGCCATGAACACTAGCGCCAAGATCCCCACCCCCGTCAATGAGCCCGTCCTTTCGTATGTCCCCGGCACGCGCGAGCGCGCCGACTTGAAGCAGACCTTGAAGGACCTAAGCGGTCGCCAGATCGAGATTCCCGTCATCATCGGCGGGAAGGAAATCCGCACCGGCCGCACGGTGGACGCCGTGATGCCTCAGTGCCACCGGCACGTGCTGGCGAAGGTGCATCAGGCGGGCCCCGAGGAGATCACGACCGCGATCGCCGCGGCGCGCGCCGCCTGGCGCGAATGGTCGTCGCGGAGTCTCGCCGACCGGGCAGGGGTTTTCCTCAAGGCGGCAGACCTCCTCGCCACGCGCTGGCGGGCGACGGTGACGGCCGCCACGATGCTGGGGCAGAGCAAGACGGCACACCAGGCGGAGATTGACGCCGCCTGCGAGCTGATCGACTTCTGGCGCTTCAACCCCCACTACGCCGACCGGATTCATGCCGAGCAGCCGCTCTCGTCGCCCGGCATGTGGAACGCCATGGATTACCGGGCTCTCGAGGGGTTTGTCTACGCGATCACGCCCTTCAACTTCACGGCGATCGGCGGCAACCTCCCCACGGCGCCCGCGCTCATGGGGTGCACGGTCGTCTGGAAGCCCGCGGCGACGGCGGCGTACTCGAACTACCTCGTCTTCAAGCTCCTCCAGGAGGCGGGCCTGCCGCCGGGTGTGGTGAACTTCGTCCCCGGTCCCGCGACGCAAATCAGCGAGCGGGTGCTCGCCGACCGGCACCTCGGCGGCATCCATTTCACCGGGTCGACGGAGGTCTTCCAATCGCTGTGGAAGCAGGTGGCGACGAACCTGACCGGCTACGCCGACTATCCGCGGCTCGTAGGGGAGACGGGAGGCAAGGACTTCATTCTCGCCCACGCGAGTGCCGACCTCGATGCGCTGGCTACCGCGATGGTGCGCGGCGCCTTCGAGTACCAGGGCCAGAAGTGCAGCGCCGCCTCCCGGGTGTACGTGCCCGACACGCTGTGGCCCAAGCTGCGGGAGCGGGTGCTGGCCATGCTGGCCGAAGTGCGCGTCGGCGACCCCGCCGATTTTCGCAACTTCATGGGCGCGGTGATCGACCGGAAGGCATTCGACAAGATCAAGGAATACATCGAGCGGGCGAAAAGCGATCCTAAGGTCAAAGTGCTGTTCGGCGGCGGCTGCGACGACACCGACGGATACTTCGTGCAGCCGACGCTCATCCAGGTCGAGGATCCGACCTACCGCACGATGTGCGAAGAGATCTTCGGCCCCGTGCTGTCGCTGTACGTCTATCCGGAACGCCAGTGGAAGGAAACGCTCGCCTTGGTGGACCGCACGTCACCGTACGCGTTGACGGGTGCGGTCCTCGCGCAGGACCGCGCGGCGGTGGCCGAGGCGGACGCCGCACTGCGCTACGCCGCGGGGAACTTCTACATCAACGACAAGCCGACTGGCGCGGTGGTAGGTCAGCAGCCGTTCGGCGGCGCGCGTGCCAGCGGCACCGACGACAAAGCCGGCAGCCTGCTGAACCTGATCCGCTGGACCAGCGCGCGCACCGTGAAAGAAAACTTCGTGCCGCCGCGCGATCCCTGGTATCCGTTCATGGCCGAGGCTTGAACGGACGGGGGGGGACGCGGCCACCCATCCTGGTGCTGGTGCTGGCCGGCGCGTTTCTGCTGCTCGTCGCCTCGCTCCTCATCGGCTCGTTCACCACGCCGGAGTTTCCGCCGTATCCGTTGACCGTTCCGCCCGCGCGCCTAGCGGCGGTGGGCGATTCGCTGGTGGGACCTGCGACCTACACTCTCGATGCATCGCGGGGCGATAGCTGGCGGCATTTTCATTTTGCCCGCAACGCGGTAGTGGACTCGGCCGGGGTGGGGGCGGGGGCGGGGGGCACGTGGGACATCGCCTTCCGCCGCAACCACGTGATCGCCGCGCCCGGTGCAGGCGTCCTGGATCTCGGCCTCGTCGCGTTCGACTCCGTGGTCGAAGTGCCGGCGTCGGGCTACGCGGTCACGACATTCGGGGCCGACACGGTGAATCCGGGCGTGGGGAAGTGGTACGCGTACAGCATGCTGTCGCACCTGCTCACGTCGAAGCGGCACGTGTACGCCGTGCGGACAGTGGACGGTCGCTTTGCGAAGCTCGAGATCCTCTCCTACTACTGCCGCGACGTCGGGGCCGCGTGCTACACGATCCGCTATGCCTTCCAGGGCGACGGCCGCCGCCGGTTCACGAATGCAACGCGCCCCCGGACGACGTCGTCGCCGGGGGCGCGTTATCAGAGACCACGGAGATTACTTGGGGGGCGCCAGGATCTTGAACATTCCCGTCCCGCAAACGGGACAGACTCCCTTTAGCGCGGGCCGGCCATTCGCCATCTTCACCTGGTTGGCGTTCGAGATCTTGCGCTTCGCCTTACACTTGACGCAGTAACCTTCGTCCGCGGCCATCGGGGCCTTTCCCTTCGCCATTGTCGGTCGCTCCTCCAGTTCGGGGGCACGGGGACGCCTGCAGCGCCAGACAACATAATATGCTGCCGCTAGCCGGGGGTAACCGGGGCGGGGGGGGCGTCCTGAAACCCATTCCGTTTGTGCGTTCCGTCACAAAACGGCTTGGTGGCCGATGCGCCACATCGGCACAGGACAACGACTTCCGCTGGCCGGCCGTCTTTGCGCAGTGGGGGCGTCAATTCCCGCCCGTCCGGTGTCACAATGCGCACCGGCCCCTCAATCACCAGCGGGCCGTTCGCTTTCGGGGTAATGGTCACGAGGGTCATGCCGCCAATATAGCCGGGCGGTTCGGACTGGAGGCTCGCCGCGGCGCTCCCCCGGAACGCCCCGCCGCGGGGCAGGGTATCTCCCTCCTGCACATCGATGCATACCCGCTCGTTCCTGTCGATTCTCTTCGCCGCCTCGTCTGCGTGCATCGCCGAGCGTGGGCCCCTCAGCAATCGTATGGCCCACTCGGCGACGAGCTATCTCGCGCGCGCCGCCCGCCAGCCCGTCAATTGGCAAGCGTGGGGTCGCGAGGCGTTCGCGCTCGCCGCGAAACTCGATCGGCCCATCCTGCTCTACGTGGGTGGAGACGCCTGCCGTTGGTGCGTCGAGACGGACCGCGCGATCTATACCGATCCCGAAATCGGCGCCCTCATCAATGCGCTGTTCGTGCCAATCCGCGTGGATCGCGACGAGCGTCCCGACGTGGCGCAGCGCTACCAGGCCGCGGTCGAACGTTTGGCCGGATTGCACGGCTGGCCGCTCACCGTGTTCCTGACCGCGGACGGGGCGCCGTTCTTCGGCGGCACGTACTTCCCGGCCGACGATCCCGTCACAGGTCGCGGTCTGAAACAACTCCTTCCCGAAGTGGCGCGGAGTTACCGCGATCAGCGCTCGTTCATCGTCCAGCACGCGGCGCTCGTGCGCCAGCTGGTGCTCACCGGTGGCGGTGACTCGCGCGGCATCCTGCAAGCGGCGCCGATCCGCGCCGAGATCGCCGCTGTGCGGGCGGGTCTCGACGCCGCGGTGCGCACGCACGCGGCGGTGGGAAGCGTGGTGTATGCCGAAGCCGCTTCGCTGCTGCTCACCGAATACGCACGTGAGAGCGATACCGTGTCCCTCGCTGTGGCGCGTCGCGCCCTTGACCTCATGCTCGATTCGGCGGAGAGCGGCGGCGAGGATCCTCCTCGCCTGGTGCGGGCGGCGCTGCTCGGTGGCCTCGCGCAAGCTTGGGTCGTGAGCGGCGATGCGCGCTATCGCGACGCCGGGCGGGCGCTCTCCCGCGCGGTGGCGCGCGAGCTCGGCAATGCCGGCGACCGCGCGTTCTTCGCCGATCAGGAAGCATTCGTCATCGAGGCGGTGGTACTCTCGGCGGCGACGTTCGGTGAGACGGCCGCCAAGCAACGCGGGCGCACGGCGCTCGACGCGTTGTTGTTGCGGATGTACGCCCGCGGCTGGGGTGTGCGGCACTCCGCCGCAGGCTCGGCGCAGGGACTGCTGCAAGACCAGGTGCGGGTCGCGGCCGCCTGTCTCGGGGCGTACCAGGTGACCGGTGAGCAACGCTACCTCGCAGTCGCCCGCGACCTCGCCGCCGTCCTCGAGAACGGCTACGCCGATCCGGTCGGCGGCTATTATGACGCCGCGGTGCCGCCCGCTCCTGCGGCCGGACCCGACGCCGCGGCTCCGGCGCTCGTCGACCGCACCAAGCACGTTTTCGACGACATGCTCCCCGGCGCGAACGCGTCGGCCGCGCATGTCCTGCTGCGGCTGGCTGACGTGACCGGCGACCAGTCCTACCGGCGTCGTGCCGAAGCCGCCCTCGAGGCGTTTGCAGGCGCGGTCAGCGGGGCCGGCGTTCGGGCCTCGACGTTCCTCGGCGCGGCCCGCGAGGTGCTCGCGAACCGCACCGTTCCCTCCCCTCCGTGACCAAGCCTCCCCGGATCGGGTCACCTTGGTATTGAACGACGGCCCGGCGGATGTCGAAGTAGTCGCCCGCATCCTGGGCGGCGACGGGGAAGCGTTCGGGATCCTCATCCGGCGATACGAGCCGGGGTTGCTCCGTTTCGCCACGCGCATGTTGGGCAGCCCCGACGCCGCGGCGGATGCGGTGGCTGAGAGTCTCGTGCGCGCCTACCGGCATTTGGCCCAATGTCGCGACCCGGCGCACCTGCGGAGCTGGCTGTACCGGATCACCGGCAACCGCTGCCGCAGCCACCTCGCCCGGCGCCGCACGAATGACATCTCGCTCGACGATGCGCCACCGCTCGCCGACGCGGCGGATGTGTGGGTGACGCTGGAGCGTGGTGAGCAGGTCGTTCTCGTGGAGCGCGCGCTGGCGGCGCTGCCTGCGGAGAAACGTGAGGCGTTCGTGTTGAAACACGTCGAGGGGATGAGCTACGAAGAGATGGCCGCGGCGACCGGCGCGCGGATTCCCACGCTGAAGATGCGTGTGCATCGCGCCCGGGAAGCGTTGCTGGCGGCGCTGGAGGAGCTCGTATGACACCCATGACGCCGATCGATCCGCACTTGCAGCAAGCGCTCGACGGAGAGCGCGACCCGTCCGCCTTGCCCGCGGATCTGCGAGAGGCTTACGCGCGCCTCATCGGAGCCGCGAGCCTGTTGCAGGACGCGCCGCCCGTGAGCGTAGCCGAGCGCGTCATGGCGGAGATCCGCCGGTCCCCGCTGGCGATCTCCAGGGAGAGCGCGACCCGCCGGCTGGGGCACTGGCTCACGCGCCCGCGCGCCTTCACGGTGCGCTTGCGGCCGGCGTGGACGCTGCCGCTGGCGGCGGCCATCGCCGCGATCCTGTTGTTGCCGCTCGGGCCCTCAGGGTCCCCGACTCCCGGAGCCGCCGAGGGCATCGCGCAGTTCGTCGGCCACTTCCCCGGAGCGCGTTCGGTCGAGGTCGTCGGCTCGTTCAACGATTGGAGCCGCGGCACGCTGCCCCTGCGCGACGAGAATCACGATGGCATTTGGCACGGCGCCGCGGTGCTGCCTGCCGGCCAGCACGAATACATGTTCGTGGTGGACGGCGAACGCTGGGTCGCCGATCCGCTCGCGGGCCGCTATGTGGACGACGGGTTCGGCGCCGGGCGGGAGAACGCCCTGCTGATCGTGCGCCCAGCGATGGCGGGCGGTGACCAGCCGTGAGGCTCGTGCTGGCGCTGACCCTCGTGGTGGCGCCGCTGGCGGCACAAGCTGCGCACCCCCGTCTCGCCGGGCGCGTTCCGGCCGCGGCGCTGCCGGCGATCGATTCGCTCGTCGCTCAGGCAGTGGCCGAGAGCCTGCCGAGCGAGCCGTTGGTGCAGAAGGCGCTCGAAGGGGGCGCGAAAGGCATTCCCGCCGACCGCCTGGTCAACGGCGTGCGTCGTGGCCTCATCCAGCTGCGGAATGCGCGCGCGATCCTGACGCGCGTTGCCCCAGCACAGCCGGTCCCGGACGGACACATCGCGGCAGTGGCCGCGGCACTCGCCCGGGGATTGAGCCCTGAGCTTGTGGAGCGGCTGCTTGCCGGCGCGCCGGCAGAGCCTCCGGGCCCGGTGTTGCACGCCGCGGCCGACCTGGTCGCACATGGCTTCAACCCGGACTCGGCGGCGGATCTGCTCCTGACTGCCCAGGAGAAGGGGTTGCACGGCATGCGCCTGTTGGACGTCGCCGTCGCCGCTGCCCATGAGCTGCAGCGGGGAGGCGGCCGTACCCCCGCCCAGGCGTTGGAACGGGTACGAGCCATGCTTCCCAACGTGCCCCAGGCCCCGCCTCCGCCGCCCCATCCTCGGGCAGTGACGCACCGCCACACCGCGGGGTCGTAAAGGCAACCACCAACCTGAGGCGACTCATGTTCCGTAAGACCCTATTGATGCTGGCCCTCGTCGCGGCTCCTACGATCGCGGAGGCTCAGCAGCCCATGCAGCAGCCGACGCCCCCGCCCCACAGGACGCGGACGAATGCCCAGCGGGCGGACACGTCCAAGGCGAAGGCGCGTCGTGCGCGTCGGTCGCGGAAAGCCCGTACCACGGCGCCCCGCGATACGACCAAGTCCAAGCCGTAATTAGGATGTGTAGTCGGAGTTGATCCGAACGTAGTCAGGAGACAGATCGCAGGTCCAGACCACCGCCTCCGCCCGACCGAGTCCCAGGTCGAGGCGGAGGCGGATGGTTTTCCGCTGGAATATCGCGCGCGCCCGTGCCGGGTCGGGGTGCGCGGTGGCGCCGCCGTCGGCAAGGGTGAGCCATTCGCCGTCCGTCGCCGCCTCGAGGCCGATGCGGTCTGCCACGAGCGCCACGCCCGCCGCGCCGGCCGCGGCAAGGACCCGCCCCCAGTTGGGATCGCCGCCGTAGATCGCGGTCTTGACGAGCGTGGAACGGGCGATGGCGCGCCCCACCTCGCGCGCGTGCCCTTCGGTCTGCGCCCCTACGACGTGGATCTCGAGCAGCTTCGTCGCCCCTTCGCCGTCCTCCACCACCGCCAGCGCCAGGGTTCGCGCAACCTCGGTCGCTGCTTCCTCGAATAGCTTCCAGGTTCCTCCGTCCCGGGCCGGATCGACGCCCGACGCGGCGTTCGCGAGCAGCAGGACGGTATCGTTGGTGCTGGTATCTCCGTCCACCGAGATGGCGTTGAACGTGTGGTCCGCCACACGCTTCAGAAGCGGCCCCAATACACCCGGTTCCGACACGGCGTCCGTCGTGATCACGCCCAGCAGGGTCGCCATGTCCGGATGGATCATCCCGGCCCCTTTTGCGATGCCGCCGATCGTGATGGCACCTCCCCCGGGGGTCTCCAGTCGGACGGCACAGTGCTTGGGGCGCGTGTCGGTGGTCATGATGGCGCGCGCCGCGTCAGCCCCGCCTGCGGGAGACAACCGCGTCGCCGCCTGCCGCAGTCCCTCGGCCACCTTGTCCACCGGCAGCGGTACGCCGATCACCCCGGTCGAGAGCACCAGCGCGGTTCGCGGGGGGAGGCCCGCGGCTTCCTCTGCGGCGCGCGCCATGGCGCGGGCCGCTTCGAGCCCGGCAGCCCCTGTGCAGGCGTTCGCAACGCGCGCGTTCATCGCCACGGCGCGGACACGGCCGGGCCGCTCGCTCAACAGATCGGCGTCATAGATCACTGGCGCGGCCCGGAGGGCGTTGCGGGTGAAGACGCCGGCGGAGGCGCAGCTCGTGGCGCTGACGAGTAGCGCGACATCCAGCGCTCCGTCCGACTTCAGCCCGGCGTGGGCGGCTGCGGCCGTGAAACCGGCCGGCGACGTGACCGAGCCTTCGGGAATCGCGGTGAACGCGGCGGTCATCGGCGGTCAACATAGCGGTCGTGGGTCGCTTGTGTAACCGGCCGGCGTTTCGTATCATAGCACAACCTTCCCGGAGGGTCCCGTTCGATGTCGGATCCGTTCCTCAGCTCCGACGAATACGACGAACGTGCACATCAGCTCTATAACGAAGGACAATACGACGACGCCATAGACACCCTGCGCGAGGGCTTGGGGCTCTATCCTCACGCCGTCGAGCTGCACGTAGGGATGGGCTACGCGCGGCTGGCTCGCGAGGAGTATGCCTGGGCGCGGCGCGCATTCGAGGAAGCGCGGGGCTTGGACCCCAACCACGAGGACGCTCTCGCCGGGCTGGGAGAAGTGCTGCTCAAGTTCGGCGAACGGGCCGCCGCACTCGCCTGTTTCGAGCGGATCCTCGCGCTGGGCTTCGACGGCGACCATGATCTGATGCTGCAGATCGGGCGCGCGCTGTTCCGCGAAGGTGTGCTCGACCAGGCGCGCCGCTTCTTCGAGGGAGCGCTGGGCGCCCATCCCGACTCCGCTGATGCCGCCGCCTGCGTCGGCTATGCCGCCCACCGGCTCGCGGACGAGGGCGGCAGCCTGCATTGGCTCCGCCGGGCTCTGGAGCTCGACCCCAGTCTCGGCGAGGCACGCGTCTATCTGGCGAACCTCCTCTACGACCGGGGCGAGTACGAGGCGGCGTTGTTTCACCTCGAACGGACCGGGCCGGAGGAGCACTACGACGCGCTCGCCATCTGGCGGCTCATCGAGCTCAAGAAGAGCGTGTACCGTCTCCCCGACGATGACCCCGAGCTCGTGCCCTGGCAGGACCGCCTGAACGAGCTGGCGGGCGACGCCGCCCCCGAAGACCTCCTACTCGCGGAGATCGAGGCCATGGGGCCGGACGGCCAGATCCGGGATCCGCGCCAGCTGGAGTTGTTTGGCACGCTGCTGACCGAGCTGCAAGGCATGAAGAACCGGGGGGGAAGCGCGAGCACCGGCGCCGGCGAAGTGCATCGCGTGAGCACCGTGTCGGGGGCGACCTACGTGGGGACGTGGGAAGAGATCGTGCGGCAGATGAAAGATGACGCCGCCGAATGGGCCGGCGGGTCGCTGGAACAGTACATGGAGGCGAGCGCCAAGCGGTGGCGCAAGCAGACCGGCCTGGCTATCCCGGCCACCGACCCGGAAACGTTCCTCCGGGCCGGAGCCGACGCCGGAGTGTTAAGAATCCTGCACTAGAGTGGCGTCCTTCTTGAACCGGACCGCAATCGAGAGCGGCCCGTCGCCCAGCGCCACGAGGGTCACCGCGCCGGCGAGCAAGAGCGCCTCCAGCTCCAAGTTCTGGTGCCCCGGCAATTTTACGGCGACGATGGCAACGAGCATCACGAGGGCCATCGCCGCCGCCCACGCCCGCGTCAGGATGCCGAGCAGCACGCAGACGGCGCCCACGGTCTCGATCGTCATCAGGATCACCGCGAAGATCGTGGCAAACGGGATGTGATGCCCCGCGAGAAAAGTGGCCGTCGCACCAATGCCGTTCTCGAACTTGGCCACCCCGTGGCGCAGAAACACTCCTCCCACCGCGAGCCGCATGAAGAAAGCCGCGTACGGCGTCAGTCGATTCATCGCAGCCTAGAACATCGACATGGCGAGGAACGAACGCAGATTGTCGTTCGTCACCCGCAGCCGCGCAGACAGGAGCCGCACGACCGACCACAGCACTTTGTAGGCAATGTCCCGGTTGAAGTCGAGGAGCAGCTCGAAGTCGGAGCGGGAGATGGTGATCAGGGTACAGGAGATGTTGGCGATCGCGTCGGTGGAGCGCTCCGAGCGGTCGAAGATCGACATCTCGCCGAAGCAGGAGCCGGGCTTCAGCACCGCGAGCGCTTCCTCGCCCGAGCCGGGGATCGTCCGGGAGATGCGGACCTCGCCTTCCGCGATGAGGAAAAGGCGGTTGCCGGGCTCGCCCTCCTTGAAGACGTACTGGCCAACCGTGAACTTTTGCTCGCGGCATACTTCCGCGACGCGCGCCAACTCGCCCTCGTCGAGGTCTTGGAAGATGGCGGCCTGCTTCAGCAGCTTCAGGTCCACGGGCTGAAGGTACGATGCGTGCCAGTGAGGGGCAAGTGAAACCGTGGCTGACGACGGCCGACGTGGTGACGGCGGTCCGGCTGCCGCTCGCGGGGCTGTTTCCTTTCGTCGTATCGCCGGCTGGGCAACTCGCGATCGTGGCCGGCGTCGCAGCCACTGACGTGCTGGACGGGATCCTGGCCCGCCGCTTCGGCGACTCGCGCGCCGGCGCCGTCCTCGACCCGATCGTGGACAAGGTGTTCATGGCGGTCGCGTTCTTCACGGTGGCGAGCCGTGGACTGCTCGAATGGTACGAGCTCGCCGGCGTGCTGCTCAGGGATTTGTTGGCGGTGGTCGGCTTCCTCGGCACCTGGCTGCTGCGGCGCCCCATGGCGCTGCCGGCCCGCGCCGGCGGCAAGGCGGTCACGATCGCGCAGCTGTTGACGCTGGTCGCGGCCATCGCCGAATCGCCGCTCGTACGGCCGCTGGCATGGGCCACCGCGGCGATTGCGGTGTACGCGATATGGGACTACGGACGGGCGGTCGCGCGCAACGCGACGCCCCGTTGACTAGCAGAGGAGCGCTGATGCGGATCGTCGTCATTGCCTTGCTCAGCGCGCTCGCCGTGAATGGTGCGGCGGCGCAGCAGTTCGTGCCGCCCAAAGGCCCGGGGGCGCGGACCGGCACGCGGATCGGCCTGTTCGGTTTCGGCGTGCGCGGCGGCGTCGACCTGCGCGGCGACGGCCAGTTCGTGCTGGGTACGACGCTCGACGTCGGGGATCTATTCACGAATCGCGTCCGCTTGCGCCCATCCGCGGAGATCGGCGTGTTCAACGGCTCCAACACATACGTCGGCAACTTCGAGGCGTTGTGGCGCTTTACCGACGACGAAGAGGTCGCGACACCGTACATTGGCGCCGGCCTCGGCCTCGCCGGGCGCGAAAACTGCGGCGCCGATCCCCAGTGCCCCGACGTCTGGTTCAATCTCGTGTTCGGCTTCGAGCTGCACTATCGCTCCACGTTCAATTGGCTGCTCGAGTACCACGGCATGGATGCGCTGCGCCACCACCGCGTCTACATCGGCCTGACGACGCGCAGGGGGAATTGACGTGGCGGGCCCTTCCCGGACGGCGGCCGTGACAGTGCGCTGGACCCGACAGCTGCAGTTCGAAGGCGGCGGCGCCGGCCGGCCGCCGATCCTGGTGGACGGCGATTCCCAGGCGGCGACATCCCCCGTCGAGATGCTGCTCCTCGCCGCTGCCAGCTGCTCCGCGGCGGATGTGGTGCTCATCCTCCAGAAGCAGCGGGTCAAGCTCGCGGCGCTGGAGGTCGTGGCCCAGGGCACCCGCCGGGAAACGGAGCCGCGCCGTTACACCGCCATTCGCTTCGGCTTCACGATTCGCGGCGAGGGCGCCGACGAGAACAAGGCGCGCCGCGCCATCGATCTCTCGCTCGAGAAGTACTGCTCGGTGATCGCCTCGCTCGCCCCCGACATCCAGATCAGCTACGAGGTCACTGTTGCGTAGGATGCTGCTCGCCGGTGCGACGCTCGGCGCGTTCGCCGGCGCGGCGCAGGGCCAGCGTCTCACCGCTACAGAAGTCAGTGCCGGCACCGCCGCCGCCGTCGCGCGGCACACGTTCGCCGGAGCGGAACTCGGCCTCGCATATCGGCCCGGCGGCCAGAGCCGCGTCGCCCTTGCCGTCGCTGCCGGAACCGCCACCGGACGGGCTGCGGCGCGCGCCCAGCTCACCCTGCAGTTTCTCGTTACGCCGGCGGCCCGCACCGGCGTGGGCCTCTACGCCGGGCTCGGCACGGCGCTCACCGCGCGGCGTGGTTCGCCGGGCGCGGGGTTCGTGGCCGTGCTCGTGGGACTCGAAGGCGCACCGGGGAGACGTCGCGGGTCGCGGAATTGGTACGTGGAGCTGGGACTGGGCGGCGGGGTTCGGGCTGCGGCGGGATGGCGGGTGCGCTGGTTCCCTTCCTGGTGGACCGGACGGTAGGGGAAACAAAAAGGGCGCCACAGTGGGCGCCCGACGGCCGCAACTAGTTGGCGCTCAAGCGTCGGCGCCCACGGGTGCGGTCCGAGGCACGACAGGGCGACAGTAGCGCTCGCCCAATACGCGCAGCTCGCCCAGCTCGGTGTCGGTCAGATCGGGGAAGCGATCGGACAGGTAGAGCATCGTGTCGTCGAACCACTCCTTCTGGTGCTCGCCAACGGCTTCCAATACTCCACAGCGCAGAATGTGGGAGAACAACTCGTCGCGCGCTTGCTCGAAGCTCGTAGGGATGGCGTACTTCCGGGGCTCACTACGCTTTTTGGCCATGCCGGGGTGTCCTTTCGGGGTGAATGCTTGGTGGAACGGCGCCGCAAGATAATCGGTTGTATGGTATAATGCCACGGCAGGGACACGGGTTCCCGCGTCCCGGGAGGACCCATGAGCGAGGAAGTTTACGGGCCGGAGCGCGCGCAGCGTCTCGTCGCATTGCTGCGGGCGCTGGCCGAGCGCATACAGGAGCTGGACCGGACGGGCCGCATCCTCGATGTGGCACCAGAGCTGCAGAAGCTCCTCGGCAACGCGCGCAGCGAGTTGTTCCACTACGAAGTTCGCAGCACCTACGACACTCCGGAGGTGGCCGAGAGCCGGCGCATCGTCGAGGAGGCAGAACGTCGCCTCGATGAGATCCGGTTCGACGATCCTTCCCCGGACGACGACGAACCATGGAGGGATCCGGAAGCATGAATCGGTTCTACGTGGTGTTGGGTGCGCTGGCCGTCGCGTTGGCCCTCACGCTGTTCTTTCTGCTGCGCGAGGGGAACGAAGGGTCAGCCGCGGCGGCCGCGCCGCCGCCCGCAGTCGTGGACGACGGCTTCCGCGGCTACACGTTGGGCTCCGAGAAAGCGCCTGTCGAGGTAACCGAGTACGGTGATTTCGAATGTCCCGCCTGCGCCGGCTTCGCGACCCTGCAGATGCCGACGATCAAAGAGCAGCTGATCACGACCGGCAAGGTACGTTGGCGCTACCGCGATTACCCCCTTCCCATGCATGCCTACTCGCGGCTCGCGGCGCACGCCGCGCAATGCGCCGGCGAGCAGGGCAAGTTTTGGGAGATGCACGATCAGCTCTTCTACAACCACTCTTGGGCGCAGACAGGCAAGGATCCCTCGTACCTGTTCCGCGATTTCGCGCGCGCCGCGGGCGCCGACTTGTCCCGATACGACGCTTGCATGAAGTCGGGCCGCTATGCAGCCCGCATCGAGTTCAGCCGCCAGGAAGGCGAGCAGCGGTTGGTGGACGGCACGCCGACGTTCTACATCAACGGCGTGAAGTATATCGGACGCAACAACTCCGACGCCTTTAAGGCTGCCGTCGACAGCGCCATCGCCCGCCGGAAGTGATGCGCCACCGCCAGGCGATCGCGCTGCTCGCGCTCGTCGGGTTCTTCGTCGCTCTATATCTCTGGCTGCATCAGATCGGCGTCGGGGGTGAGCTCAAGTGCGGCACCGGCGGGG
>DATNMO010000034.1:0-39911 GCA_035602245.1 Gemmatimonadales bacterium
GGCTTGCGGTCGGCGTGGGAATTCATCGCATCACCGGCTCGACGCGCGTGGTAGCGACCCGCCGCTTTGACGATTCGACGACCTACCGCAATTCCACGTCCCGAGACGAAGTCGCGTACGGCGGCAACGGAGGTTCGGCGAGCGCGCTGCTCGACCTTACCTCCGATGTGCGGGTCGCGGGATGGGTCCGCTCCGACGGGAAGCTGCGGGCCGACGTCCGCGGCCGGACCGTCGCCGAAGACGATCTGCCGCTGGGGTTCGGGGGCGGCGTGCGCTGGCGCCTGGGAGAACAGGCGGCGTTCGCGGGCGCGCTGGCGTGGCGCAAGTGGGCGGGAGCGGGCCCCTACTCGCATGACACGTTCGACTGGTCGCTCGGGGCGGAGCTCGGCTCACCCGTGTCGCCGCTCCGCGTGGGCGTGCGCCGCGGGCAGCTCGCGTTCGGCGTCGGGAAGACGCCGACCGAGTTCGGCGTCGCCGTGGGACTCGGCAAGCAGTTCTCGGGAGGGCGCGGGCGACTGGACTTCGGGTTGGAGCGGCTCCAGCGCAAAGGCGACGGCCTGACCGAGCGCGTGTGGACGTTCCTGCTGGGGCTGACCGTGCGGCCGTGAACGTCTATTTCCATACCTTCGGCTGCAAGGCGAATCAGTACGACACCGAGCTGGTCCGCCAGGCGTTCGCCGATCGCGGCGCCGTGGTGGTCGCCGATCCCGCCCTCGCCGACCTCGCTGTCATCAACTCCTGCACCGTCACCCACGAGAGTGAAGTCAAGCTGCGACGCTTCGTGCGGCATGTCGCGAAGAGTGGCAAGGCGGAGACCATCGTGATGGGGTGCGCCGCGGCACTCGATGACGGCACGATCGCGGCATTGCCGTCGGTGCGGGCGGTGGTGGCGAACGCAGATCCGAATACGGTGTTGCGTGTGGCTGGCGTGGCGTCGGTTGTAGGGGCGCGGCATGCTGCGCTCCTACATCGCACCGGCAAATCCCGCGCGTTGTTGAAAATCCAGGACGGCTGCGACGAGCACTGCACGTTCTGCGCGACAACGATCGCGCGGGGGAGCAATCGGTCGCGGGCGGTGGAGGAGCTGGTCGAGGAAGCGCGGGCGCTAGCGGAGCATCATGCCGAGCTTGTGCTGACGGGAGTGCATATCGGGACATATGGCCAAGACGTGCGACGTGCGGCGTGCGGCGTGAGTCTGGGTGGTCTGCTCGACGCTTTGATCGACGCGGTCCCCGCTGTCCGCTTCCGCCTCTCCTCTGTTGAAGCCACCGAAGTGGACGACACGCTGGCCCGTCTGTTGATTGACGCTCCCCGCCACGTCGCGGCGCATCTGCACGCGCCGCTGCAGTCGGGGTCGAACCGCGTGCTGAAGCGCATGGGGAGACACTGGTACACGGCCGAGTCCTACCGGGCGCGGATCGAATGGCTTGCCGAGCGGCTCCCGGTCTTCGGCTTGGGCGCCGATGTCATAGCCGGCTTCCCGGGAGAGACGGACGCGGACCACCGCGCTTCTATTGCGCTGCTATCCGCCTTGCCTTTTACGTATCTGCACGTGTTTCCCTTCAGCGTACGCCCCGACGCGTCCGCCGCGAAGCTCGCGGGGCAGGTCGGGCCCGAGATCATCCACGAGCGCGCGCGCGAGCTGCGCGAGCTGGGCGAGGCCAAGGCCGTCGCGTATCGCGCGCGGCGCCGTGGGCATCAGGGCGACGGCGTCGTCTCGGGCCGCCAGGGTGGCCGGATCGAGGTTCTGACCGAGGATTACCTGTCGGTTTATCTTGGTAGCGATCAGTGGGACGGGCTTGCCCGCTTCGAGGTGATGGTCGACTAATGCCGCGCGTATACATCGAGACCTACGGCTGCCAGATGAACGTCTCGGACTCCGAGCTGATGTTCGGGGTGCTGGGGCGTGAGGGGTACGTGCGCACCGATGATCCCGCCGAGGCCGACGTGCTGCTGGTGAACACGTGCGCCGTGCGCGATCACGCGGAGCAGCGCGTGCTGGGCCGGATGGGCGAGCTCAAGCGCTTCAAACGCCCGGGTGATGTGCTGGGCGTGGTCGGCTGTATGGCGCAGCGCCTCGGCCCCAAGCTGCTCGAGCGAGTACCGCAAGTGGATCTGGTGATCGGTCCGGACGGCTACCGCGGCCTCCCCGAGCTGATCGCCCGCGCCAGGGAGGGCGAGCGCGCGGTCGAGGTCGCGTTCAAGAGCTGGGAGCACTACGAGGATGTCCCGCCGGCGCGGGGAACCCAGGCGTCGGCATTCGTGACGGTGCAGCGCGGCTGCGATTATCGGTGCACGTTCTGCATCGTTCCGATGACGCGCGGTCCGGAGCGCAGCCGCAAGTTGAGCGATGTGGTGCACGAGGTGACCGGCCTCGCCCAATCAGGCACCACCGAGGTCACGCTCCTTGGCCAGACGGTCAACAGCTACCATGACGGCGAGCACGATTTCGCCGACCTGCTCCGTGCGGTTGGCGTGGTGCCGGGGATCCGGCGCGTGCGGTTCACGTCTCCCTACCCCACGGACTTCACTGCTCGCGTGCTCGCGGCGATGGCCGAAACGCCGACGGTGTGCGAGCACGTGCACCTGCCCGTGCAGAGCGGCAGCTCGCGCACGCTCAAGCGCATGCTGCGACGCTATGACCGGGATCGCTACCTCGAGGTTGTGCAGGCCCTGCGGGACGCCGTACCCGGCGTCGCGCTGTCCACCGACATCATCGTGGGATTCCCGGGCGAGACCGAGGACGAGTTCGCCGAGACGCTGTCGCTGGTTACCGCAGTCGCATTCGACGACGCCTACACGTTCAAGTACTCGGTGCGCGAGGGAACGCCGGCGGTGCGCATCAAGGACCACGTGGCGGAAGAGGTCAAGACGGAGCGGATCGGCCGGCTCATTGCCCTCGTGCGCGACGTGCGGAAGCGCCTCAACATCGCCCTCGTGGGCACGACGCACGACGTGTTGGTCGAGGGGCTGGCGAAGCGGGGAGGCCTGCTGCAGACCCGCACCCGCACGAACAAGATCGCGCTGGTGGATGGTCCCGCCGAGTGGATCGGGACCTACCGCCGCGTCCGCTTCACCGGCACCACGGGGTCCACGTTCACCGCTGTGCCGCTCGATCAGGCGACACGGGAGTTCGCGCAAACGTGAGCGTGACGAACGTGACGGCGGAGGTCGTGCAGCGGGAGTATCACAGCCTGCGCGACAAGCTGCCCACGTTCTGCGGCTGCGAGACCTGCCACGGCGACGTGGTCGTGTTCGCGCTGAACCGGTTGGCCCCGCACTACGTCTCCACCCGCCAGGGGGAGATCCTCACCGAGCTGTCGCTGGGGAGCGATCAAGAGAAGGCGAAGCTCGACGTCGCCCTGCTCGAAGGCTTCCGCAAAGTCGCTGCAGCCCCCCGCTGCGGAGCGAAACCCGTCCAGTTGTAGCGTGAGCGGCCGGTGCGGCCGCCGATTCTCTGGATGACGATAGCGTTTGGCGCCGGGCTGCTTGCGGCGTTGAACGGCGTGGAACTGCGTGCAACGGCGTGGTGCGTGCTGCTGGGAGCTGCGGTGCTGCAGCGTCGAGCGCCGCTCGGCGCAGCGTGCGGGGTCATGCTGGTTGCCGGTGCAATGTGGGGCACGGCGGCACTGCGGGAAAAGGCGCGAGACTGCGCCGGTGTGTGGGGACGTGGGAGCGTGGGCACGCACGCCGTGACCGTGCGACTGCGGGATCCGGTGGCCGCGACGGGCGGGGTGGCTGACGGCGACGTGCGCGGCGGGCCCTGTGGCGGATCGCTGACGATCCGCTGGCCTCAGGGGTATGCGGCCCACGGAGGCACGACGTGGGTCGTGGCGGGGCGCTTCCTCGGCGACGCGCAGCGAGGCGTGCTCGTGGCCCGGCGGCTCCGGCAGCTCGACGCGCAGCCGCGCGGGCGCGGGGCGCTGCGGGATCACGCCGCGCAACGGAGTCGCGCGCTGTTCGGCGCGCGCGCGCCGCTCGTGGACGCGCTCGTCATCGCGCGCCGTGCCGAGCTCGATGCCGAGTTGCGTGAGCGCTACACCCGCTCGGGACTCGCCCACCTCCTCTCGATCTCGGGGTTGCACGTCGCCTTCTTCGCCGCCTGGCTCGGCGTGTTGCTCGCGCGGCTGCGGCTCGGGGCGCGCCCGCGTTTCGTCGCCTCCACCGTAGTCATGCTCGCCTACGTGTGGCTGCTCGGGTTCCCCGCGCCCGCGACCCGCTCGGCGGCGATGCTGGCGCTGCTGGACATCGCGAAGCTGCGCCAGCGTGTCGCGGCGCCACGGGGGCTCGTGGCGCTGGCGACTCTGCTCGTGATGCTCGCCGATCCGTGGGCGGTGCAGTCCGTAGGCGCATGGCTGTCCGTTGCCGCGGTGACGGCCGTGATCTGGGCGGGCCGGGCGACGGAGCGGAGTCACAAAGGCGTACGCCTGCTCGCGCCCGCCGCGGCCGCGACGCTGCTCACGGCGCCGATCACGGCCTATGCCTTCGGCACCGTGGCGCCGATCGGCGTGATTGCCAACCTCGTGGCGATTCCGCTCGCTGGGCTCGCCGTGCCTGGACTGATGGTAGCGCTGCTCGTGTCTTCGAGCCTGCTCGCTGCAGGCTCGGGCCTGTGTCTCGCGCTGCTGGACCTCGTGGCGCGCGGGGCCGCGACCCTCCCCGGCGGCCACTTCATCATGATCGCCGGATGGCCCGCGGCGGCCCTGTGGACGGGTGTCCTCGCCGTCGCCTGGTGGCTCTGGAACACACCGCGCCGCCGCTGGGTCATTGGTGCGCGCGTTGCCTTCATCGGTGCCGTCCTTTCATTCACCACGCTTTTCCACGCATTTACACGCCTTTCTGCTTGTGATTGTTTGACCGTACATTTCCTGGACGTCGGACAGGGGGACGCAGTCGCGCTGCAGACTCCGGCCGGTCGTTGGATCCTGATCGACGGCGGGCCCCGGGGCCCGCAGGGTGATGCCGGCCGCCGCGTGGTGGTGCCGTTTCTCAGGAGCCACGGCGCTGTCCAGTTGGCCGCGGTTATTGCGACGCACGCGCACGTGGACCACTTCGGCGGCCTGCCGGCGGTGCTCGATGCGTTCGACCCGGCGTTCGTCCTCGAGCCCGGACAACCGGTGCCCGACGCGGGCTACCTCGGGTTTCTGGGGGCGGTGGAGAGCGACGGCGCCGAGTGGCGCCCCGCCCGGAGCGGCGACCGCATTGCGCTCGACGGCGTGACCGTCGAGGTGTTGAGCCCAGACTCCGCATGGGCGGCGGGGCAGGTGGATATCAACGAGCAGTCGGTGGTGCTGCTCGTGACGTACGGCACGACGCGGCTGTTGCTCACGGGCGACGCGGGATTGCCGACCGAGGCCCACCTCGCCGGGCGGGTGGGGCGGGTGACGCTGCTCAAGGTGGGGCATCACGGCTCGCGCAGCGCCACGTCGGACCGCTGGCTCGACGAGCTGCGGCCCGAGGACGCCGTGATCAGCGTGGGCGCAAAGAACCGCTACGGTCACCCCGCGCCCGAAGTGCTCGAGCGGCTCCGGGCGCATGGGATCACGGTGCTCCGCACCGATCAGCGGGGCACGATCACCTTCACCGTCTCCAGTCAAGGCACTCGTGCAATCACAGACGTCGGTCATGACGATTGAGCGGTTCATCATGGAGCAGGAGCGGCTCTACCCGGAGGCCACGGGAGAGCTGTCGAACCTGCTCTACGATCTCTGCCTCGCCGCCAAGATCATCTCGCGCCAGGTGCGCCGCGCCGGCCTCACCGATATCCTGGGTGACCAGGGGACGATCAACGTCCAGGGTGAGCTGCAGCAGAAGCTCGACGTCTTCGCCAACGAGACGGTGCGCCACAGCGTCCAGCACACCGGCCGGGTCTGCGTGATGGCGTCCGAGGAGGACCCCGAGCCCGTTCCGGTGCCGGTCCGGGAGGACCGGCGCGGCGGCAAGTACGTACTGCTGTACGATCCGCTCGACGGCTCGACCAACATCGACGTCAACGTCTCGATCGGCACGATCTTCTCGATCCACAAGCGCACCGCGACCAAGAAGGGTCCCGGTACCCTGGCCGATTGCCTGCAGAGGGGGCGGGCGCAAATCGCCGCCGGCTACATCCTGTACGGCTCGAGCACGATGCTGGTCTACACAACGGGCCAGGGCGTGCATGGCTTCACGCTCGACCCCACGATCGGCGAGTTCCTGCTGTCGCATCCCGGCATCCGCTCGCCCGAGGTCGGGACGTACTACAGCGTGAACGAGAGCCACTGGAACGACTGGGCTCCGGGGATGCAACGGGTGGTCGCGGCGTTCAAGAACGGGGATGGGAAAGCGAAGGCGAAGAACGCCCGCTATATCGGCTCGCTCGTCGCCGACTTCCACCGCAATCTGATGTCGGGCGGGGTGTTCCTCTATCCCGCCGACGTCAACTCGCCCGAGGGCAAGCTGCGGCTGCTCTACGAGGCGGCGCCGCTCGCGTTCGTCGTCGAGCAGGCGGGCGGGGCGGCGATCGACGGCCGCCAGAACATCCTCGACATCAAGCCCACGGCGTTGCACCAGCGCACCCCCCTCATCATCGGCAGCAAGCAGGACGTGGCGTTCGCCCAGTCGGTCCTCGCGGAGCAATGAGCGTCACCAGCGACAAGTCGTATTACGGGCCCGAGGACTGGCGGGGCGATCCGGCGCGCGACCTCGGTGCGCCGGGCCAAGCGCCGTTCACGCGCGGGGTCTATCCCACGATGTACCGCGGCAAGCTGTGGACGATGCGCCAGTATGCCGGCTTCGGGACGGCCGAGGAGACGAATGCCCGGTTCCGGCATCTCCTCGACGCCGGGCAGACCGGCCTGTCCGTGGCGTTCGACCTTCCCACGCAGATGGGCTACGACTCGGATCATCGCATGGCCGAGGGCGAGGTCGGGCGGGCGGGGGTGGCGATCGACAGCATCGAGGATCTGGAGCGGCTGTTTCAGAGCATCCCGCTCGACATGGTGTCGACGTCCATGACGATCAACGCCACGGCAGCGATCCTGCTCGCGATGTACATCGCCGTCGGCGAAGAGCAGGGTGTGCCGTTGGCCAAGCTCCAGGGCACGCTCCAGAACGACATTCTCAAGGAATACATCGCGCGCGGGACGTACATCTATCCGCCCGAGCCGTCGCTGCGGCTCGTAGCCGACATTTTCCGCTTCACGTCCGCCGCCAAGATGAGCTTCAACCCGATCTCGATTTCCGGCTATCACATGCGTGAGGCGGGAGCGACGGCGGTGCAGGAGGTGGCGTTCACGTTTGCGAACGGTCTGGAGTACGTGCGGCGGGCGGTCGCCGCGGGGCTCGACGTGAACGCCTTCGCGCCGCGGCTGTCGTTTTTCTTCGCGGGGTATACCGATTTCTTCGAGGAAGTCGCGAAGTTCCGCGCGGCGCGGCGGCTGTGGGCGCGCCTCATGAAGGAAAAGTTCAACGCCAATGACGCGGCCGCGCGGCTGCGGTTTCATACCCAGACGGGCGGCGCGACGCTCACCGCGCAGCAGCCCCTCAACAATGTCGTCCGGGTGGCGATCCAGGCGATGGCGGCGGTGCTGGGCGGTACGCAGTCGCTGCACACGAACTCCTACGACGAAGCGCTGGCGCTGCCCACGGAGCGCAGCGCGACGCTGGCGCTACGGACGCAGCAGCTCCTGGCGCACGAGACCGGCGTCCCCGACGTCGTGGATCCCCTCGGCGGCAGCTGGTATCTGGAGGCGCTGACGGACAAGATCGAGAAGGAGGCACGGAAGCTGGTGGAGGAGGTGGAGGCGGGTGGAGGGGCCGTGCAGGCGATCGAGCGGGGGTTCTTCCAGGAGGCGATCGCACGCAGCGCGTACGATCAGCAGCGCGAGGTCGAGGGGGGAAAGCAGGTGGTGGTCGGCGTGAACGAGTATGTGACGGGAGAACCAGCGCCACCAGTCGCGGCACCCGACTATTCGAAGTTGGCGGAGGCGCAGCGGGCGCGGGTTGCAAAGCTTCGGGGGACGAGGGACGGGGGACGAGTAAAGGGTGCGCTGGCTCAGCTCGAGGCGGCGGCGCGCGCGCCCGCGGCGCCTGTGATGGAGCCGATTCTCGACGCTGTGCGTGCGCGCGCGACGCTCGGCGAGATCAGCGACGTGCTGCGGGGCGTGTGGGGAGTGTACCAGCCCAAGTAGGTGGCCGCGTCAGAATGCCAACCTGATTCCCACCACACCAGGTGCGAGCATGACGTGGGCGCTTACGCCGCTCACCGGCATCCACCTCTCGCTGCGGATCGAACTCCCGATAATCAGCCCCACGAGGGCGCCTCCGGCGCCTCCCAGAACCGCGTAGGCCGCTGTCTGCTCTGCCTCGCTGGGATACATGATGCACGCGAAGAATCCTTGCGGCTCACAGGGCCGATACGCAGCGGTGCCGATCGCCGCACCGGTGATGGCACCCACCACCGCGCCCAGGGCGGCCCCCGTCCTGCCATGTCCCTGGCCGGCGACCGGTCGCTCGAGGCGCGAGCCTCCCTCGCCAAGAGCGAACGCCAGGGTGTCTTGGCGCGCCCCAAAATCGCCGGTGAGAATCAGCACACTGTCTTTCCCCAGATGGAATAAGCGACCGATCACGTAGCGTTCCGCATGACCGGCGGCTGCAGGAAGGACAACACGCACGCGTGCCCCGACGGCGGGTGGCGGCTCGGTCTGCCCGGCGGCCGGCGTGATCAGTGCGCAGACTGCGCTCAGGGTTGTGAGGCACAGTTTGACGACGTGGCGCAGCGATGGAAGCGACATGTCACACCTCACGCTAGGGTCGCCTCCAACCTCCTCTCCCGCAATCAAGAAGCCATCAAGTCGCTGGCTTTGAGCGCGGAGCGCAGGGAATGACTACGTTTGCTTCGTGGATAGACAGACGCTGGCGCTTCTGATCCCCATCATGGCCCTCAGTATCGGTCTCGCGGCGACGATCTTGCGTGGCTTGGTCAGGCTTCAGAAGGCCCGCGGCGCCGGGGGGATACCTGCGGACGAAGATTTTGCCGCGCGGCTCGACGCCGTGGAGCAGGAGGTCGGTTCGCTCCGTCAACAACTTGCTGAAGCGCAAGAGCGCATCGACTTCGCCGAGCGACTGTTGGCGCGGCCTCGCGACGAACGGAAGGTCTAGGCGCTTTAGTCTCGGGTGGCCGCCGCGTCGTCCTCAACGGCCATGGGAGCCGTCATCGCGAATCCTGCCTGGAGCTCCTGCAGCTCCGCCTCGAGCCGTCGATTGACGTCGCGATGCTGCTCCGGGCTGTCGCTCACGACCATGATGTGCGTGATCTGTTCCTCCAGAACGACCCTGCCGGTCCACGTCCGCGCCCCGCGCTTGGCGTCCGCGTGCTCGTGGTCGAGGAGGGTCTGGATCGTGCCCAGCCGCTCCGCGGGTTGGGGCGGCAGTATCTGATAGGCATACGCCCAGATCGTCTTCGGTGACCGATTGCGTTTCTTCGTGGCCATACGCTCCTTACGCGTCTTTGCTCCATCACACTACTGCAGATGCCGTGCGACCGATATCGCACGAATGGATGAAAGACGATGTACAGCGCGTATTCGGGGCGGAACATCGAATGCGTTGATCGAGGGGCTGCTTACGGCTTCTCTCCCGATTCCGGCGTCTGAGATCCGTCTTTATGCGCGTAGGCGGCGATCTGCAGGCGCGTGTGCAGCATCAGCTTTTCCATGATGTTGCGGACGTGGCTCTTGACGGTGTGGGTCGCGATGTGGAGCCGGCCGGCAATCTCCTTGTTACCAAACCCGTCCGCGATGAGGGTGATCACATCGCGTTCGCGCGGCGTCATGCGCACGGAATCGAGCGGTCGCCCTCTGGCGACCGCGTCCTTGGCGATCTGCGAAAACAGTGTTCCGGTCATCTGGGGCGGCAGTACATGGGCTCCCCTCGCCACCGATCGGATGGTGTTCGCGAGATCGTCGAGGGTGGCATCCTTCATCATGAAGCCGGACACGCCCGCGTTGACGAATTCCACGATGTCTTCGTGCACCGGGAGGAGATCCATCACGACGACTTTCGCCTCCGGAAACTCTTTCTTGACTTTCCCCGCCACGCGCAGGCTGTCGCCGTTCCGCAATCCGAGATCGAGGAGAATCACCTGAGGCTTCACAGCCCTCAGTAGCATGGTGTCGCCGCCGGACGCTCCGGCGACGACCTTGACGTCCGGCAGTTGATTCAGCAGCGCGGCAATGCCTTCGCGCACCAGGCGATTGTCTTCGATGAGTGCGACGGAAATCACAGCGCTGTCTCAATGCCTCCGTGCAGAGTCGCCTTGGTCCTCGGTACACCGCAGTCAAGGCAGTCTAGGCGCATTCCGTGAGGTGCATGTCAGGAGATTTCCCGACAAACAAGCATGCGTGGGCCACTGCGCGCTCGAATGGCTAGCATGTTTGGGCGATAGTCCTCCCCGCGCTTTGCCGTCATCCTTCGCGTCTGTCCCGTCCGCTCTCGAGCTGATCGACTTCCGCGAAGGATGGGGCCGGTTTCCGGTGGCGCTATCCGTCCCGCTCCGATGCGGCACGGGGAAAGGCCAATCCATGACGACCCAGTCTTCGCGCGCTGCGAGGGGCAACTCACCGCGCGCTCCACCGGTCCTGCTCTACAAGGCCGAGGACGCGCTGCGCGAGAGCGAAGAGCGCTACCGCCAGATCGTCGAGGCGACGACCGATGGCATCATCAAGCTCGACCTCCTCGCACTGATCGTCTTCGTCAACGGGCGATTCGCCGAGATGCTCGGCTACGAACGGGGCGAGCTGATCGGCATGAGCGTGTTCGACCTCATGATCCCCGCGGCAAAGGGGATCGCCGCCGAGGCGTTCCAGATACGGCGGCAGCGCGTGAAGGACGCGGTCGACATCACGTTCTGTCATAAGGATGGAACCGAGATATGGGTCAATCTCGCAGGCACGCCGCTGTTTGACGGAGAGGGCGCACATGTCGGCAATGTGGCGGTGGTGCGGGACGTCACCGAACAGAAGAAGCTGCAGTCGCAGCTGATGGTCAGCGACCGCATGGCGTCGGTTGGTACCCTGGCCGCCGGCGTCGCGCACGAGATCAACAACCCGCTGGCCGCGGTCATTGCGAATCTGGATTTCATCGCGGAGAGTCTGGGACGCCCGGTTGGGGACGGCGTGCCAGCGGTGACGCCGGCAAAAAGCGATGCCTGGCTGCTCGAGGAGATCAAGGGACCACTCGAGGACGCGCGCGAGGCCGCGCAGCGAGTGCGATTCATCGTGCGCGATCTCAAGATATTTTCGCGCTCGCCCGTCGACGAGCCGAGGGGCGCGGTGAATGTCAAGGCGATCATGGAGTCGTCACTGCGCATGGCGTGGAATGAGATTCGCCACCGTGCGCACCTCGTCAAGAACTACGGCCCCGTGCCGGGCGTCCACGCAAACGAAGCCCGGCTGGGTCAGGTGTTCCTCAATCTGATCGTCAACGCCGCGCAGGCGCTGCCGGAGGGCCGTGCGGAGCACAATGAGATCCGTGTGAACACCCGCCTCGACGGCGGGCGCGTCCTCATCGAGGTGAGTGACACCGGCCCGGGGATCCCGCCTGAGATCATCGGCAGGATCTTCGATGCGTTCTTTACGACGAAAGCCGTGGGCGTGGGCACCGGGCTCGGACTCGCCATTTGCCACCGCATCGTCACGGACATGGGTGGCGAGCTGACGGTCGAGAGTGAAGTGGGAAAGGGAACGACGTTTCGCGTGGCACTCCCCATCGCTCGCGAGGAGGAGAGCACTGCGGTGGCGCCGGTCGAGCAGGTGCTGGTCCCCGGTCGCCGCGGGCGCCTCCTGGTGGTGGACGACGAGGAATTGGTGCTGCGCGGCGTGAAGCGCATCCTCTCCAAACAGCACGAGGTCGTGACCATCGCGGGAGCCAAGGAGGCGCTGGCGCTGTGCGTGGGTGGCGCGACGTTCGACCTCATCCTCTGCGACCTGATGATGCCGGACATGACCGGCATGGACCTGCACCGCGAGCTGGCGCGCGTCGCCCCGGAGCAGGCAAAGAAGATGATCTTCTTGACGGGGGGCGCCTTCACGGAAACGGCGCGGCAGTTCCTTTCGGGAACGGCGAACGAGCACATCGAGAAGCCGTTTCATCCCGCCAATCTGCGAGCGATCGTCCAGCGCTATTTGCGATAGCACGTTCGTGCGATAGTCCTCACCGCGGTTTGCCGTCATCCTTCTACTCGGTCCTGTCCGCGTCCGGCGATGTCGCCGAGCGCGAGGTCCGACACCGGAGGAGACCAGGACAATGACACCTGTGATCGAGAAGCCGCCACGCGCGAAGCGCAAACGCACCCCCCATCCAGAGGTGCTGCTGAACACCGGGGCCTTGCAGAGCGCAATCTTCAACAGCGCCAACTTCTCGAGCATTGCCACCGACGCCAAGGGCGTCATCCAGATCTTCAACGTCGGCGCCGAACGGATGCTCGGCTACACGGCCGCCGAGGTGATGAACAAGATCACGCCGGCCGACATCTCCGATCCGCAGGAAGTGATTGCGCGCGCCACGGCGTTGAGCCGCGCGTTCGCCACCCCGATCGCGCCCGGGTTCGAAGCCCTGGTATTCAAGGCGTCGCGCGGGATCGAAGACATCTACGAGCTGACCTACATCCGCAAGGATGGGAGCCGGTTCCCGGCGGTCGTGTCCGTGACGGCGCTGCGCGACGCGCAGGACGCCATCATCGGCTACCTGTTGATCGGCACCGACAACACCGCGCGCAAACAGGCGGAAGAGGCACTGCTCAAGGCGGGGGCCCTGCAGCGGGCGATCTTCAACAGCGCCAACTTCTCGAGCATCGCCACCGACGCCAAGGGGGTCATCCAGATTTTCAACGTCGGCGCCGAGCGGATGCTCGGCTACACGGCCGCCGAGGTGATGAACCAGGTCACGCCGGCCGACTTTTCCGATCCGCAGGAGCTGATTGCGCGGGCCACGGCGTTGAGCCGCGAATTCGGCACGCCGATTGCGCCCGGGTTCGAAGCCCTGGTGTTCAAAGCCGCGCGCGGGATCGAGGACATTTACGAGCTGACTAAACTTCGCAAAGATGGAAGCCGGTTCCCGGCGGTCGTGTCTGTGACCGCGCTGCGCGACGCGCAGGACGTCATCATCGGCTACCTGCTGATCGGCACCGACAACACCGCGCGCAAGCAGGCGGAAGAGGCGCTGCTCAAGGCGGGGGCCCTACAGCGGGCGATCTTCAACAGCGCCAACTTTTCGAGCATCGCCACCGACGCGAAGGGCGTGATCCAGATCTTCAACGTCGGCGCCGAACGGATGCTCGGCTACACGGCCGCCGAGGTGATGAACAAGATCACGCCGGCCGACATTTCCGATCCGCAGGAAGTGATTGCCCGCGCCACGGCGTTGAGCCGCGAGTTCGCCACCCCGATTGCCCCGGGCTTCGAAGCCCTGGTATTCAAGGCGTCGCGGGGGATCGAAGACATCTACGAGCTGACCTACATCCGCAACGATGGGACCCGCTTCCCGGCGGTCGTGTCCGTGACCGCGCTGCGCGACGCGCAGGACGCCATCATCGGCTATCTGTTGATCGGCACCGACAATACGGCGCGGAAGCTCGAGCAGAAAAACGTCGAGCTCGAGCACGCGAGCCGGATGAAGTCCGAATTCCTCGCCAACATGTCCCACGAGTTGCGGACGCCGCTGAATGCCATCATCGGCTTCTCCGAAGTGCTCAAGGACGGCCTGATGGGCGAGCTGACCGCTCAACAGCGCGGGTTCATCGGGGACATCTTCAGCAGCGGTAAGCATCTCCTGTCCTTGATCAACGACATCCTCGACTTGTCCAAGGTGGAAGCCGGCAAGATGGTCCTGGACCTCGAGCCGGTGGAGGTGACGGCGTTGTTCGCGAACAGCCTGTCCATCATCAGGGAGAAAGCCGCGACCCGCCACATCCGTCTCGCGGTGGACGCCGCCGAGGACCTGGGTTGGCTGCAGGCCGACACGCGCAAGGTCAAACAGATCGTGTACAACCTGTTATCCAACGCGGTCAAGTTCGCCGTCGAGGGTGGCAAAGTGGCGCTGCGCGCGTCCCGCGTCGCGCGCGCCGCCGTCGGCCAGCCGTGCCGCTCCTGGACGGGCCGGAGTTTGCCCTTGGCCGACAACGAGTTCGCGGAATTCCTCATGATCAGCGTCACCGACGAGGGCATCGGCATCTCGCCGGAGGGGATGGAGGACCTGTTCAGGCCGTTCAGTCAGATCGACAGCGGCCTGTCGCGAAAATTCGAGGGCACCGGACTCGGATTGGCCATGGTGAAACTCCTCGCCGAGCTGCACGGTGGGACGGTGGCGGTGGAGAGTGCGGTGGGCGAGGGTTCGTGCTTCACGGTCTGGCTGCCGTTCCGAGCGGTGGAGCAAGGGGCTCTTCCGGCGTCTGTCCACATAGCGACCGGCCCACGGATCCAGGCGCCGGTCGGCGTGCGCACGGCCCTGGTGGTCGAAGACGACGACAAGTCCGCTGAGCTGATCCGCTTGCAGCTCGAAACGGAGGGCTTCACGGTACTGCGCGCCGCTTCCGCCGAGGAGGCGCTGGTGCTCGCGGCGCGGCAGCCGCTGGCGCTGATCACCCTGGACATCATGCTGCCCAAGATGGACGGCTGGGAGTTCCTGAGTCGTCTCAAGCAGGTGCCGGCGCTGCGGCGCATCCCGGTCGTGATCATTTCGATCGTGGCGGATCGCAGCAAGGGCTTCGCGCTCGGCGCCGCGGCGGTGATACAAAAGCCGATATCCCGGCAGGAGCTGTACGAGTCGCTCGTGGATTTGGGTCTGTTCCCCCTCTCCGAGGGACACACGCTGAAAGTCCTGGTCGTCGATGACGATCCCAACGCGGTGGAGCTGTTCGCCGTCCGCATCCTGGGTTTGGCCAGTACCGTACTGCGCGCGTACAGCGGCCGCGAGGGGATCGATGTCGCGCGGCAGGAGCTGCCGGACCTGATCGTGCTCGATCTGTTGATGCCGGAGGTGAACGGCTTCGACGTGGTGGCGGCGCTCAACGAAGATCCCGCCACGGCGAGCATTCCGATCCTGGTGGTCACCAACAAGCAGATTACGGCCCAGGATCGCGCCAAGCTGCAGGGCCACGTGACGACGATCATGGAAAAGGCCGACTTCGACCCCGACCGCTTTACGGCCGAAGTCCGGCGGGCCATGTCGGGGCGCCCGGCAGTGGCCGTCTGACATGGCACGAATCCTGGTGGTCGAAGACAACCTCGCCAACATGACGTTGGCGACGTTCCTGCTGCAGTCGGCGGGCCATACCGTCCTCAGCGCCGCCGACGCGGAGGCCGGGCTGACATTGGCCCGCGACGGGAAACCCGATCTGATCCTGATGGACATCCAGCTTCCCGGCATGGACGGCCTGCAAGCGACTGCACTGCTCAAGTGGGACGAGGCGACGCGCGCCATTCCGGTGATCGCACTCACCGCCCTGGCAATGAAGGGCGACGAGGAGCGCATTCGCGCCGCGGGGTGTGATGGCTACATCGCCAAGCCGATGAAGTATCAGGAATTCCTGGCGACGATCGCGGCTCACCTTCAGCTCGTCCGCACATGAACCCCCGCCCCGACGTCGCCGACCACCAAGCCCGCATTCTGGTCATTGACGACGAGCGTCATCAGAGGCGGTTGATGGAAGTCATGCTCG
Source organism: Gemmatimonadales bacterium (assembly GCA_035602245.1). Taxonomy (GTDB): domain Bacteria; phylum Gemmatimonadota; class Gemmatimonadetes; order Gemmatimonadales; family GWC2-71-9; genus 20CM-2-65-7. The sequence goes on from DATNMO010000034.1 coordinate 15,695, forward strand.
GGCCGGAAGGCTATCTCCTGCAGACGGCCGCCAGCGGCGAGGAAGCGCTCGCCATGGTGGCACAGCAACCACCCGACCTCATCTTGCTCGACGTCATGATGCCGGGGATGGACGGTTATCAGGTGGCGGCCCAGCTCAAGGGCAACCCCGCCACCGATCACATTCCGCTCATCATGGTCACGGTCCTGGACGATCGCACTGGCAGGATGCTGGGGTTGAGTGCCGGAGCCGAGGACTTTCTCAGCAAGCCCGTCGATCGCGCCGAACTGTGCGTCCGGGTGCGGAACCTGCTACGGCTCAAGGCCTACGGCGACCACTACGACCAGTACAGTCAGCTGCTCGAAGCCGAGGTGGTCGCGCGCACGGCCGACCTGCTCGCCCGCGCGAAGACCCTCGAGCAGCAGGCCGCGGAGCGTCTCGTGCTGACCGAACGCCTGTCGCTGGCGACGGCAGACCAGCTGCGGTTCAAGGATGAATTCTTGTCGCATGTCTCGCACGAGCTGCGCTCGCCCCTCACTGCCATCAAACAATTCACCACGATTCTGTTGGGGGGATTGGCGGGCGAGTTGAATAAAGAGCAGAACCAGTATCAGCAGATCGTTCTCAAGAATATCGGGCAGCTGCAATCGATGATTGATGACTTGCTCGAGGTCACGCGTCTGGAAACCGGCAAGCTCACGGTAGAACCTGAAAGCGTGTCTGTGGCAAGTGCGGTGACGGACAGCTTCAACACCCTGCAGGGCGCCGCCCGCGCCAAAGGGGTTTCGCTGTCGTACGATCTACCGCCGGACCTGCCGCCCGCCCACGCCGACCCGACCCGTCTCCGACAGATCCTGATCATCCTGCTCGACAACGCCATCAAGTTCAACGCCGACGGCGGTACCGCCACACTGCAGGCGCAGCTCCTGCCGGACGATCCCCGGTTCCTGCTTCTCGAAGTGTCCGATACCGGATGCGGGATCAGCCCGGAGATGGTCGAGAAAATCTTTGAACGTCTCTACCAGGAGCCCAACCAGGCCAGCCGCAAGGGTCTGGGACTGGGCTTGTACATCTGCAATGAGTTGGTGAAACGACAAGGCGGTCGCATCTGGGTCAACCGCCAGCCGCAACAGGGCACGACTTTCTCGTTTACGCTACCTGTCTTTTCCCTCGACAGCGTGCTCGCTCCGCTCCTCAAGAACGGCCAGTGGCCGGGGGAATCGACGGCCCTCATCAGCGTGGAGACGAGATGGCGAGACGCCTGGTCTTCCAAGGAATCTCAAGAGGAGTGGTCCCACGAAGCCCGCAGCCTTCTGCAACGGTGTTTGCTGCCTGATCTGGACGTGCTCTTGCCGGCGATGCACTCCGCTGCGGAGGAAGAACACTTCTTTGTCGCGGCGTTTGCGGATGCAAAAGGCGCGTCCGTACTCGTCAACAGAATTCGTGACCAATTTCAGCGGCTTCCCCGCCTGCAGCATTCGGGCGCGACTCTTGCGGTTTCCTTCAGCATGCTGCCACCCCTTCCCCGAGATGCGGGTGCATCCGTGGAAACGATCGTGACCAGTATGGCTACCCGTCTCGAAGACTCGATCAACTCTCGAGTCATGTCCGAGGTTGCATCATGAGCAAACAAAAAATTCTCATCGTTGAGGATGACGCCGACGTGCGTCTCGGGTACAAGGTCCTTCTCACGGCCTACCATTACGACACGTTCTTCGCCGCCGATTCGATCTCCGCGGTAAGCGAAGCTCGTAAGCAACAGCCGGATCTGATCATTCTCGATCTTGGTCTACCCGCGGGTGACGGCTTCGTCGTTTTGGACAGGCTGCGCACGAATACGCAGCTCGGTCTGATCCCAATTGTCGTGGTGTCGGCCCGGGACATTCAGGGGAACAAGGAACGTGCGCTCAAGGCGGGGGCCAAGGCGTTTGTGCAGAAGCCGTGGAATGACAATGAGCTGCTGACGCTGATCAGCCAGTTACTCGGCCAACCCGCCATGCCGGTGCTTCAACCCAGATAACGGGCGAGGAGGCGACGCCGCGTCACCGCGTCCGCGCCGCCGCGGCGAATCGGCGCACGATCTCCGCGGCCGGCTCGACCGCGCCCATGGCGCTCAAATGGCTAACACGTTTGGCCGATAGTCCTCCCTGCGGTTTGCCGTGATCATTCCCATCTGTGACTGACCGCAAGATGTCAACCACCGAATCTGGCACACCCGCCGGCGAGGCGGCGCGCTTCAATCGCGAACGCGTCCCCGAGCGGGCAGGCCGCGGAGACCCCAAGGGCGCGCTCGGCAAACTCGCTAAGCTCATCCGCCGGGACCGCGCCCTGTTGCTCGCCCGGTGGCGCAAGGAAGTGAGGGAGCTTCCTTCAGCCCAGCATCTCGATACCCCAACCCTCAACGATCACATTCCCGCATTGCTCGAGGAGGTGGCTGAAGCGCTCGACGCGAAGTCCGATGAGACGATTGCGGAAGCTCTTCGGGAGGGGACCGCCCCGGCGCACGGAGCGCAGCGCCTGCAAGACGGCTTCGACATTGGGGAAGTGGTTGCCGAGTACAACATCTTGCGCGGGTGCGTTCACGACCTCGCCGAGACGAATGGCTCAAGTCTCGGAGGCAAGGCCTTTCACATTCTCAACCGGGTTTTGGATGGGGCAATCGGCCTGGCCGTAGAGGCCTATGCGACGCAGCGCGCGTCGGAACTCCAAAGCCGCCGGGACGAGTATCTCGCCTTTGTGGCACACGATCTCCGCACTCCCCTCCAGGCCATTTCCCTGGCGGCGAGCGTGGTAGAGCGGACGCTCCCAACGCAGAGTGGCAACGTCGACAGTGCCCATATGATCAAAGCGCTTCACCGTAACGTGCAGCGGCTCGAGGCATTAGTGGGAAAGGTGCTGGAAGAGAACAGTAACCTTGAACCAAAAGGCGACATCAAGCTCGAACGGCGCTCCTTTGACCTCTGGCCCCTCGTCGAAGCCCTCATTCAGGATAGTCACCTCATAGCAGGAACCGCGAGTACTCACCTCGTCAATATGGTGCCTGATGATCTGGTGGTGTTCGCCGATGCCGGCCTACTAAAACGAATCTTCCAAAACCTCATTGGCAACGCGATTAAGTATAGCCCACGAGGTGAAGTCCGCATCGGTGCGCAGGAACACGAAGCGGACGGCATGATCGAGTGCTGGGTGAGCGATAACGGTACGGGGATACCGCGTGACCTCCTCGACAAAGTGTTCGAGAAGGGCGAGGGTGACCCTGACAAGGCCGGGAGCACAGGCCTCGGCCTCGCGATCGTCAAGACTTTTGTCGAGGCCCACGGCGGGACGGTCCAAGCCGAAAGCGAGGAGGGTCGCGGGACCACGATTCGCTTTACGCTGCCGTCTAGGACTTAGCGTTCCTGAGCGCCGCGGCGAATCGGCGCACGATCGCCGCGGCCGGCTCGACCGACCGGATTCCCGCGACGCTCTTGCCCGCCTGCCAGTAGTCCTTCGAGCTCGCCTCGCCGGCGCCACCCGCCAGCGAGGCGCGCTTCAGCTGCCACGCCGAGCGCAGGGCGTACATCGTGCGCATCCAATGCTTGGTCCTCCGGCCGCGCAACAGCCACCGGGCGATCGGCCCGGCCTTGGTGCCAATCCGCTCGACATAGGGTGTACGGATGACGGCCAGGGGCACCCCCGTCACGCGCTCGGTGAGCACGATGTCCGCCTCCGTCGCCGCGACGATGGCCTGCTTGTAATCGGGGTGCGCGCGGCACTCGTTGGTCGCAATGAACCGTGTGCCGAGCTGGACTCCGGCGTACCCCATCCGCAGGGCAGCCACGAAGCCCGCTTCCTCCCCGATCCCGCCCGCGCACACGAGGGGAACGCCGAGATCCGCCAGGTCCTCGTAGAGCTGCTGGGCGCTCCGCGGCCCGGCGTGCCCGCCCGCCCGGTCGTTCACCGCGATGAGCCCGTGCACCCCGCCTGCCAGTCCCTTCTCGGCCCACTTCCGCTCCGTTACGTCGTGGTAGACCACGCCGCCCGCGGGCGCGACGCGCTCGACCACCCAGCGCGGATTGCCGAGCGAGGTGACGAAGAACCGCACGCCCTCCTCGACCGCGACATCGACCCAGCGCCGCATGCGATCGAGGTAGAGCTTCGAGCTGCGCTCGATCAGGACGTTCATGCCGATCGGCTTGTCCGTGAGGCCGCGGATCATGCGCAGGCCTGCGCGGAAGTCGTGGCCGTAGACGTAGATCATGGACAGCGGCTGGACCACCCCGATGCCGCCGGCGGCCGAGACGGCTGCCACGAGCTCGGGATTCGAGCAGGGATACATCGCGCCGCAGATCAGCGGCACCTCGATGCCGAGCTGCCGGGTAAGCGGGGTATCGAGCAGGCTCATCCCCGCGGAGGGCGGAGGCGCCAGCGGGCGGTGGCTCGCGCCACGACGTCGCCCTGGGCATCGGTGATCGTCACCGCGGCGTCTTGCTCCCGCTCGGCGGTCACCTCCAGCCCGCTCACCCGGCACTCGGCCAACAGGCGGCCGCGCGCCTTCTTTTCATAGGAGATCGAAAACCCGGTGACGATGCCCTGCACGCCGGGTGGCAGCCCCACGAGTACCGCGAGCCCGCTCGTGAGCTCCGCCAGATTGGCGAGCGCCATCGCGTGCACCGACGCGAGATGATTGCGCACGTGGCGGCGGTCGCGCAGGGCCACACGGCACCAGCCCGGCGCCAACTCCTCCACCCGAGCGCCGATCGTCCCCGAATAGGGGGTCATCCGGCCCACGAGCAGGCTGAACAGCGTCTTGCCGCCCGGCCAACGGGCGAGTCGGCGCCACGCGACGCGCAGCCGCTCGCCGGGCGCGGCGAGTGGACGGGTAGAGGGGGGAGGCACGACCCGAATGTAACGTAGATTGGGGGAGGGACCTCCTCGGAGCTCCATGTCCGCTATGCGGTTCGACCTGCTCATCGGCATCGCGATCGGCGTTGTCATTGCCTGGTTGTATTTCCTGGTGTGGAGAGCGCGCTATACGGCCGCGATCCGGGAAGACGCGGTGCAGCGCAGCCTGGCCGTGACGACTGGGAAGGTGCACGAACAGCTGATCCCCTACCTGCCCGACTTCGGCTATAATCCCAAGGACGCGCGGTTTCTCGGCAGCCCGGTCGACCTCGTCGTCTTCGACGGCCTGGCCGAGGGCCAGGTACGCCGGGTCGTCTTTCTCGAGGTCAAGACCGGCGGCTCGCCGTTGACCCGCCGAGAGCGTCAGGTTCGCAATGTCATCGAGGCTCGTGCAGTGGAGTGGGCGGAGCTGCGCGTGGCCAGGCTGCTCGCCGGGGATTGATTCTATGCCTTCACTCTTCGACGCCAAAACCCGCGATTCAATCCTGCAACGCATTGACGGCCTCGCGCCCGATCGCGGGCCGCGCTGGGGCCGCTTCTCCGCGGCCGAGATGGTCTGCCACGTCAGCTGCGGGCTGCGCCAAGGTCTGGGCGAGCTCGAGGCCGGACCGCCCACCGGCCCGCTGGCGCGCGCGCCCCTGAACTGGCTCATGATCCACGTGCTGCCATGGCCCAAGGGGAAGGGCCGGAGCCCGCCGGAGTTTCTGGCCACGCGTCCCACGACCTGGCAGGCGGACGTGACCCGCTTGCGCGATCTGATTCGCCGCTTCTCCGCGCGCAGTCCGACGGCGCAGTGGCCCGCAAGTCGGGTCTTTGGAAAAATCTCAGGGCGAAGCTGGGGTGTACTGCAGCACAAGCACCTCGATTACCACTTGAGCCAGTTCGGGGTGTGAGGCCGTAACGCTGACGGGCACACGTGAGGAGGACTGCTCCTCAGTGCGCCCGGTCAGCGCCGCAGCGACGACGTGAGTGGCCGGCGCGATCGAGACCGCTGTCATTAGTTCCGCGGGCGATGGGGGCTACATCCGATCTAGGCGGCGCAATAGATTGGATTCGATGCCGCCACGCGTCTTGATCATCGACGACGACGTCTCGTTCCGAGAATCGCTCGCGAAGCACCTCGAGCATGCCGGCTACGTCGTGCAGCAAGCATCGAGCGGTGACCTGGGGATCAGCACCTTCGAGCGCAGCCCCACGGACGTCGTCGTGGTGGACATCTTCATGCCCGGGCAGGGGGGACTGCAGACGATTGATCGCATGCGGCGCCGGTGGCCGCAGGCAAGAATTGTCGCCATTTCCGGCGCGAAGAGTGTCGGCGCCATGGACGTCAAAGGGCACGCTCTCGCGCTCGGGGCTGATCGCTTTCTGGAGAAGCCGTTCGAGGCTGCTACCTTAGTGGCGCTCGTCGCCGCACTCGTGGACGTGAAGAAATGATCCGTAAGCTGAAATCCGGCAAATACTAGACTAAAACAAGACCCCGCGATAACGATTCGTCAGAGGAGGAACGCCATGATCATGCTGCGATTGAGCGCCGTCGTGCTCGCCACCCTCATCGCCACGGGCACGGCCGCGGCTCAGGAACGGAAGATCACGCGCAGGCAGCTGCCGCCCGCGGTCGCGCGCACCGTGACGGCGCAGAGCCAGGGGGCGAAGGTGCGCGGCTTCGCTCAAGAACAGGAGAACGGTCAGACCCTCTATGAAGCCGAGCTGACGGTGAACGGCCACAGCAAAGACATTATGATCGACTCGACCGGCGCCGTCGTTGAAGTGGAAGAGCAAGTCCAGCTGAGCGCACTCCCTGCGGCGGTGCAGGCGGGCCTCCGGGCGGGCGCGGGCCGGGGCAGTATCACCAAAATCGAGTCCATCACGAAGCAAGAGCAACTGGTCGGGTACGAAGCGCACGTGACGACGAAGGGGAAGCGCTCGGAAATCCAGGTCGGGCCCGATGGGAAACCGCCAGCGCACGAGCTATGATCTTCCGGAACCATCGCGCCAACCAGCGATAGGAGGAGTTCGGGTAATCATGACGAAGCGCCGCCAGACGTACGAAGCGCCGGAGATCACGGTCACGTTCGACCCCGATGCGTGCATCCACTCGGGGGTGTGCATCGGCGGTCTGCCCGATGTCTTCGATGTCAAGCGGAAGCGCTGGGTCCGTCCCGAGCTGCAGCCGCCCGATGTCGTCGCCGCGCAGGTGATGAGGTGCCCCTCAGGCGCCCTGCAGTTCGTGCGCAAGCCGAAGGCCGATTGACCTGTCCGGCCGGGCCCGGTAAGATGTTGTGCGATGCCCACCTACGAATACAAGTGTCCAAACGGGCACCTGTTTGAGAAAACCTTCCCCCGCATCACGAGCAAGCGCACCGCGAAGTGTCCGATCTGCGGCAAGCGCGCCGAGCGGCTGATCTCGGGCGGAGCGGGCATCGTCTTCAAGGGCTCGGGCTTCTACCATACTGACTACAAGCGGCCGAGCGAGAAACCGGGCAAGGGCGAGCAGGCCGATAAGGCCGGGAAGGCCGAGCAGGTCGAGAAGACCGAGAAGGTCGACAAGCCCGCCGAGTCGAAGCCGAAACCGAAGAAAGACTCAAGCTCCGACAAGTGAAGGCTCATGACACACTCCGCGCGGCGCTGACACGTGCCGCGTCCCAGCTTGGCGCGGCAGGCGTCGAGGTCGTGCTCGAGCGTCCCCGCGACGCCACACACGGCGACGTCGCCACGAACCTCGCCTTGACGCTCGCCAAGACGCTCGGTCAAAAGCCGCGCGCGATTGCCGAGCAGCTCGTTGCCGCGCTGGAACTGCCGCCGGGTCTGGTGCGGAAGACCGAAATCGCGGGGCCGGGGTTCATCAACTTCTTCCTCGTCGATGCGCAGGTGGTCGGCGTGCTGCCCGCCATCCTCGCGAGCGGTGCCAACTACGGCAAGAGCGACGTCGGCCGCGGGGCCAAGGTCAACGTCGAGTTCGTGTCCGCGAACCCGACCGGCCCGCTGCATGTCGGCCATGGCCGCGGCGCCGCGCTCGGCGACGGCGTCGCCGCGCTGCTCGAATGGACCGGCTGGAAAGTGACGCGCGAGTTCTACGTCAATGACGCCGGCACGCAGATTGACAAGATGGCGCAGTCCCTCTGGGCGCGCGTGCAGCAGCTCGCGGGCCGTCCCGCCGTAATCCCCGACGGCGGCTACCACGGCGAGTATCTCACGGAACTGGCGGAGGGCATCCTCGCGAAGGAAGGGAAGCGCTTCGCGGACCTCCCGGAAGACGAAGGGGTGCGCCGCTGCCGCGAGATCGGCATTCTGTCGCAGCGTGCCGAGCAGGACGCGGACCTGCGTGAATTCGGGGTGCGCTTCGACGTCGTATCCCGCGAGTCGGAGATCTACGAGCGGGGCCTGATCGACGCCACGCTCGCCGAGCTGACCCGTCACGGCCACACGTTCGAAGAAGATGGAGCGCTGTGGCTCCGCACCACGGCGTTCGGCGACGACAAGGACCGCGTTCTCCGTAAACGCGACGGTACCTACACGTATCTGGTGCCCGACATCGCCTATCACCGCAACAAGCACGACCGCGGCTTCGTGACGGCGATCGACATCTGGGGCGCGGACCACCACGGCTACATTCCGCGGATGCGTGCCGCGCTGCGGGCGGTAGGGCTTCCCGACGACTTTTTCCACGTCGAGATCGTGCAGCTCGTGCGCGTCATGCGGGGCGGGGATGAGGTACGCTTCTCCAAGCGCTCGGGCGACTTCGTGTCGCTGCGCGATTTATTCCAGGAGACGGGGGTCGGTGCCGCGCGCTACTTCTTCCTCATGAAGCGCAGCGACTCGCAGTTCGTCTTCGACGTGGACCTCGCCAAGAGCCAAACCGAGGACAACCCGGTGTTCTACGTCCAGATGGCGCACGCGCGCATGTCCGGGATCTTCCGCGTCGCGGCGCGCGACCCGGAATCGGTGCGCGCCGAGGGGGGGGCCGTGGATTTGGCCGTGCTGACCCAACCAGAAGAACTGGAGTTGGTGAAGGAGCTGGCCGACTTCCCCGAGGTGGTGCGCCGCGCCGCGGCAGCCTACGAGCCGCACCGCATCACGGGATACCTCGAGGGACTGGCCCGGATCGCGCATGCGTGGTATCACAAGTACCGCGTGCTGGGCGAGCCCGAGGAGGCGGCCCGGCTGGTGCTCGCGCAGGCGGTGCAACAGGTGCTGGCGAACGGTCTCACTCTCTTGGGGATTCGCGCCCCGGAACGGATGTAGCCGTGGGTCTGCTCGTCGTCGGCTCGATCGCGCTCGATTCGGTCATCACGCCCTTCGGCGAGACGGCAGACACGCTCGGCGGTGCCGCGGTCTTCTTCGCCATGGCGGGCGCGGTGCTCCACCCCGTCCAGGTCGTCGGGGTCGTGGGCAGCGATTTCCCCGAGGCGCACCTCAAGGCGCTGGCCGCCCACGGTGTGGACCTGGCCGGCGTCGAGCGCAAGCCGGGCGAGTCGTTCCGTTGGAAGGCCCGCTACTCCTACGACCTCAACAGCCGCGAAACACTCGAGACCCGGCTCGGCGTGTTCGCGGAGTTTCGCCCGCGCATCCCCGACAAGTTTCGTAAGGCGCGCTACGTCTTTCTCGGGAACATCGATCCCGAGCTGCAGCTCAGCGTGCTCGACCAGGTGAAGGAGCCGACGCTCGTCGCGTGCGACACGATGAATTACTGGATCCAGCTGAAGCGCGACGTGCTGCTCGAGCTGCTGCGCCACATCGATATCCTGATGGTGAATGACTCCGAGGCGCGCGAGCTATCGGGCGATTGGAACATCTACCGCGCGGCGCGCTGGATCCTGTCGCGCGGCCCCAAGATGGCCGTCATCAAGCAGGGCGAGCACGGCGCGCTGCTCGTGGATAAGGACACGATCTTCAAGGTCCCGGCCCATCCGCTCCAGGAAGTGTTCGATCCCACCGGGGCGGGAGACGCGTTCGCCGGCGGCTTCATGGCCTACATCGCGCGCACCAGCGATCACTCGTTTCCCAACCTTCGCCGCGCGATGGTGTACGGGTCGGCCCTCGGATCGCTCGCGGTGGAAGCGTTCGGCGTCCAGCGCCTCGAGCAGGTGACGCTTCCCGAGGTGCAAGCGCGCGTGAAGGCGTTCCGCGACCTGGTGCACTTCTCCCTGGACGACGAGAAATGACTCCCCTCCATCCTCCCGGCGACCGTTATGCCGCCGCCGGCGTCCGCCTGGATGCCGCCGAGGAAGCGAAGCGCCGCATCGCCGATCTGGTGCGCGCCACCCGCACCCCGCTCGCCCTGGGGCTGATGGGCGGATTCGGCGGGATGGTGCGCGTGCCCGAGGGATACAAGAAGCCGGTCCTCGTGATGTCCACCGACGGCGTCGGCACCAAGGTGCTCGTGGCGGCGACGGCCGGCTTGCACGACACCGTGGGTGAAGACCTCGTCAACCATTGCGTGAACGACATCCTGGTGCACGGCGCCGTGCCGCTCGCCTTCCTCGACTACATCGCGACCGGCAGTCTCGTCCCCGACGTCGCGGCCCAGATCGTGATCGGCGTGGCGCGCGCCTGCCGCGCCCACGACATGACGCTTGTCGGCGGCGAGACCGCAGAGCTGCCGGACCTCTACCAGCCGGGCCACTACGATCTCGCCGGCACGATTGTCGGTGTCGTGGAGGAAGAGAACGCGCTGCACGGCGACCGCGTGCGCCCTGGGGACGCGCTGATCGGCTATGCGTCCACCGGGCTCCACACCAACGGCTACACGTTGGCGCGGAAAATCGTGTTCGAGTGGATGAAGCTCGGGATCGACGATCCGTTCCCCGAGACCGAGCAAACCGTCGGCCAGGTGCTGCTGGCTGTGCACCGCAGCTACGCGGCCGCCGTGAGACCAGTCTTCGGCAGCCTGCATGCCCTGGCGCACATCACCGGCGGCGGGATTCCGGGGAATCTCATGCGGGTCCTGCCGCCGGGATCCGAAGCGGTCGTGGACGCGGGCAGCTGGCCGTGGCCGCCGCTGTTCCGCGTGCTGATGCGGGCCGGGCAGGTCGCGCGGGAAGAGATGCGGCGCGTATTCAACCTGGGGATCGGGATGATCGCGGTCGCGGCGCGGGACGACGTGGATGCCATTGTGGAGGCCGCTGAGCGCGTCAAGGTGCCGGCGTGGATCATCGGGGAGGTCCGCGGCGGCAAAGGGGCCGGCAAGCCGGTCGTGCGATTTGAAGAGAGATAATGAGCGGGATGCCATGCGCCGCGCGCTGGAGCTGGCATGGCGGGGGTGGGGGCGCGTCTCCCCGAATCCGCTGGTGGGCGCTGTGATGCTGCGCGGTGACGAGGTGGTCGGCGAGGGTTGGCACGCCGAGTTTGGGGGTCCGCACGCGGAGGTGAACGCGCTGCGCGCGGCCGGCGAGAAAGCGCGCGGCGCCACCATGGTCGTCACCCTCGAGCCGTGTGCGCATCAGGGGAAGACCCCGCCGTGCACGGACGCGATCCGTGCCGCCGGACTTCGCCGTGTCGTTGCCGCGATGCGCGATCCCGATCAGGACGCGGGGGGCGGTGTCGAGATCCTGAAGCGGGCCGGAATCGAGACGCACATCGGCCTGCTCGCGGAAGAAGCCGCGGCGCAGAATGCGCCATTCCTCACCACCCGGCTCCAGACCGAGCGGCCCTTCGTCGCGCTGAAGCTCGCGACCTCCATTGACGGTCGCATCGCCGACGCGCGCGGCAGCTCGCAGTGGATCTCCGGGCCCGAGGCCCGGGAGCATGTGCACTGGCTCCGCGCCGGATTTGACGCAATCGGGGTCGGCGGCACCACGGCCCTCACCGACAATCCCCAGCTCACCGCCCGCGGCGGCATCACGCCCCGCAAGCCGCCCGTCCGGATTGTGTTCGACCGCCGCGCGATGCTGAATTCGGGCGTGTCCATCGTGCAAACGGCGCGCGAGGTGCCCACGTGGGTCGTCGCCTCGCCCGAAGCGCCGGCGGCGAACGTTTCGGTGCTCGAAGGCAACGGGGTCCGCGTCTTCCGGCCCGAGACCCTCGCGCAGGCATTCGCCCAACTGCGCCTCGCCGGGATCCAGTCGTTGTTATGTGAAGGGGGAGGGGCGCTCGGCGCCAAACTCCTCGCGGATGGACTCGTGGACCGGCTGTACTGGGTCCAGGCCCCCGTGTGGCTCGGCGAAGGCGCCGTTCCGGCATTCCCGGGCGTTCCCGCCGCTCCGCTCGCCGAAGCGCCGCGTTGGGTCGTCGTGGAGCGCCGGCCATTGGGGTCTGATACATTATTGGTATTGGATCGGCGGCTATGTTTACCGGAATCGTAGATGCGGTGGGACGCGTGGACTCCGTTGCGCTGAACAACGGCGTGGAGCTGCGTATAAAGGCGTCCTACAAAGGCGTGAAGAAGGGTGAGAGCATCGCCGTAAACGGCGCGTGCCTCACGGTCGAACGAGTTGTGAAGGGTGGCTTCAGCGTCCATGCCGTCGTCACGACGCTGGGGCGCACGCTGATCGGTGAATGGAAGAAGGGGCGCACGGTCAATCTGGAGCGCGCCTTGCGGGCGACGGGCCGGCTGGGCGGCCATTTCGTCCAGGGGCACGTGGATGGCGTGGCGACCGTCGTTCGCGTGGCCGAGGCCGGCGACGCCCGGCTGCTCGATCTCGCGGTCCCGGCCGACGTCGCGGCGGTGACGATCCTCCATGGCGCCATCACAGTCGATGGCGTGAGTTTGACGGTCAACGCGCTGTCGTCGCCGGGCGTGATCCAGGTGTCGCTCGTGCCGTTCACGCGGGCGCATACGACGTTGGGACAGGTCGCCGCCGGCGAGCGGGTGCACGTCGAGGCGGATGTCCTGGGCAAATATGTGAGGCAGATATGTCGTTCGGAAAAGTAGAGCAGGCGATCGCGGACATCCGCGCGGGCAGGCTCGTCATCGTGGCCGATGACGAGCGCCGCGAGAACGAGGGCGACCTGGTCGGCGCAGCCGAGAAGGTCACCCCCGCGATGATCAATTTCATGGCGACGCACGCGCGCGGGCTCATCTGCGTCCCGCTCACGCCATCGCGCTGCCAGGCGCTCGGCCTGCCCCAGATGACGGAGCACAACTCTGAATCGCACGAGACGGCGTTCACCATCAGTATCGACGCCGCCGCGCGCTTTGGCGTGACGACGGGCATCTCGGCCGCCGACCGCGCCGCCACGATCCGCGTGGCAATCGACCCGGCCACCGTGCCGGGCGACCTGCGCCGGCCCGGTCACGTCTTCCCGCTGCGCGCCCGGCCCGGCGGCGTGCTGCAGCGCGTCGGCCAGACCGAGGCCAGCGTCGATCTGGCGCGGTTGGCTGGGCTCTACCCCGCCGGCGTCATCTGCGAAATCCTGAATCCCGACGGCTCGATGGCACGCCGCGCCGACCTCGAGCGGTTCGCCGAGCAGCACGGCCTCACGTTCATCACTGTCGCACAGCTCGTCGCTTACCGGCTGGCGCACGAGCGGCTGGTGCATCGTGTCGCCGAAGCGCGGCTGCCGACGCCGTTCGGCGAATTCCGCATCATCGGCTACAAGAACGACGTGGACGCGGCTGAGCACATCGCCCTGGTGCACGGCGAGGTGGCAGGCAAGCAGCGCGTGCTGGTGCGGATGCACTCCAAGTGCCTCACTGGCGACGTGTTCGGCTCGGCGCGCTGCGACTGCGGCTGGCAGCTACATAGCGCGATGCGGATGATCACGGCGGAAGGCGCCGGCGCCGTTGTCTACCTCGATCAGGAAGGGCGGGGCATCGGGCTCCTCAACAAGCTCAAGGCCTACGAGCTGCAGGACGCGGGGCATGACACCGTCGAGGCGAACGAGAAGCTCGGGTTCAAGCCCGACCTCCGGAACTACGGCATCGGCGCGCAGATCCTGCTCGATCTGGGCCTGTCGTCGATCCGCGTGCTGACCAACAATCCGATGAAGCTGGTCGGATTGGAGGGGTACGGGCTCGAAATCGTCGAGCGGCTGCCCATCGTGCCGGCGCCGTCGGATGAGAATCGGGCCTATCTCGACGTGAAGCGGGACAAGCTCGGCCACTTCCTCACCCACTGACGTGGCTGCGCGCTCGTCCCCCCCCAACCGCCAGCGCCGCGTGGCGGTCATCGTCAGCCGCTTCCATGAGAATGTGACCACCCGCCTGCTCGCGGGCGCGCGGGAGAGCCTGCGCAAGGCCGGCGTCTCGGACGCGCAGGTGGACGTGGTGTGGGTCCCCGGGGCGTTCGAGCTGCCGGTGGCGGCGGAAGTCGCGGCCGCGAGCGAGCGCTACGCGGCCATTGTGGCGCTTGGGTGCGTGATCCGCGGCGAGACCGCCCACTTCGAGTACGTGGCCGGCGAGGCAGCGCGGGGACTGGGCAACGTGGCGCTCGCGCATCAAATCGCGATCGGTTTCGGGGTCCTGACCACCGAGACCGAGATTCAGGCGCTGGCGCGGGCCGGCGGTGTCGTCGGCAATAAAGGCGCCGACGCCGCCGAGGCGGCGCTCCAGACCGCCGACGCGATCGACCAGCTCCGTGCAACGCCCCGAGACTAAGGCGCGGGCGCGCGCCCTCCAGCTCCTCTACGCGTGGGAACTCTCGGGCGAACCCTCCATCGAGACGGTCGTCGCCCGTGTCGCAGTGATCTACGGCGGCGCCCCCGACGGCTACGACCGCGGCGCCGACCTCGCGGCTCGGGCGGTGGCCGGGCGCCCGGAGTACGACCGCCGCGTCAAGGAAGCGGCCGAACACTGGCGGCTCGAGCGCGTCGGGGTCGTCGAGCGCAACATCCTGCGGCTGGCCCTGGCCGAGCTCGATGAGGCGGTGACGCCCTCGCGCGTGGTGATTGACGAAGCAGTGAAGCTTGCCCATTGGTTCGCGGGCGCGAAGGCGCCCGCGTTCGTCAACGGCATCCTCGACGCGGTGGCTCGTGAGACGGGCGCGCTGTGAAGATCCTGCTCGTCAATTGGAACGACCGCCAGAATCCCCACGCCGGCGGCGCGGAAATCCATCTGCACGAGCTGTTCGGCCGCATCGCGGGATCGGGACACGAGATCGACCTGATCGCGAGCGGCTGGCCCGGATGCGCCGAGCGCGTCGAGCTGGACGGGATGCGCGTCCTGCGGGTCGGCGGCCGCCACAGCTTCGCGCTGCGCGCGCGTGGCGCCGTACGCCGGGCGCTGAGCGAGCGCGCATACGACGTCGTCGTCGAG
This sequence comes from Gemmatimonadales bacterium, assembly GCA_035602245.1. Lineage (GTDB taxonomy): Bacteria > Gemmatimonadota > Gemmatimonadetes > Gemmatimonadales > GWC2-71-9 > 20CM-2-65-7. The sequence continues at coordinate 30,750 of DATNMO010000034.1, forward strand.
GACATCAACAAGCTGCCGCTCTACCTGCCCACCCTCACCCGGGCACCGTTCGTAGCGATCGTGCCGCACCTGTTCGGGACCACGGCGTTCGCCGAAGCGAGCGTTCCCGTAGCGGCCGTGGTCTGGGCCGCCGAGCTGGCGATTCCGCGGGTCTATCGAGGGGCGGGGTTCCACGCGATTTCCGAGAGCACGCGGGACGACCTGGTGCGGCGTGGGGTGCCCGGGGAGCGGATCGTCGTCATCCATCCGGGCGTCGATGCGACGTGGTATTGCCCCGATCCCAAGACGCCGCGCGCCGAGCGGCCCACGTTCTTGTACCTGGGCCGCTTGAAGCGTTATAAAGGAGTGGAGTTCGCCCTGCGGGCGCTTGCGCAGGTCCGGAAAGCACGATCGGACATCACGCTCGACATCTGCGGAGAGGGAGACGATCGTCCGCGGCTCGAGCGCGTGGCGCGTAGGCTGGGGCTCGGGGGGGGGGACGCGGTACGGTTCCTCGGTTTCGTGCCCGAAGAGGAAAAGCGCCGGCTGCTGCGCCGCGCGTGGGCCGTCTTGTTCGCGAGTCCCAAAGAAGGCTGGGGCATCACGAACGTGGAAGCGGCCGCGTGCGGCACACCGGCGCTCGCGTCCGACAGTCCGGGCCTGCGCGAGTCGGTGCGCCACGGCGTCACCGGATACCTCGTGCCGCACGGCGACTGGCGGGGGCTGGCCGATCGGATGGTGGCGTTGGCGGCGGATCCGGACCTCCTGGCGCGGTTGGGGCGCGCAGCCCGGAGCTTCGCGGAAGGACTGTCATGGGAGGCGGCCGCGCGCGCCACGACGGCACATCTCCAGCAGGTCATCGCCGAAGGAGGAGGCTGATTTCATGCGCATCACCGTGACCGCCCGGCATGTTGAGATCGACGACGAATTGCGCGCGCGCGCCAAGGAGCTGGTGCAGAAGGTCGCCAAGCTCGTGAAGCGTCCGCACCACGCGCAGGTGATCTTCACCGAGGATCACGGCGAAGCGGGCGTGGAAATCCAGCTGCACGCCCCCCGCGGGCGGATTCACGTGGGGACGGGGATGGCGTCCGATCATCGTTCGGCGTTGGACCTGGCGATTGGGCGCGTCAAACGCCAGCTGCTCGACGAAAAGGAGGCGCCCCGTCCGCGGCGCCGGCTCTCCCCTAAGGTGCCCGGGGCGCGGTGAGTACCTCCTCGGCGTCGCCCCCTCCGGCCCCCCCGCCGGTGCTCAAAGTCCGGCACCTGCTGGCGCTGAAGGGCGACCCGCTGCAGCTCGAGCTGTTGACGGGAGAAATCGGCCTCGACCGCGAAATCCGCTCGCCGGAAGCCTCGAGTCCCGGGCTCGTGCTCGCGGGCTATACCGCGCGCTTCGTCGGCAGCGACCGCCTCCACATTCTCGGCGAGACGGAGATCACCTACCTCGCGTCTCTCGACCCGAAGGCCCGGCGCAAGTCCATCGAAACATTCTTGTCCTACGACCTGCCGTGCGTCATCATCAGCAAGGGGCAGCAGGCGCCGGAAGAGCTGATCGCGGTGGCGCGCGAGAAGGGCGTCGCGATCATCCGCAGTCGGCTCAAGACCGCGGAATTCTATCGCCGCCTGAAGCCGTTCCTCGACGACGCCTTCGCCCCCCGCACTACCGTCCACGGCTCGCTGGCCGACGTCTTCGGCGTCGGGCTCCTGTTCCGCGGCCGCTCGGGGATCGGGAAGAGCGAGTGCGTCCTGGACCTGGTCGAGCGGGGCCACCGGCTCGTCGCCGATGATGTCGTGCACATCACCAAGCGCGGCCACGACGTGCTCATCGGCCGCGGGCACGAGGTCTCCCGCCATTACATGGAAATCCGCGGGGTGGGCCTGATCGACATCAACGCGCTGTTCGGCATCCGCTCGGTGCGCCAGCAGAAGCGCATCGAAGTCGTCGTGCAGCTCGAGGACTGGGACAACACGCGCGAGTACGACCGCACCGGGCTGGATGGACAGGAGACGGAGCTCCTCGACGTGTCGCTGCCGCTCGTGACCGTGCCGCTCAATCCCGGCAAGAACCTCACGGTGGTGTGCGAAGTCGTGGCGATGAACCACCTGTTGCGCTACAGCGGCGTGGATTCGGCGAACGCGTTCAACGAACGGCTCATCCGCCGCATGCGCGAGAAGGGCGAGCTGCAGAAGTACTTGGAGGAGGACTATGAGTGATTCTCGTCAGAATGGGTCGTTGTTGGGTGTGATCGTGTCGCACGCTGCGGTGGCGCAGGCGCTCGTCGCGGCCGTGTCTGCGATCACGGGGATCGAGGGCGCGCTCGTACCCGTTTCGAACGAGGGGTGCGGCACCGACGCACTGGCCGAACGGCTGCGCCAGGCGGTGGGGCAGGGGCCCGCGGTGCTCTTCGTTGATCTCCCCGGTGGCTCTTGCCTCACCAGCTCGGCGCGGTACGCCAAGCAGCACGCCGACATCGCCGTCGTCACGGGCGTGAATCTCGCCATGCTGCTCGACTTCGTCTTCCACCGCGACGTCCCGCCCGCGGACGCCGCACGCCGGGCCGTCGACGCGGGCGGCAAGGCTATTCGCGTCACCCCCGCATGAGCCTCGCGCTCTATCGCATCGACGACCGCCTCATTCACGGCCAGGTGGTCGTGGGTTGGGGGCAGCCGCTCGATTGCTCCTTCATCGTCCTCGTGGACGACGAAGTGCGCCAGAGCGATTGGGAGCAGGACCTGTACCGGATGGGCGTGCCGCCGCACATCGAGGTCATCTTCGCCTCGGTGGACGACGCGGCGGAGAAGCTGCCCGCATGGGAGGCCGATTCCCGCGTCGGCATCCTGCTCGTCGGGGACATCGACACCGCGGCCGCGCTGACGGCGTGCGCGAACCAGATCAAACGGTTCAACGTCGGCGGCATCCACCACCGCGCCGGCCGCACCGAGCGGCTGCGGTTTGTCTATCTAACGGATGACGAAGCGGCCAAGCTGCGCCAGATGGCCGCGCGCGGGGTCGAGGTCACCGCCCAGGACGTGCCCTCGGCGCGGGCCGTGCCCGTTGGGGAGTTCACGTGAGCCTGCCCGTCGAGATCGTGGTTGCGCTCCTCGTTTGGGGGACGCTGGTCGGCGTGGACCTGGTGAGCCTGCCGCAGATGATGATCGCCCGGCCGCTCGTCGCCGGGACGGTGGCGGGGGCGATCCTCGGCGACATCGAGACGGGACTCAAGCTCGGCGTCGTGTTCGAGCTGTTGCAGTACGACATCCTCCCCGTCGGTTCCGTGCGCTATCCCGAATACGGCCCCGCGACCGTCGCCGCGGTGACCACGGCACATGCGTCGTCGGGCGTGCTCGGGCTGGGCCTGGGCGCGCTCGTGGGCCTCGTCACGGGCTTGATCGGGGGCATCGCGATTCACCTGTTGCGGCGGGTCAACTCGCGGGTGGTGCACGCGGCGGCTGCGACCCTGGAGTCGGGCGACCCGCGGGCGCTGGTGCGGCTGCACGTCGGCGCATTGCTGCGCGACGGGATTCGGGCCGCCCTCGTCACCGCCGTGGGCCTGGGCCTCGCGTGGATTGCGCGGCCGCTGCTGGCCGGTGTCGTGTCGCAGCGCGACGCCACGCTGCTTGCCGTCGCCGTGGTTGGGTCGTCACTGGCCGCGGGGGCGGCGGGCACGCTGCGGCTCGTGGGCCGGGGACCAAACCTCGCGTGGTTCGCCGCCGGGCTGGGCGGTGGGATCGTGGTGGCCGCATGGCTGCGGTGAGATTTGCGCTCGCGCGCGCGTTGCTGCGCCTGTTCTCGGTGCAAGGCTCGTACAACTACGAGCGGATGATGGGCGTGGGCGTCGGCGTCGCCGAGGAGCCCCTGCTGCGCGACCTCGCGGATGGCCGGTATCGCCCGGCGGTGGCGCGCGGCGCCCACTTCTTCAACGCGCACCCCTATCTCGTTGGCCTCGCGGTCGGCGCGGCCGCGCGGGCCGAGCACGATGGCGCCGGGCCCGATCAGGTCGAACGGCTGCGCGATGCCCTGTGCGGCCCCCTGGGCTCACTCGGCGACCGTCTTGTGTGGGCCGGGTGGTTGCCGTTCCTCTCGGGCCTGACGCTCGTCGCGATCGCCCTCGGCGCCGGTTGGGTCGCCGTCGCCGCGTTCCTGATCGTGTACAACGTCGGCCACGTGGCGCTGCGCTGGTGGGCATTGCAGGCGGGGTGGGCACACGGCGCTCAGGTGGGGGTGGCGCTCCATCACCCCGTGCTCCAAAAGGCCGGCACGCTGCTCGGCCCTGCGATGGCGTGCGCGGTGGGCGCCGCGCTGCCGCTCACCGCGACGTACCTCGTCGCGCCGTTCCCGGCGTGGGCGCGGTTGTCGGTCGTCGTGACCGCGGCGCTGGGGTACGTCGCCTTGCGCTGGCGCGCCGGGCGGCTCACCGGCCTGCAGCTGGCGCTCGCGCTCGCCGCGGGCGCGCTTGCGGCGGGATGGTTATGGCCGTGATCGAGCGCGAAGCCCGCATCGTGAATCCGCTGGGGATGCACGCCCGGCCGGCCGCGGAGTTCGTGAAGGTCGCGAACCGCTTCCGGTCCGACGTCGAGGTGCGCAAGGATCACGTCGCTGTCAACGGCAAGAGCATCATGGGCGTGATGACGCTCGCGGCCGAGTGCGGGTCGTCGCTGGTCATCAAGACCGACGGCGCAGACGCCGAGGCCGCGATGGCGGCCCTGCTCGCGCTCGTGGCCGACGGATTCCACGAGATGCACCTGAAGCTGGACGACGACGCGGACGACGCCCCATGAGCGACCGCCTGCTGAAAGGCATCGGGGTCTCGCCCGGCATCGCGGTCGGGCCGGCGGTTGTGGTGCGGTGGGCGCTCCCGGAAGTGCCGCATCGCGTGGTGTCGCGCGCGCAGGTCGAGAAGGAAGTGCGCCGGTTGCGCGCCGCCATCAAGGACGTCAAGCGGCAGCTGAGCGAGCTGCGCGCCCACGCCGAGGACCGCGCCGGCGTCGATGAAGCGCGCATCTTCGACGCGCAGATCCTGATGCTCGACGACAAGGACTTCATCGGCGGCGTCGCGGAGCTCATTCGGGAGAACCATCTCACCGCCGAGAAGGCCTTCGAGTTCAAGACACTCGAGGTGCGCGACCTGTGGACCGCCGGGGGCAGCCCACTCCTCAAGGAGCGCCTCGCCGACGTGACCGGCGTCGCGATTCGCGTCATCCAGCACCTGATGCACCGGGGGGGCGCGGATGTGTGGGAGGGCATCTCGGAGCCCTCGATCGTCGTGGCCCGCGAGCTGTCGCCGGGACTGACCGTCCAGCTCGACCACGAGCACGTGGTCGGACTGATCAGCGAAGAAGGCACGCGTACGTCCCATGCTGCGATTCTCGCGCATTCGATCGGGATTCCGGCGATCTTCGGATTGCAGGGCGCGATCGCGCGCATCGGCCCCGGGACCAAGATGATCCTCGACGGCACGCGCGGCACCGTGCTGCTCGATCCGACCCCCGACGAAGTCACCGAGGCGGAGCGGGCGGACGCGCGGCGGCGGGATCTCGCCGCGCACCTCGAGGGAGCGGTCGCGCAGCCGTCGCTCACGCTCGATGGCGTGCACGTCGCGCTGCGCGGCAATGTGGATCTGCCCGACGAGATCGAGGCCGCGCAGGCGCACGGCGCGGAGGGCGTGGGCCTCCTCCGGACGGAGTTCCTGATCACGGGCCACAGTACGCTGCCGTCGGAGGACGAACAGGCGGCCTACTATCGGCGCGTGGGCGAAGCGTTCCCCGGGCATCCGGTCGTGATCCGGACATACGACCTCGGTGGCGACAAGTTCCCGGCGCCATTCCGCGGGGCCGCAGAGGCGAATCCGTTTCTGGGTTGGCGCGCGATCCGCGTGTGCCTCGATGAGCCCGAGATGTTCCGCACTCAAATCCGCGCCGTGCTGCGGGCGGCGGCGCACGCAAACCTCCACCTCATGATCCCGCTCGTCACGCGGCTCGACGAGGTCGAGCGCACGCGCGAGATGGTGAGCGAAGAAGCCCTCCGCCTCGAGCAAGCCGGGGTGGTCGCGGCCAAGACGGTCCCCCTGGGCGTGATGGTCGAGACGCCGGCGGCGGCAGTCCTCGCGGACCGGCTGGCGGAGGTCAGCGACTTCTTGAGCGTGGGGACGAACGACCTCACGCAGTACACGCTCGTCGTCGATCGCGGCAACGCCCGGCTGGCCGACCGTTTCAACCCGCACGACCCGAGCGTGCTGCGGCTCCTGAAGCTCGTGGCGGAGGCCGCGCGCGCCGCGGGGAAGCCCGCGAGCGTGTGCGGCGAGATGGCGTCGGAGCCGCTGTCCGCATTCCTGCTGCTCGGGCTCGGCTACGAGACGCTCTCGGTCGCGCCGCCGGCGCTGCCCTTCATTAAATGGCTCATCCGCCAGGTCAGCACCGCGCAAGCCCGCGCCGCCGCCGACGCGGCGCTCGCGGCGCGTTCGGCGGAGCTGGCGCTCGACATTCTGCGCTTCGCGCTCGCCGAGGCGGTGGATCTCACGCTGCTCGATCCCGACGCGCGGTTGCCCGCCGGGCGGCGCTCGGGTAGCTTGAAACTCTAGACCAAAAAAACCGGACAACACATGCCAACCCATCGTCACGTATTCACTTCCGAGTCGGTCACGGAAGGCCATCCCGACAAGATCGCGGATCAGATCTCCGACGCGATCCTCGACGCCATCCTTTCGAAGGATCCCGGGGCCCGGGTCGCCTGCGAAACCCTGGTGACGACCGGCATGGCCGTCGTGGCGGGTGAAATCACGACCTCCACCTATGTGCACATCCCCGACATCGTGCGCGGCACGATCACATCCATCGGCTATACCGACGCCAACTTCGGGTTCGACGCGCAAACGTGCGCGGTCCTCACAACCATCGACCGCCAGTCCGCGGACATCGCGATGGGCGTGGACACCGGTGGGGCGGGCGACCAGGGGATGATGTTCGGATACGCGACAGACGAGACGCCGTCGCTCATGCCGCTGCCGATCGTGCTGGCGCACCGCCTCGCCGAACGGCTGGCCGCCGTCCGCAAGTCCGGCGACCTCGCATGGCTGCGCCCCGACGGCAAGACACAGGTCAGCATCGCGTACGAGGGCTCGAAGCCCGTCGGCATCAGCAAAGTCGTCGTCTCCGCCCAGCATTCCGAGTTGGTGGACAACGCCGAGTTGCGCGCCGGCATTATCGAATACGTGGTGCGGCCGGTCGTTCGCGAGGCCGGCTTCGATGTGCCTGACCGAGACGTCCTCGTGAACCCCACCGGCCGGTTTGTGGTCGGCGGCCCGCAAGGCGACGCCGGGCTGACGGGGCGCAAGATCATCGTGGACAGCTACGGCGGTATGGCGCGCCACGGCGGCGGGGCGTTCAGCGGCAAGGATCCCTCGAAGGTGGACCGCTCCGCCACGTATGCGATGCGCTGGGTCGCGAAGAACATCGTGGCTGCGGGGTTGGCGCAGCGTTGCGAGGTGCAGGTCGCCTATGCCATTGGGGTCGCCGAGCCGGTGTCCGTCATGGTCGAGACGTTCGGGACCGGCACTGTGCCCCAGGAGGCGCTGGAGGCCGCCGTGCGGGGCGTGTTTGACTTGACTCCTAAAGGCATCATCCAAGCCCTGAACCTTCGCAATCCCATTTATCGGCCGACCGCGGCGTACGGACATTTCGGCCGCGCGCCCGAGCGGCGCCGCGTCGGCGACCGCGATGTCGAACTCTTCACCTGGGAGCACGCCGACCGCGTCGAGGAGCTGAAGGTCGCGGCCGAGCGGGCGTCCCGCACTTCCCGCAAAGCCAATGTCTGATCGCGCCATGAAGACGACCGCTCCGGCTGCCAAGACAGCCCACGACATCAAGGACATCGGGCTCGCCGACGAAGGGCGACGCCGCACCGAGTGGGCGGAGCGCTCGATGCCTGTGCTGCGGCAGCTCAAGGAGCGCTTCGCCCGCGAGCGGCCGCTCGCCGGCAAACGCCTCGCCGCCTGCCTCCATGTCACCACCGAGACGGCGAACCTCGCCGTGGCGCTACAGGCGGGCGGCGCCGACGTGGCCCTGTGCGCCTCGAACCCGCTCTCGACTCAGGACGACGTGGCGGCGCACCTGGTGCGCGACTACGGGATCAAGGTGTTCGCGATCAAAGGCGAGGACCACGCGACGTACTACGACCACATTCGCGCGGTGCTTGCCCTTCGCCCGGACATCACGATGGACGACGGGGCCGACCTGGTCGGGGCGCTGCACATGATCGCGTTGAACCGCCTCGACGATCTGGCGCCCCCGGTCCGCAAATGGGTGGAGACGCTGTCCGCGGCCGAGCGCAAGGTGCTCGTCGCCGGCGTGGCCGGATCGACGGAAGAGACGACGACCGGCGTGATCCGCCTCAAAGCGATGGCGAAAGACGGCGTGCTGCAATTCCCGGTCATCGCCGTCAACGATTCCGAGACCAAGCATCTCTTCGACAACCGCTACGGCACGGGGCAGTCGACGCTCGACGGCATTATCCGCGCAACGAACATGCTGATCGCCGGGAGCACGGTCGTGGTGGCGGGGTATGGGTGGTGCGGGCGCGGCTTCGCGCTGCGAGCGCGGGGTGCCGGCGCCAACGTCCTGGTCACCGAAATCGATCCGATGAAGGCGCTGGAAGCCCAGATGGACGGTTACCGGGTGGTCCCCATGGCAGACGCCGCTTCCGTGGGCGACCTGTTCGTGACGCTGACGGGCAATGTCGAGGTCATCCGGGTGGAGCACATGCGAGCGATGAAGGACGGCGCGGTGCTCGCGAACTCGGGGCATTTCAACGTGGAAATCGATCTGGAATCCTTGAAAAAAGAGGCCACAGGGCCCGTCGCGGTCCGCGAGTTCGTGGACGAGTGGCGGATCGGCGGCAAGAAGCTGTTCGTGCTGGCCGACGGGCGGCTGATCAATCTGGCCGCCGCCGAGGGCCATCCCGCCAGTGTGATGGACATGTCGTTCGCGAACCAGGCGCTCGCCGCCGAGCACGTCGTGCGGCACGCCAAGACCCTGTCGAAGGACGTGCACCGCATTCCGGCGGAGCTCGACAAGGAGATTGCGCGGCTCAAGCTGCAGGCGATGGGCGTGGCGATCGACACTCTCACCGCGGCGCAGCGCAAATACCTCGCCTCCTGGGATATGGGTACCTGATGGGCGGGGGGGGGGGGG
>DATNMO010000035.1:0-23565 GCA_035602245.1 Gemmatimonadales bacterium
GGGGGGGCCATAATCGTCCAGAACAACGAATGGTTGTGGTGGCCGCCGCCGTTGTTGCGAACCGTCGTGCGAATGTCTTCGGGGACTGACTTGATGTCGCGCAGGAGCTCTTCGAGGCTCTTCGTCAACAGCTCGGGATGCTTGCCGAGCGCGTTGTTGAGGTTCGTGACGTAGGCTTGATGGTGCTTGCCGTGGTGGATCTGCATTGTCTGTGCGTCGATGTGGGGCTCGAGAGCTGCGAAATCGTAGGGGAGCGGAGGTAGGACGTGTCGCGTCTCGCTCCCGGCCGCGGCCGCTCGATGCTCTTTGACGTGTGCCATTGCCGTATTCCTTGCATGGTGTGCTTGTCAAACCCCACGGCGCGAAAAACGGTTCCGCTTGCAGGGTTAAGCCCGAGGCATATCTTGCTCCGCGGAACGTTGTCCCTTCCCACTTCCGGAGGCTCTCGTGGCGGAGTTTCTCCTGCGCTGGCTGCATTACATGGCCGGCATCACGTGGATCGGCTTGCTCTACTACTTCAACTTCGTGCAGGGCCCTTTCTTCGCCGAGGCGGATCCGGCCACGAAGAGCGCCGCCACGCAGAAGCTGGTGCCGCGCGCGCTGCGCTGGTTCCGCGGGGGCGCGTTCGCGACGTTCGCGACGGGCGCGCTGATCATCGCGAAGCGGCTGGGCGAGTCGCCGGAAGGCGCCGCGGCGTGGTCGAGCCCATGGGCGATCACGATTCTGACGGGTGCGCTGTTCGGCACGGTGATGTTCCTCAATGTGGTGCTCGTGATCTGGCCGAAACAGCAAGTCGTGATCGCGTCCGCGGTGTCGGCCGCGTCCGGTGGACAAGCGAATCCCGCGGCGGCAGCGGCCGGCCGCCGGGCGTTCCTCGTGTCCCGCACAAATGTGGTGTTCTCGATTCCGATGCTGTTCTTCATGGGCGCCGCGACGCATTTCACGCCCAACGTGACCGGCAACCACACCGCCTACTGGACGGGGATCATCATCCTGGTCGCGCTGCTCGAGATCAACGCCCTCAGGGCGACGACGGGGCCGACCACGAAGCCGATCGAGAAGATCCCGGCAGTGATCACGACCGGGTTCGTCGTCTGGGCCGCGACCTACGCGCTGGTGCGGTGGGTGTTATCGGCCTAACGGGCTAGCCCGTGGCGTCCGTTACGCTGCGCGGCCTGTCGAAGGTCTTCGACGACGGGTCGCAAGCCTTGCATCAGCTCTCCCTCGACGTGCGGGACGGGGAGCTCCTGGTCCTGCTTGGCCCGTCGGGATCCGGCAAGACGACGGTGCTGCGGTGCATCGCCGGTCTGGACGAGCCCACGGCGGGCGACGTGCTGATCGGCGAGCGGGTCGTCACCCACACGCCCCCAGCGGAGCGGGACGTGGCGATGGTGTTTCAGAACCACGCCCTTTATCCCCATCTGAGCATCCGCGACAACATCGCGTTCCCGTTGGAAATGCGGGGTGTGGCGGACGCGCAGATCGCCCGACGCGTGGCCGAGACCGCCGCGCGTCTCGGCCTTGGGGACGTGCTCGACCGCCGGCCCGATCAGCTCTCCGCGGGCCAACGGCAGCGCGCGGCGCTCGGCCGGGCGATCGTCCGGGGGCCGCAGGCATTCCTCTTTGACGAGCCGCTCTCCTCGCTCGACGCGAAGCTCCGCATCGAGCTGCGTGCCGAGCTGCTCGCGCTGCATCGCAGCCTGGGCGCCACGATGATCTACGTCACCCACGACCAAACCGAAGCGATGACGATCGGCCAGCGGATCGGGGTCCTGCACGAAGGACGACTCCGCCAGGTCGGCACCCCCGCCGAAGTCTACGAGCACCCGGCCGATGTCATCGTCGCCCGGTTCGTCGGCACGCCGGGCATGAACGTGCTTCAGGGGCGGGGAAGGGGGACGGCGGAAGGGGAAAGGGTCATCGAGGTGGGAAGCCTCGCCGTGCCCGTCGAGTTGTCCACGTATGAGGGCGAGCTGCAGCTCGGCGTTCGCCCCGAGCACGTCGGCCTGTGCGCGGTTGATAAGGGGGTCGGCAATGCCGACGTGTTGATCGTCGAGCCGCTGGGCAGCGAGACGCTCGTCCATTTGAACGCAGGAGGCCAGGGACTCGTCGCGCGTCTGCCCGGATTTCTAGACGTACGCGTGGGCACGCGCGTCGGTGTGAAGGTCGATCGACGGCGTTTGTACTTGTTCGACGCGGCGGGGGCGCCGCTCGCGTGAGCTGGCGCGGCTGGGCCGCCGCCGCCACGACGGCGGCCGTGGTGGCGGCGGCCGTGACGCTGGGCGTCGCGCGCTGGGCCGAAAGCCGCTACGAGCGGGCGTTCGCCTTCCGCATGGCCGCGACGACGGCCGCCTATCTGGCCGCAGTCACGCCCCCTCCCCCCGCGCCTCCGCCCCCCCGGCGCGCCCGGCCGACCCGCCGGGCCCGGCCGGCCCGACCCGCCGGGCCTCCCCAGCAGCCTCCGCCACCGGCGCGCGGTTCTGCCGAGTACTACCTCCCGCAAATGCTCACGTTGGCCCGGGCGCTGCGCACATTGCCGGGTTGGACGTCGGAGGTGGAGGTCTATTATGGGACGGCGCCGCTCGCGGATGCGACGGCGCCGCCGCTGGCCCCTGACGATCTGGAGCGGCTCGCGCGCGAGGGCGGAAGGTGGCGGAACGGCGTCGCCCTCGTGGCACTGCGGGACCGCGGCGGTCGGGAGGTCGTCGGTGCCGTTGCGGTCCGCCCCCGATCGGTGCCCCGTGGCCCACTGCCGGGTGGCATGGGCTTCGCGCTGCCCGCCGCGCTCGTCGCCGTGGGTGGGGCGGCGGCGATCGCGTTCCGGCAGCGCTCGTTGCGTCGCGGAGGCTACGTCGCGGCGGCGCTGCTGCTCGCGGTGGCGGCCTACGCGGACGTGCGCAGCGCCGCGCGGCGCAGCACCGATCGCTGGCTCACCGACACGCGCCGGTTGTTGCAGGAAGCGGCGACGCGGCTCCCTCCGCCGCGTTCCCGCGTCGCGATCGAGGATCTCACCGGCCTGGTCCGAGACGCGGAGCTGCTGCCGGGGGAGCCGGGCGAGTCGGCGCCGCGGCGCGTGGACGTCGACGGCAAACGACGCGCCGTCGTGTCTGTGTTGATCGGGCCGGGCCGGTGGCTCGAGTTACGCACCGTCGCGGCCGAAGCCTACACTACCGGCTGGCTCTTCGTGCTCCTCGCCTGCGCCTTGTTGGGGCCGGTCGCGATTCTTGGTCTGCGCTGGGCGGAGCGCACGCCCCGGCGGCAGCGGCGGGAGACGACGATCGCCTGGGGATTCCTGGCGCCGGCGGGACTGCACCTGGCGGTCTTTTCATTAGCGCCGGTGCTGTTCGCGATCTATTTGTCGGTGCATCGCTGGGGACGGGGATCGGTCGAACCTGTCCGACCGTTTGTCGGACTGACGAACTTCGCGGCGGCGCTGCGCGATCCGCTGACGTGGATCGCCCTGCGCAATACGGCGCTCTATTCCCTGTACGTCCCGGTGTCGGTGGCCCTCGCGCTCGCGGTGGCGGTCGCGTTGAGGGCGTGGTGCCGGGGATGGGGGTTGGGTTTGCTGCGGACCGCGTTCCTCCTGCCGTATGTCCTGTCGGTTGTGGCGGTCGGGCTCGTGTGGCAGCGGATCTACCAATCGGGGTCCCTCGGCCTTGGCACGACCGATTGGCTCAGCAGCCCCACGACCGCGTTGCTGGCGCTGATGCTCCTGTCTCTGTGGGCGCATGTCGGGGGCCAGATGGTGGTGTTCCTGGCGGGGCTGCAGAGAATCCCGCAGGCATATCTCGATGCGGCACGGATTGATGGCGCGAGTGCCTGGCAGCGGTTCTGGCGGATCACGTTCCCACTGTTGCGTCCTGTCACGCTGTTCGTGCTGGCGACCGGGATCATCAGCGCCTTCCAGGTCTTCACTTATGTCTACGTGCTCACGCGCGGGGGCCCGCTCCCGGACCACTCCACCGAGGTTCTCGTCCACCGGGTCTATCAGACGGCGTGGGGGTCACAGGAGTTCGGCGCTGCCGGCGCGCTCTCGCTGCTTTTCTTTCTCCTGCTGCTGGTCCTCACGGTGACGCAGGTGAGACTGCTGGGAAAGCAGGTGGAGCATGCGTAGCCGCCGCTGGCTCGGCGCCACGATCCTCAGCGTGCTGGCGCTCGCCATGGTCGCGCCCTTCCTCTATATGGTGTCGGTCTCCCTCATGGATGAGACTGAGCTGCTGCGGTGGCCGCCGCCGCTCCTGCCCGACGCACTTCATACCGGAAACTATGCCGCGGCGCTGGAGGCGTTGCCATTCGCGCCCGTGTTCGTAAACAGCGCGATCCTGGCGGGTTGCGTCATGGTTGGGCAGGTACTCACCAGCGCCGCGGCGGGCTACGCGTTCGCGCGGATGCGCTTCCCGGGACGCGACCGCGTCTTCGTGGCGTTTCTGGCCGTGCTGACGGTTCCCGCGATCGTGCTCCTGATTCCGCGGTTCATGCTGATCGAGGCGCTGGGGTGGGTGGATACCTACACGGGTCTCATCTCAACCGAGCTCGTGTCGGTGTGGGGCATCTTCCTCATGCGTCAGTTCTTCCTCACGCTGCCGCGGGACGTGGAGGACGCCGCGCGCCTCGATGGGGCAGGGGAGTGGACGCTGTTCTGGCGCGTCATGCTGCCGCTTGCGAAGCCGGGCGTCGCGGCGCTGGCCGTGCTCGCGTTCATGGATCAGTGGAGGAGCTTCCTGTGGCCGCTCATCGTGACCCGGTCGGCGCAGATGCAGGTGGTCGAGGTGGGGCTCGCCAACTTTCATACGCTGTACGGCACGAACTGGCCCTACCAGATGGCCGCGGCCGTGACCATCACGCTCCCATTGATCGTCGTCTGCTTGTTGGCCCAACGCTATTTGATGCAGGGCTTGGAGGTCACCGGGCCCAGGTAATCATCAGCGTCTGGTAGCCTGTGCCCCCCTGAAGCTCATACTCCAACTCAGGTCATTTGCGTTGCCCGCCGCCCACTCGATCACCAAGTGTCCACTTTCCAACTGTTTCACCGTGCAGGGGACGTCGGTCTTGCATGCTCCGGGGCGGAGTCCCCGCGGCACCGCGACGGTGACCGCGTAGGGCCGGCCGTCCAGGTTGACGGACTTCACGTTGAGCGTGCGGGTCGCGGTGTCCCACCGCTCCTCTCCGATGTCGATGGCTCCTTGGATGACGTGCCGGGTCGTGCCGATCACCTGTGGCCGCGCCGCGGCTGCCCGGAGCGCGACCGTCAGCGTGCTGTGAGGCGCGATGGTTGCGGCGAGCGTCTGTTGCACGTCGGCGAGGGGACGTTCGGCCCAGACGTCATAGGCGCCAAACCGGGATCCCGGAATCCCCAGTGGCGCGAGGCTCTGCGACACGGCTTGGGGCTCGTCTTCCCAGTTCACGAGGACGACCGTCCACCAGCGCGACGCGCCTTCGACCAACCAGGTCGCCGCGGGCCGGTCGCGGCGGACGCTCCACATTCCTCCGGGGCCGCCGGTGTCGGTCACGTGGACGGCCAGCACGTTCTCGCCGCCCCAGTTGAGGGCGCTGGCCGGCACGGCATAGCGGCGATACGCGCGCCAGCCGCTCGTGGCGCCGACCTTCACACCGTTTACGAAGGTCTCGTCAACGTCGTCTACCTTCCCTAGCTCGAGCCACACGGGCTGGCGGGTGTCGTGTGTCGCCGGCAACGTAAATCGGGTCCGATACCACGCCTCGCCATCATAATCCGGATGCCCGGCTTGCTCCCAGGTTTGCGGGACGGCGATGGTCTCCCACGCTTCGTCGTCATACTCACGGGCGGCATAGCGCGGGTCATCGCCGGTGCGGAATCGCCACGGACCCCGAAAGTGGACGACGGTGTCGCCCGCGACGATCCCCGGTGCGATTTCGTTCTCTTCGACCTGCGTTCCCACCGGCCGGCCCGCCGCTGCGGCGACCGGGAGCGTTTTCTGGAGCAGTGGCAGCCGCTCAGCCGGGAGCTTGGGGAGATTGTCGGACAGGATGTTCATGCCGCCGGACACGGCGACGATCGACGCCCAGACGCGCGCTTCATCGAGCGTGAGCGGTGGCCGCACTATCAGGCAATCGGGATCGTTGAGCCACACGGACCGGTGGTAGAAGCTGCGCAGCGCAGCTGCCCGCGCCGGCGCCTGGATTCCTCCCCAGCTCGCGCCCACGTCCTCGCCAATCCGCATGCCGTTCACCAGGCCGGCCGCGTGCTGCAGCGGCGCGCCACAGCCGAGCAGGAACGCTTCGGTTCCGAGCCCGTCGCGAATTGCGGCGAGGCCACGCCGATAGGCCTCGGCCTGCGTAAGGCCGCCGTGGTGTGCAGCTCCCCCTCCTCCTCCAGCCGTCGCCCAAAACAGGAAATCGGCTTTCAGATAGTCGTAGCCCCAGTCACGCACGACGCGGCGCGCCAAATCGTACAGCCACTGTTGCACGTCCGGGTGGGCGCCATCGAGGGCAAAAATCCGGCCGCCCCAGGGCGCGCGCGTGTCCACCACGACGGGAGCGCCGTCCACGGCGGCCTTGAGCAGCCACGCGGGCTTGGCGGCCGGTACCCCCGAGCCTTCCGCCACGGCGAACGGCGCAACCCACAGTCCCGCGTGGAATCCCGACGCGTGAATGCGATCGGTCAGCCAGCGGTGCCCGTGCGGGAACTTGGGGTTGGTCTCCCAGTCGCCCGCGGCGCGTTGATAGCCATCGTCGATTTGCACGTAACGAAGGGAGCGGCGGCCGAAGTGGGCCGCGCAGAACTCGAGGTTCGCGAGCACGTCGGCCTCGGTGACGTCGGCGCCCAGCTCGTACCAGGAACACCACCCGGTCGGCGTCGCGAGCGCGGCGACGCGCTCGCGATCCACCGACGAGGAGGGCGTCGCGACGGCGCCGAGCGCGGCCAACCCGTCTCCATCGGAGAGATAGGCCAACCGCAGTGTCGCGGAATCGCCATCCGGGCGCACCGGGCGGGGGGGAACCCATTCGCTGACCGCATCCAATCCAACATCCGACGCGAGTTTGACTTTGGCTTCGCCCGGCTCGCCGGGGTCGAACACGATGCCCAGACCGCGCCCCTGGCGGGTCAGGCCGAGCGCTCCGTAGCTCGCCAATTCGGTTGCGGCGGAGGGGGAGGAGGGCATCGTGGCCACGCGGCACGAGCTCCACGACTGGTATCCGTTGACGAGCGCCAGCAGCGGGCCATCTCCGGGCAGCACCTGCGCCTCCGGCGCCGCGAAGAAGCGTACGCCGCGAATCGTCGCGAGCACGCGATCGGGATACACCGCGACGGTGATGCTCCCCTGAGCGCTGGCACCGGGGCCCGCGTCCCAGGCGGCGAATTCGGCTTCGATCCATGCCCCGGGGGCCGCCGCTCCGGGAGACGCGGGCGCCCGGCCGCGGATGACCAGTGATTCGCCGCCCGGCGGGCGCCGGTTTCCTACGCTGATATCTTCCAGATCCGCGAGCGTGGCCAGCGTATCGCCGACCCAGACGCCGAGCGTTGCATTGCGGAGCAGGGGAACGGGCTGGGCCGCGCCGTGGTACCAGAGCGACCAGCGGCGTTGCTCATCGAGCTCGAATCGCAGGCTGCCGACGGCGGGCGTCCGCGCGCCGGGCGCGGGACTGCGTAGCGGACGCCACAGCGCGGCGGAAGCCGCTCCACTCAGGAGAACGAACGTGCGGCGGTCCATGACATCAATGTTGATGGCCCTGGGAGCTTTGTCCACGCCGCTCGCCGCGCAGTCACCGCCGCGCAGCGCGATCAGCTTCGGTTTCGCGGCGACGCTTGGCGGCGGATGGCAGATCGAGGGCGGCGAAATCGGCTACGTGCGCCGCGTCGGCAACGGGTTGGTGGGCGCGCTTTCCGTCGGCGCGCGCGTCGGCACCTTCATCGATGAGCGCGCGATTCTCGGCGGCTCACGCGGCATCGTATTCGCCCCGACACTGGCCGCGCGGACGGGCACGGTATCGCTAGCCCAGCTCGGGGACGAGCAGAACGCCACCGCGATTGGATTCGACGTAACCCTGGAAGCGAGCGGGTACCTTGCCTCCAATTCACCGTTGCCGCAGGGAGGCCGGTGGGCGGCCGTCGCGCTGCTTCCGGGCCTGCGGGTGGGCAGCGGCGACGGCCCGCGCTACGGATTTGTGATCGGCCCCACCCTGTTTCTGGGAAGCAGCAAGTCCACCTTGCGGGGCCTCCTGGCCATCCGCGTCGAGGCGCCGCTGGCGCGCCGGGAGCACCGTCCCTAGGTTAGCGGCCAATGGTCGCTCCCACGCTTACCTCGGACCATCCGGGGCTCGAGGTTCTCGCCGAAGTCGCGAAAGTGCTGGCCGCGGGTCCGCCCGCCGAAGCCGGGCTGGGGGGTGTCGTCGACGTGCTGCGGCGGGGCCTGGCGCTGCGCCGCTGCCGGCTATGGCTGCGGTCCGCGGATGGGGGCCGCTACGTCCCCATCAGTAGCCCCGACGATGAGTCGCAGCTCCCGGGATACACGTCCGCGGTCGCCGACTGGGTAGCCGAAGGGCCGCACCGCGAGGCCGTGCCGGGCGGCACGCTGCTGCGGTTGCCGCTCGTGCACGAGGACGAGGCGCTCGGGTGCTTCGAAGTTGTCATTCCGCAAGGACGCCAGGAGCGAATGGCGCACGACGTGCTCGTCGTCGTCGCGCAGATGCTCGCCCCCGTGCTTGCCGCGACCGAGCTATCGCAGGATCTCGCGTCGGAAGTCGCACTGCGCACGCGCGAGCTCGAGGCGCAGCGCAACTTCGCCGCCCGCATCATCGATTCGCTGCCGGTCGGGTTGTACGTGATCGACCGCGTCTACCGCATCCGGGCGTGGAACCGCAAGCGCGAGGCGGGCACGCAGGGCGTGTCGCGCGAGGAGGCGTTGGGGCGCGAGGTGTTTGACGTCCTCGACCGGCAGCCGCGGGAGCTGCTCAAGCAGGAATTCGACCGCGTGTTCGAGACCGGCGAGATCCAGCAGATGGAGATGGATTCCCAGGCGACGGGCGAGGCGCGCAGTTACCGGATTACGAAGATTCCGATGCGCCTAGACGGCGACGACGAGATCTCGCACGTCATCACCATCGGCGAGGACGTCACGGCGTGGCGGCAGGCGCAGCAGCGGCTGGCGCAGAGCGAGAAGCTCGCGGCGGTCGGGCAGCTCGCAGCGGGCGTGATGCACGAGATCAACAATCCCCTCGCAACCATTCTCGCGTGCAGCGAGGCGCTCGACCTGCGCGTCGCGGATCTGCCGCCCCGCGAGCGCCAAGCGCAGGAGGAATACCTCCATATCATCGACACGGAGGTGCAACGCTGCCGGCGGATCGTGGACGGCCTGCTCGACTTCTCGCGTCCCAAGACCGGACACAAGACCACGACCGAGATCAACGCGGTGATCGAGCAGACGCTGTTCCTGCTCAAACATCACGGCCGCTTCAAATGGCTCACCGTGGAGCGCGAGCTCGCGGCCGGCCTTCCCACCTTCCCCGCCGACGCGGAGCGGCTGGTGCAGTGCTTCATGGCGCTGATGCTCAATGCCATGGATGCGATGAATTCCCGGGGCGTACTCACGGTGCGCACGCGTCTCAACCCCCAGCGAACGGACGAGATCCTGGCCGAGTTCATCGACACGGGCATCGGGATTCCGCAGGAGGACCTGCCCAAGATCTTCGAGCCGTTCTTCACGACGAAGCCACAGGGACGGGGGACGGGGCTCGGCCTCTCGGTGGCGTACGGCATCGTGGAGGAGCATCGGGGGCGTATCGAGGTGGAATCGCAGCCGGGCGTCGGCACCAACTTCAAGGTGTTCCTTCCGGTCGGATGAAGATCCTGGTCATCGAAGACGACAAGACGGTGGGGGAATACGTCCGGCGCGGGCTGGACGAGGCCGGGTATCACGCCGAGCTGGTCGGGGACGGCGACGAGGGACTGCGCCGGGCGAGCGGGAAAGGCGCGCACTACGACCTCATCGTGCTCGACCTGCGGCTTCCCAAACTCTCCGGGATCGACGTTCTGCGCACGCTGCGGGACCGCGGCGTCGGGCTCCCCGTGCTCGTGCTCACGGCCCAGGACGCAGTGGACTTCAAGGTGCAGGCGCTGCGGATGGGCGCCGACGACTATGTCACCAAGCCGTTCGCGTTCGAGGAGCTACTGGCGCGGGTCGAAGCGCTCGGCCGCCGGCCGAAGGAAATCGCTCCTCCCACGCTGAAGGTCGCCGGGCTCGCGCTCGACACCGGCAGCCGCGAGGTGACGCGCGACGGCAAACGGATCGAGCTCACGCCGAAGGAGTACGCGGTCCTCGAGTATCTGATGCGGCATCACGGGCGCGTGATGTCGCGCACGCTGATCACCGAGTACGCCTGGGATTACCACTTCGATCCCGGCACGAACATCGTGGACGTCGTGATCACGCGCCTCCGGAAGAAGATCGATCAGAGCCGCGAGCCCAAGCTGATCCATACGGTGCGCGGCGTGGGTTACGTGGTGCGCGCGTAACGTGGAGAGCATTCGCGGGCGGTTGACCATTTGGTACGCCACCGCGCTCATCCTCAGCGTTGCGGTCTTCGCCGTCGTCCTGTACTTCTCGCGGCGCAGCGTCACGTACCAGGACCTCGACCGCCGCATCCAATCCGAAGCCGATCTGACGGCCGGCATTCTCGCCGAGAGCTACCGGGCGCGCGGCGTGCTGGTCGAGAAAGACACCGCCGGGCGGCCGGTGCTGACGCCCGACGTGGCCGCAGTGCTGGAGGTCGTTCCCGACTTCCTGCTGGTGACGAGCCGGGACGGGCGGTTGCTGTTCGCGTCCCCTGACGCTCGGGCGCTCACGTTTGCGGAGTTCGAGCAGGTCAGCACGCTCACCGCCCCGCCGCCGCAGCCTGCGAGCCACCTACCGGGCAAGTACCGCATCAACCCGAACGGACCGACGCTCCACTACGTGGTGCGCCCCGTGCCGGACGCCGGTGGCCAGTTCGGTGCGATCCTCGCCGGCGCCGATACGCGGTCGGCGGAGCTGCGGCTCGAGCAGCTCCTCTCGACGATCGTCATCGCCTTCGTGGTCGGTATCGTGCCGGCGGTGCTCGTCGGCCGCTGGATCGCGGGACGGGCCCTCGAGCCGGTGGACCGCATGATCACGGAGGTCCGTGAGATCACCGACGGCCGGAGCCTGCACCGGCGCCTCGCGCTGCCGATGGAGCGGGACGAGCTGGGGCGCCTTGCCGAGACGCTCAACCAGATGATGACGCGTCTGGAGCGCAGCTTCGCCGCCCTGCGGCGCTTCACCGCGGATGCGAGCCACGAGCTGAAGACGCCCCTCACGGTCGTGCGGGCCGGCGTCGAGCGAGCCATTACCCGGCCGGACCTCCCGCAGGAGACCCTCGCCGCCTTGGAGGAGACGCTGCAGGAGGTGAACCGGATGACGGAGCTGCTCGACTCGTTGCTGACGCTGGCCCGCGCGGACGAAGGCCGCGCCGATCTGCACCGGGAGCCCGTGGATCTGCGGAGTATCATCGAGGAAGTAGGTGAGACCGGCGAGCTGCTGGCGGAGCACGCGGGCGTCGCCATCGAGATCCGCATGCCGCCCGATCCGGTCGTGCTGGCCGTGGACCAGAGCCGAGTGCGTCAGCTCGCGCTCAACCTGATCGAGAATGCGGTGAAGTACACGCCGCGGGGCGGTAACGTTTCGGTGCAACTCGCCGCGAGCGATGGCCGCGTGTTGCTGGCCGTCGCGGACACCGGCATCGGGATCGCCCCGGGCGATTTGCCCCATGTCTTCGACCGCTTCTGGCGCGCCGACTCGGCGCGCACGCGCACCGGGGACCGCCCCGGGACGGGGCTCGGACTCGCTATCTGCAAGTGGATCGCGGAAGCGCACGGCGGCACGATCGAGGTCCAGAGCCGGCCAGGGCGGGGGACGACGTTCACAGTAACATTGCCCCTCGGCGAGGCTCCCAGTCCGGGTTGACGTCCCGCGTGCGTGGGCCCGCCAAGGCGTCCACTCGAGGAGCTACACCGTGGGAATGACGTTGCGAGGGCTCACTCGACTGTCATCGTTTTGTAATCTTCGCCCCACTAGCGGGTTCGTCGCGCGAGGTACTATTACTTAGGCCAACGAGCCTGGAGGCTACGACGTGTTCGACCATCTGATCGAATCCAACCGCAAGGCTAACAAGAAGAAGGCCTTCGGTCTTGGTTTCGTATCCCTGACGGTGCACAGTCTGGTCGTGCTGGCCGCCGTGATCGCGACGCTGACCGCGGGTCAGAAGTCCGGGGGGAACACGTTGGACACGGCGATGGTCTTTCTGAATCAGGACGAGCAGAAGAAACCCGAAGAGCAGCCGCCGATCCTGGAGGTCCCGCAGCTCAAGGGATTCCAGACGATCGTGGCGCCGACCGACATCCCGACGAACATCCCGCCGATCAACCTGCAACAGCACTTTGATCCCAAGGACTACACGGGCACCGGCGTCGAAGGCGGCATCGGCACGGGCATCGTGCCGTCGTCGGATCAGGTGTTCATGGAGTCGGTGGTGGAGGAGCGGCCCGAGGTGCTCTCCGGCCCGTCGCTGCAGTACCCCGATCTCCTCCGCCAGGCCGGCGTGCAGGGACGGGTGATCGTGCAGGCGATCATCGACACCAGTGGCCGAGCCGAGCCGGCGTCGGTGAAAATCATCCAGAGTCCCAATCCGGGATTTGATCAGTCCGCCAAGCAGTACGTGATGCGGGCGCTGTTCCGTCCCGCGCGCGTGCACGGGCGGGCGGTCCGGGTCCTGGTGAATCTGCCGATCGACTTCAAGATCAAGCGGTAGTCCAATCATCACCCGCAGCGCGCACTCGAGGAGCCAAGATGAGTTACGCTGAACTATGGGCATCGATGGGGCTGTTCGCCAAAGGCATCGTGCTGATCCTGTTCATCATGTCGGCATGGTCGTGGGCGGTCAGCATCGCCAAGTTCCTGTACCTGCGGAAGTCGCAGCGCGAGACGCGCAAGTTCGCGCCCGAGTTCTCCCGCTACCTGCAGGAAGAGCAGCTGGACGGGGCCATCGCACTGGCGGAGAAGAACAAGAAGAGCCACGTGGCGCGCGTGCTGGGCGAGGCGCTCGCCGAAGTGAAGCCGTTGCTCCGTGACCGGGCGACGATCACCGCGGCCGACATCAACTCCGCGGAGCGGGCGGTCGAGCGCCAGATGCTCATCATCACCGCCGAGTTGAAGCGCGGCCTCGGCATCCTGGCGACCACCGGCGCGACGGCGCCTTTCGTCGGCCTGCTCGGCACCACGATGGGCATCGTCACGGCGTTCCAAGGCATGTCCGCCTCGGGCGGCTCCGGCTCCCTGGCCGCGATTACGGGCGGCGTCGCCGAGGCGCTGATCACCACAGCGTTCGGCCTGCTCGTCGCGATTCCGGCGGTGTGGCTCTACAACTACTTCACCACCAAGATCGACTTCCTGACCGTGGAAATGACCTATACGTCGAAAGAGCTGATCGACTACCTCATCAAGAGCGTCGGCAGCGAGTTCGGCCGGTCGATTTTCACCAAGGAATTCCAGACGCAGAAGACGTCGCAGACCAGCGGCCCGATCAAAGGGTAGCCTGACCCATGTCATTGTCGACCGGCAAAAAAGCAGAGGCCGTCGTCGCGGCCAACATCAACGTCACGCCGATGATCGACGTGATGTTGGTGCTGCTCATCATCTTCATGATTGTGACGCCCGCGATCACCGCCGGCTTCCAGGCGACCATCCCGCGCGCCAGGAACCCAGAGTCGCGTGAGGAGCAGGAGGGCGAGATCCGTCTGGGCATCGATAGGGACGGCAAGTTCTACCTCGATGTCACGGGCGCGAGCGGGAAGTACACCGGTCCGCGCTACATCAGCGACGCGGACTTGCCGGGCCAGCTCACGGCGCTGTACGCCGCCCGCACCGTGGACAAGATCCTGTATCTGAAAGCGGATGAAGGGATCGATTTCGGCCGGGTGCAGGCCGCCCTCGAGATCGCTCGCAAGGCCGGCGTCCGGGTCGTCGGGGCCATCGCCGAGCAGGAACGCACGGCGCATCCGGAAAGGCACTAGTCCATGGCCATAGGAAGCGGCGGTTCCGGCAGTGGACTGAGCGCCGACATCAACGTCACGCCGATGATCGACGTGCTGCTCGTGCTCCTCATCATCTTCATGATTACCCTGCCGCTGTCGCGACGGGATTTCGACGTACAAGTCCCACCCGAGCAGAAGCAGCAGCCGAAGCAGCGCCAGCAGCAAAGTGACCAGATCGTGCTCGAGCTGAATGCGGACGGTTCGTACGCGATCAACCGGCAGCCGGTTGCTTTTGAGCAGCTGGACGCGAAGTTCCACGAGCTCTACGACCAGCGGCCCGCCAAGCTGCTGTTCATCAAGGCGGCGCCGAACCGGAAGTACGGCGATATCGTGCGCGCGATGGACGTCGCCCGCGGGGCCGGCGTGCAGGTCATCGGGTTTACCCCACCTGCGCCGGCGGCGGGCGCGCCAGCGCGCTAAGACAAGACCACCGGAATCACGCACTGCGAACGACGAGGGGCGCGGCGAAAGCCGTGCCCCTCGTTTCGTTCGGGTGTATGTATAGACCGTGACTGAGACCTCACGTCCTGCCCGTCCGGCATTCAGCGCCTACGCGCTGCCGCTGCCGGAGCGCCGCGAGGGTGGGGGACGGGCGGCGGCCCTTTCGTTGCTCGCCCACTTGGCGATTGCTGTGGTCGTACTGTGGCGCGGCGCGGCGCTTTTCCAGAGCGGCGGCGGCGCTATGGGCCCGCGCGGGGGCGGGGGAGGGGGCGGGCGGCCCGCCGTGAGTTGGTTTGCGCTGCCCGCGCCTTCGGCGGCCCAGGCGCAGGATATTCCGGCCGCACCAGCCGTCGCCGTTCCCACGCTCGCGATGCCGCTCCCCGAAACGGTGAAGATCGACGTGCCCCCCCCCCTCCCGCTGTCGACCATCGTGCCGCCTCCGGCGGCCGTGGGTCCTGGTGCCGGCACGAGTGGCGGACCGGGGCAGGGCCCGGGCACGGGCGGCGGCAAGGGAACGGGCACGGGCCCCGGCGCGGGCGCTGATTCCGGCTCTGGCTCGGGCGGCGACACGGGTTACATTTTCCCCGCCTCGCCGCGGTGGACGATTTTCCCACCCCCCGGCGCGCCCCGCGAAGCGCGGGGGCGGCGCTACGAGGTCCGGTTCTGGGTCACGGCCGAGGGACGGGTCACGCGCGTCGAGGTGATGCCGCCGATCAAGGACGCGGGGTACCGCCGCGAGTTCACCGAGCGGATGATGGGGTATCTGTTCAACCCCGCCACGACACGCGACGGGCGGCGGGTCGAGTACATCGCCAGCGTGACCGTCATTCCCTAACGATCACCGTCGCACAACCCGAAGGCAGGCACCGCTCCGTGTTCAGGGGACAGCTGTTCTCCCGGAAGACCGTCGATCAGTGCATCGCCGACGGTGAGGCCGGCGGCGGGCTGCGGCGCTCGCTCGGCCCGCTCCAGCTGACCGCCCTCGGCATCGGGGCCATCATCGGCGCGGGCATCTTCGCGGCGATCGGCACGGCGATCAGCGGCGACTCGGGCCACGTGGGCGCCGGTTCCGCCATCGTCATCTCGATCATCCTGGCGGGCGTGACCAGCGCCTTCGCCGCCATCACATATTCCGAGTTCGCCGCGATGATCCCGATCTCAGGGAGCGCGTACACCTACGCGTACGCCACCCTGGGCGAGCTCATGGCCTGGATCATCGGCTGGGACCTGATCCTCGAGTATGCGGTCGGCAACGTTGCGGTGGCGATCGGCTGGGCGGGCTATTTCGATTCGCTGCTCCGCGGGCTGGGCCTCGAGCTGCCGCGCTGGCTCGTCACGGACCTCCGCACCGCCCTGCACAACCCCGATCTCGTTGCCGCGGCTCCGCACCTGGGTCCTATCCCGATCGTCTTCAACCTCCCGGCCCTCGCCATCGTCGCGGTCATCACCGTCGTGCTGGTGGCCGGAACGAAGGAGTCGGCGTGGGTGAACACGCTGATGGTCGCCATCAAGATCGCCATCATCGGCCTGTTCCTGGTCGTCGGGCTGAAGTACGTACGGCCCGAGCAATGGACGACGCCGGCCTTCGCCCCGAACGGCCTGAAGGGGATCAGCGTCGGCGCCGCCATCATCTTCTTCTCCTACATCGGCTTCGACGCCGTCAGCACCGCGTCTGAAGAAGCGAAGAATCCGCAACGGGACATCCCCATCGGGATCATCGCGTCGCTGATCGTCTGCACGATCCTCTATATCGCGATCGCCCTGGTGCTGACCGGCATCATCCCCTGGGACCAGCTCAACGTCCCGGACCCACTCGCCGTGGCGCTCCAGTACATCCATGCCGATTGGGCCGCGGGCATCCTGGCACTCGGCGCGGTGGCGGCGATGACCTCGGTGCTCCTCGTGTTCCAGCTCGGCCAGGCCAGGATCTTCATGTCCATGGCGCGGGACGGTCTTCTGCCACCGTGGGCCGCCAAGGTGCATCCCAAGTTCAAGACGCCCCACATTACGACGATCATCACGGGGATCTTCGTGGCGGTCTCGGCGGCGTTCGCGCCGATTGGCTGGGTGCTCGAGCTGACGAACATCGGCACCCTGTTCGCGTTCGTGCTGGTGGCGTTAGGCATCATCGTCCTGCGCCGCCGTGACCCCGACCGTCCGCGGCCGTTCCGCACGCCGTGGGTCCCCGTGCTGCCGATCGTGTCGGCGCTTTTCTGCGTCTACCTGATGCTGAACCTGCCGCTGCTGACGTGGCTGCGCTTCGGGCTGTGGATGGCGATCGGCATCGCGATCTACTTCCTGTATAGCGTGCGGCACAGCCGGGTGCGGCGCGAGGGCGAAGTCGGCCCGCTACCGTTGCAGTAACCGCGCAGCGAGCCGTAAGGCGCCCGCCGGGGCGTCCACGGGCCCACCTCGCTCAGCGAGGCGGGCCCGCGGTACATCCGTCCCGAGCTTGACGCGCAGGGCGGCGAGCAGCGGCGAGGCCGGCCGCAACAACCCACCGGCCGTTGCCACCGGAATCACGTCCGTCCCCGGAAAATGGCGGGTCAGGGCGCGCACCAGACGCGCCAGCTCGCCGGCAGCCTCTTCCACGGCGCGCTGAGCGACGGTCTCGCCTTCGTGCGCGGCGTTCAGGACGTGCGGCGCGAGTGCCGCTACCTGCGCCGGTGTCGCGGTCGCCGTCCAGCGGATCAGGTCGTCAAACGTCTGCAGGCCGAGGGCTACCAGCAGGCGTTCGAGCAGCGTGGATGACTCCTCGAGGCCATCCTGGGCGCGCGCCGCCGCCGCGAGCGCCCAGCGTCCCAACCAGTAGCCGCCGCCTTCGTCCCCCAATTGCCATCCATATCCGCCCGCGCGATGCAGATTGCCGTCCGGCGTGCGGCCGTACGCGATCGATCCCGTTCCCGCGTTCACCATCACCCCGGCGCCGTCGCCGAACGCCGCTGCCAGCGCGATCTCGATGTCGCCGAGCACCTCCACTAGCTCGGCGACGCCGGCCGCGACGATCGCGGCGGCGAGCGCCTCGCGCTCGGGCACGCGTCCCGCGCCCGCCGCTCCCACGAGCGCCACGGCCGCAGGGAGGGGCACGCCCGCCTGGGCCGCGGCGCGCCGCGCAACGTCGAGAATGACGGCCGCTGATCGCTCGGCGCCGCCCGGCTTCATGGCGGAGCCGGGGCCGTCAGCACGGGCCAGCACGTGCCCATCCCGATCGCCCAGCGCGACGGTCGTGTGCGAGCCGCCCGCGTCGATGCCGAGCAATACGAGCGGCGCCGTCATGGGGTCACAGCAGTCGGTGCGGTCGTCCGGGCATCCGGCTTCCCGATCAGCGAGGACAGCATTCCCACGATCACCGTCACTGCGGTTCCCAGCGGGACGTACCACGGCCATGCTAGGCCCGGCAGCCAGTGTATCGGAAAATGGGGGACGACCGCGCCGAGCACGACCGGCGACATGACGACGATGCTCACGATCAGGGCGATGATGACGTCACGCTGGCGGGCACGGGACCACAACCCGCCCAGGAGGTACGTGCCGAGCAGGCCGCCGTAGGTGAGCGAGGCAATGCTGAGTGCCAGCTGCACGACCGGGGTGTTCTGACCGCGAAACGCGATCGCGCCCGCGACGAGCACTGCGGTCCACAGCAGGGTCAGGAGGCGCCCCACCCGGAGGAGATGAGCGGGATCCTCCCGCCCCGTGAGCGGTGCGTAGAAGTCGTGCGTGGACGCCGACGCGAGGGAGTTGACGGCCGACGCGTGGCTGCTCATCGCCGCGGCCAGGATCCCGGCGACGACCAGTCCGGCGAGTCCCGCGGGGAGGTGCGTCACGACGAACGTCGGGTAGATCGCGTCCCCCCGCATTCCCGGCTGGTCGGCCCCTGCGAGCCAGAGACTCGTGCCTACCAGCAAGAAAAGGGCGAACTGCGCGATAATGAAGACGCCCGAGCCGATGAGGGCGCGCTGCGCGTCCCTGAGGCCACGGGCGGCGAGCAGGCGCTGCACGATGAGGTGATCGGTGCCGTGAGATGCTGCCGACAGCAGCGCCCCGCCGATGAGCCCGCCCCAGAACGTGTACAGCGTCGTGAACGACAGATGAAAGTCAAAGGTCCTGAGCTTACCCGCTTCCCAGGCGCGCCCGAAGGCGTCGACGCCGCCGGCGAGGTGCGTGGCCACGATCAACGTGGCAATCCCGCCGAGGAGATAGACGAAGAGCTGAATCACGTCCACCCACACCACGGCGCGGAGGCCGCCCACCCACGTGTAGACGAGGGTGACGACGCCGATCGCAATGATCCCGGCGGGCATGCTCCAATTCGTGATGATGGCGAGGGGAATCGCGGTGGCGAAGATCCGGACGCAGTCGGCGAGGGCGCGAGTGAACAGGAAAACGGCGGATGCCGTGCGGCGCGCGCCTTGGCCGAACCGGCGCTCCAAACGCTGATAGGCCGTATCCTGGGTACCCTCGAAATAGCCCGGCAGGAGCAGCGCGGCGACTCCGATCCGGCCCACGAGGTATCCAAATGCGATCTGCAGGAATGTGAGGTCGCCGCGTGCGGCGATGCCGGGGACGGATATGACCGTGAGGGCGGATGTCTCCGTGGCGACGACGGAGAACATCAATGCCCACCACGGGAGGCCGCGGTGCCCGAGAAAATAGTCGGACGCATCGCGCTGGCGCCCCGCGAGCAGCAGTCCCGCGGCCATGACCGCGGCGAAATAGAGGACGATGACGGCGATGTCGAGCGGGCGCACGATCAGATCGTGAGGGAAACAAAAGGCCCGCGACATGCGCGGGCCCGAAATACCGAGTCAGGAAGGATCGACGTCACTCAAACCGTGAAGGACGACCCGCAGCCGCAGCCGCCGGATGCGTTCGGATTCTCGAACGCAAAACCAGATTCCTGGAAATTGCTCTTGTAGTCGATGACCGTGCCGTTCAGGTACTGCGAGCTGAACTCGTCCACGAACAGCCGCACGCCGGCGCTCTCGACGACGACGTCGTCGGCCCCAGGCTGCGCTTCGATGTTCAGGCTATAGCGGAAGCCCGAGCAGCCGCCCGGCAGCACGGCCACGCGCAACCCCCCCCCGGCCTCCGGAGAGACCTTCTCCTCGGCCAGGAACTTTTTGACCTCTTCGCCCGCCCGCTCGGTGAGCGTCAGGGTCACGGACCGCTGTGTGGTGCTCATCACTATCCTCCTGTCTGGGCGCAACTTAGAGGGTAGCTGGGGCGCTGTCAACGGCCCGTTCAGCGGCCCGCTTGCCTCGATGGGGCGTCCTCCCATTTTGGGGCCCTATGCGACTCACATTCGCGGACTGGCTGATCGTTGGGCTCTACTTCGCGTTCAACGTCGCGATCGGCCTCTACTACAAGCGGCGCGCCAGCCGCAGCACGAGCGAGTTCTTCCTCTCGGGGCGCAACGTCCCCTGGTGGCTCGCCGGCACCTCGATGGTCGCGACGACGTTCGCCGCCGATACACCTCTCGCGGTCACCGGGATGGTGGCGCGCAACGGCATCGCCGGCAACTGGCTGTGGTGGTGTTTCGTCGCCAGCGGCATGCTGACCGTGTTCTTCTACGCCCGGCTGTGGCGGCGCTCCGGCGTGATGACCGATGTGGAGTTCGCCGAGATCCGCTACGCGGGAAGACCCGCCGCCTTCCTGCGCGGCTTCCGCGCGCTGTACCTCGCCATCCCGATCAATTGCATCATCCTGGGCTGGGTCAACCTGGCCATGGTGAAGATCCTGCAGCTGCTCTTCGGGATCGGGAAACTCGAGGCGCTCGGGATCGTGCTGGGGCTGATCGTCCTCACCTCGCTGATCTCCACGCTCTCCGGCTTGTGGGGCGTGCTGGTCACCGACCTGTTCCAGTTCGTCATCAAGATGGGGATGGTGATCATCCTGGCGGTGTTCGCGGTGCGGGCGGTGGGCGGCATCGACGCGATGAAAACGAAACTGGTGGAGAGCGGGCGCGGCGAAGTCCTGAGCCTCGTCCCCGACGTCGGCTCGGCGTGGATGCCGATGCTGACGTTCTTCGTGTACATCTCGCTCAACTGGTGGGCGACCTGGTACCCCGGCGCCGAGCCCGGCGGCGGCGGGTACGTCGCGCAGCGGATGTTCAGCGCCAAGGACGAGCGGCATTCGCTGCTCGCCACGCTGTGGTTCAACATCGCGCATTATGCCGTCCGACCGTGGCCCTGGATCCTGGTGGCGCTGGCATCGCTGATTCTCTATCCCGGCCTGGCCGATCCGGAGACGGGTTACATCCGGGTCATGATCGACCACCTGCCGTCGTCGCTGCGCGGACTCATGGTCGCGGCGTTCGCCGCCGCGTATATGTCCACGATCGCGACGCAGCTGAATTGGGGCGCGAGCTATCTCGTCAACGACTTCTACCGCCGCTTCATAAAGCGCGACGGCGACGAGCCGCACTACGTGCGGGCGTCGCAACTCGCGACGCTGCTGCTCACCGTGATATCGGCCGTGGTGACGTTCTACATGGGCTCGATCGGCGGCGCGTGGAAGCTGTTGATCGTGACCGGGGCCGGCACGGGTGCCGTGCTGCTGTTGCGGTGGTACTGGTGGCGTATCAACGCGTGGAGCGAGGTCGCCGCGATGGTGTGCGCCTTCGTGGCCTCCGTCCTGCTGCAGACCATCGCCGGACTCGACAGCGACAAGCCCCGGGACTTCGCCTGGATCATGATCATCACGGTGAGCATCACGACGGTCGTGTGGCTCGCCGTCACATTCCTGACCGCGCCGGAATCGCGCGAGACACTGGTCGCGTTCTACCGCCGCACACGGCCATCGCGCGCGGGCTGGGCGCCGATCGCTGCGCTGGCGCCGGACGTGCAGGTCGCTGGCGACGGCCTGTCCAACCTCCTCGACTGGATCGCGGGGTGCATGCTGATCTACGGAGTGCTGTTCGGCGTCGGGAAGCTGCTGCTCCACGAGACCCGCCCCGGCCTCCTGCTCCTCGCCTTGGGCCTCTTCGGAGGCTTCGTGATCTACCGCGACCTGACGCGACGCGGCTGGCGCACTGTCGTGGAGTGACTAGGTCGGGCCGCTGAGGGCATCGACGACGAGATCCGCCACGCGGCGGCGAACCTGCAGGATCCTCGTGTTGGCCCGCGTCGGATTGACGCGGTTCGTGAGCAGAATAATGAAAAGGTCCTGCTCGGGATCCATCCAGATCGACGTGCCGGTGAAACCCGTGTGGCCGAACGCGCTCGCCGAGAGCTTGGTGCCGGCGCTGGACCGCTCGGACGGCGTGTCCCAGCCGAGGGCGCGCGACGAGCCGGGCGGCAGGTTCTGGCGGGTGGTCCAGCTGGTTACCTGTCCTGACGGCAGTTTGGGTGCGTTAACCCCGGGCTGCCAGCCCGGGGTTAACAAACCCGTGCGGACGCTCATTAACCACTGCGCAAACACCGCCAAGTCAGGCGCCGTACTGAACAGCCCCGCATGGCCCGACACGCCTCCCAGCCGCGCGGCATTCTCGTCATGCACTTCGCCGCGCAGCATGTGGTGCCGTAACGAAGAGTCATTCTCAGTGGGCGCGATGCGGGTGCGCCAACTCTCGGGTGGCAAGAATCGCGTCGAATGCATCCCCAACGGACCGAACAGGCGCGCGTCGAGAAACCGGTCGAGTGGTTCACCCGCCACGGCCTCGACCACCTGCATCAACACGATGGCCCCGAGGTCGGAGTACACGAACGTATCGCCCGGCTGGCGGAGCAGGGGCGTCGTGTCGACGAGCGCCAGCGCTTCCGCTCGCGTGGCGGCTTCACTGTACAGCGGCCGCCACGCGGGGAGGCCTGACGAGTGCGTCAGCAGATGCCGGATCATGACGCGCTCCTTGCCGGCTCCCTGGAACGCGGGCACGTAGCGCTGCGCGGGGGCGTCGAGATCGAGCCTGCCCGCGTCCACCAGCATCATCGCCGCGGTCGTGAGGCCCACGACCTTGGTCAGCGATGCCAGGTCGTAGATCGTTTCGGGCGTCACCGGCCGCGAGTCGCCGACCCCGTAGTGCCCGATGGCCGTGAGCAGCAGGATCAGGTCGTGACGGCCGACGGCGATCACCGCGCCGGGAAATGCGCTGTCCACCTGCGAGCGCAGATAGCCGACGACAGTAGCGAATCGTGGATCCGTGGACTGAGGCGCGGGAGCGGACGCGGCATGGCCGCTTGGCTGCCCGCACGCCCCCAGGAAAGCGACCGCGACGAGTGCCCCCCCCGCCCCCCCCGGGGCGCGCAGTCTCACGGAATGATGGTCCGCGCGGGCGGCCGTGGCGGCGGCACGGTCGAGTCGGGAACCGTGATGCCGTGGCCGATCGGGTACGCCGGCGGGATGCGAATCGGCAGCTTGCCGTGGATCGGCGACCAGCCGAGCAGCGCCCGGCCGGCCGCACGCTCGGCGGCGCGGACGCCGCTCCAGGCGATGACATACGACTTCACCGTCGGCGTCTGGTTCAAAAGGTAGGGACTGCCGAGCGATACCAGCACCGTGGGTTTGGTTGAGTCCGTCACCGTGATGAGCCGGGCGAGCGAGTCGGGCAGCGCGATGTTCCCCTTCCACGAAATCGGCCGCACGTTCGCCGCGAACACCACAGTCGGCGCCCGGGCGATCACGACCCGCGCCGAATCGTAGGACGACGCACCCGACATCGGCCACAGGCGGAAGAAGCTGACGGTGTCGCCGCCCAGGCGCAGCAGCTCCAGGAGGCGTTGTCCGACGGTGCTGTTGAGCTCGTCGCCGTACGCGATGACCGCGAGCCGGCTGCGTCTGGCGCGCAGCCGGGCGATCGTGCCGGCGGTGTCGCGCACCAAGGTGAGCGCCCGCTCGCCCAGGTCGTCCGCCGCGTCCTGGAACGCCTTGGATCCGACGATGCGCATGATGGAGTCGAGGGGCACGGTGCGCTGCGCGAACAGCCCCAGCCGTCGCTTCGCCTCGAGTACGCGCCGTACGGACGCGTCGAGGCGAGCGGCGGAAATGCGACCGCTCGCGAACGCCGCACCCATCGCGGCGATGGCCGTGTCGGGATCGGCGGG
>DATNMO010000036.1:0-4518 GCA_035602245.1 Gemmatimonadales bacterium
GGCGGGCATGAGCAGCAGGTCGGAGCCTGCCGTGAACGCGCGGACCGCGGCTTCGCCCGCCCCATACTTGGCGACGATGGCGCCCATCATGAGCGCGTCGGTCACCACGATGCCGCGAAACCCGAGCGAATCCCGGAGCAAGCCCGTGAGCACCGCGCCCGACAGCGTGGCGGGGTCGTCGTTGCCGGTGAACGCGGGGAACGCAATGTGCGCGCTCATCACAATTTCCGCCCCGGCATCGATGCCCGCGCGGAACGGCACCAGCTCCAGCGTGTCGAGCTTGCCGTAGTCCGCCCCGATCGTCGGCAGCCCGATGTGCGAATCCAGGTCCGTGTCGCCGTGTCCCGGGAAGTGCTTCAGCGTCGCCAGCATCCCGTGCTCTTGGAGCCCGCGCACGTACGCGCGCACCAGGCGCGCCACGGCGCGCGGATCCTCGCCGAACGACCGGATGTTGATGATCGGGTTGAGCGGGTTGTTGTTGACGTCGGCGTCGGGCGCGAAGTTGACGTGAATGCCGACGGCGCGGCCCTCGAGCGCCGCGACGCGGCCGATCGTGTAGGCGTCGCGCTCGTCACCGGTCGCGCCCGCGGACATGATCATCGGGAATGCCGTTGCGCCCACGACGCGCATGGCGGCACCCCATTCGAGATCCGCCGAGATGAGCAGCGGCAGCTTGGAGCGGCGTTGTAGCGCGTTGAGCTTCGCCGCGATGTCGAACGGCGAGCCCACCGAGATGATGATGCCTCCCACCTCGAGCGTGTCGATCCAGCGCGTGGCTATTTGAAAGGCAGAATCGTCGAGGGCGGTGTAGTTTCCGCCGAGCCACGGGATAACGAGCTGGGCGATCTTCTGGCGTGGGGAGAGGCTCGCGAGCACGGCGTCCACCGAAACGGGCTGCGGTGCGGGAGGCGTGGCGGCCTTGCCTCCGGCACAAGCGGTCAGCAGAGCGACTATAAGGAGTCTATGCGCGCGCATCGTCTCATCTGGATGGTTTTTGGGCTCGGCTGTGCCGGAGGGGCACCTGTTACGGGCAGCGCCCAGGTCCGGCCCGGCATTGAAGTCCTACTCTCGGACTCGGCGCATCTCGTCGCCGGCAAACGGCTCGGACTGCTCACCAACCAGACCGGCATTGACCGGCAGGGTCGCCGGGATGCCGATCTCCTGCGCACCCTACCGGGCGCGCGGCTCACCGTCCTGTTCAGCCCCGAGCATGGCTTCGGTGGTACCGAAGACCGCGCCGGCCTTCCGGACGGCACGGATTCCGCCACCGGTCTCCCAATCTACAGTCTTTACGGCGGATCACGTACCGCCGCACAGGCGGCGCTGGACTCGCTCGACGTCTTGCTTGTCGATCTCCAGGACATCGGCGCCCGGTATTACACGTACATCAAGTTCACGGTTTCCCTGATGCGCGAGGCCACCCGGGCCGGAAAGCGCGTCATCGTGCTCGACCGGCCCAATCCGATCGGTGGACGCGAGGTGCAAGGAAACGTCCGCGCGCACGCGCTCGATCCTGACTCCGTGCCCGTCGGGTTTCTTCCCGTAGCGATGCGCCACGGGATGACCCTTGGCGAGTTGGCGCGGATGGCGAACGACGTGCTGGCGATCGGCGCGGACCTGACCGTCATCCCCGCCGCGGGCTGGAAGCGGGGCACCCTGTACGACAAGACCGAGTTGCGCTGGGTACCACCCTCGCCCAACATCCCGTCCCTGGAAAGCGCGCTGAACTACCCGGGGCTCTGCCTATTCGAGGGTACCAACGTGTCCGTGGGCCGCGGCACCGGCGTCGCGTTCCAGGTGATCGGCGCACCGTGGCTCGATCCGGAGGCGGTGATCAGCCGCCTGATGCGGCCGGTCGATTGGCGACGGGCACGCGGGTGGGCGATGGCCGGCGTGCAAGTCTCCCCCACCGTCTTCACTCCGCGCGCACCCACCGACGGAAAATACGACGGTGAGGAGCTGTGGGGGCTGCGTATCCACGTGCTCGATCCCAAGATTTACGACCCGACCAAGCTCGCCGTGGCATTGCTGGCTGCGATTCGCACGACTCATCCGCGGCAGCTCCAATTTCGCGCTGAGAGCTTCGATCGTCTGGCGGCGGGCCTGGAGCTGCGGCGGGCGCTCGAGGCGGGGCGGCCGGCGTGGGAGATTTGGGGTACGTGGGACGACGAACTCGCCCGCTTCCGCGCCGCGCGGACTAAGTACCTCATCTACTAGTCCTTCGAGGAGTTGGCCCCATGAGACTTGCTCATTCAACGTCCTTCATTCTGGCATGCGCGTTTGCACTGCCCGCGCGGGCGACACCGCCAGTTTCGCCCAACCGCGTCACAATCCTTTACGACGCCTTCGGGGGCCGCGCGGGCCTCACTCGGGACTGGGGCTTCGCGGCGCTTGTCGAGTACGACGGGAAGCGGATCCTCTTCGACACCGGCAATAACGCGGAAGTCTTCGCCAACAACGTCCGCACCTTAGGCGTCGATCTCAAAACCATCGATTTCGTGGTGGTTTCTCACCGTCATGGCGACCACACAGCAGGCTTGAACTACCTCTTGACCGTAAACCCCGCGGTCAAGATCTATGCGCCGAAGGAGGGCTTTGGGAGCTTTGGTGCCGCGCTCCCCGGGACGTTCTATCGCGCCGATTCCACCCTGCCGGGCCGCATGCGGTACTTTGACGGCCGTCCGCCAGCGCAACTCACCTTCGGCACGCCCTGGCCAACGGCTCATTTCGTCTTGGTGGACAGCGTGACTGAGGTGGCCCCTGGCGTATCGATCATTCCCACCGTCTCACAGAAGCCGGGGACGTTGGAACTGCGGGAGCTCTCCCTAGCATTGCGTACGCCGAACGGGCTCATCCTGCTCGTGGGATGCTCCCACCCGGGGATTGAAACGATTGTGGAAGCATCCAGCCGGGTGGCTGATCACGTCTACATGATCCTCGGCGGGCTGCATCTCGTGGTTACACCAGACGCTGAGATCGAGCGCGTCGCCACGGCGCTGCACGACCGCTGGCGCGTCGATCGCATCGGACCGGGACACTGCACCGGCGAGCCGGCATTCACGGCGTTACGGCGGGTGTTCGCGGCCCAGTACGTGTACGCGGGGCTTGGCAGCACCATCGACGTGCCATGACACGTGATGAACAGCCTCGTTCCCCAGCCGATCACGTTGACCGGGCAGGTCGTCAGCCTCGAGCCGCTGTCAATGACGCACGCGGACGCCTTACTGGAAGCGGCCCAAAGCGAAGAGATCTGGCTCCACACCCTCGATAAGCCGCGCACAACGGAAGCCATGCACGATTACATCGCCAGGGCTTTGGGCGAGCGTGACAACAAGACGGGGATTCCCTTTGCCGTCCGGCTCATCCAGACCAATCGCTTCATCGGAAGCACGCGATACGTGAACATCGCGCCGCCGCGCCGCGGCCTCGAGATCGGCTTTACCTGGTATACGCCGCACTACTGGCGCACTGCGGTCAACACGGAGTGCAAGTACTTGTTGTTGAAACATGCCTTCGAAACGCTGCGGTACATCCGTGTCGAATTTCAGGCGAACTCGGAGAACGCGCGTTCCCGCGCTGCCATCCTGCGCCTGGGCGCGACGGAAGAGGGCACCTTACGGGCTCGCATGGTCCGGCGCGACGGGCAACGATTCGACGGCGTCTTTTTCAGCATTCTCGACACCGAATGGCCGAGGGTCAAGGCAAAACTCGAAGACGCACTGAAATCCCACGCAACGTAGGCGTTTTGGCCTTACCGCCCCTTGCCTGGGCGATTAGTTTCCCCCCGGCAATGAACGTCATCCCGCAACGCGTGAAGGAAGGTTTCGTCGGGCTGACCGCGCCGCTGGCGCGGGCTTTAATCCGTGGTGGCGTGCATCCCAACCTCCTCACGACGCTCGGCACGCTGGTGGTGATCGCCTCGGGGGTCGCGTTCGGGTTCGGAGATATCCGCGTGGGGGGCGCGCTGCTGCTCCTCAGCGGCGTGTTCGACATCCTCGACGGACAGGTGGCGCGCCAGGGGGGGATGACGACCACGTTCGGGGCGTTCTACGATTCGACGCTCGATCGGGTGGGTGAAGCGGCGGTGTTCGCCGGCCTAGCGTTCTACTTCCTGCGGGGCGGCGTTCCGCCCGAGCGCGCGCTGCTGGGCGCCGGCGTCGCGCTCACAGCGCTGGTGGCGTCGCTGCTCGTGTCGTACACACGGGCGCGGGCCGAGGGCCTCGGCGTCGAATGCAAGGTGGGGATCGCGGGGCGGGCGGAGCGCATTCTGCTCCTGGGGCTGCCCGCGGTGGTGTTCGGGGGAGCATCGACCCGCGATGGTGCGCTGCTCTTCTGGATTGTGGTCGTGCTCGCGCTCGTCTCCGCGATCACGGTCGTCCAACGGGTCCTGCATGTCGCGCGCGTCGCGAGCGGTGTGCCGCGGCCCCCTCCCAGCATGAAGCGTGAGACGATGCCCGGAGTCGCGGCGGTTCGCCGCAAAGGACATTGATGGCACGGCAGCAGACGGATGGCGACCGC
>DATNMO010000037.1:0-97084 GCA_035602245.1 Gemmatimonadales bacterium
CGGGAGCGCTTCCAGCCGCTGGGCCAGGCGCCGGCGGTCGTGCCGCTCGCTCCCGGCGCGTCGCCGTTCGCCCCACGGCGTCCATGACCGGCGCGGCAGGCTCCATGATGGAGTGCCTCAAGTGCCACACCCCGCTCCCCGACGGCAGCAAGTTCTGCTATGCCTGCGGCGCGGACGTGACCGGCGGCGGCACGCTGGGCGCGGGCAGCGGCGGAACCGAAGCCTTGATGGTGCGGCTGCAGCGGCTCGTCGAAGGCAAGTACAAACTCGAGCGGCTGGTGGGGAAGGGTGGGATGGGCGCCGTGTTCCTGGCGCACGACCTCACCCTCGAGCGCGAGGTCGCCATCAAGGTCCTCCCGCCCGACATCTCGATGGACGAGCACATCGTCAAGCGCTTCCAGCAGGAGGCGAAGACGGCAGCCAAGCTCGACCACACGAACATCATTCCCATTTACCGCGTCGAGAGCGAAGGCGGACTCAACTACTTCGTGATGAAGTACATCGCGGGCACGTCGCTCGAGGACGTGCTCGACCAGAAACAGCCGCTCACGATCGACTATATCCAGCGGGTGCTGTGGGAAGCCGCGTGCGCGCTGGGGCATGCGCATCAGCGCGGCGTCGTACACCGCGACGTCAAGCCGGCCAACATCATGTTCGATCACGACGGCCGCGTCATGTTGACCGACTTCGGGATTTCGAAGGCGCTGCAGGCGGCGAGCGGGTTTACGGGAACGGGGATGATCATCGGCACGCCGCATTACATGGCGCCCGAGCAGGCGAAAGGCGCGACCGTGGATGGCCGCGCCGACCAGTACTCGCTCGCCGTGGTCGGCTACCGCATGATCACCGCCGAGCTCCCCTACACCGGGGACTCAGTCCACACCATCCTCTATAAGCACATCTTCGAGGAGGTGCCGCGGGCGAGCGCCAAGCGCAGCGATACCCCGGAGTTCCTCGTGGCGGCGATCTCGCGCGCGCTCTCAAAGGAACCCGATCAGCGCTTCCCGACGATGGAAGAGTTTGCGACCGGCGTGTGGCCGGAACAGCCGGTCGCAGCGCCGAAGGCGGGACACAAGGGGCAGCGCCGGCCGCCGCCGCCGCGCACGGCCGCCGCCGCCGCCGCCGCCGCCGATGCCCCCACCGAGATGACGAACGCGCCGACCACGCCGATTCCGCGCGCGGGCTTGAAGATCCCCGCGCCAAAGAAGCAGAAGAAGTCCGGGATCGGCATCGGCATGGTGGTCGGCGCGATCGTCGTGGCCGCGGCGGGTGTGGGCGGGTACGTCGCCCTCACGTCGAAACAGTCGCCGCCGTCTTCTTCACCTCCCGCGGCTCCGCCTCCCACGGTGGTAGCGCCGGTCGAGACGGTGCATGTGGCGGCCCCGCCTCCAGCACCTCCCAGGCAAGACCAGCGGCGCGGCCCGCCGCGCCGGGCCGTGGTCATACCCCCGCCCGCGCCGCCGGCCCCTCCCCCCGCGCCGGTCGCGGCGCAGGGGTTCATCTCGGTGAACTCGGAGCCGCCGGGTACGGTCTTCATCGACGGCCGTGACGTGGGATCCGTGCCGGTAATCGACGAGGCCGTGTCCGCCGGCCGGCACACGATCCGCGTTGAGCGCGCCGGCTACAAGACCAAGAGCGAAACCGTGGATGTCCCCGCCAACAACACTGTCCGCAGACGGTGGGTTCTCGACCCGGAGGGATCCGACTGATGCGTCGCTCGCCTTGGCCGCTCATCGCCGTGGCGCTCCTGCTTCCAGGCGCCGTGCCCGGTCAAACGGTGCAGAACGCCACACTGCGCAGGGCGCAGCAGTCGTTCGACAATCTCGACTACCGCCAGGCGCTCATCACGGGGAAGGCTGCGCTGCTCGAGCGTCTCACGGGCTTTGAGCGCGCCCGTGCGTACGAGCTGCTCGGGTTCACGTACAGTGGGATGGATTCGATTCTGCGCGCCGTCGATGCCTTCAAGCAGGTGGTGCTGATCGAGCCCGAGCGTGACCTCGATCCGAACCGCACCTCTCCTAAGGCGCTGAGCGCGTTTCAGGTCGCGCTCACCCAGGTGCTCGTCGTTCGGCAGCTGCGTGTGGACAGCGTCGACTTTATCGGGGGCCAGGGGGCGGTGGGAATCCGGTTTACGGTGACCCAGCCCTCGCGCGTTATAACCCGCGTCGTAGGAGGGTCCCTGGGCAGCGTGCGAATCGATTCCACCGTGGCCAACGGGCAGGTGAACCTGCGCTGGCCCGCGCGCCTGCCGAACGGCGACCCGGTGCCCGCCGGGAACTACAACGTCGTGGTCGAGGCCGTCGTGGGCCAGAACAGTTTCTCGACATCGCAGTCGATCAGGATCACGCATGGCGCGGTCGATACGCTGCCACACCTCACCAGCCTCCCAGGCTACACCTATCTCCCCGAGACCGAAGTGCCGCCCAAGAGCTGGCGGCCGATGGGTCTCGCGCTCGTGTATACCGGAGTGGCGCTCGCCGGTACGTCCGCGCTCTCGAGCGGCGACCTCGGCTCGGCGTCGCTGCGTGAGGCAGGGACGGTCGGGGCCGGGGTGGTGCTAGCGGGATTCATCATGACGCTCAAGAAGCCGGCGCCGCAGCCCGCGCGCGGGAACATCCTCTACAACCAACTGCTGCGGGAGCAGATCGCCCGGCGCAATACGGAGATCGCGCAGGAGAACACGCGGCGACGCCAGCAGGTCGCCCTCAGCGTCGTACCGCTGGCGCGGCCCGGGAGTGGGCGATGAATAGCCGGTTAGGCGGTTTGACGGTTAGCGCGCTCGCGACGCTCCTCCTTTTCTATCCGCCTAACAGACTAGACGCCCAGCACTTTGCCATCGGGCCCCAGGTGGTGTTCGGCGATTACCGCGAAGTCACCGCGAATCTGCATTACCGCGGCGGTGGGTTAGGGGCGGCCGCAACGGTTACGTGGAAAAAGTTCAGCGCCGACGTGGCGGCCTCGAAGATCAAGTACAAGCCCGAAAAGGACGGCACCGCGACACGGGAGTTCGACGCCAGCGAGTTCGATGTGCGTCTGCGCTATTACATCTCGGGCCCCGTGAGCGCCGAGGTGG
Organism: Gemmatimonadales bacterium; assembly: GCA_035602245.1. GTDB lineage: Bacteria > Gemmatimonadota > Gemmatimonadetes > Gemmatimonadales > GWC2-71-9 > 20CM-2-65-7. The sequence continues at coordinate 3,074 of DATNMO010000037.1, forward strand.
GATTCGTGAACCGCAAGGCGGACCCGGAGTTCGAGGCGCAGTCGGTCGGCGCGGTCGCCGCCGGTGCGCGCATGGCGTACCTGCTCGGCCCGGGCGTGCGGATGGGCCTGTACGGCGGGCTCCTGTTCGGGCCCAAGTTTTCGGGGGGCGGGACGGCGTCGGCGCTGGGCGGAGCGCTCGAGCTGGGGCTGGGCATGACCGTGGACGCGCTGCGTGGCCGGCTGCGGTTCACCGGCGACTACGACTTCCAACGGATCACCCGCAAAACGAACGATGGCAGCGGAGCAGTCAATGTCCCGATCCAGCAATCGCTGGGGCGGGTGGGGATCGCTGTGGCGTTCTAGCTTTCTCCTTGCGCCGCCACAGCAACGGGAAGAATGCGCCAGCCGCGATTCGAACGCGGGACCTTCGGCTCCGGAGGCCGACGCTCTATCCAGCTGAGCTACTGGCGCAACAGTCGGGGCGAGAGGATTTGAACCTCCGACCTCCTGGTCCCGAACCAGGCGCGCTAACCGGACTGCGCTACGCCCCGAGAGATTCGACGTCTAGTTGAATGCGCCCAGAGGGAGTTGAACCCCCAACCTCTTGATCCGTAGTCAAGCGCTCTATCCAGTTGAGCTATGGGCGCGAGGTGGGCGGTACAAGACTCGAACTTGTGACCTCCACGATGTCAACGTGGCGCTCTAACCAACTGAGCTAACCGCCCAAACTACGAGACGCCTAGGCCGCCTCGCCACACCCCTCGGCGTCTCGGCGTCTAGGCGTCTTTTTTACTTAATAGCGGGGGTGGGATTTGAACCCACGACCTCCGGGTTATGAGCCCGGCGAGCTACCAGACTGCTCCACCCCGCGTCGCTTGTACGAACCGCCTGACTATCTAGCCGTCTGCGTTTTGGAGAGCGGGAAACGGGACTCGAACCCGCGACCCCAACCTTGGCAAGGTTGTGCTCTACCAACTGAGCTATTCCCGCGCGCGCTGCAGAATCTAACCGCTCAGTAGGCCGGTATCTACCACCCCGCCAGCACCTTACCGGTCCGACCGTCCGACCGTCCGTCTGTCCGACCGAGTGGAGGCGAGGGGGATCGAACCCCTGACCTCGTGAATGCCATTCACGCGCTCTCCCAACTGAGCTACGCCCCCGTTATGTTTCCCCCCCGAAAAAAGGCCCGGCGGGAACACGGCATCTTACCGGGACGTTCTGGCGGTGTCAAGCGATTTCATGCCGCAGCGTGAACATTTTCGTAGGGTCCGGCGTATCAAAGGGCACCCAAATAGGTCAATCCATGGCGCACACCCGTAAGAAGACGAAGACGCCCCCGAAGGCCCAGCTCAAGGCGCCTGTGGCACCCAAGGTGGGGCCCAAGGTCGCTAAGAAGCGCGGCCGCCGCCGGGGGCTCCTCACGGGTCTCGGCCACCACGAGCACGAGCGCGACATCCTCGATCAGTACCTGCACGAGGTCTCGAAGACTCCCCTGCTGACGCAGAAGGAGGAAATTGCGCTCGCCCGGAAGGTGCGGGCCGGTGACCAGGAGGCCATGCAGGAACTGGTGAAGCGCAACCTCCGCTTCGTGATTTCCGTCGCCAAGAAGTACCAGAACCGCGGGCTGCCCCTCACCGACCTGATCGGCGAGGGGAACGTCGGGCTGCTCACTGCCGCCCGCAAGTTTGATCCCGATCAGGGTGTGAAGTTCATCTCGTACGCCGTCTGGTGGATCCGGCAGGCGATCCTCGCCGCGCTGGCCCGCCAGGGGCGCACCGTCCGCGTCCCGCTCAACCGGACCGCGGACCTGTCGCGTATCGTCCGCACCGCGGAGTACCTGCGGCAGACGCTGCGCCGCGAGCCCACTCCCGAGGAGATCGCAGACGCCACCAAGCTGTCGCTCGAGGTCGTGCAGTCGCTCGCCGCGCTCAATACGGGCGACGTGCGTCTGGACGCCCCCCTCGACCCCGACGGCGATCGGTCGTTGATCGAGCGCTTCATCGCCGAGGATCTGCCGGATACGGAAGACCAGGCGATGGACCGCTTCCTGTCCGACGAAATCGAGCAGGCGCTGGGCACGCTGCAGCGGCGCGACGCCAAGGTGCTGCGGCTCTACTTCGGGCTCGACGGCGGGCGTGAGCATACGCTCGAGGAGATCGGCGGGATGCTGGGTGTCACGCGCGAGCGCGTTAGGCAACTACGCGACCGTGCGCTCAAGCGGCTCCGTGACGGAGACGTAGGCAAGGCTCTCGCGAGCTTCGCCGCCTGAGCACCGTGGCCAGGAGAAATCCTGGCCACTTTCGTTTCACGCTGTAGCTTCTCCCCCTGTGATCGAAGCGATCGGCCGCCGGGCCGTGTCCGCCATCGAGGCGGTCGGCCGGGTGGGCCATTTTCTGATGGACATGGTGCGTGCGCTGCCCGACGTGCGGACGTGGGCGCGGCCGGCCATCGTCCAGATGCGCCGCATCGGCGTGGATTCGATCCCGGTGACGCTGTTCATCGCGGCGTTCACGGGTGTCGTCCTTGCGCTCCAGGCGTCCTACACCTTCACGGGTACGGTTCCCCTCTACTTCGTCGGCACCCTCGTGGGCAAGACGATGATGCTGGAGCTCGGTCCCGTGCTGGCAGGGCTCGCGTTGGCGGGTCGGGTCGGGGCGAGCATGGCCGCCGAGCTGGGGACGATGAAGGTTACGGAGCAAGTGGACGCGCTCGAGACCCTGGCCTACGATCCGCACGCCTACCTCGTCGTCCCCCGTGTGCTGGCGGGAACGGTGATGTTTCCGATGATCATCGCCTTCGCCATCGCCACGGGTATCGTGACCGGTTGGCTCACGAGCCTCGTCTTGCTCGACCTCTCCACGCCGGACTTCCTGAAGGGGCTCAAGCTTTTCTACCGGTTCAAGGACACCTGGTTCGGGCTGCTCAAGAGTTCCAGCTTCGGTTTCACGATCACGTTCGTGGGGTGCATGGTCGGGCTTTCGACGCGGGGCGGCGCGGAGGGCGTCGGCAAGAGTACGACCCGCGCCGTCGTGTACTCCGCGGTGCTGATCCTGTTGCTGGACGCTTTCTGGGCCGTCGTGCTGCTATGATCGAGTTCCAGGACGTGCACAAGGCGTTCGGGAGCAAATCCGTGTTGGATGGTCTCTCGCTCAAGATCAGGGACGGTGAGACGCTGGTGATCATCGGCTTCTCGGGGACAGGCAAGAGCGTGGCCCTGAAGCACATCGTGGGCCTGTTGCACCCCGATAGCGGCGACGTCATCGTTGACGGCCAGGCGGTGGGTGCGCTCGACCGCGAGGGGCTCACGGCGGTGCGCCAGGGCATCGGCTACGTGTTCCAGTTCGCAGCGTTGTTCGACTCGCTGACCGTCGCCGAGAACGTGGCGCTAGGCCTGCGCCGCCGCGGCCTCGCGGATGAGGAGATCGAGGACCGGGTACGCGAGGCGCTGGCGCTCGTCGATCTCTCGGGAACCGACGAGCGGATGCCGGCCGAGCTGTCGGGGGGCATGCGCAAGCGCGTCGGGATCGCCCGGGCAATCGCGCTGCGCCCGCGCTACATCCTGTACGACGAGCCGACCACGGGCCTCGACCCGGTCACGTCCGCCGTGATCGACCGGCTGATGGTACGGACGCGCGAGCATCTGGGGGTGACCGGCGTGGTCGTCACCCACGACATGCGCAGCGCCTACACGGTGGGGGACCGGATCGCGATGCTGTACGAGGGTCGCATTCGCCAGGTGGGTACGGTCGCGGAGATTCAAGAGACGGAGGACCCGGTGGTGCGGCAGTTCATCGAGGGACGCCCCGAGTGAAACGCGAAAACGAGTTCGCCGTCGGCCTGGTCGTGATCGCGGCCCTCGCCCTGGTCGTGGTGGGGGCGCTGTGGCTGTCGGGCGCGCACCTCGGAAGGTCGGAAGCCGTCTACACGGCGCGCTTCCGGACGGTCGGCGGTCTTGGTGTCGGCAGCCCGGTGGTGTTGCGCGGCGTACGCGTGGGACGGATCGAGGCGATCCGGCTCGCGCCGGGCAACTGGGTCGACGCGGACCTGAAGATTTATTCGGGCGTGACGCCGCCCGAAAAACCCGCCGTCATCGCGGCGTCGGCATCGTTGTTCGGCGAGTGGGCGGCGACGCTGATCTCAGGCGATCCCCTGCCCGCTGATCCCAACGTGCGGCAAGCTCTTGTGGAGGCGCAGGCGGCCAGCGGCGGCAAATGGCCCGGCGCGACGCTGCCCGACATCGGCCAGCTCACCGCGCAGGCGAGCCGGATCGCGACCGATATCGGGACCGTCGCGGCCCGCGTGCAGACCGCCTTTGATTCCCAGGCCGTCGCCGACCTGCGGCGTTCGATCCACGACTTCGGGCAGGTCGCCGATCGGCTGGTGCGCGTCACCAACGAACAGGCAGACGTGATCGGCAACGTCGGATCCAACCTGCAGCAGGGGTCTGAGGCGCTGTCGCGCGCCGCCACCGACCTGAGGGCAACGCTGGGGCGCGTTGATACCGCGACGAACCAGGGACAACTGGCGACGATTCTCAACAACACCGCGACCGTGAGCACGGACCTGCGCGCGGCCTCGCAGGATTTCCGCGCGTTGATGGGCGCGGCGAACAGGAACCAGGAAAGCCTGGTGCGGGTCCTGGTGTCCGCCGACACGGTGCTGTCGCGTATCGCGAACCGCAGCGGCACGCTCGGCCTGCTGGTCGCGGATTCGGCGCTGTATCGCGAGACGACGCTCACGATGATCCAGCTGCGCCAGCTGCTCTCGGACATCCAGGCGAATCCGCGCAAGTACTTCACGTTCAGCGTGTTCTAGGGAGCCATGCCACTGCGATCGTCCCGCTCCCGCAAGTCCCAGCGACGCGCCCAGCGCGAGACCAGCGCCGGGGGCGTGGTATTCCGGCGCGGGCCCGACGGCGCCGTGCGTTTCCTGCTGATCCGCGACTCGTACCGGAACTGGGGCTTCCCAAAGGGCCATCTCGAGGGCGGCGAGCCGCCAGCGGAGGCCGCGCGCCGCGAAGTGACCGAAGAGACGGGGCTCGAGGAACTGGTGCTCCAGGGGCCGATCAAGGTGATCGACTGGTACTTCCGCTTCCGCGGCAAGACGATTCACAAGTACTGCCACTTCTTTCTGTTCGAATCGCGGCGCGGCGAACCCGTGCCCGAGGAGGCGGAGGGAATCACCGCGTGCGTCTGGCACCCGTTGGACGAGGCGCAGCGGACGATCAGCTACGACAACGCCCGCGACGTCCTGCAGCGCGCCGCCGAGATGGAGCACGCCCTGGTGCAGACGTGATTGCCGCTCCCGTCGTACTGGTGTTCCACCCCCGCCGCGAGGCGCGCCGCGCGGTGCAGCAAGGGTACCCGCGCGCTGCCGGCAGCGTGCGGCTGTGCCGCAGCGTCCAGGCGGTGGAACGGTTCCTCGGGCAGCGGCTGGTGGATGCGGTGGTCCTGGACGTGCGGACGTGCGCGGCAGAAGGGCTCGCCCTGCCATCACGCTTTCCCCGTATACCGATGTACGCCCTGTCCGCGATGCGCCCGGATGACGGACCGCTGCTCGCGTCGTGCCAGCGGGCCGGGTTTACGGGAGTGCTGGTTGAGGGCGTGGACAACGCCGTCGCGGGGGAGTGGATCGCCGCCCGCACTGCGCAGGTGGCGCGACGCGCCGCTCTGGCCGACGCGCCCCGGTTGCTCCGCCTCACGGACCGACTGCAGCTCGCGGCCTGGGAGGAAGTGCTGCGCCGCGCGGGCGCGCCCACCAAGACCGGTCATGTCGCTCAGGCGCTGCGTGTCACGCGCGAGCACCTGTCGCGCGAATTTGGCGCGGGCGGCGCCCCCAACTTGAAGCGCGTGATCGATCTCGCGCGTGCCGCGTGTGCGGCTGACCTGCTCGGGAATCCCGGCTATACCGTCCGCGTCGTGGTGCGCATTCTTGGCTACGCGTCGCCGAGCCATTTGGCGGGAGTGGCCCGGCGCGTTGCCGGCGCGACCCCGCACGAGCTGCGAGAGCTCGGACCGCGGGGGGTGCTGACGCGGTTTCTCAGAGGAAGGACGAGATCTCGCGTATGAGGTACCTTCGCCGTCTTCCGCCACCCTGTAGTATGTGATAATTTTCACAATCTCCTAACGGAACCCCCATGGCCACCGATTCCATCCTGCGCCCCGGCGAGCTCAAGAACCTCCTGCTCAAGGAAATCCAGGCCGCCGACCTGGCGGACATCGACGTCCGCGAGGTTGGTACGGTGCTGGAGGTGAAGGACGGCATCGCCCGCATCTACGGACTCACGTCGGCGATGGCGGGGGAGATGCTCGAATTCACCGTCTCGGCCACGGGCGAGAAGATCACCGGGCTGGCGCTGAACCTCGAAGAGGACAACATCGGGGCGGTGATCTTCGGTGACTACCTGCAGCTCCGTGAGGGCGACGAGGTGCGGCGCACCGGCCGCACGCTCGAGGTCCCGGTGGGCCAGGCGATGGTGGGACGCGTGGTGGACGCGCTGGGCCGGCCGGTCGATGGACTCGGCCCGATCCACACCACGAAGTCGCGGAAGGTCGAGATCGTCGCCCCCGGCATCATCAAGCGGCAGCCGGTAAAGGAGCCCCTGCAGACCGGCATCAAGGCGATCGATTCGATGATCCCGATCGGCCGCGGTCAGCGCGAGCTGATCATTGGGGATAGAGGAACAGGGAAGACCGCCATCGCGATCGACACGATCATCAACCAGAAGGGGCAGGGCGTCACCTGCGTCTATGTGGCGATCGGCCAGAAGAATTCCACGGTCGCCGCGGTGGTCGAGCGGCTGAAGGAACATGCCGCGATGGAGTACACGATCGTCGTGGTCGCTTCGGCGTCCGAGCCGGCGCCGATGCAGTACATCGCGCCCTACTCCGGCTGCAGCATGGCCGAGTACTTCATGTACGAGGAGAAAAAGGCCACGCTGTGCGTGTATGACGACCTGTCCAAGCAGGCCGCGTCCTACCGCCAGCTGTCCCTGGTGCTGCGGCGGCCCCCCGGGCGCGAAGCCTACCCCGGCGACGTCTTCTATCTCCACAGCCGCCTGCTCGAGCGGGCCGCGAAGCTGTCGGATCAGATGGGCGGCGGCTCGCTGACGGCGCTGCCGATCATCGAGACGCAGGCGGGAGACGTCTCCGCCTACATTCCGACCAACGTTATCTCGATCACCGATGGACAGATCTTCCTCGAGACGGACCTCTTCTACTCGAACGTCCGCCCGGCGGTGAACGCCGGCATCTCCGTGAGCCGCGTCGGCGGCAATGCCCAGATCAAGGCGATGAAGCAGGTCGCGGGGCGGCTGCGCCTCGACCTGGCGCAGTACCGCGAGCTCGAAGCGTTCGCGCAGTTCGGCTCGGAGCTCGATCCCGCCACCCAGCGGCAGCTGGCGCGCGGCGCGCGCGTCGTGGAGGTGCTGAAGCAGCCGCAATACCAGCCAATGCCGGTCGAGCAGCAGGTCATCGTGATCTTCGCCGTGACCAACGGCCTGATCGACGACGTCAACGTGCCCGAGATCAAGGCGTGGGAAAAGGGCCTGCTCGAATTCATGGCCGCGCAGCACCCCGAGATCGGGGAGGAGATCCGGACGCGCAAGGCGCTGTCGGATGATCTCAACGGCCGGCTGCGCAAGGCAATCGAGGAATACAAGGCGCTCGGTAGCCGCTGATGGCGAAGCCCCGCGAGCTGAAGCGGCGGATCCGCTCGGTCCAGAACACGCGCAAAATCACGAAGACGATGGAGCTCGTCTCCACGTCGAAGCTGAAGCGCGCCCAGGACCGTGTCGTGGGGGCGCGGCCGTACGCGCAGGCGCTCGCCGAGGTGATCGGCGACCTCTATTCGGCGGAGCTGGCGGAGCGGTTTCCGCTGCTGCGCCAGACCGGACGGGAAGGGGTACGGCGGGCGGCGGTCCTCTTGATCACGTCGAACCGCGGTCTGGCCGGAGCCTTCAACGCCAACTTGATCCGCGAGGCGCGCCGTCGCCTCACCGAGCTCGAGGGGCAGGGCACCACGACCGAGATGCACCTCGTGGGAAAGAAGGGGGTCAGCTACTTCAAGTTCACGCGCCGCCCGATCGCGTCGCAGCGCGTGGACATCGGCGACCGGCCAACGCTGGCGCACGCGACCGAGCTGATCACCCCCTTGATGGACCGGTTTGCGGCCGGGACGCTCGACGCCGTGGATCTCGTCTTCGCGAAGTTCAACAGCGCAGTCTCGACCCCTCCCACGACGCTCCGGATCCTTCCCGTGACCCCACCCCGGCCGGGGGGGGCGGGGGGAGACAGGCAGGGTGGTGGGGTGGGGGTGGTCAACTACATCCTGGAGCCGTCCGCGGAAGCGATCCTCCAGGCGCTCCTTCCTCTATATGTACGCAACCAGATGTACCGCGCCCTGGTCGAAACCGCGGCCGCGGAGCACGGGGCGCGCCGCACGGCGATGAAGAACGCGACGGACGCGGGGAGCGACATGCTGGACATCCTGCAGCGCACCTTCAACCGGGCGCGGCAGGGGCAGATCACGCAAGAGCTCGCCGAGATCGTCGGCGGTGCTGAGGCACTCAAAGGCTAGGGAGCCACGATGGCGACAAAGATGCAGGAAGCCCCCAAGAAGACGGCGGCCGCACGGAATGTCGGCAAGGTCGTTCAGGTGATCGGGCCGGTGCTCGACGTCGAGTTCGAGCCCGAGCACTTGCCGGAGCTGTACAACGCGGTCACGGTCAAGGTGAACGGCGGCCAGCTCGTGGCGGAAGTCGAGCAGCACATCGGCCGCAATCAAGTCCGCGCGGTGGCGATGAGCACGACGGACGGCGTGGTGCGCGGCATGGAAGTCGTGGACACCGGCCAACCGATCACGGTGCCGGTGGGCAAGCCCGCGCTGGGCCGCATCCTCAACGTCATCGGCGAGCCGGTGGACGAGGGCCCGCCGATCCCCAAGGACGCCGAGCGCTGGCCGATTCATCGCGAGCCCCCGAAGTTCGTGGACCTCGAGCCCAAGACCGAGGTGTTCGAGACCGGCATCAAAGTCATCGACTTAATCGCCCCGTTCGTGAAGGGCGGCAAGATCGGGTTGTTCGGCGGTGCCGGGGTTGGGAAGACCGTCATCATCATGGAGCTGATCAACAACGTCCAGAAAGGTCACGGGGGCCGGTCGGTGTTCTGCGGCGTGGGTGAGCGCACGCGCGAAGGGAACGACCTCTACCTCGAGATGAAGGAAAGCAATGTGCTCGACTCGGTGGCGCTCATCTACGGGCAGATGAACGAGCCGCCGGGTGCGCGCCTGCGCGTAGGGCTGACGGGCCTCACGGTGGCCGAGTATTTCCGCGACATCGAAGGCCAGGACGTCCTGGTCTTCATCGATAACATCTTCCGGTTCACGCAGGCGGGCTCGGAAGTCTCGGCGCTGCTCGGGCGCATGCCGTCAGCCGTCGGCTATCAGCCGACTCTCGCCACGGAGATGGGCGAGCTGCAGGAGCGCATCACCTCGACCAAGAAGGGATCGATCACGTCGGTGCAGGCGATCTACGTGCCCGCCGACGACCTCACCGATCCCGCGCCGGCGACGGCGTTCTCCCACCTCGACGCGACGGTCGTGCTCGATCGCGCCATCGTGGAGCTGGGCATCTACCCGGCGGTGAATCCGCTGTCGTCCTCGAGCCGCATCCTCGACGCGCAGTACCTGGGCGAGCGTCACTACAACGTGGCGGTCGAGGTGCAGCGCATTCTGCAGCGTTACAAGGATCTCCAGGACATCATCGCCATCCTCGGGATGGACGAGCTGTCCGAGGAAGACAAGCTGCTGGTTGCGCGCGCGCGTCGGGTGCAACGGTTCCTGTCGCAGCCGTTCTTTGTGGCGGCGCAGTTCACGGGCCTCGAGGGCAAGTACGTCAAGCTCGAGGATACGATCGCGTCGTTCGAGCGGGTCGTCGCGGGCGAGTTCGACCATCTCCCGGAGCAGGCGTTCTACATGCAGGGAGCGATCGACGACGTCGTCGCGCAGGCCAAGAAGCTGGCCGCGACCTGATGCGCGTCACCGTCATCTCGGCGGAGCGGGCCCTGTTCGAGGGCGAAGCCGATGCCGTGGTGGCCCCCGCGTTCGATGGGCTGGTGGGAATCCTGCCCCGGCACGCGCCCTTCGTGACGCTCTTGGGCGACGGCGTGCTCATCGTCCGCCAGGCGGGAGCGGCGCGCCGGTTCCGGGTCGCCGGCGGTTTCCTGCAAGTCGTCCATAACGTCGTGCGGATCGTGGCGGGAACGGCCGCCGTGGCGTAGTCAGACCGGCGGCGGTGTGAGTTACGTCACGTAGCGCTTGACAGTTCGAGGCGCGCCTTTTAACGATCTCACCGTCGCGTGCCGGGTACCCTCGCAAACCGCTTCCAGGAGAATCTGCATGCGTCGGTCTGGGACGTTGTCGTTATTGATGATTGTCGGACTCGCTGGTCAGGCAGCCGGGCAGGCGACGGGCATGCCCAGCTTCAACGCGCCCTACCGCGCGTTCACGCGGTCGGAAATCGGCATCGTCGTGAGCATTCCCAACGGCGGCGGTACCGCGTTCGAGGGCGCGTATCGCATGTCGCGCCGGAAATTCGACCTCGGCTTCCGGGGTGGAATCTTCGACCCGGGCGGAGCCGCCAAGACCGCGCTGCTCGTCGGTGCCGAGGCGCGTCAGCGCGTCGTCACCCACACCCAGGATTTCCCGCTCGATGGCGCCCTGGTGGTGGGTATCGGCGCGGCGTTGGTGAGCGGGACCTCCAGAGTGTTCGTGCCGGTCGGCCTGTCGCTCGGCCGGCGGGTGGATCCCAAGGACTCGCAGATCAGCATCGTTCCTTACGTGCAGCCCACCGCGTTGTTGATCGCGGGCAATGGCACCTCGGACCTGTTCTTCGCCCTCGGGTTGGGAGCCGACTTCCGACTCTCGCCCCGGTTTGATGCCCGCGTCAGTGCCGGACTGGGGGATCTGAGGGGCGTGTCAATTAGCGCCGTGTGGGTGCATTAGGGTGACACGGATTGACTTGGCGGGAGCGTCTTCCTACCGTAGGGCCCTAGCTACCCGGACTCGGAGATACCGGGGCCGGTCTCACGCGTGTGGAGGATCACGATGAAACGCACTTTGACAGTTCTGACCTTAGCCGTATTCGCGGTTACGCCCGCGGTGGCACAGTGGGCGGGCATGCCGGTTTGGAATAATCCCAAAGGGGGCACCGGCGTCACGATCAGTGGCGATCTCGGGATGCCAAACTCCGACTACGGCAAGGGGACGGCCTTTGGCGCCCGGGCCACGCTCGGTCTCGCGAATCTTTCGCTGACCGCCGGTCTCGCGTCGTGGAAGCCAAAGGGCGCGCCGGATAACTTCACGTCGTTCGGCGGGAACGCCGGATTCCGGCTGATCGGTGGCAGCCTGCTGCCCGTCGCCCTGAATCTCCAGGTGGGGGCAGCGCGGTGGGGTGCGGCGAACGGTGATTCCGCCACCACGCGCATCACGGCGGGCGGCGGGATTGCGGTCAACGTCCCGACGCCGGGCCTCAGCCTGGAGCCGTACCTGTCGCTCACGAACCGGTGGTACAAGCAATCCGGCTTCAGCGGCACGGTCTCGAACTTCGGTTGGACGCTCGGTGCCAACGTCGGCTTCGGAATGATGGGCCTGCACGTGGCGTACGACTCCGAAAGCCTCGGCGCCGGCAAGACGGGCGGGATTTTCGCCATTGGCGCGCACATCGCGCTGAAGGCGCCGATCGGGATGTAACGCCGGTTCCGAACCAGGGTTGAACCTAGTACCTTTGGGGCGCGCCGTTCTCGGCGCGCCCCTTTGTCTCCCGGGAGATCCGTGACACACTTCGTCCCACGCGCGGGCCTGCTGGTGCTGGCCCTCACGGCGAGCGGCTGCGCCCTGACCTTCGACAGCTCCGAGCTGGGCGTTCCCACCTCTTTCGCCGAGCCGGCACAGAGTCCACCGCAGGGGACAAGCTTCCGCGTCACCAAACATCCCGTTTTCCTGTTGTGGGGGGCCGTCGGCGCCTCCCGGCCGAATGCGGAGGACGTGCTTGCGGGCCAAGTCGGATCCGGCGCGCGGATCGCGAACCTGCGCATCAAAGAGCGCAGTCGCTGGTCGGATTTGCTGGTGACCGTGCTCACGGGTGGGCTGATCGTGCCGCGATCGGTCACGTTCGAAGGTATCGTCGTCAAGCAGTAACCCGCCCTCTAGCGGCGCTATTCGCGCCGTGCTATATGAAAACGCATGTGCAGTCTCCAGCGGTGTACCGTCCACCTGCGAGGAGGGCTCATGCGGATTTCATTCTCTCGTTTGGTGCTGTTCGCGATTGCACTGGCCTTGACGCCCAGCCGGTCACCGGCGCAGGGACCCCTGACCCTCAGCGGGCGCGTGACCACCGAAGGCGGCGTGCCGATCGGGTACGCCGAAGTGGTCATTCCGACACTCGGCCTCGGCGCGACGACGCGCGACGATGGGCGCTACGCGATCGTGATTCCCGGCGCCCGCGCCGCTGCGGGCAACACCATCGCGGTGGTGGCCCGACGCCTCGGCTACAAGCCGGTGACGGCGCAGATCACGCTGGCGCCCGGCATCGTCGAGCACGACTTCGTCCTGGCGCCGAACCCGCTGCAGCTCGGCGAAGTGGTGATCACGGGCGCGGGCACGGTGACCGAGGCGCAGAAGCTTGGGAGCGTGCGCAATACCGTCGACTCGACAGTCGTCCGGAACAGCAACGAGTCGAACATCGTGCAGGCGCTGGCAGGCAAGGCGCCGAACGTCGAGGTGACCCAGCAGTCGGGTGATCCCGGCGCGTCGTCGTTCATTCGCATCCGCGGCACGCGCACGATCTCGGGGAGCGGCCAGCCGCTGTTCGTAGTGGATGGCGTGCCGCTCGACAATTCGAGCTTCTCGACCTCGAACTTCAATCTGAACGACGATCTCGGCGCCGGGCAGACGGACGGCACCGTCCACGAGAACCGCGCCAGCGACCTGAATCCCAACGATATCGAGTCGGTGGAGATTCTGAAGGGCGCGGCGGCGGGCGCCATCTACGGCGCCCGGGCCGGGCAGGGCGTGATCCTGATCACGACCAAGTCCGGACGTGCCGGGCCGACCCGTTTCTCCTGGCGGTCGTCCCTGTCGGTCGACGACATCAACCACAAGTATCCGCTCCAGACCATCTACGGAGAGGGCATCAGCGGGGCAGCACCGGACACGACTCGCGGGGGCGACTGCGACAATCCCTCGTCGGGCAGCATCTGCTCGCGCTCGTGGGGACCGGCGCTGGTGCCCGGGTCGCCCGTGTTTGATCACGCGAACGAGGCCTACGAGGCCGGGCACGTGGTTGAGAACGACCTCACGATCTCGGGCGGGAACGACCGCACCACGTTCTATCTCTCGGCGGGCCAGTACCACAACAACGGCATTTTCGTCGGTGACAACGACGCCTACTCGCGCGTCTCGGTGCGCGTCCGCGGGTCGCAGCGCCTGGCGGACAACCTGAAGGTGGGCGCCAATTTCTCGTTTGCCGACACCCGCGGGAGCTTCATTCAGCGCGGCAACAACGTCAACGGGATTCAGCTCAGCCTGCTGCGCTCGCCGCCGAACTTCAACAACCTGCCGTATCTCGACCCGACCTACGGCTTGCACCGGACCTACCGTTTCCAGCACCCCGGACCGGGCGACCTGGTTGCCGACCGCGGATTCGACAATCCGTTCTTCATTATTAATGAGCAGCAGAACCGCTCCAAGGTCGGGCGGATGTTCGGCAACATCAACGCCGAATACGTCGCTTCCACCTGGCTGCGGGTGAACTACACGCTCGGTGCCGACTATTCGAACGACGAGCGCCTCGAGGGCTGCCCGATCTCGTCGTCCGACGTCTGCTTCGCGGGGCGGGTGATCGAGGGCAAGCTCGTCAATTATCAAGTCGATCACAGTCTCACGGCGACGGTGAACTATCACGTGAACGACAATCTCGGCGGAACGGTCACGCTGGGGCAGAATCTCAACGCCCGTAACTTCCGGCAGCTGGGCAACGTCGGGCGCACGCTCATCACGAGCCAGCCGTTCAAGGTGTCCAACACCGTGTCGCGCGACATCCCGTCCGACGCGCAGACCGTGGTTCACAACGCGGGCTACTTCGCGCAGGCCACCCTCGATCTCTATGGGCAAGTGTATCTGACGGGGGCGCTACGCAACGACGGCTCGTCCACCTTCGGCCGCCAGAACCGCCGCAGCTGGTTCCCCAAGGCCAGTCTCGCCTGGACCTTCACAAAGGTGACAGGCGAGCGGCCGTGGCTCACGTTTGGCAAGTATCGTCTCGCGTACGGCGAGGCCGGCCAGGAACCGCAGCCGTATCTCACGTCGACCAACTTCCTGTCCAACACGATCGTGTCGGGTATCTCTCAAGGCACCGGCGAGACCCCCACGCAGAACGGCTTCGGCGGGCTGGTGCAGGGCACGGTCAAGGGAGCGGACGCCTTGCGGCCCGAACGGACCAAGGAGTTTGAGACGGGCTTCGACATCGGGCTGTTCCGCGACAAGTCGGACCTGAGCGTGACCTACTACAACGCCCGCACCGAGGACGTGATCTTGTTGACGCCGGTCTCGGCGGCCGGCACGGGCTTCACGCTCCAGGCCAGCAACTCGGCGACCTTCCGCAACCGCGGCCTGGAAATGACGCTCAATGTGCGGCCCCTCCAGCGGCAGGACTACGGCTGGGACGTGGGCTTCCAGTGGGCCCGCAACCGCAGCCTGGTGATGTCACTCGGTGGCGCGAACTACGTGACCATCGGCGACTTCCAGCCCAACGTGGCGATGGTCGGGCAGGAGCTCGGCGTACTTCGCAGCCTCGGATTCTATCGCTGCGGTCTGAGCGCCGCGGGAGTCGTCCCCGCGTTTGACGCCGCCTGCGCGGGTGCGCCGAACGGTGCACTGTTCATCGACGCGTCGGGCTTCCCCGTGGCCGACCCGGACCCGCGCGTCATCGCCAACCCCAACCCGCGCTGGACGGGGAGTGTGCGCAGCTCCTTCCGGTTCCGGAAACTCCAGTTCTCCGGGTTCATCGACATCCGGCACGGCGGCCAGATTTGGAACGGCACGAAGGGCGCCCTGTGGAGCTACGGCACGCATCAGGAGACCGCGTCGCGCGGGACGGTGCGGACGTTCGGCCAGGGCGGCTGGTACGATGGCCCGGTTGTCGGGCCGGGCGCCGGCACCGCGGTGCCCATCGGGCAGAACTGGTACCGGGATGGCGACGCGCCGTGCCCGTTCACCTTGATTGATGAGCCCTGCATCGAGGATGGGGGCTTCGTGAAGCTGCGTGAGCTGTCGGTCACGTACACGCTCGATGCGCCCTGGGTGCAGCGGTCGATCGGGGTCAGCAGCATCGACATCCGTGTGTCGGGCCGCAACCTGCACACCTGGACGAAGTACACGGGCTACGATCCGGAGACGAGCCTGGGCGGCGCGATCGCTCCCGTTACAGGGATCGATTACTTCAACAACCCCCAGACGCGCTCGTTCGTCTTCTCCTTCACTCTCAACCGCTAGCCTCGGAGGCGATCATGACTCGGAACACGCTTGTCGCGCTCGTCGCCGCTGGCTTCGCGCTCGCAGCGGCGGGCTGCAATCCCTTCCTGACCGGAGAAGGGCTGACGGACGACCCGAACAACCCCACCACGGCCACGCGTGAGGCGTTGTTCATGGGGGTCCAGGCCAACACGTTTGGCCAGCAGGAAAGCGGTATCGCGCTCACGACGTGCATGTGGATGCAGCAGTGCACGGGTGGGGGCGGGCGGTTCGTCGAGCAGTTCGGAAAGTACGTGATCGATGAGACCAGCCACTCGGGCGACTTCAATTCGGTGTATACGGGCGGCGGTCTCATCGACATCCGCAAGATCGAAGCGTCGGCGGGGGCCGCGGGCGATGCTGTCTTCCTCGGGATTGCGCAAATCTACGAGGCACTCGTCGTCGGATCGGCGGCCGACTACTGGGGAGACCTTCCCTACACGCAGGCGCTCACGGCCGCGGCACCCACGCTCGACAATCAGTTCGCCGTGTATGACAGCGTTCAGGCGCTGCTAAGCCGCGCGATCGTCAACCTCGGTGGCGCTGGGCCTGGGCCCGGGGCCCGCGACCTGGTGTTCGGAGGCGCTCCAGCGGCGTGGATCGAAGTGGCCCATACGATGAAGGCTCGCTACTACCTCCATACGGTGGAGGCGGCGGGCGCCGGCCTGATCACCGGGCGGACGGCAGCACAGGTGTACGCCGATGCGGTCGCACAGGCGACATTGGGCATCAGTGCTCCGGCGAATGATTTCGCGGCGTTTCATGGGGCGTCGACGTCCGAACGCAACGTGTGGTTCCAGTTCTCCCAGACCACGTTTGGGACCGACTTGGTGGCGGGCAAGCGACTGGTGGACATCATGAACGCCCGCACCGACCCGCGGCGGCCGCAGTATTTCGGCAAGAACGCCCTCGGCGCGTATGGAGGGGACGATGTGAACGCCCCACAGCCTGCGAACACGGTGTCGGCGGTCGATGGAACGCGCAACTCACCGACGTTCCGCCAGCCGTTTGTGACGTACGCCGAGAACGAGCTGATTCTGGCGGAGGCGTACAATCGGGGCACGCCGGCCGTAGACGCACAAGCTCTGATCCATCTCAACAACGAGCGGACGACGGTCCCGCTGGCGGCCTTGGTCGGAGTCACCGGGGCAGCGCTGTTCGACTCGATCATGGTCGAGAAGTACGTCGCGTTGTTCCAAAACCCCGAGGTCTGGAGTGACTACCGGCGCACGTGCCGTCCGATCCTGACGCCGTTCGCCGGTGCTTCTCCCGTTTTCGGCGGCAAGATCCCGGGGCGGTTGTACTATGGGTCCAACGAGCGGAACACGAATCCCATCAACATTCCGGCGCCCAGCACCCAGCTGGCGACGAACGGATTCCGCAACCGCAACGACCCGAACCCCTGTCCGTAGCCGCGACGGGGCGCGGACATGAGGTGGCGAAGGCGGACCCAACGCAGCATCGGGTCCGCCTTCTTCATAGATTGTTCGAGATGCGTGTTGCGACGGTGGGACTTGTCGGCGGCTGGTGGGTGATGCTGCTTCTCGGCACCGGCTGCTACTACTACGAGCCCGTTGCTGTGCCGGCCCCCCGCCCCGGGGCATATCTCTCCCTCGCGCTCACGGATTCCGGCACCACGCACTTCTGGCCGTATCTCGGACCAGACGTGGGAGCGGTGCGTGGGCGTCTGATCGACAGTGACGACCGACGGTTCACACTGTCCGTGCTGTCCGTCGGGCTGCGCCACGGGCAAGAGTTGTACTGGAAGGGAGAGACGGTGCAGCTGCCGCGGGAGTACGTCGCCTTCCTGCAGGAACGCCGGCTTTCAACAGGGCGCACGCTGCTCACAGCGGGGGCGTCCATCACGGCGTTCGTTGCCCTGTTGTCCGCAGTCACCCATTCGGGGATCGGATCGGGACGTCCGGGAGGCGGCGGACCGCCGCGCTGAGATCAGTACACGCCGACGCTGGAGCGACGCAGATCGGTCTCCAGCGTCCATTCGATCATCTGGCCGGGCTTGATGATCAACGTCTCGGTCCGCACCATGTCCCGGCTGCCGACCGCCTCGCCCACCAGTACGATATCCCGCGACTGCCCCACTATGTGGCCCGGCATGATAAACGTCTGGCTGGTGGCGGCCGTAACCAGACCTACCCGGCTCCGCTCGCCGTCGCGCTCCACGTAGATCGTGACGTCCAACCAATGGTGGTTGATCACGTGAAGCGCGATTTCGCTCGGCAGGTCGGCTGGCGCCGGCGGGTGTCGCGCCCGCCGTCCACCGCAAGCTGCGACGGCAATGAGGAGCAGCGCGACGACGGGACGCATGTGCATCCAACTAAGCGGACGAGTCCGCGACCAGCCCGCGCACCAGGGCCGTCGTTCGCTCGGCCGCGCCGCGGCCGTCAGCCACTACTTGCTTCGCTGCCTTTCCCGCCTTCTTCCGGGCTGCCGGATCGTGGTGCCAGACGAGCCACTGGGAATGAAGCGGGTGGCGCCCATCGGCGGGTAGCGCGACCGCCCCGCCGTGTTCGAGCAGCAATTCCGCATCCCGGCTCATCTGCCAGTGCGGGCCGAAGATAATCGGCACGCCGAACACCGCCGGCTCCAGCACCGAGTGCAGGCCTGCCCGATGGAATCCACCGCCCACGAACGCCGTGTCCCCGAGCGCGTACAGATCGGCGAGGATCCCTACGCGATCCACGACGATCACGGGCCCCGGCTTTGCGTGCTCGAGCTGAGACAGCCGCACCGGCCGGGGCAGCTTGAGGTGCCGCAGCCGCTCCGCAATTCCAGCGAGGTGATCGGGGTTGGGTTCGTGTGGGGCGAGGAGCAGACGGGCGGTGGGGAGCTGCACGAGGAGATCGGCGAACGCCGGCAGCAGCACCGCTTCATCCGCGGGCCACGTGGAGCCGGCGACGATCGTAAACGTGTCGGGGGAGGTGGCGGCGAGCCGCGCCAGTGGCTCGCGCGTGCGGTCGAGGCGCTCTGCCCGTTCCGCCACGCTGTCATAGCGCGTGTCGCCGGTGACGGAAATCGCCTCGGGACGCGCGCCGAGCAGCTCCAACCGGCGGCCGTCCTCCTCGCTAATCGTCCCGACGCGGTCCAGCGCGCGGTAGGCGGCCTCGGCCCATTGGCGGGCAGGCCACCGCAGCCGCGAGCTCGCCGGCGAGACGGTGGCCGAAATCAGGCCGAGCCTCACGCCGCGGCGCGCCGCCGCGAGCGTCAGCTCCGGCCACACGTCGAGCTTGCTGAACACGAGCGCCGCCGGCTGCAGCGCTGCGAGGACGGCTTCGACCTCGCCGGGCCGGTCGAGCGGCAGGTAGTCCGCCACGTCCACCGGCAGATTCTTCGCGAGCCGTTCCGCCGAGGGTGAAAAGAAGGTGAACGCGAGTTGCCAGTCAGGATGCTCGGCCCGCAGTGTCTCGAGCACCGGCTTGGCTTGTAGTCCTTCGCCCACGGACGGAGCATGCATCCAGACGAGTGGCCGGCGCGTGTCTCGCTGCGCCGCTGCCCACCCGGCGAGACGGGCTGCCAGGCCCCGACGCCCGTCGAGACCCCGGGCCAGCTTCTTGTCGAAGCGCGCCGCGATGGGCGCGGTCCGCGCGGCCACATGGACGCTCAGCCGGTACAGGAAGGACGGCCGAGGGGGGGGTCTTTCCACGTCCCTAACATAAGGGGGGAGCCTTGACACCGGGCGGGGGCGAGGAAGGTTATCAGATGTAGGGGGAAGGACCGTCGGAGTTAACACTTCCTTTGGATCGGGGTGCCGTCATGGGCCGAATTCCGTCTATTCCTCAACTCAGTCGTTGGATCGCCGTCACGTCGGCTCTCGCGCTGCTACCCGCATGGGTCAGCGCGCAGGAGTCCGTGACGATCACCGGGCGCGTAACCGGAACGCTCGGCGAGCCGCTCCGGGATGCCAATGTCGGGATCTTCGAGTTAGGCATTGGCGTGTGGACCGCGCCCGACGGCAGCTACCGTCTGATTGTTCCGGGAGGGCGCGCGCAGGGGCAGCTCGCCAAGCTCACCGCGAGGCTGATCGGCTACCGGTTACAATCGGTCCCGATCACGCTCACGCCGGGGGCGACGCTTACCCAGAGCTTCCAACTCACGTCGGATCCGCTGCGGTTGGACGAGATCGTGGTCACGGGAGCGGGCACCGAACAGCAGGCCGAGCGCTTGGGCACGGCACGCGCGACCGTCGACGCGCCGGAGCTGCAGCGCGCCAACGAGCCGAACGTCGTGCAAGCCCTCGCGGGCAAGATCCCGAACGTCCTGACGAACCAGGGGAGTGGGGACGCGGGTGCTTCGACCGCGATTCAGATCCGCGGCGCAAAGACGTTCGGCACGAGCCAGCCGGTCATCATTGTGGACGGCGTCCCAACCAATAACGCCACGCGCGGACAGGCGGTGCTTTCGGGTGCACCTTCACCCAACCGTGCCGCGGACATCAATGCGGAAGACATCGAGTCCATCGAGATCTTGAAGGGCGCGGCCGCCACGTCGATCTATGGCGCCAGCGCCGGGTCGGCCGGCGCGATTCTGATTACGACGAAGCGGGGACGCGCCGGGCTGACGCAGTACACGCTGCGTTCGACGCTGCAGTTCGACCAGCCGGTTCGGACGCTTCCCGTGCAACGTCTGTACGGTGTGGGGTCGAACGGTATTTCGAGCAACTGCTTCACCCTCAACTGCACGGTCAGCTCGAACTTCTTCTCGTGGGGTCCGGCGCTCGCCCCCGGCACCCAGACCTATGATCACGGTGCCGAAATGTTCGAGACGGGCCACCTGATGGACAACACGCTGTCGATGTCGGGCGGGAACGAGCGCACGACTTTTTACCTGTCGCTCGGCCAGGTCAATCAGGATGGCTTCATCGTAGGGAGCCAGGACAAATACGAGCGATACACCGCGCGCTTCAGCGGCTCGCACTCGCTGTTCGAGAACCTGACGATCAATGCCAACGTCTCCGTCGTGCAGACCAAAGGTACCGGACTCGACCGCGGCAACTCGATCAACGGGATAGGGATCGGTGCGCTGCGCCAGCCGCCGGACTTCAACGCCCAACAGTACCTCTCCAACGGTGTGCATCGCTCGTGGCGGTTCCCCAATCCGGGACCGACCGCGTTCACCAACAACCGCGGATTCGACAATCCGTTCTATGCCCTCAACGAAGATCTGCTCCTGGGGCAGACGGGCCGCTACTTCGGCAACATCAGCGTCAACTGGCGGCCGATCAACTGGCTGCAGTTCAACTGGACGCTGGGCGGCGACTACAACGCCGACGACCGCACGTACGCCTACGCCCAGGCGAGCTCGGGTACGGCAGGCGGCGCGTTGGAGCGGTGGCAGTTCTACGACCGGCTGTTCGATCACAATCTGACCGCTACCGGGTCCCACGAGTTCAATCCCAATGTGCGGGGGAGTCTCACGCTCGGCCAGAACCTGAACGAGACGTACTTCCGCCAGGTTGACGTCTTTGCGTCCACGTGGCTTGCGCCCACGCCGTTCAAGCTGTCGAACACGGTGTCACGGACGCTCCCGAACGACGCAGAGACGCGTCGCCGGGTGGAGGGATACTTTGGGCAGGCGAACGTCGACCTGTACGACCAGCTGTTCCTCCAGGCGCGCCTCCGCAACGATGCCAACTCGGCGTTCGGGGTCGGCCACCAGCGCGCCTGGTATCCGGGCGGCAGCGTGGCGTGGAGCTTTGGGAAGGCCGTGCGCCTGCCGGAGCAGTACGTGACCTTCGGCAAGCTGCGCGTGGCATATGGCGAGAGCGGCCAGCAACCGCCGCTGTACGCCACGCAGGACGTGTTCACAACCGCTGCGTTCGCGGACTTCAACCCCGGCTCGCTGCAGGGGACCACGATTAACGGCATCGGCGGCCTGTACGCCTCCACCACCCGTGGCAACCCCGACATCTCGCCGGAACGCGTCAAAGAGCTGGAGGCCGGGGTCGACCTGAGCCTGTTCCGGGGCCGCGCCGATCTGTCGGTCACGCGCTACGTCTCCAAGTCTGAGGACGTCGTCTTTGGCGTGAATTTGTCGCCCTCGACGGGCTTCACGAACATCAACATCAATTCGGGTGCCCTCAGCAATAAGGGGTGGGAGCTGACCACCAACGTGCGGGTGCTCCAAAAGTCGGATTGGTCCATCGAGATCGGGGCCAACTGGGCGCGCAACCGCAACCTGGTCACGAGTCTCGGCGCGACCCAGAGCCAGCTTGACGGCCTCGTCCCGATGCCGACAGTTGAGAACTGCGGTCCCGAGGCAAAGGTGCCGCGGTGTCAGATCGGGATTGGCTCCTCCTTCTCGGGGCAGAGCACGCACGCGCAAATCGGATACCCGCTCGGCACATGGCGCGCCAACGACTTCGCGCGCTGCGGTCGGGGCCTCACGATCGTCAACACGTTCGACGTCGGCGCGGCATGCGCCGGCGCGCCGGACGGCGCCCTCTACATCGCCCCCAACGGCTTCCCAATCACGGATCCGAACGTGCGTGCGCTCGGCAACCCGTGGCCTGACTGGACCGCCGGCATCTCCGGCACCGTCAGCTTCAAAGGGTTCCAGTTGACCGCATTCCTCGACCACCGCCATGGCGGGAATGTGCTCAACATGACGCGCTCGTCGATGGATCAGTACGGCACGCACAAGGACACCGAAGGCCGCGGCGAGGACCGCACGTTCGGCAAGAACATGATTTGCTATAACCTGACGTGCGACGTGCTCAATGGCCCGGTGGTCGGTCCTGGCGCCGGCATCGCGGTGCCGATCGGAGAGGGTTGGTTCAGCGGCGGTCCGCTAGGCAGTGGGCAAGGAGCCACCGGCGGCCCGATCACGACCCGGCTCGAAGACGCGACGTTCACGCGCCTCCGGGAAATCTCGATTACGTACTCCTTCAAGGGCCGGTGGGTGAACAAGGTCGCGGGATTGCACGCGCTGGACGTGAAGCTGTCCGGACGGAATCTGAGGCTGTGGACCCGTTACAGCGGCTACGATCCGGAGGTCAACCTCGGCGGGGCGCAGAACGCCAACCGCGGCATCGACTGGTTCAACGCTCCCCTGGCACGCGCATGGGTCGTGCAGGTCACTCTCCATCACTAGGCGAACGCGAGGAACTGCGATGAACAGGTACGCAAAAGCAGGAACCGCCCTCGCGCTGGCGTTGCTCGGTGTGGGGTGCAGTGATTTTCTGACCGGCACGGGGTTGACGGAGAACCCGAACAACCCGACGAAGGGCACGGCGTTGCAGCAATTGATCGCGATGCAGTCGAACATGGCCACGCGCCTGGAAGGCCAGCTCGCGCGCTGCGCGGGCGTCTTTACCCAGCAAATTATCGGCAGCAACAACCAGCAGCTCTCCTATTGCACCCAGTATGCGGTGACGGAGGCCGATATCTCAGGCCAGATGTCGGCGTTTTACACCGGTGGTGGCCTGCTGGCGATGCGCAACATCCAAGCGTCGGCCCAGGCGTCGGGTGACCAGTTCCTCCTGGGCATTGCCAAGATCTGGGAAGGTTTAGCGATGGGCACCGCGACATCGGTGTGGGGCGATCTCCCGTACAGCGAGGCCGTCAACCCGGCCATCCCCGAGCCCAATCTGGATTCGCAGCAGAGCATTTATACGGGGGTGCAGACCCGCCTCGACGAAGGGATCGCGGCGTTGACGGCGGCCGCCGCCGGCGCGAGCGGGAACTGCGTTCCCGCGGAAGGGGATCTGATCTATTGCGCCACAGCCGTTCCGCGGGCGACGCAGATCGCGCGCTGGATCAGGGCCGCCTACACGCTGAAAGCGCGCTTCCACCTCCATCTGGTGGAGCGTAATGGCGTCGGGGAGTATGCGTTGGCCCTGGCTGCGGCGCAGCTCGGTATTTCGGAGGCACCGACGAGCGCTGCCCAGGCGATGAACGGCCAGGCTCCGGGGGACTTCCGCACGTTCCACGGCTCCATCCAGGACTTCGACGCCAACATCTGGGCGGAGTTCTTGCTGCAGCGCCAGGACCTGGTCGCCGGTAACGCACTCGTGCAGATACTGAAAACCCGCGCCGACCCCCGTCTCGCCGCGTACTTCGACGCCAACGCGGCTGGGCAATTCGTCGGTGCGAACCAGAACAACGTGGCGGTTCCCGCTGGTGGTAGCAGCGTCCCGTCGGTCATCAACACGGCGGTCCGGCGTCAGTTCACGTTCCGCCAGCCGCTCGTGACCTGGGCAGAGAACCAGCTCATCCTGGCCGAAGCGAAGTTCATGACGGCAGATTCGGCGGGATCGGTCACGAACGTGAACGCCGTGCGCACCGCCGTCGGTCTGGCGACGCTACCCGCCCCGACGTTCGTGGACGTCATGACGGAGAAGTACATCGCGATGTTCCAGAACATCGACGCCTGGTCCGACTACAAGCGTACCTGCATTCCAGTGCTGGTACCCTTCGGCACACAAGTCGAAGTGTTGGGCCGGATGCCCTATGGCTCCGGGGAGCGCACGTCGAACCCGCACATTCCGTTGCCTTCGGCATACCCGGCGGGTACGACAGGGTCGTCACCGGTGCGTAACTGGAACGACCCGAACCGCTGCTAGTCGGGCAAGTGCGGGTGCATAGGGACAACCGGTCCGGCCGCGGCCGCGGCCGGGCCGGTTGTCCTTGCATATGACCACACCCCTGCTTCGCGCCCTTGGACTCGCGCCGCTGCTGGCTGCGTGCTACACCCAGCGCCCGCTTACCACGCCCCTGCCGGCGCCGGCGACGCGGATCGTCGCGCAGCTCACCGATTCGGGTGTCGTTGCGATGAGCACCATGATTGGGGCGGGCGCCGTCGAGGTGGAGGGCGTGATCGCCGCGGCGGACGCCACCGCATGGGATGTGCAGCTGCTGCGGGTGGACTATCGCGGCGGCGCGTCGGTCCTGTGGAACCGTGAGCAGGTCAGGTTTCCGCGGTACGCGCTGACCGGCGCGACCGAGCGGAGATTCGACAAGCGGAAAAGCTGGCTCACCGCCGGCGTGATTACCGTGAGTGCTTTCCTTGCTGCGCGGCTGTTCGGGGTGTTCGGGCTGGGCGACAACCCCGCCACCCAACCGCCACCACCCAACTGATCGCCGCCGCCCTTACGGGGCTACTCGGGCGGCCACGATCGCCAAGGTGCGTTTCTCGAGCTCACCAGTAGATGAGCACGGGAGCGCGTCGCCGGTCGCGCCGCTCTCACGTGCATAAGCCAGCAGCTTCGTCCGCACACGCATGAGGTCCCCACCGGCGGGCTCCACGACGGCGATCAGTCGAAACGTAAGGCGATAGCTGTCTGCGCGCGGAGCGCCTCCCGGACCGCGCCCGCAGTCGACCCACGTCCACGCCGGTTTGCCCGCGATGCGCGGCGAGTTCGCCTGCACGTAGTAGACCACTACGCCGCCCGCCGTGTCGGCGGACTGCAGCGGCATCGCGAGGTCCTCTTGGGCGGCGAGCAGCGCGTTCCAAACCTGATCGCGCGTGGCGGCATATTCCTCGGCGTGGATCAGGCTGAACCGCGTCACGTCGATCGCCTCCGTCGGCGCTACCGCCGTTCGCAGCACATCCGTGGTGGTGGTCCCGTCTCCAGTCGAGTGGGGTGTGCACGCGGCCGTAACGATAACCATCCAGCAATAAGATGGTCGGACCCGATTCATCGTGATTGGGTGGAATCGACGGCGGTGCGCGTCCAGATGACGATCACGCCGCAGCGCGCGTTGAGCAGGTTCGAGTTGAACTGCGGCGGAATCTGCGACATCCCGTTGTAGATCTCGAGCGCGATGACTTCATCAGGGTCAATGTAGAAATTGATCGGAATGTCACCGGTGACGGGGAAGGGAGCGCCGTTCATGTAGAACAGCACCGGGCACGAGCGCGCGCCCATCACCCCGATCGTGCGGGCCATCCGGACCAGCTCACCCGTCCCAAACGGCCCGGGCATGGGCTGGATCTGGACGCCGGGTACGCGACGCAGCACGTCGGTGAAGACGCGGGGCTGCATGCGGGCGATCTCCACGCGGTTGAAGAAATGCCCGGAGCCCCGCGCCCGCCGTTCTTCGAATCCGCGCATCGCCGGCGTGAGCTCCCGGTCGGCCTCTACCTTCACCGGGCTGAGGGGTACGGGGAGGACCGTGAGTGACACGCTCACGTTTACGGTCTCGCCGGCGTGAACCTCGATCGGGAGCAGGACCGCCTCGTATCCAATCTTTTTGACCTGAATGATTTGGCTGCCCGCCGACACGCCGGCCATGCTGAAGCGACCGTCATCGCGGGTCAGCGTCACGTCGTTGGTGCCCACGAGCACAATCCGGGCGAGCCCCAGGGGAGCGCCATCCGTCGCGGTGACCGTACCCGTGATCGTCCCCACGGCCTGTGCCGTCAGCTGAACCGGCAAGAGCAGCAGCAGCGGCAAGAGGCGGGCCCTGCACGACGGGTTTACCACACGGCCACGCTCGACTGGCGCAGCTCGAGCTCGAGGCTCCACTCGACGTGTTGGCCCGGGCGCACCAAGAGTGCATCCGTGGTCACTCGGCGCGTCGAGCCGATGGCGTTGGCCTGGAGCCGGACCGTGCGTCCTGGCGCGATCATATGGGGGGGCAGCACGTAGGTCGCCGTGCTCGTGGCGGGGACGACACCGACGTGCGATCGCTGGCCGTCGTACGTCACGTACACACTGATGTCGAGCGAATGCCGGTTGACCACGGTCAGGCTCCACTCGGTCTGCGGAGCCGGTTCGGACGCGGCGCGGCGCCCGCGCGCGCAGCTCGGTATCGCCGAGGTGAGCATCAGCACGACCAACCGGACCTGCCTCCAGCGGAAGCCGACCACAAGAGATTGTGCCCGCCGTGCCGCCCGATTGTCAAGCAGCGGTCAGGCAGCGCGATCGCGGGGGGGGGGGCGAGGCCGCCGGGGTTACCCTTGCGGACCCCTCCGACGGGCCTCACTATTTGGAGAGCAGCCGTTCCGTTTCCGTCAACCGCAGAGGCGACATGACTCAAATTTCCGTCCGCTGCATTCCTCACCTCCAGCGCAACATCATCATCCCCGGCCGATGTAGTCGGTAGCAGGCGCCGCGCCGTCGCTTCTGCGCGGCTTCCCGGTCTCGGACCGGGCGGTCTGGGTCATCCATGATTGTCTTCGCGCGGTACGTCAAACCTCCAAGCGTGAGGAATGCGACTTATGCGATTTACCATTGGTAGGATCGAGCTGGGTGTGTCCTTGGCGCTGGCCGCGGTGTGCTTGGCTACGCCGCTCGCGGCGCAGCAGGGCGCCACCATCCAGGGCACGGTGACAGATGTGGCCTCCGGCGCGCCGGTCGCCGATGCCCGCGTCGTGATTGCCGGCACGATACTCCAGTCGACGACCAACAGCCGCGGCGAGTACCGGATCCCCGGCATTCCGGCCGGCGCCGTCACTCTGCAAATACGGCGCATCGGGTACAAGACGTTCGAGACCACGGTGACGCTCGAGCCCGGTCAGGAGTTCACAGGCAATTACCCGCTCACTGCATCGGTCGTGATGCTTGAAGAGGTGGTGGTGACGGGCACCGCGGGAGAGCAGCAGCGGCGTGCGCAAGCCGCGACCGTGTCGGATATCGATGTCGCGGGTCTCGCTCAGGTCGCACCCATCAACACGGTGGCGAACGCTTTACAGTCACGCGTCCCGGGCGTATCGGTAACCAGCGCATCGGGTTCATCGGGAACATCTAACCAGATCCGGGTGCGCGGCGCGGCCTCCATTTCGCTCAGCAATGAGCCGCTGCTGTACGTTGACGGGATCCGGGTCGTATCCGGTGGCGCCCCGCAGTTTTTCACGGGCGGGCAGGCGTACGAACGGTTGAGCGACATCGATCCACAGGACATCGAGTCCATCGAGCTCGTAAAAGGGCCTGCTGCAGCGACGCTCTACGGCGCTGACGCGTCGGCGGGGGTGATTCAAATCATCACCAAGCGCGGCCGGCCCGGGGCCGGGCACTTCAGCCAGAGCGCGAGCCTCGATTACAACTCCATCAACCGCAATTTCGAGCCACGGACCAACTTCGGGCGGTGCAGCGCGGCGAATGTCGCCAACGCCAACAACCTTCTGTGCTTCGGGCAGCCGGTGGGGACTCTGGTGAGCGACAATCCACTGCTGCGGCAGAACGCGTTCCGAACCGGCAAGACGGTCGGCGTGAACTGGAGCGGGCGGGGCGGCGGCGCCAACTACGGATATTACACCTCACTCAACCGGGAGACCGAGGACGGGGTGCTGCCCAACAACGGGTTTGAGCGGTCATCCGGTCGGGTCAACTTCAACTGGGTGCCCTCGCAGACCTTGACGCTCGACGCCGGCGTCGGCATCACGATCGCGCGGACCGACCTACCCGACAACGACAACAACATCTTCGGGTGGCTGGGGAACTCGCACCTCGGGTCGCCACTTACCCGCACCGTGAACGGAGCGGGCCAGGATGGATGGTTCGGGAACCAACGGGATGTCGCGGCGATGACGGCGATCCGGAACGCACGCCAGACTCACCGGACCATCGCGACTATCACGGCCAACTGGGTGCCGCGGCCCTGGTTCACGAACCGCTTCACCGCTGGAGTCGACTGGGTGCGGGAGGAGGAGCGCCGGTTTCTGCCAAAGAACAGCCGCAACTCCTACCCCATCAACAGCGGGCAGATCAACGAGGCACGGCGGGGGATCGAGCGGCACACGCTCGACTATCTCGGCAACGTCCAGCACAACCTCGCGTCGAACATCGTCTCCAATCTCTCGTTCGGGTTCCAGCTTGTCGAAACGAGGGAGGAGCTGGTGTTCGCGACGGGCGAGGGCTTGACGGTCAATTCCAACAACGTCGTCAGCGCGGCTTCCCTCCGCTCCGGCGGCCAGGACTGGACGCTGCAGCGCGGCGTCGGCTTCATCGGGCAGTGGCAGGTCGGTTTCAACAACCGGCTCTATGGGCAGCTCGGCCTGCGGTTCGATAACGCTTCCTCCTTCGGGAAAGAATCAAAGTGGGTCACTCTGCCCAAACTCGGAGTGTCGTGGGTGGCGAGCGAAGAGCCATTCTGGAAGGTGGGGTTCGTGAATACGCTGCGCCTGCGCGCGGCGTGGGGTTCGACCGGACGGATTCCTCTCCCGGGCTCCTCACTGACCACGCTGCAGTCCTCCCCGTATTACGACGGCACCATCGTGTCGCCCGGAGCAATCCCGCTCAACCCGGGCAACCCGGGGTTGCGATTCGAGCGCGGTGAGGAGTTCGAAGCCGGATTCGATGCCGGGTTCCTCAACGACCAGCTCGGTCTCGAGCTGACCTATTTCCACAAGGTCAGTAAGGACCTGATCCTGCAGCAGCCGATCCCGCCATCGCAGGGATTCCAACAGGGTCCCTTCGTGAACATCGGATCGATGTTGAACCGCGGGTTCGAAATCGCCGTGCACGCGGTGCCCGTGAATAAACCCACCCTGTCATGGGACATCCGGCTCGGTGCCAACACGCTGCATAACGAAGTGACTGACATGGGCAGCATCGCGCCCTTCGGGACGCTGAACCGGGTGCAAGCAGGGCTGCAGCTGGGGTCGTGGTGGACCCGCCGGATCATCAGTGTCGACACAACGACCGGTGTGGTGCGGGTGACCGAGAGCCCCACGTTTGCCGGCTATGTGCTGCCGACGTTCGAAGCGAACCTGTCCACCAACGTCACGGTCCTGCGCAACATCCGGCTCTATGGCCTGATCGATACGAAACGTGGCCACAAGGTGCGGAACTTCACCGATTTCTTCCGCGAGACCCAGCTGGTCCGGAGCGACAACCGGCTCGACACCTTGAAGCTCAGCCGCACCGAGCGGCTGCGGCGCTACGGCAATCCGAACGCCGGGCAGCCCGCCTTCCTGACCCCGCTCGATTCTGCGAAAACAGTAAACGACGTCCAGGAAGCCTACCTCCAGGACGGCTCCTTCGTGCGGCTCCGGGAGCTCTCGCTAACGTACACTATGCCGCCGCAGTGGGCGCGAGCGTTCCGGGCGGCGACGGGGTCGGTCACGATCGGCGGCCAGAACCTCGCCCTATGGACGAAGTACGAGGGTTACGATCCCGAGGTGGTCTCCAACGCGACCGCCTTGTTCAACCGAGACGACTTTTTCACCCAGCCGCCGGTGCGGCGGTTCGTTTTCCGCGTCAACCTGACGTTCTGAAAGGAGCCTCGACCGATGCGCACTCTCAAGCAATTCACCAGCACCGCCATCGTGGCCGGGGCCCTCGTCCTCGGCGGGTGCAAGAACTGGCTCACGGTGGATAACCCCACCGTGATCGACAACAATGCACTCGATCCGGTGGCGGATGCGCCCGTCCTCGCGAGGTCGGCGCAGCAGAACTTCGCCTCGGCCTACGGGCATCTAATCGTGTACTCGTCTTGGTTTGTCGGCGAGACCGACGTATCCGAGACCTTCCCCACTCGCAACGAGTTCGGCCGGCGCGATGTCGTGATTCAGAACGGGAGTCTCGACGCCGACCTGTGGACACCGCTGTCCCAGTCGGCGGCGTCCGCTTATCTGGTGCTCAAGGCCAACCTTCCGAACCCCGCCTCGAACATCAACTTCGCGCGGGTGAATCTCTTCCTCGGATATTCGTATCTGTTCATGGCGGAGCAGTTCTGCCAGGGGACGGTGCTGGCGGGGCCGGCACTGACGACGCTCAACATGCTGGATTCCGCAGTCGCGCATTTCGCCCTGGCGAAGTCGCAGGGGGATGCGGCGGGTGGCACCGAGGGGCCTCCGATGGCGGACGCGGCCTGGGTTGGGACAGCGCGGGCGGAGCTCCAGGCTGGCCGCCTGGTGCAGGCGATAACGGCGGCCGACTCCGTTCCGGCAGGCTTCAACTTCAACCTCAGCTATGTGGACGATCTAGCGCAACGGTTCCGCCTGGCAAACCGGATGTGGTTCTACGTCCGCGACCGCGGCTCCATCGCTGTTGCGCCGATCTGGCGCGTTACGGATCCGCGGCTCCCTTGGCTCGCCACGACGGCATATGCGCCGCAGGATGCCGCATACTCCACCGACCGCGGCGTGCCGTACGCAATTCAGCAGAAGTACCCGGACTATTCAACGCCGGTGCGGTTGGCCTCGAAGCTCGAAACCGATTACATCAAGGCCGAGGCGCAGGGCACCGCGGCTGAGCTGGTGCTGATCGCGGCCAGACGAACGGCTAACGGCCAGCCGGCATATGGTGGGGCGACTGATTCGAACTCGGTGTTGACCGAGTTCTTCACCCAGAAGGGCTTGGACTTCTATCTGGAGGGAAAACGGTTGGGCGACTTCCGCCGCCACCCGGCCAATATCATCGGTGTGCCGGTACCGGGATCGACCTACTGGAAGCCGGGCTTCGCTCCCGTGGGGAACAACGTCTGCTACCCGTTGCCGATCACGGAGACCGACAACAACCGGAACTTCCATCCATAGACGTCATTCGCTCCGTAGTCGTCACAGGGGAAGCTCCGGCTTCCCCTGTGGTCGTTACGGGGAGCTACTGAACGATCACGGTCCCCGTCATCCCGGTGTGTTGTGAGCAATGGTAGGGGAAGGTGCCGCTGCTGTCGAAGCGCATCTCGAACCACCGGGTGGGCGCCACCAAACTGCTCTGCCACAGTAGACTGTCTGACACAACGGTGTGCTGTACGGCGCCCGCGTTGGTCCAACGTACCGCGTGGCCGAGCGGTACTGTGACGGTGTCTGGCTGAAAGTAGTTGTCGCCAATGCTCACGAACACGGTGCCCGGCTGTGGCTTACCGATGTCCTCGGCGCGGCACGCGGGGAGCGCGAGCGTTATGATCGCCGCGGCAAGCAGGACCAGGCGGCGAATTGTCAGGGGGCAGGCTCGCGCGTGCGTTCCGCGCTGAACGTCCAGATGGCGATCACCCCGCAGTTGGCGTTCGCCGAGTGGAATTGGAGCGGCACGCGGGAGGCGCCGCTGTAGACCTCGATCGCGGCAACGTCCTTGGGCAGAATGAGGTTGTTGATGCCGATGTCGCCGGCGACGGGGAACGGGACGCCGTCCAGGTAGTAGAGCATCGGGCAGGGGCGCGATCCTGAGACCCGCCCCGTGACGGCCTGGTAGCTGCTGCCAGAAGGTCCCCGGACCGGCTGGAGCCGCACTCCCGGCGCGCGCCGCAGGAGATCGGTGAAGATCCGCGGCTGCATCTGCTCGATCTCTTCGCGGGTCAGGAAAAATCCTGTGCCCAGCGCCTTGCGCTCGTAGAAGCCACGCAGCATTGCAGGTACCGCGGGCTCGGTCTGGACCTCGATGCTCGACAGCGGCACCGCCTCGGCCTCCAGCACGACCTCCACATGCAACGTTTCTCCTACCGGGATCTCGAGCGACGAGAGCAGCCTGGCGTAGCCGAGCCGCTGCACCTCGATGACCTGAAGGCCCGGACGCACGTCCGTGAGCACGAAATGGCCGTCGCCGTCGCTCAGGACCGCGAGATGCCGGCCGACTACGCTGATCCGCGCTTGGCCGAGGGGCGTTTCGTCGGATGCCATCACGATCCCGGTGAGCGTGCCCGGGGCCTGAGTAGCCAACGAGACGGGGCAGAAAAGCAGCGGCAGGAACGAGAGTCTGGGAGAGAGCATCGTAGCCATCGTCTTCTTCCCTCGACCACTACGACGCGGTGGCCCTCAATCCACGATCGCGTCGGGCAGCACGTACTTCATCGGGTTCACGGGGTGTCCGTTCACCCACACCTCGTAGTGCAGGTGCGGGCCGGTGGACAAGCCGGTCGAGCCCACGAGGGCGATGTTCTGGCCGCGCTTCACGCGCTGCCCCCGCGCCACGAGGATCTTGGAGCAGTGCGCGTACCGGGTCACCAAGCCGTAGCCGTGGTCGACGGTCAGCATGTTGCCGTAGCCTTCGACCCACGTCACCTGGGTGACGACGCCGGCGGCGGGCGCTTCGATTTCCGCGCCCATCGGCGCGCTCACGTCGATGCCCTCGTGCGGCCGCGCGAGGTGCAGGATCGGATGCACGCGCTCGCGCGCAAACGCACTCGTGAGCCAACCCTTGGTGGGCATCACCGACGGCGTGGCCGCGAGCCGCGCCTGGTGACTCGAGAGCGTGTCGTACGCCTCACTGATCGAGCGGACCAGAATATTGGCGCGCCGGGTCAACTGATCCATATCGACGCGCGCCGCCAGCGCCTGCGATCCGTTCGCCCCCGCCGCGGCGAGGCTGTCGCGCTCGAACCATTGGCCAGTCGGCCCGCCGATGCCCGCCTGCTGCACGTCGTGGTCCGTCGGCGAGAGGCCGGCCAGGAGGCGCAGCCCCTGCTCGCGCTCGCTGAACACGTTGAGGGTATCGCGCAGACCGACGAGGCGTTCGCGCAGGCGCTGGATCTCGCTCGCGAGCAGCCGGTTCTCACGCTCGAGCGCGCGGCTGCGCGTGACGTTCACGCCGCGCGACAGCGCGGTGCCGCCGAGCACCAGGAACAGCAGCGCGACGACGCCGCCGATTCCCAGCAGCGCTTTGACGACGGTCTGCGACACCTCCACGGCCCGGGATGCTCCCGATCCGTGTGGTACCAGCATCACCGTCCAGCGGCGCTCAGCGTGCTTCTTTCTCATAGGGTTGCAAACATACGGCTGACCGCACAGCGCCGTCAAATACGGCACTGTGCGCTCCGTCACCCTTTTTGGGGCAGGCCCGCTAAGCTGCGACGGGCTTGGGAAATAGCGGGGGAGGCTTGGCGACGCGTTGGCCGCCCACCCCCAGACTCGCGAGATCCGTCAGACGCACGGCGGCGAGCGGCTGCGGCGCGCCCAACGCGCTCCAGACCTCATCGGCCTTCGCAGGAATGAACGGACCCGCGAGCACGGCGAGCCGCGCGACGGTGCGCACGAGGTTCGCGAGCACGGCATCGAGCTGGGCGTCCTTCTTCTCCTTCGCGAGCTTCCACGGCGCGGTCTCCTCGACGTAGCGATTGGCGCGCGACGCGAGCTCGATCAGGAGCGCGGCACCTTCCTGCAGCTTGTGTGCATCCATCGCCTGGGAGTACGCCGCGAGCGTCTCCTGCGCGGCACGCTCGAGTGGCGACGGGTCGCTCCCGCGCGGGTCGGCGGGGAGGGTCCCGGCGCGATAGCGCTGCACCATCGACAGGGTGCGCGACACCAGATTCCCGAACGTGTCGGCAAGATCGGCCGTGTAGCGGGCGTCGAACCGCTCCCAGGTGAAGTTGCCGTCGTTCTCGAATCCGACCTCGCGCAACAGGAAGTACCGCAGCGCGTCGGCGCCGTGCCGGTCGATGGCCGCGCCGAGACTCACGGCGGTGCCGGCCGTCTTGCTCATCTTGGTGCCTTCCCACTGCACGTAGCCGTGCGCCCACACGAGGCGCGGCAGGTCGAGGTCCGCCGCCAGCAGCATCGCCGGCCAGATCACGCAGTGGAACCGCGTGATCCCCTTGCCGATCACGTGCAGATCGGCGGGCCACAGCCGCTCGTAGCCGGCCTCGGGGAAGCCGGTGGCGGACAAATAATTGATCAGCGCGTCGAACCAGACGTACACGGTCTGGTCCGGATCACCCGGGAAGGGAATCCCCCAAGGCAGGCGCTGCCGCGAAATCGACACGTCCTGCAATCCCGCCTCGAGCAGCCGCACGACTTCGTTGCGGCGGATCGCCGGCTCCACGCGGAGCTGGCCGGTCGCGATCAGCTGGAGCAGGCGTTGGCCGTACGCGCTCAGGCGGAAGAAATGATTCCGCTCCTTGGTCGGCACGAGCTCGAGCGTGGGATGCTCGACGCAGCGGCCGTCGACGATCTGCGCGCCCTGCTTGAACTCCTCGCAGCCGGTGCAATACAGGCCTTCGTAGTCGGCGACGTAGAGGTCGTCGGGACGGCGCTGCTGAATGCGCTCGAGCAGCGCGACCACGCCGCGGATGTGCCGCGGCTCGGTGGTGCGGATCCAGTCGTCGTTGCTGCATTCCAGGCGCCGCCAGTAATCGGCGAACGTCGCTGCCATGCGGTCGACCCATTCGCGCGGCGAGACGCCGCCGCGTGCGGCCGCCTCGATGACCGACTGGCTGTGCTCGTCCATCCCCATGAGAAAATGCACCTGGTCGCCGCGCAGCCGGTGATAGCGGGCGATGCAGTCGGCGCCGATTTTCTCGAGGGCGTGCCCCAGGTGGGGGTCGCCGTTGGAGTAATCGATGGCGGTGGTGAGGTAGAACTTTGCCACTACGGTTGCAGCTGATCCAGCGAGACCACGCGCGTGGCACCGGTCTCGGAGCGGAGCGTCACGCGTTCCCGGAAGATGTCGATGGCGAGCACTCGTTCGATCCCCTCGGCCGTGCGGAGCGTCTTGCCTTCCTTGGGGAAGCGCTTGCGCTGCTGCACGTAGAAGTCGTGCTCGTAGTGGAGGCAGCACAACAGCCGCCCGCAGGGGCCCGAGATCTGCGTGGGATTGAGCGACAGGCCCTGCGCCTTCGCGAGCGACAGGCTCACCGGCCGGCCTTCGGGGAGCCAGCTCGCGATACACAGCTGCCGGCCGCACCGTCCGATGCCGTCGAGACGCTTCGCCTCGTCACGGGCGCCGATCTGGCGCAGCTCGATCCGGGTGCGAAAGACCCCGGCCAGGTCGCGTACCAGGGCCCGGAAGTCCACCCGTTGCTCGGCGGTGAAGTAGATGGTCAGCTTGCGCCGATCCCACTGCCACTCGGCGTCCGAGACTTTCATCGGCAGGACATGCTCCCGCACGCGGTCGCGCACCGTGCGGCGGACGTCCTCCTCCGCGTCGCGCAGCTCGCCGGCGACGCGGACCTCGGCGTCCGTCGCGCGCCGGACGATCCGCCGGTCGGCCTTGGCGGCCGCTTCTTCGGGCAGCGCGCAGCCGTGGCAGCGGCCGCACTTCTTCAGCGCGCCCTCACCGAGTGCGGACACCGTTCCTAGATCCTGCCCCCGGTCGACCTCCACGATGACGGCTTCGTCGAGGGTCAGCGGGGAGGCGTCGTCCGCGCCCCAGGTGAAGTATTCTCTGCGGTTCCCTTTGAACCGGACTTCGATGACGGGTGTCAAGCTCACTTCTCGGTCAGCGCACCCATGGAAAGGTACTTCTCCTCACGGCGCTTGAGGAGCTTGTCGAGCTTGACCTTGCGGAGCTGGCCGAGATGCCGCCGCAAAGCTTCGCCCAGCGCGGCGGCCGCCGCCTCGGCGTCGGCATGGGCGCCGCCCGGCGGTTCGGGGACGATCTCGTCGATCACCCCCAGCGTGAGCAGATCCTGCGCCGTGATCTTGAGCGCCTCCGCCGCCCGCTCCCGCTGGCTCGCGTCCTTCCACAGGATGGCCGCGCACCCCTCGGGGGAGATGACGGAATAGACGGAGTTCTCCAGCATCAGCACGCGGTCCGCGAGCCCTACGGCCAAGGCCCCGCCCGATCCCCCTTCGCCGATCACGGCCGTGATGATGGGCGTTTTGAGCGACGCCATCGCGATCAGGCTGCTGGCGATCGCTTCCGCCTGGCCCCGCTCCTCGGCGCCGAGGCCGGGATACGCGCCGGGCGTGTCCACCAGCGTAATGACCGGCGCAGCGAACTTGGCCGCGAGCTGCATCAGGCGCATGGCTTTGCGGTAGCCCTCGGGATGGGCCATCCCGAAGTTGCGGTACAGGTTTTCCTTGGTATCGCGACCCTTCTGGTGGCCGATTACCATCACGCTGGTGCCGTCCAGACGCGCCCATCCACCGATGATGGCCGGGTCGTCGCGGAACAGCCGGTCTCCGTGCAGCTCGACGAAGTCGGAGAACACGGTGTGCACGTAGTCGAGCGGGTAGGGGCGTCGGGGATGACGGGCCACCTGCACGCGCTGCATCGGCGTGAGGTTGCGGTAGATCTCAGTGCGCAGCGTCGCCAGCTGCTCTTCGAGCGGTTGCAGATTCCTCACGAGGTCCGGCTGGTCGCCGGCAACGCGCTTCAGCTCCTCGATCTGGCGCTCCAGCTCGAGGAGAGGGCGTTCGAAGTCCAAACTGTGCGTCGCCATGCGATCAGCTAGCTCGTACCAAGTGCACTCCATCCGCGCCGAGGAGGTCCCGCAGCGCCGCCAGAAGGTCGTCCGCCGCGTCCACGCGTAGCGAGCGGCTGCGCAGGCGGACCGTAGTGCCGTTGCCCTCCTGCTCCGCCGCCCCCCCCCCGCTTCCGCTATTCCCTTTCCATTCGATCAGCACGGGCGTGGGGCCCGGATGGGCGGCGCACAGCGCCGCGATCGCGCGCGCTGTGTCGGGATTGGGCCTGCTGGCCGCGGTCCAGCGCAACGCCATGCCGATCGCCCCGCTCGGCTTGAGGCCGTCGAGGCTGCGGGCCGCGTCCACGATGAACGGCGCCTGGTCGTCGCCGCGGTCCCGCGCGCTGTACCCGCCGGTGAGGAGGAACGCGCCGTCGGTCCGAATCACCGCGTTGAGCTTCGCCCATGCTTCGGGGAATACCAGCGCCTCGGCCGTCCCGTGGAAATCCTCGAGCGTGAGCCGCGCGTACTCGGCTCCCGACTTCTTCGAGACCTGCCGCTTCACCACCGTCACGACCGCCCCGATCGTCACCTTCTGGTCGCCCCATGCGCCCAGCGTCGCGGTCGTGCGGGTCCCGAAAAGCTCCACCTCTGTGCGGTACTTGGCGAGGGGGTGGCCGGAAATGAAGAAGCCGAGCACCGTCTTCTCGCGGACCAGGCGCTCGTGCTCGGTCCACGCCGGCACGTCGGGAAGCACGGCGGGAGGGGGCGGAGTCAGGGTCGCTTCGCCGAACAAGCCGTGCTGGCCCGACGTGCGCTCCCCCTGACGCACCTGCGCTTCGCTGAACGCGTGATCCAGCGCGGCCACCAGCTGCGCGCGATGGCCGCCGAGTGAATCGCACGCGCCGGCATCGATGAGCGACTCGATGACGCGTTTGTTGCAGAGCCGCAGGTCGATGCGGTCGCACAGCTCGACCAGTGAGCGGTAAGGCTCCGCTTCGCGGCCGGCAATGATCGAAGCAATGGCTCCCTCGCCGACGTTGCGGACGGCGCCCAGGCCGAAGCGGATGCGGGCGTCGCCCACGACCGTGAACTTGTATCCCGACTCGTTCACATCCGGGGCGAGTACCTGCAGGCCCAGCTCGCGCGCCTCGTTGATGTACTGCACGACGCGATCCGTGTTGCCGATTTCCGACGACAACAGGGCGGCCATGAACTCGGCCGGATAGTAGGTCTTGAACCAGGCCGTCTGGTAGGACAGGATCGAGTAGGCGACGGCGTGTGACTTGTTGAAGCCGTAGCGGCCGAAGGTCTCGATCTGCGCGGCGATGTCCTCTACGGTGCGGCGGTCGTGTCCGCGCGCCACCGCCCGCTCGACGAAGTTCGTGAGCTCCGCCTGGATCAGCTCTTTGATTTTCTTGCCCACCGCCTTGCGCAGCACATCTGCTTCCGCCAGCGAATAGCCGGCCAGCACGTTGGCGATCCGCATCACCTGTTCCTGATAAACGATCACGCCATAGGTGGGGGCGAGAATCTCTTCGAGTGCCGGGTGCGGGTAGCGCACCTTCTCGCGCCCCAGCTTGCGGTTGATGAAGACGAGGTACATGCCGGTGTCGAGCGGGCCGGGCCGGAGCAGCGCATTAGTCGCCACGAGGTCGTCGAAGCGATCGCATTTCATACTGCGCAGACAGTCGGTAGCGAGCGCCGATTCGAACTGGAAGATGCCGGCGGTGCGGCCCGAGCGGAGCAGCGCGTACACCTTGGCGTCGTCCAGGTCGGGCTCCTCGAGATCGACCGTGACGCCGTGGCGCTCGGCCACCATGCGGGTGGCGTCGTGCAGCACGGTGAGCGTCTTGAGGCCCAGAAGGTCGATCTTCAGCATCCCGACCTCTTCGAGGCCCACCATGTCGTACTGCGTGATGATCGCGTTGCCCGCGTCTTTTGAGTCGGGCGCGGTACAGACCGGCACGTAGTCCGTGAGCGGCCCCGGGGCGATCACGACCCCAGCGGCATGGACCGAGGCGTGACGCGCCAAGCCTTCGATGCGGGCGCCGAGATCCAGCACCTTGCGGATGCGCTCGTCCTGCGCCGCTGCGGCCTTTACCTCCGGCACCTTCTCGCCCGCCTCCGCCAGCGTCACGCTGAAGGCTGGTCCGGAGGGGATTAGCTTGGTGATCCGCTCCACATCGCCGATTTCGACCCGCAGCGTCCGCGCGACGTCGCGGAACGCGGCGCGGGCCTTGAGCGTCCCGAATGTGATGATCTGTCCTACCGACTCCCGGCCGTAGCGTTCGCGCGCGTACTCGAGCACCTCGCCTCGCCGCTCAAAGCAGAAGTCGAGGTCGATGTCGGGCATCGAGATCCGCTCGGGGTTCAGGAACCGCTCGAACAGCAAATCGAACTTCAGGGGATCGACGTTCGTGATGCGCAGCGCGTAGGCGATCAGCGAGCCGGCCGCCGAGCCGCGGCCCGGCCCGACGGGAATGCCGCGGTCGCGCGCCGCCTTGACCAGGTCGTACACGATGAGGAAGTAGCCGGCGTAGCCCGTCCGCGTGATGACGTCGAGCTCGTAGTCGAGCCGCTGCAGGACGGCGGCCGGCAGGGGATCGCCATAACGCTCCAGCGCGCCCTTCCGCGCGAGATGCACGAGCAAGTCCTGGTCCGTGGCAAACTCCGCCGGGCGGGGAAACTGGGGCAGGAAGTACCGTTTCTCGAAGTCGAACTCGCAGCGCTCCGCCACGCGGGCGGTCTCGGCCAGCACGTCGGGCCGGTCAGGAAAGAGCGCCCGCATCTCGGGCTCGGACTTGACGTAGCTCTCCTGGCCGAAGAAGCGGAACCGCTTGGGATCGTCGAGATCCTTCCCCGTGCCGATGGCGAGCAGGACGTCGTGGGCCTCGGCGTCTTCCTTCTTCAGGTAGTGCGCATCGTTGGTCGCCGCGACGGGTAGGCCGAGCTCCGCAGCGATCCGGAACATGCCTGCGGTGACGACTTGCTCCTCGGGCATGCCGTGGTTCTGGACTTCGAGCCAGAACCCGTCCGGCCCGAATGTCCGCGCGAACCATGCGGCGCTCGCTTTTGCCGCCTCGTAGTTTCCCTGGCGGAGGTACAGCGAGATCTCACCGGATAGGCACGCTGCCAGGCCGATGAGGCCGTCGTGGTGGCGTTCCAGGACTTCCTTGTCGATGCGCGGGCGGCGGTAGTAGCCCTCCAGGAACCCGATCGACGACAGCCTGATCAGGTTCTGGTACCCGACCCGGTTGCGCGCCAACAGCACGAGGTGCGAGTAGGGCGCTCCCCCCGGGGCGTCGGCAGGGGGCTTTTCGCGCGCGTGACGGCTGCCGAACGCGACGTACGCCTCGAACCCGAGAATCGGACGGATTTTGCGGGCCTTGGCTTCCGCATAGAACGACCAAGCGCCATGCAGGTTGCCATGGTCGGTGAGCGCCAGCGAATCCATCCCCAGCGCCTGGACCCGGTCCAAGAGCTCCGGAATGCGGTTGGCGCCGTCGAGGAGAGAGTACTCGCTATGGGTGTGGAGATGAACGAACGGCATTGGTCCGCTGGTGAAGATATTCGCGGCTCCGCGCATTGTCAAAAACCTGTCGCGCCGTATTTTGCGCCGTCATGCAATGGCTGACGTTCGCGTTCACGTGCGTCGCGATGGCGGTGCTCCAGCGGCTCACACGCGCGGGGCCTCTCGAGGCGCGCGCGACGCTGGCACTCGGATTCCTGGTTCTCGCGGCGCACTTGGGTGGCGCGCTCGCGCAGCGGTTCCGCTTGCCGCGCATCACCGGCTTTCTCATCACGGGCTTCGCCGCTGGACCCGCGTGGCTCGGGTTGGTGCGCCCCGACGAGGTGCAGGCGTTGAGCGTGATCTCGACCGGCGCGATGGCGCTGGTTGCGTTCGCCGCGGGCGCCGAGCTCAGGCTCGCCGCGCTGCGAGATCTCCCCCAGCGCCTCTCCATCTTCCGCATCGCCTCGGGAGCCATCGCGGTGCCCTTCGCTGTCGTGACGTTCGTCGTGCTGACAGTGAGTCCATGGTTCCCGCTCACCGCGCACCAGCCGTTCCGCGACGCTGTTGCGGCGGCGCTGCTCCTCGGAACGGTGGCGGCGGTGTCGTCTCCCGTGCTCACCTGGGCCCTGATCACCGACGTGGATGCCCGCGGCCCCCTGTCCCGGACGATCCTCGACGTCACGGTTGCGCAGGAGGCCGCCGGCGTGCTGCTGTTCACGCTGATGCTGGCACTCGCGGGGCTGCTGGCCAGCAGAGGTTCGGTCACGCCGGGCATCGCGGCCGGCGCGTTTCTGCATCTCGGCGGCTCGGTTGCGGGTGGCGTGCTGTTGGGCGTCGCGATTGCGCAGTACGTGAAGGTCATCCGGCAGCACATGGTCTTGTTCCTCATCGCGATCGCCTTGCTCATTGTCCAAGTGGTCCGGCTGGTCGGGCTCGAACCCGTGCTGATCGCGCTCGCCGCCGGATGCACACTCGAGAACCTCGCTCCCGTCGAAAGCGAGCGGCTCAAATCGGAGCTCAAACGGTGCGCGCTGCCGGTCTATGTCGTATTCTTTGCGCTCGCGGGCAGCGACCTGCGTCTGGACGCGCTCGGCGAGCTCTGGCCCTGGGTGCTGCTGCTCGTCGGTTTGCGCCTCACCAGTTTGCGGGCCGGGTTGCGATGGGCGGGTCGGCACCCGGCGGTGAGTGCTAACCTCGTGACGTACGGATGGCTGGGGCTGGTCTCTCAGGGAGGGCTGGCGGTCACGCTCGCCGCCGTGCTGCGACGCGCGTTTCCGGAGTGGGGCATCTCGCTGGAATCGCTCGTGGTGGCGATGATTGGGGTGCAGGCGGCGGCTGGACCGGTCTGTTTTCACTGGGCGCTCCGGATCACGGGCGACGTCACGGAGGAAGCGCATGGTACGGAGGAGCCTACTCTTGCTCCTGGGAGCGGCGGCGTGTAGTGACGGTTCTGGCCCGACGCTGCGTCCCTGTACCGCGGCGGGGTTTCCCGTGAGTCTGACGGTGGGGCAATACGTCGCAATCGATCCGGCTCCCGACGCAGGGTGCACGGTCTTTCCCGCGAACGGCGCACTCGACGCCGAATACCTCGTCGTTCCCCAGCTTGCAACGGGAGAACCCGGAAAGACCTCCAGCTTCCGGCTGACGGGTGACACCATCCGCCCCGTCACAATGTCGGCACCGCTCGGGGGGGCAGCTCCGGAGGGCGCCGAGCTGTCGCCCGCGGAGCGGTTCCACGCGTTCCTGCGGCATGGTGACGAGATGCGGTGGGGGCTCGCACGCGGACGTGCTGCCGTTACGGCGAAGCCTCTCCCGGCGGCGGCGGCCGGCCCGCCGACCTACGGCAGCTCGCGCCAGTTCAAGGTCTGCGCCCGGCTCGACTGCTCCCGGTTCACGACGGTGACGGCGACTGTGCGCGCGGTAAAGAGCAAGGTAGCGGTCTTCGTGGACAACCTCGCGCCGGCCGGCGGCCTCGATTCGGCGGCGCTGGACAGCCTCGGCACGGTGTTCGACACACGTCTCTATCCCACCGATACCGCCGCCTTCGGTCGCGAGTCGGATATCGATGGCAACAGCGTGGTGCTCGTGCTGATGACGCCAGTGGTCAACAAGCTCGTCACCGCCGCCGAGTGCCTGAAGAGCGGGTTCGTGGCCGGCTTCTTCTATGGCGTGGATCTGGACCCGACGCTGGCGAACTCGAACGCGGGTGAGATCTTCTACTCGCTGGTGGCAGACCCGACCGGATCGGTTAGTTGCAGCCAGAGCACGACGTTCGTGGAGCGCATCGTGCCCGTGACGTTCATTCACGAATTCCAACACATGATCAGCTACAACCAACACGTACTGGTGGGCGGCGGCAACGGGGAAGTGCTGTGGCTGAACGAGGGCTTCTCGCATTACGCCGAGGAGCTCGGCGGCCGCACGTACGCACCCGGGAGCCCCGAGTTTTCGCGCTTCACGATCGGCGACCTGTACAACGCCTATCAGTACCTCGATTCCACCGGCAACCACTTCCTGTTGCCGACCGCCGGCATCGGCAGCCTGGCAGAGCGGGGCGCGGCGTGGCTGTTCGTCCGCTATATCGTCGACCGCTACTCCGGCGGCACGACTGTGACCCAATGGAACGCATTCACGCGCCAGCTCCTGCAGACGACGAAGACGGGCGCAGACAACGTCGCGGCCGTCACGCGCCAATCGTTCGACACGGTCGTGACGCGGTGGGCGCTCGCGAATTGGGTATCGGACTTGCCGGGGTTCACGGCGCCGACGGCGCTCAAATACGACTCGTGGGCATTCCGTGCCACGTACGCGTCGTTGAGCGTCCAGGACCCCACCAACTTCCCGAAGCCGTTTC
This sequence comes from Gemmatimonadales bacterium, assembly GCA_035602245.1. Lineage (GTDB taxonomy): Bacteria > Gemmatimonadota > Gemmatimonadetes > Gemmatimonadales > GWC2-71-9 > 20CM-2-65-7. The sequence continues at coordinate 45,947 of DATNMO010000037.1, forward strand.
CCCTCACTCCGACGCAGAGCGCTGGGCGGTCGGTGAGCATCAGCGGCACACTGCGCGCGGGCTCCGGGGTCTATCACCGTGCCTTGCAGGTGCCGAACGATCCGGGATTCACCCTTCTCTTCAGCACCGGGAGCGGAGGCCCGCTCAACCCGGTGCTCGTCCCCCGCCTCACCGTGATCCGGATCAAGTGAGACGGCCGGTTGTGGCGCTCGCCGCCTTCGTCGCGCTTCTCGCCGTCTGGCCGCCCGGCCGTCTGGCCGCCCAGTCCGAGGGCAGCGTCCTGACCGCGCTCCCCGGCTCGACCCGGTCCGCCGCGTTGGGCGGCGCCGGTGCGGCGCTCGTCGGCGACGCCGGCGCGATGTTCGCGAACCCGGCTGGCATCGCGACCATTCGCCATTTGGGGCTGGAGGGTTCGTACGAGCCCTACCTTGCGGGTACGGCGGTCTCGACCGCCGCGCTCGCCGTGCGGGTGGGGCGCTGGACGTGGGGCTTCGGCGCGCAAGCGCTCGATTACGGCGCGGAGTCGGTGATCGTGCCCGATCCGGCCACCGGCGGCCGTCGCGGCATGGCGACCGGGGCCACGTTCCATCCGTACGAAGCGCTCGCGGCGGCGACTATGGTATACCGCCGTGGCTTCGTGGCCGTCGGCGTTACGGGGAAGTACAACCGCCAGCAGATCGGCTCGACGGTGAGCGATGCGTGGGCGGGCGACGCCGGCATGGCGATCGCGGTTTTCGACATCATGGCACTCGGGGTGAGCGTGCAGAATCTGGGCGGGGACCTCGATGCCGGGGGGGGGGCGCTGCTGCCGCGGCGCACCCGGGCCGGATTGACGCTCAACTACACCGACCCGCAAGGCACATTCCGGCTGCTGACGACGCTCGAGGGGCAGTGGCTCCGCGATCGGCCCGCCGTCCTTGTTCAGGGGATCGAGGCCGGTGTCGTGAGGAGCGGCGTCGGACTGGTGGGCCGCGTAGGGTATGCGACGCGCGCCGCCGTGACCGACGCATCGCATTTCACGTTCGGCGGCGGCGTCGTCCTGAGTCGGCTGGCGATGGACTACGCGTTCCAGGGCTACGCCGCATTGGGCGGCGGGACGCATCGCGTGGGGTTGCGGTGGACACCCTGACCGAACGCGCGCGCCCCCGCTGGGGGCGCCTGCTCAAGCGCGTGCTCGCCATCACGTTCGGGGCCGCGGCCACGGTCATCGTCCTGCTGCTGATCGTCAGCGCCGACGCGCGCTACCTCGCGCGGGCGGGGCTGGAAGAGGCGCGGCTCCTGCTCAAGCGCCAGTCGATCGAGAAGCTCATCGCCGACTCCTCGAGGCCCGCGGCGCTGCGCCAGCGCCTGCAGCTGGTGCTGGCGGCGCGCGCCTACGCCGGCGACGCCCTCGGCCTCGCCGTGGGCAAGACCTACACCACGTACGTGGATGTGGGCCGCGATACGCTGCTGCTCGTGATGTCGGCGAGCCGGCGCGACAAGCTGCGTGAGTACACATGGACGTATCCCATCGTGGGCGTCGTACCGTACAAGGGGTTCTTCAACGCCGGGCGGGCGCGACGGGAGGCGGCGCAGCTCGAGGCGCAAGGACTCGATGTGTTCCTGCGGCCGTCGGGCGCGTTTTCCACGCTGGGCTACCTCAGTGATCCGCTCTTTTCAACGGCGATGAGCCGGGACACGATGGAGCTCGTCGCGACGGTGCTGCACGAGCTCGCGCACAACACGCTCTACGTGAAGAGCCAGACGCCGTTCAACGAGAGCTTCGCAAGCTTCGTCGGGTATCGGGGGGCCGAGGCGTTCTTCCGCGCGCGGCGCGATACCGTGGATGCGCGGCGCGCGGCCGCGCGCTGGCGCGATGAGCGGACCCTGGATGTCTTCTACGCTGAGCTCGCCCGCCGGCTCGATTCGGCGTATGCCGACAACCTGAGCGGCGAGCGGCTGGAGCGAGCGCGCGCGACCCTGTTCGGGTGGGCGCAAGATCAATTCAAGGGGCCCGTGGGCCAATCGCTCGAGACCTACGACTGGCGGTGGTTCGCACGGGCGCCGCTCAACAACGCTGTGATCATCGCCGAGCGGCTGTATCGGATGGACCTGAATCTGTTTGACGAGATCTACTTGCAGAACAACGCCGATATTGCGGAAACCATTCGCGCGATCCAGATCCGCGTCTTCACCCAGCCGGACAGCGATCCCTACCGAGCGCTGTATTCGCGCCCCGGCATGCGCGTGGAAGACTAGTTCCCTCTCAGCCGCTCCGCGTCGGCGACGCGCTGCAGCGCGATGCCGTACGCCGCAGTGCGGAACGTGACGCGTTTCTCCTTGGCGAGGTCCCGCACCGAAACGTAGGCCTTGGTAATCGTGGCCTTGAGCTCGCGGTTGACCTGCTCGTGGGTCCAGCGGTACTGCTGGAGGTTCTGCGCCCATTCGTAGTAGCTGACCGTCACCCCGCCGGCATTGGCGAGGAAGTCGGGCAACACGGCGATGCCGCGTTCCTCGAGGATGAGATCCGCCGTCGGCGTGGTCGGCTCGTTCGCCCCTTCGACCACGACCTTGCAGTCGATGGAGCGGGCATTGGCCTCCTTCGTGATCACGCCCCCGAGCGCGGCCGGGACCAGCCAGTCGCAGGGGATCGTCCACAGCTCCTCGTTCGTGATCCGCTTGCCGCTCTTCCATTCGGACACGGGCTGCCCCTGCGCCGCGTGGGCCAGCAGGCCGGGAATGTCGAGGCCCTTGTCGTTGTAGATCCCGCCTTCGACGTCGCTCACGGCGATGACCTTGGCACCCGCTTCGGCGTCGAGCAGCCGCGCGAGATGGCTCCCGACATTGCCGAAGCCCTGAATCACCACCCGGCCTCCCTTGAGGGGGATGCCGAAGTCGCGCGCATACTCCTGCATCACATACATCACGCCGCGCCCGGTGGCTTCTTCGCGACCGAGCGAGCCCCCCAGCGCTACCGGCTTTCCGGTCACCACCGCGGGCGTGTAGCCCTGGCGGCTCGAGTATTCATCGAGGATCCAGGCCATCACCTGGGCGTTGGTATTGACGTCCGGGGCGGGGATGTCGCGGTAGGGGCCGAGGACGATCGCAATGCGTTGCGTAAAGCGGCGGGTGAGGCGCTCCAGCTCGAGCTTGGAAAGCTTCTTGGGATTTACTGTCACGCCTCCCTTGGCGCCCCCGAAGGGGATGTCCATCAAGGCCGTCTTCCACGTCATGATCGTCGCCAGCCCGAGCACCTCATCGTGATCCGCCTCGGGATGGTAGCGGATGCCGCCTTTGCAGGGGCCGCGCGCACCGTTGTGCTGGATCCGATACCCCGTGAACACCTCGATGCGGCCGTCGTCCATGCGGATCGGCACCTCGACCTGCACCTCGCGGAACGGGGACATGAGGATGCGACGCATGTACGCTTCGAGATTGACCAGATCCGCCGCCCGGTCGAACTGGCTCTGGACGATGGCCTTCCCGGACATCGGGGCGCGCGGCGACTGAGCGGGGGCGGTCGCGGTCACGGGAGGGTCCGGGGGGGGAGTCAGGCGGTCCGCAGGCGGCGGCCGGCCAGGCGGGCGCCGGGGTGCCGGGCTTCGGACAGCGCGTGCACGGGATTGGGCGCGCGGGCGCGCCGCTGGCCCGCATCGGTCAACACGCCGATCATGTCGGTCGTCACGGCCGGTCCCGCTTCCGCCGGATGCTCGAGCGCGAACACCAGACCGGTGGCCTCCGCAGCCACAGTCTCCGCGATTCTGATCCAGGTGCGGTCGGCCGACAGGGGCCGCAGCGCGACGATCAGCGGGCACGCGGCGGGATCAAATGCCGCTGCGGTCACGAGGGGTGCACTTACGCGCTCGGCGAGATCGTCGCTGGCGGAGAAGCTCGGTCCGAGCAGGATGATTTGTCCGAACTGCCAGCCGCTGGCCGCCGCAACCTCGGCGAACGTGGCGACCAGGGTTTCGTCGCCCGGCGGGACGGGGCCGGGAGTCGGCGCGAGGACGACCGAACCCGTATCGGCGAACCACCGCTCCCCGGGGCTCAGGTCCTCGGGCCGGCGCGGGGCGTAGGAGCTGTAGCGGCGGGTGGCCGCGATCTCGCGCTCGGCGTCCGTGCGCTGCTCGGCGTGCTCGGCGGCCTGGGCCGCGCCCTCGAAGGCGACTTCCGCGGCCTGATACCGTCCGGCGTCCCGCAGCACGAGGCCCCGCAGCTTCAACGTATCGGTATGGGGCTCGAGCCCGAACGCCCGGTCGAGCGCCAGCAGCGCGCGGTTCTTGTCGCCCAGCTTGTAGGCGGCGTATCCGAGCTCGTGCCAGGTAAGCGCCAGGTCGGGGTCGGCTTCGACCGCCCGCTCCAGCTCGGCGAGGGCCTCGGGATACCGCCCCAGCTCGATCAGGGCGGCGCCGCGCAGGGTAAAAGCAAAGCCGGTCTCCCCGAACGTGGCCCGGGCGCGGTCCGCCAGACGCAGCGCCTCGTCACTCCGGCCGCTGGCGCGCAGCAGCTCGAAGTATTCGGCCCAGCACGCCTTGAGCTCGGGCAGCGCCGTCAGCAGATCGTCGTACGCGGATTCGGCTTCGCGCATCCGTCCTTCGCGCGCGAGCCAGCGCGCGCGCGCCAACGCCCGTTCACTGCGGGCGTCGGGGAAGAGGTCGTAGGAGGCGGTCGTTCGCATGGTCCTCAATCTACCCAGCGCTCACTCGCTGGCTAGGCGCGACCTGCATCCCTACATTGTGGCCCCATGGATCGAGATCGCTTGCTGCGCGAGTTGGGCGAATTCTTGCGCATCCCGTCTGTCTCCACGTTGCCAGCGCACAACCAAGACTGTCGCGCCGCCGCCAATTGGGTCGCGGTGGAGTTGCGGCGACTCGGCTGCCGCGACGTCGAATTCATCGGCAGCGAAACGAATCCGGTCGTCTCGGGTGTGGGGCCGGACGTGCCCGGCGCGCCGACGCTGCTCATCTACGGGCACTACGACGTGCAGCCGCCCGATCCGCTCGCCGAATGGACGACGCCGCCCTTCCAGCCGACCGTGCGCGACGGGCGCGTGTACGCGCGCGGCGCCGCCGACGACAAGGGGCAGGTGTTCTGTCTGCTCAAGGCCGTCGAAGCCGCCGGCCGTCCGCCGGTGAATTTCCGGTTTCTCATCGAGGGCGAAGAGGAGTTCGGCTCGCAGGTGCTGTTCGATCTCTTGAAGCGGGAGCCGCAGCGCGTTCAGGCCGACGCCGCGCTCGTCGCCGATATGTCCTACGTCGCCCCCGGGTGGCCGGCGGTCTACACGACGCTGCGCGGGATCTGCTACGCGGAGATCACGGTGCGCACGGCAAAGAGTGATCTCCATTCCGGCGAATACGGCGGGGCGGCGCCCAACGCGCATGAAGAGCTCTGCCGCCTGCTCACCAGACTCAAGAGTGAAGACGGGCGGATCAACATCCCCGGTCTCTATTCCGCGGTGAAGCGCCCGTCGAAAGCCGAGCTTGCCGCGTGGAAGAAGCTGCCGTTCAAGGAGAAGGATTTCCTGGAGAAGCGCGTCCAGGCGAAGGCGCTCGTCGGCCTGAAGAAGTATTCGGTCCTCGAGCGCCTGTGGGCGCTCCCGACATTCGAGATCCACGGCATTCTCGGTGGCTTCACCGGCGCAGGAGCCAAGACCGTGATCCCCGCCGAGGCCATGGCGAAAGTGAGTCTGCGGCTCGTCCCGAATCAGAAGTTGAGGACCGTGGAGCGGCAGCTCGCGGCGGCCGTCAAGCGCTTCGCGCCCAAATACGTGACGGCGACTGTGCGCTTTCTCCACGGCGCCGACCCGGCGCAGATCAACGTGAGCCATCCGTCGTTCAAACTGCTGGACAAGGCATTCAAAGAGGTGGTGGGGCGGGGCACGATACCGGCGCGGGCGGGCGGCTCGATTCCGGTCGTACCGGCGCTCGGGGCTCGCGGCGCGCCCGTGATCCTGACGGGCATCGGGCTCCCCGATGACCGGCTGCACGCGCCCAACGAAAAGCTCGATTTGAAGCAGTTATGGGACGGCATCGAGGTGTTCCAGAGGTTCTACGCGCTGCTGGGGGCGGCCCGCTAACGCGCGATTTTCTTGCTCGCGTTCCGAAACTTGTTGATCTCGTGCTGCGTGAGCCCCCGGCCGCCATAGCGCTCTTCTTTCCACGGATCGCCATGCATGTGGTAGCCGTTTTGCTCCCAGAATCCCGGAAGGTCCTCGTCTAGCAGCTCGAACCCGCGCACCCACTTCGCGCTCTTCCATAAGTAGAGATGCGGCACCAGCAGCCGCGCCGGCCAGCCGTGCTCCGGCGTGAGCCACTCGCCGCTCCACTTGAGCGCGATCAGGTTATCGGGTCGATTCAAGTCCGACAGCGGCAGGTTGGTCGTGAACTCCTGTTCGGCGACGACGAGGCAAAACGCGACGGTGGGCTTGAGCCCCGCGCGCTCGAGCAGGAGCTGCACCGGCACGCCTTCGAAGGTGTTATCCAGCCGGCTCCAGGTCGTGACGCAATGCATGTCGCAAACGACGGTCTTGCGTGGCAGCGCGAGCAGCTCGTCGTAGGATATGGAGAAGGGCCGCTCGACTTGGCCGGATACGGTGAACGTCCACTTGGCGGTGTCGACGCTGGGAACGTTGCCGTAGTGCAGGACGGGCCACTTGGCCGTGGGGATCTGGCCGGGGGGGACGCGGGGTCCCAGGCTCAAGCCTGGGCCCGATACTGCACTGCGCCTAGGCGCAGTGCTTCACTGGGCCTATCCTTCAGGATGGGATCTACCCCGAAAGCCCCGGCGAACCCCTGAACCACCGCCGCCACGCTCTCATTCCACAACTGCTCACCGCTCCCTGCTCCCAGCTCCCGTTCGACCGACGTCATCACCACCCCCGGGATGCCGCACGGGACAATTCGCTCGAAGTGCGCGAGGTCGGTCGCCACGTTCAACGCGAAGCCGTGCCAGGTGACCCATTGCTTCACGTGAATGCCGATGCTCGCGATCTTCCGGCCGCGCGTCCAGACCCCCGTGTAGCCGGTGTTGCGTTCGGCGGGGACGCCGAGAATCGCGAGCGCATCAATCAGCGCCTGCTCGAGTGTGCGCAGATACCAGTGCAGGTCTTGCCGGTACCCGCCGAGATCGAGAATCGGGTACCCGACGAGCTGCCCCGGCCCATGGAACGTGACGTCGCCGCCACGCTCGACTTCGAAGACATCGATGCCGGCAGGGCGAAGCAGGTGGGCCGTTCGAGAGTTGCGACCAAGCGTCACGACCGGTGGATGCTCCAAGAGCAGGAGCACGTCGTGAGGCAGGCGGCCCGCGATGCGATCCTCCGCGAGGCCCCGCTGCCACTCCAACGCCTCGCCATACGGGACGCGCCCTGCGTACATGACTTCGAGATGCCGTTTCGTCACGGCTCCCCGCTCCCTGCTCCCTGCATGCCCTTTCCCTTGATTGCCCACCTGGTGCCGGCGATGCCGAAGGCGACGTTCGCGGCGAGCCAGACGAGCATGCCCACGAGGCCGAAGAAGCGGTCCAGCGGTGCGGCGAGGAACCCCACGAGAATGGCGCCCACGGCCCCCAGGACACTGATGACCCCACGCTGCCAGATGTTGTCGAGCGAGAAGCTCCGGTACCAGCCGCACGCCCCCCCCACGCCCACGGCCGCGATGAGGCCGGCGAGCAGCGGATCGGCGGCGGCGCCGCGGTACGCGGAGGGTTCGACCTGCTGCCGGAGCAGCGCGGCAATGATCTGCGCGGCCGTCAAACAGGCGCCGCCGAACCCCACGCCGGAGGCGAGCGAGCCGAGCCCGAGGGCGAGCGGATCCTTGGTGGGGTCGCTGCTCACAAGTGCACCACTCGGCCGAGCGAGTCGAGGGCCGCTTCGGCGACCGCTTCGGACATCGTTGGGTGCGCGTGGATCGCGAGGTCGATTTCCTCGACGGTGTATTCGTTCTCGCGCGCCACCGTCAGCTCGTGGATCAATTCGGACGCGTGGGCGCCCACGATGTGCGCGCCGAGAATCTCGCCGTATTTCTTGTCGCGCAGGATCTTCACGAAGCCATCGGTTTCCCCGGTGCCGCGCGCGCGGCCGTTCGCCGAGAACGGGAACCGCCCGGCCACATAGTCGAGCTTTTTCTCCTTGCACTGATCCTCCGTGAGCCCGATGCTCGCCACTTCGGGATGACAGTATGTAACGCTCGGCACGTTGTCGTACTTGATCGGATGGGGCTTGTGGCCCGCGAGCAGCTCGGCGACGACGACGCCTTCCCGGGACCCCTTGTGCGCCAGCATCGGGGGGCCGGCCACGTCGCCGATGGCGTAGTAACCCGGCGCGGTGGTCTGAAGGTTCTTGTCGACCTTGATGAAGCCGCGGTCCGTGAGCTGGATGGCGCACTCCTTGAGCCCGATGTTCTCTGTATTGACGGCGCGCCCCGCGGCCATGAGCACCGCCGCCACGACGATCTGCTTCTTCTCGCCACCCGCCTCCACGTCCAGCGTGACCTTGTCCTTCACGACGGTCGCCTTGGTGACCTTGGCGCCGGCGATGACCTCGATCCCGCGTTTCTTGTAGCTCTTGGTCAGAGCATCTGAGGCTTCCGCGTCTTCGAGCGGCAGGATCCGGGGCAAAGCCTCGATCAGGGTGATCTTGACACCGAAGGCGTGAAAGATATCGGCGAATTCCATCCCGACCGCGCCGGCGCCGACAATCGCGAGCGACGCCGGCACCTGCTCGAGCAGGAGCGCCTCGTCCGACGAGATCACGGTCGTCTTGTTGATCTCGAGGCCGATCTGCGGGATGCCCTTGACCCGCGATCCCGTGGCCACGATGACCGCTTGCTTCGCCTCGTACACGTCGCCCCCCACTTTCACTTTTTTGCCGGGCTGCAGCACGCCCGTCCCTTTCACGACCGTGATCTTGTTCTTCTTCATGAGGAACTCGACGCCCTTCGAGTTCTGGTCGCTGACGCGGCGGGAGCGCTTCATGGCGACGCCGTAGTCGGTCTTCACGGCGCCGGCTTCGACGCCGAAGTCCTTCGAATCGCGGAGCAGATGCGCGATGTAGGCAGAGTGGAGCAGGGCCTTGGTGGGGATGCAGCCGATGTTCACGCACACGCCGCCGAGCTTCTCCTGCTCGACGACGGCCGCCGTGAGGCCGAGCTGCGCGGAGCGAATGGCGCACACATACCCCGCCGGGCCACCGCCAAGGATGATCACGTCGAATTGATTCGCCACGGATTTCCTCTTTAGAGCAGCATCGCTAGTGGATTCTCGAGCATCTGCTTCAGGGTCTGTAGAAACGCTGCACCAGTAGCGCCGTCGATGACTCGATGATCGCAGCTCATGGTGAGACGCAGCCGCCGGCGGGGACTGACAGTGCCCTCATGCACGACCGGCTTCTCGATGATCGCACCCACCGCGACAATCCCTGCCTCGGGGGGGTTGATCACGGCCGTGAATTCATCGATCCCGAACATTCCGAGATTGGAGACGCTGAACGTCGAGCCGGTATACTCGTCGGGTTTCAGACGGCGATTGCGGGCTTTCTGCGCCAGGTCCCTGGCCTCGGCGCCGATCTGGGTCAGGCTCTTCATGTCGGCGTTGCGGATGACCGGTGTGATCAGCCCGTCCTCGACCGCGACCGCCATCCCGATGTGCACCTCGTTCCAGTAGCGGATGTGGTCCTCCTGGAACCAGGCGTTGCAGGCGCGGTGGCGGACCAGCGCCAGCGCGACAGCCTTGATGACGATGTCGTTGAATGAGACTTTGCCTTCGTCGCCGAGCTGCTTGTTCAACGCGGTGCGCGCCTCAGCCGCTCGTTCCATGTCGGCTTCGATCGTTAGGAAGAAGTGCGGGATAGGACCGAGGGACGTCGCGAGACGTTTGGCGATCGTCTTGCGGATTTGGGTGAGCGGGACGTCCTCATACGGCGCGCCGCTGCGCGGAGGGAGCGGGACGCTCGGTTGTGCTGTGGGCGCCGCGGCCGGTGCCAGCGGCGCGCCAGCCTCGACGTCACGCTTGATGACCCGGCCGCCCGGTCCCGAGCCCTGGACGAGCTTGAGATCCACGCCAGCCTCTTTCGCTATCCGCTTGGCGAGCGGAGACGCTTTGACACGGGTCGCGTCGGCCGGCGCGGAAACTGCGGCGGGACCGGAGGGAGCGACGACGGGCGAAGCGGCGGGTGGCTTGGGTGCCGCGGTGAGGGTTGGACCTGGCGGTGCCGCTCCCTGTTCCCCGCTCCCTGCCCCATCGACTTTTTCTCCCGGCTTGCCGATGTACGCGACGACGTTCCCCACCGGCACCGTGCTGCCCTCGGGCACCAGGACCTTGATCAGTTGACCGTCCGCCCGGGCCACGAGCTCCATCACGGCCTTGTCCGTCTCCACCTCGGCCAGTGTTTCACCGGTCTTTACAGCGTCGCCTTCGCGCTTTGTCCATTTCACGAGGCGCCCTTCCTCCATCGTGGGCGACAACGCCTCCATGTGGACTTTGGTGGCCATGGCCGGAGGCTACTCGAGGTACAGCACGCGTCGCGCGGCGGCGACGACCTTCTCGGGCGACGGCTTCGCCGCACGCTCGAGATGCTTGTTGTAGGGCATAGGCACGTCGGCCTGGGTCACCCGCTGCACGGGCGCGTCCAGCTGGTCGAAGGCATCCCGCTGGATGATGTCCACGACCTGCGCGCCTACCCCGACGTGCGGCCACCCCTCTTCCACGACCACCGCCCGGTTCGTCTTCGCGACGGATTCGAGGACAGCCGCCTCGTCCAGGGGACGCAGCGACCGCAAGTCCACGACCTCGGCGGACACGTTCTGTTCGGCCAGCTGGTCCGCCGCCTTCAAGGCGACAGACACCGTCTTGGAGTGGCAGACGAGCGTCACGTCCGTTCCCTCACGTTTGATGTCCGCCCGGCCGATGGGAACAACGTGCTCGCCGGCGGGCACTTCGCCCTTCAGGTTGTACAACATCTCGCCCTCGAGCACGATCACCGGATTGTTGTCGCGGATGGCCGCCTTGAGGAGTCCCTTGGCGTCGGCGGGCGTCGCGGGCGCGACCACCTTCAGGCCGGGAATGTGGGCGAGCCAACTGTCCCAGGCCTGCGAGTGCTGCGACGAGAGTTGCAGAGCTGCCCCGTTCGGTCCCCGAAACACGATCGGTATCGGAATCTGGCCCCCGGACATGTACAGCATCTTCGCCGCCGCGTTTATGATCTGGTCTAGCGCCAGCAGCGCGAAGTTCCACGTCATGAACTCGACGACCGGGCGCAGGCCCGCCATGGCGGCGCCCACCCCGATCCCCGCGAATCCCAACTCGGCGATCGGCGTGTCGACCACGCGCTGCGGTCCGAACTCCTCCAGCAGGCCGCGGCTCACCTTATAGGCGCCTTGGTATACGCCCACTTCCTCGCCCATCAGGAAGACGTTGGCATCGCGCTGCATCTCTTCGCGCAGCGCCTGGTTCAGGGCGTCCCGGTAGGTGAGGGTCGGCATGGTCAGTCGGCCAGCACGTCGGTGAACAGCTCATCGGGATCGGGGTCCGGACTTTCATCGGCGAACTTCACCGCTGCCTCCACCTCAGCCTGGATCTCGGCGTCCAGCGCGTCGAGGGTCGGCTGATCGATCACGCCCTCCTCTTTGAGTTTGCCCGCGAGCTGCGTGATCGGATCTCTATTCTTCTGCTCCTCGACCTCGTCCTTCGTGCGATACACGCCGTGCAGGGGATCGGACATCGAGTGGCCCATAAAACGGTAGGTGCGCACCTCGAGCAGGGTGGGGTGACCGTGCTTGCGCGCCCGCTCGACCGCGCGTTTCGTCGCCTCGTACACCGTCACGGCGTTCATCCCATCCACGAGCTCGGCCGCCATGTCGTAACTGCAGGCATGCTCGACGACGTCCGTCACCGCGGCGACGCGCTCGAACGCCGTCCCCATGCCGTAGCGGTTGTTCTCGCACAGGAAGATGACGGGGAGCTTCCACACCGAAGCCATGTTCAAGGTCTCGTGGAATGCGCCGATGTTGACCGCGGCTTCGCCGAAGAAGCACAGGCAGACCTGGTCGCCGCGCTTGTACTTGCTCGCGAAGGCCAGCCCCGCTCCCAGCGGGATGTGTCCCCCCACGATCCCGTGCCCGCCCATGAAGTGCCGGCTCGCGTCGAACAGGTGCATCGAGCCGCCCTTACCCTTCGAGCAGCCCGTCGCTTTGCCGAACAACTCCGCCATCACGGCGCCGGGCGGAATGCCCCGCACCAGCGCCTGGCCGTGCTCGCGGTACGAGCAGATGACATAGTCATCGTCCCGCAGCGCGGCGAGGCTCCCGACGGCGACCGCCTCCTGCCCGATGTAGAGATGGCAGAAGCCACCGATTTTACCGAGCGCGTATGCCTCCGCCGCCTTCTCTTCGAAGCGGCGGACGAGCAGCATCTGCCGCAGCATGCGGAGATGCAGTTCGGCGACACCTGAGTCTTTCGGGGATCGAGCAGTTGCGGTCACGCCGTGGCAGCCTCGACCTGCTCCCAGGCGTGATAGCTGGAGCGCACCAGCGGACCCGATTCGACGTGCCGGAATCCCAGTGTCATGCCGTACCGCTTGAGCTCCGCGAACTCCTCGGGCGTGTACCAGCGCGCGATGGGCAGATGCTGATCGGACGGCCGCAGGTACTGGCCGAGCGTCACGATGTCCACCTGCTGGGCACGCAGGTCCCGCAACGACGCGAGGAGCTCGTCCCACTCCTCTCCCAGGCCACAAATCAGCCCCGACTTGGTCAACAGGCTGGGGTTCAGTTCTTTGGCACGGCGCAGCAGCTCGAGGGCCCGCGGATACCGCCCTCCGGGGCGGGCGATGCGGTACAGCCGCGCGATCGTCTCGAGGTTGTGATTGAGGATGTCAGGCCGCGCGTCCACGATGAGGCGGAGCGCCTCGGGATTGCCCTTGAAGTCGGGAATCAGGACTTCGACCGACGTCTGAGGAAGCCGCTTACGGATTTCCGCGATACACGTGGCGAACACCTCGGCGCCGCCGTTCGGAAGGTCGTCGCGATCGACGCTGGTAATGACGACATGCTTGAGACCCATCTGTGCTACGGCGGCAGCGAGACGCTCCGGTTCCCCCACATCGAGCGGCGCCGGCGTGCCGTGCGCCACCGCGCAGTAGGCGCAGTTCCGTGTGCACACGTCGCCCAGGATCATGAACGTCGCGGCGTGATGCTCCCAACACTCCCCGATGTTCGGGCAGTGGGCTTCCTCGCACACGGTGTGGAGCTTGAGGTCCCGCATCATGTGCTTGAGGGCGACGTAGTTGGGTCCGCCCGGCGCTTTGACCTTGAGCCAGGATGGCTTGCGCGCTGCCTCCCCTGATGGAGCCGGGGCGGCGGGAGCGGCGGAAGTGATCTGGACGAGCGGAGCGGCCATGGAACATCGAAGATAGCCATGGCTTAGAGGGCGGGGTAGGCCGATTTTCAACCGGCCGGTTGATCGCCCAATCTCTTCTTCAAGCGCCGCAACTCTTCTTCCACTTCTTCAGAGGTGCCCATCGTCCCGTCCGCGATATCCGCGATCTCTTCGGCCTCGCGCCATTGTCGCTCCAACTCTGCGGCTTCGGCCTGCTCGTCGACGGCCATCTCGAGCGCCAAGCGCCGCTCGGGCCGGAGCGACCGTAGCGTCGCCTGGTGGTACGCCACGTCGCGCACCAGCCAGTCCGGCCCGCCGACCTGATCCACTTCCCGCGCCGCGTCCTCCGCGCGTTTGCGGCCGCTGCGGGTCACGTTCAGGTACGTGAGCCCCTGCCGCAGCACCTGGACCGCCTCGGTGCCCGTGAGTTGGGCGCCTTCATGTCGGCACTGCGGGCAGCTCAATACGACGGCGACATCGGCGTGCGCGTCCGGGACCACGCGCGCGAACTGGACGTGGCGCGCGCGCAACTGCATCAGGCTGCCGCAGTGCGCGCAGATCGGGGGCTCGCTCATGGCCACCCGGCGCCTACCCATCATTCGCACGTACACCCAATCGACCGTGCGGTGCAGGTTCCACACGACCACACCGAACCCCCCACCCGCGGCGACGTTGGCTGCGATGCCAAGGCCGATGGCCGCGATCGTGAGTGGCACGATGACTTTCATGCGTTCGCGCTGGCGCGTACGTAGCCGCTCCCCGTAGCGCCACGTGGCGAGCTCGATCCGAGGCGGCTTGCCCACTCGCACGAAGTCGTATTTCTGCCAGCGGATCAGGGTCACCTGGTCGGTCGCCGCGGCCACGCGTCCGTCGCGCGCAGCCCGGGCGACGGCTTCGATGTGTTCGAGGCGGTCGTCGAAGGGCGTGAGATTCCAGCGGCTGCACCGCGAGCACACGACCCACAGCCGCCCCTTCCATTCGTCGAAGGCGAGCCGCCGGCCGATGCCGAGTCCCGAGGGCCCGCCGTCGCCGTCGAATGGCGCATTGCAGAAGGCGCAGGTGCGGAACATCAAAACCGTGCCGGCTCGAGCGAGGCGATCTCCATCCCGGAGGTCCCCGTAGTCACCAATTCCGCAATGATCTCCCCGGTGAGGGCCGCGAGCAGCACGCCACTCCGGCCATGCCCGGTCGCATACCACAGCCCACGCACGTCGGGATCGGGTCCCACGATCGGCCGTCCATCCGGCGTCACGGGTCGCAATCCGGCCCAGGTGCGCGTGCGCGGCTGCGTGCCGAGGGCGGGGAGCAGACGCGTCGCGGCTGCGACGATCTGGGCGATGCCCTCGTCGGTCACCTGGCCGTCGAATCCCACGCGCTCCATCGTGCTGCCCAGCAGCGCTTCGCTCCCGCGCGCGAGCACGTACGCGTGGTCGCAATAAAGGATCGCGCGGGGCAGCCCCGCGGGCCAGGGCGTCGCGGCCATTTGACCGCGCACGGGCTCGACGGGCAGCGCGCGAGGCAGCCCCTCGATGCGGGGCGACCAGGCTCCCGCGGCAATGACGACGTGCTCGCACCGGACCGCGCCGAGCCGGGTCACGACACCGGTGGCACGACCGAGGATGCTCGTGATGCGCTCGACCCGAGCCGCGATGGTCTGCGCTCCGCAGCGGCGGGCATCGGCGAGCAGGGCGCGGCAGAGCTCCGGAGGGTTCACGGCCCCGTCCTCGGGCGCGAACAACGCGCCGCTGCAGGGGGCCGCAGCTGGGAAGCGTTCCGCTACCTCCGCGGGATCGAGCCAGTCGCAGCGCAATCCGGCCTGGCGCTGCCGGGCGACAGCATCGCGCAGCGCGTCGACGGCCGCGTCGTCGAACGCCAGGGACGCGATGCCCTCACGCCACAACCCGATGTCGATGCCGGTGGTTTCCTGCAGAGCCGG
Organism: Gemmatimonadales bacterium; assembly: GCA_035602245.1. Taxonomy (GTDB): domain Bacteria; phylum Gemmatimonadota; class Gemmatimonadetes; order Gemmatimonadales; family GWC2-71-9; genus 20CM-2-65-7. Next base: position 61,233 of record DATNMO010000037.1, read on the forward strand.
AGCTAGGCCGCCGTAGAGATCGCGCCCGCGCAGGCTCAACGCGCGGAGCTGCTCATCCGTCGACTCGATCTGGGCGGCGAGCATGCCGGCCGAGGCGGGGGAGGCGGCGGCCGGCTCGGGTCCCGGCTCGCAAATCACGACACGGAGGCCGCGCAGGGCGGCCGCCCGCGCGCACGCGGCACCGATCACTCCGCCTCCGGCGACCAACACTTCACAGGACGAAACTTTGTGCGACATTTAGGCGTACGCTGCAGACGCACCGGCCACCACGGAGGTTACCATGTTCCGGAGCATTTTGGGATTTGCGATACTCGCCATCGTGGCGTGGCTCGGTCTGAAGCTGATCTTCGGGATCCTCGGGAGTCTGATCGGCCTCGCGATGACCGTGCTATGGCTCGCCGCAATGGGTTTCTTCTTCTATCTCGCGTTGCGCATCATCAGTCCCCGGACAGCGGACCGGGTGCGCGACATGATCAAGGGTCGTCCGGCCGACGCTTAAGGCTCCCAAGGCAGCGGCTGGCTGGAGTGCGCGTGCACGATCTTCCAGTTGCTGTCTCGCCGCTCACAGATAAACGTCGCACGGCCGGCCTCGGCCCGCCGCTCGGCTTGATTCACCCACCGGTAATCCACTAGCACCCAAGCAAACCGGCCCTCCAAGGTCACCGTCGCAGCTGTGATGGTGACCTTGCCGCCGAGGCCGATCCCCGCGAACCGCGGCGCGGCCAACCGGACGCGCGCGTTGCCGACGATGAGCGCGTCGGGGGCGTACAGCGTATCGGCGCGACGGTCGGCCGCCGCGTCGAGCGTGAGCGCCAGCCGCACCAGCGTCTGAATCTCCTCCGGCGTGCCGACCGCGGCGGCCCCGGCAGCGGAGGGTGTCCTCGTCCGGGAAGCGCACGCGGTCACGAGGGCCACGGTCAGGACCGCACCGTAGGGGCGCAGCATGCTGCGTCCTACTCTTTCCCCTCGAGGCGCGACAGCACCGCCCAGCTCAGCAATGGGAAGAGGATCTCGTGGTGGCCGGTGAGCTGAATACCCCGACCGCCCGCCAGCGTCGGCCGTTCGACCACGTTGACCCGCGGCCGGTAGTGGCGTTGCATGTCGCAGTCGCAAGCGGTGAAGTTCTTCGGCTTCCCGCCGTGCAAATTACGCGCGACGGTCAGGGCCTTGAGGAACACCTCGGGCATGACGACGGCGCTCCCCAGGTTCAGCACGACGCCACCGTCGTCGAGGTCGGGCAGGGCGCCGGCAAGACGTTTGAAGTCGCGATGGCTGGTCGCGCCCAGCGTGGCGCCGTCGGCACTCGGATGCTGATGGATGATCTCCGCGCCGATTGCCGCGTGCACCATGACCGGCACACCGAGCTCCGCACACGCGACCAGCACCGACACGTCCCGGCCCGGCAGGTCCCGGCGGGCGCGAAGGTGCTCGGCCAATGCTTCGCCCGCCCCCTGCTGCGCCTTGGCGCCGCGCGCCAGCGCCGCGTTCATGTCGCGGCCGGTCTCTTCGGCCATGCCGAACGTTCCGTCGCTGAGGCCCGCGGCGACGTCCTCGCTGGTCCCCCCGTAAGCGGCGAGCTCGAAGTCATGAATGGCCGCGCTGCCGTTCATGGCGATGAGCGTGACGGCGCGGCGTCGCATCAACGCGATCAGCAGCGGGCCGAGCCCCACCTTGATGACGTGGCCGCCCAACATGGCGAGCACGCCCCGCCGCCCCGCCGCCGCGACGATCTGGTCAACCACGTACCGGAGGTCTTGCGCGGCCAGAATGGACGGGAGGGCGTTCCAGAAGGCGGTGAAGGACCGATCGGGACGAGAGCCTCCGGCCGGTGGGTGCGCGAGCAACGAAGCATCGACTCTGTTCGGGCGTTTGGAGATGGGGACGGTCTTGAGGCGGGAGAAGTCGGCTTCGCGGTAATCGGTCATGGCTGCTCCACCCCCGGGACGACGAACTCCTTGAGCTTCAACGTCACTTGGCCGAACGAGAAGGTGGACTGAATGGCGAGCACCAGGCGGCGCTCGTCGTCCGAGAGCCAGATGCGCGTCTCCGACTTCTCCGCGAAGATGCCGCGGCCCTGCGGGATCCTGGGGCGCACGACCAGCGCCCGCCACTTTTTCCCCGCGACACTCACCTTCTCCCGCCCCAGCACCTCGACGATCACCGGATTGCGGTCGGGCCGGAAGTAGCGGGCATATTCGTAGCGCTTCCCCACTTCCAGCGGCACCGTGCGGATCCAGTACAGGAATGCCGCGTCGTCGAGCGGCTCGAGCACGGTAGCAAACGCGCTGTCCTGCCCTTCCTCCCGGTAGAATCCGGAGTCCGGATAGATCTCGTAGCGGCGCTCACGGTGCTTGTCGCGCTCATCCTGAATCGAGTAGAAGCGGCGGGACCAAAAGTCGTACCGGCCGACCCACGATTCGATGGTCTGATCCAGATGGTACCACAGGGCGCCGCCGGTGATGCGAAACCGAAAATGCACCGCCTCGGTCCGGTGCACCGTATCGATCCCGACCACTTCCATCACGGCCGTGCCGACACTGAAGAGGCCGTATTTGGCCCCGTACGTGAGGCGCTCGCCCACGGGGAAGCGGACGACGGGGATGGCCGGTGCGGCGGGAACGGGCGGCGGGGAAGGCGGGGTGTTAACCAGAATCCCCGTGCACACTGAATCCTGGCCCGCGAGCGGCGCGGCGAACAGCGCGACCGCGAGGACTGCGGCTCCTATCGCCGACCGTGCGGCGCGGATCAGGCCGCGCGATCGCCACGCGGCGAGCAACTGGTGCCATGGCTTCGCGCGCGACGGCCGCTGCTTCAGGTCGTAGCGGCCGGCGGTGGGAACCACCTCGACGCGACGGGCGTGCACCGCGAGTCGCGCCAGCAACTCCGCATTGGCCGACCAGCCGTCGGTCGTGAGCAGCGGAGCGGCGGGAGCCCCCCGGATAGCCTGACGCAACACGATCAGGCGGAGCGCCGTGAACCCCGAGATGGAATCCTTGACCCCGCCTCCGACGCGCAGGAGCAGCGGCGCGCAGCGGCGCGCCCAGCGCTCCGGCCACGTGCGGGTGCCGAGCATGCGGTCCAGCTCGGCGACGACGAGGTCGGCCCCCGACTCGAGGAGCTTGACCATTTCTTCCATCGTTTCGGGCGCGTGCGTGAAATCGGCGTGCAGCGTGATGGCGCAGTCACGTTTGGGTCGATCGGTGCGCTGCAACGCGAGTCGCAGGAGCTCTTCGAGACTCCGGGCGTAGCCCTGGCGCGCGCGATGGGTCACGATCGTGAGCGGCAGCACGCGGGCGTAGGACGCCAGCACATCCCGCGTGCCGTCGGTGGATCCGTCGTCGCACGCGATGATCTGATATTCCCGCTCGAAGGCGGTGAACACCTGGCGGACTTTCCACAGGACGAGTCCGACGGTGCTCGCTTCGTTATGGATTGGGACGCAGACGTAAATCATGGCCCTGCAATCTAGCTAGACCAGGCTGCGATAAACGGCCAGGACGCCCTGCGCCATCGCGCGGGCGCCGAACTGTAGGGGAAACGGAGTAGGGGAGGGGTGATCCAGAGCCGCCACGACTTTGCGCGCCAGCGCGTTCGCGTCCCCGACGGGCACGAGCGCTTCGGGGGGCAGGATCTCGGGGATACCGCCGCCCGCGGTCCCGATGACGGGCCGCCCGATGGCCATCGCGTTCAGGATGACGCTGCCGAGCCCTTCTTCCTTTGAGGACATCACGAACACGTCTCCCTCCGCGATCAGCGCGTCGACCGCGTCTATGTACCCCAAGAGGTGGACGCGATCGCCGAGATCGAGACGCGCGATCTCCGCCGCGAGGGCGTCGCGCAGAACGCCTTCGCCCGCGATGACCCAGTGGAGATCGGGCCGCAGCGCGCGCGCGTATTGCGCGGCCCGGATCAACGTGCGCTGGTCCTTGTGGCCCACCAGCGCGGCGGCGTTGACCGCGATGGGAGTGCCGGCCGCGAGCCCCAGCCGGCCGCGCACGTCCAGCGGCTGCGCGGCGGCGCGGCGCACCTCGTCGGGATCAATGCCGTCGGCGACGACTGTAATCGCATCCGGCGCGATGCCGTCGGCGACGAGCACCCGTTTGACGGCTGCGGAGACCGCGATGATTCGGTCGGGCCGCCGCCACGCGCCGAAGCGGCCGATGTGGAAGTCCACCCGCCGGGTCGCGACGAGCTTCCGGCCCATTCCCACCGTGCCCGCGAGGGTCAGCGCGTGACTGTCGTGCACATGGATCACATCCGGATTGAACGCGGCGATCGTCCGGCGGAGGTGCCACCACGCGCGCGGATCGAGTCCGATATCCCACGCGGTCGCCTGCACAGTAGTGCCTTCGGCCGCAGCCCGCCGTGCCAGTTCGCTGTCTCGTCTGGTGGCGAGGACCTGCTCGATGTCCGCCTGCCTGCCCGCCCCCCCCCCGAGCTCCCGGCACAGCAGCCGGACCTGGTTCTGGCCGCCGCGCCACTCGCGGCCCGAATCCACTTGCAATACGCGCACGCTCCGCTGCCTCCCTGCCCCCTACGCCGGGACTTTGACGACCGCGGCCAGCACGCGCCGCAGCTCATCGAGTTTGAAGGGCTTCTGCAGGAACGGGCGTCCTAGCTCCTCGAGGAATTGCAGCGTGTCGCCGCGAACCGTGTCGCCAGTAGCGAAGATGATGCGGTCGGCGACGGCGGGATGCATCTGGGCGAGGGTATGAAACATCTCCCGCCCGCCGAGCCGGGGCATCCGCAGGTCGCAAATGATGAGGTCGAAGGGCTGGATGAGTGCGCGCTTGAGCGCCTGGCTGCCGTCGCGGGCGAGGACGACTTCGTGACCCCAGCTTTCGAGCGTCGCCTCCATGTAATGCAGGATGTGGGGTTCGTCGTCCACCACGAGAACGCGGAGCGGCTCGCCCGGTTCGCGGGATGACGCCGGACGGGCGGCCACGGGAGACGGGAGCTCCCCGCCGCCCAGGCCTGACCGGACGCCGCCCGGGAGCTCGACGGTGAACGTGGCGCCGCGCCCCCCGCCTCCCGGGTCGACGGTCATGCTGCCGCCGTGCTCCTTCACAATGCCGTGGCAGATCGAGAGTCCCAGGCCGGTCCCTTCGCCCTCGGACTTGGTGCTAAAGAAGGGCTCGAACACCCGCCGCGCGACAGCCTGAGGGATCCCGGGACCGTTGTCCGAGATACTGATCGCGACTCCGTCAGGCTGGCACTTGGCGAGGATGTCGATGCGCCCGCCGCTCGCCCGCGTGCTCGCGATCGCCTGGGCGGCGTTGTGGATGATGTTCACGAACACCTGTTTGATCTGGTTCGCATGCGCCTCGACTTCGGGCAGCCCGGGCTCGGCCTCGAGCGTCAGCTCGATCCGGGACGCCATCAACTGGTTCCTGAGCAGCTGGTGCGTGGATTCGAGGATCGGCCGCAGGGACTGCAGTTGCCGCTCGCCTTCCTGGCGGCGCGCGAACGACAGCAGGTTGCGCACGATGCCCGAGGCCCGCTCCGCCTCCTGCCGGATGATCGCGAGCGGCTCGGCGAGCCGTGTGGGTACGTCGGCTGCCTCACCAAGGAGATCGCTGAACCCGACCACTGACGCCAGCGGATTGTTGAGGTCGTGGGCCACCCCCGCGATCAGTTGGCCGATCGCGGACATCTTTTCCGATTGCAGCAGCTGTTCCTGGAGACGGCGTTTCTCCGTCTGGTCCTCGAACAGCAGCACGGCGGCGCCTGGCTCGCCGGTGGGGATCGCCGTCACGAGCAGAATGCGGTCGCCCGCCCGGACCTCGACGGCAGACGCACCCTCCGGCATCGCCAGCATGCGGGCGACCGGATCGGCCCACGCCGGGGGCAGGAGCGTGAGCCAGGAGCGGCCGGGCAGCGCCGTGACCGGCAGCCTGATCAGCTCCGCGAAGACGCGGTTCGCGCGTCGCACGGCGCCCTGCGCGTCGACATAGCAGATCGCTTGATTGAACGCGTCTACGGTCTGTTCCCACTCCCGCTTGCCGCTGGACAGCAGCTCCACGAGGCGCGCGTTTTCCAGCGCGATGGCTGCCTGGGCCAGCACGGCGCGCGTGAACATGAGTCCGGAGTCGTCCAACGCGTTGGGGCGATCGCCTTCGAGGGCGACGGCGCCGATGGTTCGCGTCACGGCAACGATGGGGGCGCCGAGCCAGCTCGCGGGCGTGGGCCCCCCCCCATCCACCGTCACGCCGAGCTCCGCGGCGCGCGCGGCGACGCGATCGGGAAAAACGAGCGGGCCGCGCCGCAGGGCGAGCTGCAACAGCGGCTCGTCCGTCGTGGCGGGACGGGGGCCGTTGTGATACGCGACGGTGAGCCGATTAGCGTCGGCATCGAGGAGCATCAGGGACAGGCGTCCGGGAGCGAGCTGCTCGATGAGGGCGCGCGCCACGAGCTCCACGATGGTAGCGGGTCGGAATGCCCCCGCGAGCTCCTGGGAGAGCACCGTGAGGCGCTGTAGCACGTCGCCGACGGATGGAGTGCCGCTCACGTGGGCTCGTCCAGAAACCGCGTCGGCACGTGCGTCGCGGCGTCCACGAGCGCCTCGGCCGACTTGATGAAACGCACCACGATTGGCAACGATCCCTGTAATGCCACCTTGCGTTGCATGATGCCGGCGATCGGGCCGAGCTCCTTGCGGATGATCTGCTTCCAATATCGGTATTCGGCCGTCAGCACGAAGGGCGCCCGTTGGGCTTCATGGCGCGTCACGACCTTCGCGTCGCGGCACGCGCCGCGGTCCAGATCCAGCCAGATGCCCACGTCCTCGGTCACGCCGATGTCGGGAAGCGCGGGGACCACCAGCGCCACCGGTCCGTGCGTCCATTCGCCCGACGCGGATCGGTATGCCTCACTGGCGCTGATCGCCGCGCCGTAGGCAGCGACCCATTCGGCTGAGGGGAACGGATGTGGAGGAGAGCTCATGACACGGCTCGCGCGAATCCATCGAACAGGGCGCGCTCGGTGAGATCCTCAGGGTGCCACTGGACCGCGACGGTCCAGGGAGCGGAGGCGTCGGCCAATTCCGCGCCTTCGATCACACCGTCCTCCGCCCAGGCCACCGCCCGGAGGCCGGGCGCGAGATCGCGGATCGCCTGGTGGTGACGGCTGTTCACGGTTGCCGACCGAGCGCCGAGCGTCCGCTCCAACAGCGACCCCGGCTCCACCCGCACCGCATGGCTGGTCTCGCCGGTGTGCGGCACCGGCCCGGGCCGTTCGCTGTCCAGGTCCTGGTACAGCGTGCCGCCCAGCGCGACGTTGAGAATCTGAATGCCGCGGCAGATCGCGAGGATCGGCAGGCGCCGGGCCCGGGCCGCGGCGATGAGCGCGAGCTCGGCAGCATCGCGGGCCGGATCGACGTCTCCGAGGCGCGGATGCGGCGCCGCCCCGTAGCGCCCGGGGGCCACGTCTTCCCCCCCAGTGAGGACGAGCCCGCGGACGCTCTGCAGCGCGGCGGCGGCCCGTTCCGGACCGAGCATCGTGGGCACGGCGAGCGGGACGAGTCCAGCGCCTTCCAGCGCCCGCACGTATGTGGTGTTCAAGGTGACGCGCTCGCGGCCGTCCACGACCCGCCGCGGCGCAGTCACGGCAACGGCCAGCGTCACGACGTTGGGGAAGCGGGGGCGCCGAACAGGGGGCAGCGGGGGTTCGAGACGCTCGACCAGTCCACGCGGACGCCGTACACGCTGAGGGCCGCGCTCCCGCCGATGATCGCCCCGATGCGCGGGTACAGCTTCGGCTCCGGTTGTTCGAAGATCAGCACGCCCAAGGCGCGCCCCGACGTGTCGTCCACCACCAGCAGGCCGTACCCTTGCGCCGGAAACCCGGGCCCGCGGTACTGCATCGAGATCCGCTGTTCGGCGTCACGGCCCACGATCACCGCGCCCGGCTTTTGTTGGATGACGACGGCGGGGAGCGAGTCGGGCAAGCCACGCGGCGGGTCGGTGATGACGGCGCGCGCGTTGGTCAGCTGTTGCTGGATCAACGCCGGGCCGGCGATCAACGCGATGCCACAGGTGGGGGACCCGCTGCTGGTGCCGCGCCCGCAGGCGGCGACGAGCAGCACGAGGGGCAACAGCCGTCGGTTCATGTGTGCAATCTAACCTTAATGTGACCAGACGGCTGTCATGGTGACGGTCCGCACCGGCGCGAGCGTCTCAGGCACGAGATTGTAGATGTAATCGAGCGCGTTGGCCACGAGCAGTCGAAATTCCAGCGGGCCGCGCGTCCAGTCAGCCCGCAGATCCAGGACCTTCGCAGGAACGCGCCGGGGATCGACGAACCCCTCCAGCTCGATCCGCTCGGGGCGGCTGGAGAAGCGGAAGTCCGCACCGACGCCGAAGGCGCCCATGCTGTAGTCCGCGGCCAGGGTCAGGAGGTGACGGGGCCGAAAGGCCAACGGGGCGTCTGTCCCGCCCGCGACGTGGCGGCGGGTGGAGAGGTATGTGTACGCGAGCGTCGCCGTGAGGCGATCGGGAATGAGCGCGGTCAACACGGTGGCGTCGAGCCCCGCGATCCGTGCCTGCGCCACGTTCTGCAGTTGAATCTGGGGAGTGCCGGCCGTGTCGAGCACGAGTGTAGGCTCGATCAGGTCGCGCGCTTCCGTCCAGAACAGCGCGGCATCCACGCGCACGGCGCCGAGCAGCGGCGGAGTCGTGTGTCCCAGCTCAGCCGACCACCCCGTCTCGGGGCGGAGATTGGGATTCGGGATGACTTGGAAGCCGAGCGCGACCGTGCGCACGAACCGCTCGGCCACCGTCGGTGCGCGGAAGCCCCGCCCGACAGAGGCTCGAAAATTCCCGAGCGTGGCGCCGATGCGCGGACTCGCGACCGCGCTGAGCGAGCCGCCATCCACCGCGAGAAAATCGAGCCGCGCGCCGGCGTGCAGCCGGGCGGCGCCGACCCCCTGCTCGCTCTCGCCGTACGCCGCGAATTCCGATTGAGAATGCGTGCCGAAGATGTCGCTCACGACGTCCGACAAGGTCGCCTCGCTGCCGACCAACACCGTGCGCGCCGGGTCTGGATGTGCCTCGATGCGCGCTTCGGCGCCGAAGCGATTCGCCACGCCGTATTCGGTAGCGCTGCGCCGAATGTCGACGAAATGCGTTCGCAGCCACGAACCGCGCGCCTGCCAGGCGAACCGCTCGGAGAGCACCGTTCGGACCTGCGCCGCGACATAGCCTTTGCGCGAGTCGGTGTGCGCTCCGCGCTCGGTGGAATCCACTTTGAACGGCTGATAGACCTGGCCGCGGTCGTCACACTCGCCCCGGCTGCACCAGCTGAGCGGCACCTGGTATTGATCTACGGCCCAGGCGCCGGAGACATCTACACGCGTGCGCGGCGCCGCCTGCCACCGCGTCTTGCCCGCGAGCTGCCAGCGGTCCTGTTTGTCCTGCTCGCGATAGCCGTCGGAGTGAAAGGCGCCGAAGGTCAATCGTCCGCCCACGACGTCGTTGCCGTAGGAGCCGGTCACGGCCGTGCGGTCGAGCACTCCGGGATGGGCGCGAAACTGCCACGCTTCGTGGGGGGGATCGGCGTAGATGCCGCCGCTGACGCGCAGCCGCCCGTGAACACCTTGTGGCACGTCGCGGGTGGAGAGGTTGACCACGCCGCCGAGCGCGGCTGAGCCGTACAGCGATGAGCCCGCCCCTTTCAAGATGTCCACCCGCTCGACGTCGTCCACCGGCACGAGATCCCAGTCGATTCCGCCACGGTCGCCCTGGTTCATCGGAACGCCGTCGACGAGCAGCAGGACGCGGGAATTGAGTCCCTGCACGTAGCCTGTCGAGCCGCGGATGTTGATCTGGCCGTTGACGTACTGCACGCCCCCGACCCTGTCGATCGCTTCCTCGATCGTGACGACCGCGCGCCGATCGATGTCCCGTTCACTCACCTGCGCAACGCTCGCGGCGGGACGATCCCCGAAACGCGGCACCTTGGTGCTGACCACATCGAGGGGCGCGAGCTCGAGCGGTGAGGGCGCGAGGGCGAAATCGACGACCGCGGAGTCGGCGGGAGGTACGGTCACGGTGGTGGCCGCAGGGACGTAGCCGATCGCGGCGGCGCGCACCCGGAGCTCGCCCGCGGGCACGGGCGCGAGACGGTAACGTCCCGACGGGTCCGTGAAGGTATAGAGCGTGGTGCCCGGCAGGCCGACCACAGCGCCCCGGATCGGTACGCCATGCGCGTCGCGCACGGTGCCATGAAGACCACTCACTCCCTGAAGGAGCAGGAGCAGACCGGTTACAGCGTGCATGTGACGAAAGCCGTCGCGGGACGCAGGCGGTCGAAGTCCACGACGAAGTCGATGTCGCCGGCGGCGCCACCGCTCGGTACCGTGACCACGCCGGGCTGCGTCGTGTCCGCGGGATTCCGATAATATCCGGCAACGCGGAGCAGCGCGGTATCCGCGCGCGACAGGGTGATGGTGCCGACTTTCTTCCACACCGCCAGGACCCACTGGTAGGTCCCGGGCAGCAGCGGCACGCTATATGGTGTCACGGAGTCGGTGTAGGGAACTGACCCCGGGATGAACGGCTGGCGGTTGGCGATCAGCTCGTCGCAGGTCTGCGGAAACGTCGCATAGGCGGCGACGAAAACGTTGTCGGTGTTGGGGGGGATGGTGCCCCGGAAATGCACCGTGCCGCACACGCCCACCAGGTCGCGCGCGCAGATCAGCTCGGGCTGCAGCCCCTTGTCGCACGCGGCACCCAGGACGGCGGCCAACAGCGTCGCGAGGAAAGGGGCACCCCGAAAGGCTCGCAGGCAGTACGTCAACTTGACCGCTGTTTCACGCCGGAATAATGTTTCCCATACTTATGCCATTATACGAGTATCGCTGTACGGCCTGCAACGAGGTTTTCGCCCGCACGGAATCCATCTTGGAGCACGGTGCGAGGCGCGCTCGCCCCAGCTGCCCGAAATGCGATTCACGGGCCGTGCAGCCCGTCTTCTCACAGTTCTTCGCCAAGACCGTCCGCAAGAGCTGAGCGAGGCCACCGCCCTGTTCGAGCGCCTGCGGGACGCGTTCCGCGCTGCCCTCGACGCGGCGACGCCGCCCACGGATCTACGCCAACTGGCGCGCGACATGCGCGAAGCGGTCGTGGAGGCGAAGGTCGCCGTCGCGGAAATGCGGGAGGCCCTGACGCGTACCGAGCGCGAGTTGGCGCTCGAGCGGCAGCGCCTGGCGGACGCGGAGCGACGCGGGCGGCTCGCGGGCGAGATCCAGGATCAGGAGACGGTGTCCGTCGCCGAGCGCTTCGTCGGCAAGCATCGCGAGCGCGCCGATGTACTGGAGCGCAAGCTCGCGACCCAGCGCGAAGAGCTGGCACTCGCCGAGCGGGACCTGACCGAGATGTATACCGCGCTCAAGAGCGCCGAGCGCGACCGGCCGGCCATGGAGGGTGATCGCAGCACCGAGCGGGCATGGCGGGACGTGCAGGGCGGTGGCGGCGCCCGCCCGGGCACGGATCTGCAGGATGAGCTGCTGAAGTCAGCAATGGATCGGGCGGCGCGGGAAGCAGCGGCGGGGCGCCAGCTCGAGGAGCTCAAGAAAAGAATGCGAAAGGAGTAGGACTTTGCTCCTCGCCGTTTTGAGTCTCGCCGTGCAACAACCCGCCCCACCCGATCTGCTCAAACGCGCCCACACCTACAGCATCGTCGCCTACGATTCCGTCACGGGGGATCTGGGCATCGCGGTCCAGTCCAAGTTTCCCAACGTCGGCGGGATCGTACCGTGGGCACGCGCGGGCGTGGGCGCCGTGGCGACCCAGTCGCTCGGCAACACCGACTACGGCGAGAAGGGGCTCGAGCTGCTGGCGCAGGGCGCGACGGCGCCTGAAGCGCTGCGGATCGTGATGCGCCGCGATCCTCGCCCGGCGCAGCGGCAGGTCGGGATGGTGGACGCGCACGGGAACGCCGCCAGCTGGACGGGAGACTCGACGTTCGACTGGGCGGGAGGAAAGACAGGCGGTCAGCCGGTTAGCCGGTTAGGTAGAAAGGGAGAGCTCATCGTCGGCCGCAGCTACGCGGCGCAAGCCAACATCATGGTGTCGGACGCGACGGTTCGAAACCTGGCGGAGACGTTCGAGCGCAGCCGGGGACCGCTCGCCGACCGCCTGATCGCGGCGCTCGTCGCGGGGCAGGCGGGGGGCGGGGACAAGCGCGGCATGCAGTCGGCAGCCCTGCTGGTCGTGCGCGCCGGCGCCGGGTACCTGGGACTGAACGACCGCTACATCGACATCCGCGTCTACGACGCGCCCGATCCGATCAAGGAGCTGCAGCGCCTCTACGAGCTGCACAAGCTGTATTTCTTCACGACCGACTCGGCCGATCTCGTGCCCATCACGCCGGTGCTGCAGCGCGAGCTGGAAGCCGTCCTGTTGCGGGAGCCGGCGAATCAGGCCGAGAAGTGGCTCGCGGCGCCGCAGCCGTCGCTGAACGAGACGTTCCTCAGCGCGCTCGCCAACTTCATGTACTGGGAGAACTACGACGTGCGCGTGCGGATGGACGGGAAGATCGATCGCGTTGTCCTCGAAGACATTCGCAAAAACCGGCGTCCGCGGAGGTAACCATGGATGTGAAGCGCGGCCGGATGGTGTTCCTGGGATACGGCAAGTACTGGCGGTCGGACGCCATCGTGGGCTTGATGCCCATCGAGGAGGGGCGCGGGCCGGGCCAGCGTACCAACGTGTTCATCGAAGGGCGGGTGGAGCCGCTGGTCGCATCGCGCACCGAGGATAGCATTCTCGCGGACATGGGCGCGACCGACTCCGGGTTCCAGCTCGAGGCGCTGCGCGACGCCACCAGCCAGCTGCTCGAGGCGTTCCACGAGTTTTCCCCTGTGCTGCGCCGCGCCCTTCAGAATGAGCACCATTTCGACGTCGAGAAGTGGGAACAACGCTTGGGGGTGCTGCTGCGCCCGACCGAGAGTCCGGACCCCGCGCAGCAGAACGAGCTGTTCGAGTGAAAGGATCGTCATGACGCAGCCGGCCGTCGCCACATCGCACGCCGATCGGGGATGGTTCGGCCATCCGCGCGGCCTGTCAACGCTGTTCTTCACGGAGATGTGGGAGCGCTTCAGCTACTACGGCCTCCGCGCGATCCTGGTGCTGTACATGACGGCAGCGGCGGCTCAGGGCGGGCTCGGTTTCCCCACCGAAAAAGCCACCTCGATCATGGGCTGGTATGGCTTCGGGGTGTACGCGGCGGCGATTCCCGGGGGCTGGATCGCGGACCGGTTTCTCGGGCAATACCGCAGCGTCTTTGTGGGTGGGGTCATCATCGCGCTGGGACACTTCAGCCTCGCCTTTCCAAGCATTACGACTTTCTACCTCGGCCTCTGGCTGATCGTCATCGGCACCGGGCTGCTCAAGCCCAACATCAGCACGATGGTCGGCGCGCTGTACGACAAGGACGACGAGCGGCGCGATGCCGGGTTCTCGATCTTCTACATGGGGATCAACCTGGGGGCGTTCATCGCCCCGCTCGTCGTGGGCACGCTCGGTCAGCGCGTGGACTGGCACATCGGGTTTGGCTGCGCCGGCATCGGTATGACGCTGGGCCTCATTCAATACGTCGCCGGCAAGCAGCGGCTCCTGCCGGCGCTCGAGCGCCTGGGGCAGGAGGAACGCCGAGCCGCGGCATCCGCCGAGCCCTGGTGGCGCTTCACGCCGGAAGAGTGGAAGCGCGTGAGTGCGATTGTGGTCTTCTTCCTTTTCTCGTGCATCTTCTGGGCTGCGTTTGAGCAGGCGGCCTCCAGCCTCAATTTGTTCGCCGACCGCCTGACGCGCCTCAATGCGTTCGGCTTTGAGTTCCCGTCGAGCTGGTTTCAGTCGTTGAATTCGGCGTTCATGATTTTCGGAATGGCGCCGCTGCTCGCATGGCTCTGGATCCGTCTCGGCCCCCGGCAACCCTCGAGTCCCGTCAAATTCGCGCTCGGCCTGCTGTTCACCGGACTGGGATTCGCCCTGCTGGTGCCGGCGTCCAAGATCGCGCAGGGGCAGGGGGTGCTCGTCAGCCCTTGGTGGCTCGTGGGCGTGTATTTCCTGCACACGATTGGCGAGCTGTGCCTGAGCCCCGTGGGACTTTCCATCGTGACCAAGCTCGCGCCGCCCCGAATCGTCGGCTCGATGATGGGCCTCTGGTTCCTGTCGATCGCGGTGGGCAACAAGATGGCGGGCTGGGTCGCAGGCTACTTCGAAAGAATGCCCCTGCCGCAGCTCTTCGGCGCGGTCGCGGCCACGACGTTCGTGGCGGCCGTGTTACTGCTGCTACTCACACGGCCGATCAAGCAATTGATGGGAGGCGTGCGGTGAGGAGGATCGCCTAGGGCCCCTCCCACGTGATGTCGCCGATTTCGGCGGCGGCACGCACCTTGAGTCCGTCGGTGTCGGCGCTCACCCCCACCGACACGATCGGCTTGGGCGCGTTGTTCCAAAGGCGACGATAGTCGGCAAACGGGTCCCGGCGCTCCACGTGCCAGGACCCGTCCGCATCTTCGGCACGCTCTAACACCACCACCATGCGTTTGCGGCCTCCCCAGCTGGCGAAGCTCTCGCCGCGCCCCTCGCGGTTGCCCCAGCTGTACGCCAGCACGCGCCCGTCCTGGAAGGTGACCAACACTCGCATCGGACTGTCGTCGCTGGCACGGCGCTTCAAGTCGGCGCCGCGCAGCGGCGTTTCCGCGCGCCACCGCCAGGTCAGCGCGCCGGAGTGGGTGGACCCCGGCGCACGGAGCGTGGTGCGCAGGCGGTAGGTGGCGGTGCCGCCCTGCCCAGTCGCCACGACGCGCAGGGCGTGCGACGCCGTGACGCGGAACGTCGGCGGCTCGACGCCCTGCATGCGCGACAAACGCCAGCCTGGCGGCAGGCCCGGCCCGACCGGGACGATGGTCAGGTTTGTGAGCGTTTGCGCGAGCAGGAGCACGGGGAGGGCGCTCACATCGGCTCCTCGGCAAAGTGGCAGGCAGCCAGGTGATCAGGCGCCCCCCCCCCACTGACCGCGCGCAGCGCGGGCGGTTCCGTGCGGCAGCGCTCGTTCTTCTTGGGATGTGGGCAACGCGGATGAAACGGGCACCCGGGCGGCGGGTGGGCGGGCGAGGGGATGTCGCCGGTGAGGACGATCCGGCGCTTAGCGGCGCGGGGATTCGGCTCTGGTACCGCCGACAGTAAGGAGCGCGTGTACGGGTGCCGTGGCGTGGCATAGATCGCGCCCGCCGGCGCGCGTTCCACGATGCGGCCCAGATACATCACGGCGACGTCATCCGCGATGTGGCGCACGACGGCGAGGTCGTGCGCGATGAACAGGTACGTGAGCCGGCGCCGCTCTTGGAGGTCCGCGAGCAGGTTCAAGACCTGAGCCTGTACCGACACATCGAGGGCGCTCACCGGCTCGTCGCAGACCAGGAACTGCGGCTCGACCGACAAGGCGCGCGCGATGCCCACCCGCTGGCGTTGGCCACCCGACAGCTCGTGGGGGTAGCGTCCCGCGAACGCCGCGTCGAGCCCGACTTCCTGCAGCAGGTCGGACACCTGGCCCGCCAGCCCGTGGATCTCCAGCGGCTCTCGGAGCGTCTGCGCGACCGTCATGCGCGGATTGAGCGAGCTGTAGGGATCCTGAAACACGATCTGCATCCGGCGCCGCAGCGCGCGCAACCGGGCGGCGTCGAGGGCAAAGACATCGTTGCCGTCGAACAGCACCCGCCCCGACGTCGCCTCCTGCAGGCGGAGCATGGTGCGGCCGACCGTGGTTTTCCCCGACCCTGACTCGCCCACGAGCCCGAGTGTTCGCCCCGACGCGATCGTGAACGACACTCCATCCACGGCGCGAACGGGCGGGCGCGGACGCCCCAATCCGAACCAGCCACGCTCGCCGGCGTAATGCTTGACCAGATCGCGCACGTCCACGAGCGCCGCCGTGGTGGGAGCGGTCATCGCTTCGTCTGCCGGCGCCCCGGCTCCGTCACGAGCCAGCAGCGCGCCGCATGTGCGGGGTCGCCCGTCTCGAGCAGCGGGGGTTCTTCGGTCACGCACTTGTCCCACGCGTACGGGCAGCGGGGATGAAACCGGCACCCCGGCGGCCAGGCAGTGGCCGCGGGCACCTGGCCTGGAATGGCGTTCAGCCGGGAGCGCGGCACGTCGATGCGCGGCACCGCCGCCATCAGACCCTCGGTGTAGGGGTGGGTGGGCCGGTCGAACAGCGCCGTCGTGACAGCCGTCTCCACGACCTGACCGGCGTACATCACCACTACGCGATCGGCGTGGCCGGCCACGATACCCAGGTCGTGCGTGATCAGCAGCACGGCCATGCCCAGCTCTTTTTGGAGGCGGTCGAGCAGCTCGAGGATCTGCGCCTGGATGGTAACGTCGAGCGCGGTCGTGGGCTCGTCGGCGATGAGCACCTTAGGGTGGCACACGAGCGCCATCGCAATCATGACGCGCTGGCGCATCCCGCCGGAGAGCTGGTGGGGGTAGTGATCCGCCCGCTCTTCGGGGTCGGGAATGCCCACCAGCTTGAGCATCTCGATCGCGCGCCTACGCGCGGCGCTCCGGGACAGGTGCTGGTGGATGATCGCCGCCTCGGCGATCTGATCCCGGACCGTGAAGACGGGGTTCAACGACGTCATCGGCTCCTGGAAAATCATCGCGATCTGGTTGCCGCGAACGGCCCGCAGCTCGGGCGGTGCGAGGACGAGCAGGTTGCGCCCTTCGAACTCGATGAGACTCCCCGGCCGGATGTGTCCGGGCGGCTCGGGCACGAGACGCAGGATGGAGAGCGAGGTCACGGTCTTGCCGCATCCCGATTCGCCGACGATCCCCAACGTCTCGCCGGGGAAGAGATCGAACGAGACGCCATCCACGGCCCGCGCCGTGCCGCTGCCGTGCTCGGTGACGAAGTAGGTCTTCAGGTCACGCACGCGGAGCAGCGGTTCGGGGGGGGTCACGTCGTCTCCTCGCGCGGATCGAGGGCGTCGCGCAGCGCATCGGCCACAGCATTCAGCGACATCACGACGAGCGAGATGGCGAGGCCAGGGAACAGCGTCGTCCAGGGCGCAGTGGCGAGTGTGGATGCCCCGTCGGCGATCATATTGCCCCAACTGGCGGTCGGCGGCGCGACGCCGATGCCGAGGAACGAAAGACCCGCCTCGAGCAGCAACACATTTCCGATCCCGAGGGCGGCCGAGACGATGATCGGCGCTGCGGCGTTGGGGAGAACGTGGCGAAAGATAACGCGCCCCGACCCGGCGCCCAGCGCCCGCGCGGCGGCCACGAAGTCCCGGTCGCGCAGCGAGAGTACCTCCGCGCGGACCAATCGGCTCGTGCCGAACCACGACGAGAGGCCGATCACGAGCACGATCACCGGGAACGGCAAGCCCTCCCACAAGGCGATGGCCATGAGGAGGATGAAGATGCGCGGCAGCGCGAGTCCGATGTCAACGCTGCGCATCAGCACGGCGTCCACCCAGCGGCGGTAATAGCCGGCGATTGCGCCGACCAGCGTGCCGATCGTGATGGCGACGAGCATTCCGAGCGCGCCGACCGCCAGTGAGATCCGGGCGCCGAAGACCATCCGGCTCCAGATGTCCCGGCTGTAGACGTCCGTGCCGAGGAGGAAGCTCCACGACGGTGGGTGGTTCTTAAGGTGGACCGGGTCGAGCGGCGTGTTGGGGTCGAACGGCGCGACGATCGGTGCGCACAGCGCGATGATCGCGAAGAAGGCGAGGAGGCCAATTCCCCAGGCCGCGGTCGGGTGCCGGAGGAATCGCCGCCCGGCGGCGGAACGGCGGGCCCGGTGGCGCAGTGTCCGCATGGCCCAGTCCGCGACGACGAGCGCCGCGAGCAGGCTCACCCAGGTGAGCAGCGTCACGTTGCCCGGTCCTCTTGCACCCGCACGCGCGGGTCGGCCACGCCGAGCAGGACGTCGGCCAGCAGGTTGCCGAAGACCACCAGCGTGCTCGCGAGCAACGCCGCGGCGGTCACGACCGGGTAATCGCGACGCAGGATCGCGTCGGTCGCGAGACGCCCCATCCCCGGCCACGCGAAGATCGTTTCGATCAAGACGGCGCCGGTCAGGAGGAACGGGAATGCCAAGCCGAAGCGGGTGATGAACGTCAGCAGGGCATTGCGGAGCTGGTGGTGCAGGACGACCCGCCGCTCGGACGCGCCCTTGGCGCGCGCGGTGCGGATGTAGTCCTGCCGGGCGACCTCGAGCATGGCGGCGCGCTGGAAGCGCGCCGTGCCCGCCGCGCCGACGAGGCCCAGGGTGAGCGCGGGAAGGATCAGGTGCCACAGCAGGTCCAGCGTGCAAGCCAAGGAATCGACGGTGGGGCAGAGCACCGGGTCGGTCTTCCCGCCGACGGGGAACCACCGCAGCCACTGGCCGAACAGCAGCAGCAGGATCAGCGCCAGCCAGAACGTCGGGAGCGAATAGATGAAGAGCGTCACGTTGCCGAGGACGATGTCGGGCAGCCGGTTGACGCGCAGCGCCTGATAGACGCCCAGCGCCAGCCCGAGCAGGAAATCGAGGAGCAGCGCAGCGCCGGTCAGGAGCAGGGTGTTGGGAATCGTCTCCGCGAGCGCGTCAGCGACGGGACGGTGGAGCGCGTACGATTCGCCGAGATTGCCGCGCGCCAGCTGGCCCATGTAGTGCAGGTACCGAATGGGGAGGGGCTGATCGCACCCCCACTGGCGGCAGAGCTCCTTCTGAACCGCGGGGTCGATCACCTGATCCTGCGGCCAGGGAACCGGGCTACCGGGGGCGAGCTGAATCAGAACGAACGTGAGGGTGACGACCGCGAAGACGATGGCGATCGACGCGGCGAGACGCCGCACGAGCCACGCCGTCACCTAACGCTCCACGCGGTCCCGATCGATGAGTCGGTCAGAACGAATGCGCCAGGTGCGGAGCAACGCCGCCCAGGAATCGGGGCGGATCTGCACGTTCTCGACGCGGCTGTGAATGGCCGCCACGTTTTCCAGCGCGAATAGAAAGACGCCCGGTGCATCCGCGTTGATGATTTCCATGGCGGAGCGCCACAGTGGCCGCGCCTTGTCGCGGGTGGGAGCGGCCGAGGCGCGATCGACGTAACGGTCGAACACCGGGTTGTTGTAGTGGAGATAGTTGTTCTGCCCGGCGCGCGTCCACAACTGCGGGACTCCTGAGATCGGGGAGGGATCGTTGGTGAACGCGAGCATCGCCGCGTCGAACTTGCCGGTGCTTACCCGTTGTCCCACGACCGTGTTCTCGACCTCGTCAATCTCCATCTGCACGCCGACCGCGCGGAACTGCTGCTGCAGCAAGCGGGCGTATTGCCGGCGGATCGTGCTGGTCGACGGCACGAGCACGTGGAACGCGAGGGGCTGGCCGCCGCGGTCGCGAATGCCGTCGCCGTCGTGGTCGCGCCACCCGTGGGCGCCGAGCAAGCGCCCCGCCAGCGTCGTGTCGTAGGGCAGCTGCCGGATCTCGGGGTCCCAGATCCACCACAGCATCGACATCGGTCCGGGTGGGACTCGGGCGAAGTCGCCCAGCACGCTCCGCACGAGCGTCGCGCGATCGACGGCCATCGTCAACGCACGCCGCACGTCCCGGTTGCCGAAAATGGGATGGGGCTGCGCCGGGTCGCCGTTGGCCGCGAGGTTGAAGCCGAGAAAGCTGTACGTGTTGCCGCGATACGGATACAGCGTGATCTGCTGGGCTGCCCGCAACCGCTGGAAATTTTCCGGTCCGGTGACCTGTTCGCGGACGTCAGCCTGGTCGGCGATGACCTGGGTGATCGCCACCTGCATGTCCGGCGTGAAGCGCCAGATGAGACGGCGGATGCCCGGCCGGCCGAGGAAGAATGTCGAATCGGCGGCCAGCTCGATGGCCTCGGCCGCCCGCCAGCTCACGAAGCGGTAGGGCCCGCTACCGACCGGTTGGCGTCCGAACGCCGCCGTTTTCCACTGGTCCCGCGGTACCCCGCGCAGCAAGTGCGCGGGCAGGATGCGCATGTGATAGACGGCGTCGTAGAACATCTCCGGATAGCGCTCCCGGAACCGGAAGACGACGGTGAGCGAATCGCGCTGGGTGACGCTCGCGATACGCCGGATCGCGGAGCGGTAGGGCGAGGCAACCGTCGAATCGTTGTAGGCGTCGAACGTGAATGCGACATCGGCGGCGGTCACGTGTTGGCCATCGTGCCAGCGCGCGCGCGGATCCAGATGGAAGACCAGGGTCAGCGGGCCGTCCCACTCCCAGCGCTCGGCGAGCAGCGGCTGAAAGTCTTCGTCCCCGATGGTGTTGATGGACATGCCGACGTCAGCCAGCTTCAAGAAGAGCTGCTCGTCAATGTCCCGCGCGACGATCTCGTTCGTCGAGGACGGGAGCAAGGTGGGCGGCTCGCCGATGGCCGCCATGACGAGCGTGCCGCAGTAGGCACCGGTGCAGCCGCTCCCCCCCCTCCCCCCTCCTCCCCGACGCTCGCACCCGGGGAGTGCGGCGAGGATGGCGATCGCGAGCAGGAAACGGCCGCGCGTTTGCATGGCGCTTAACATTCCACCGCGCGGCTAGCGACGCCAGTCGCCCCAGGCAGCGATGATGGCGGCGGATAGCTCATCGAAGGCGACGGCGCGTCCCAGGACCGCGGCAAGTGTGGTTTCTCCACTGACGGCCGATGGCTGACGGCTGACGGCGGTCACGACCTCCTGCGACCCGTCGAGCAAAATCGATCCATGCTGCAGGAATGCCCGGCCACGCCGCACCTGCGCGGAGCCGACGAGCTTCCGCCCTCCAACCAGGATCTCTCCTCCGACGGGTGACGCGAAGCACGCGCCTGCGCCGACGGACGGATGGGCGGACGGCCGCACGGCCAACGTCGCCTCCGCGCCCAGCGCCCGCAGCGCGACGGCCAGGCGCTCATGGATGGCAAGGTAAGCGGCCCGCAGCGACCCGAACACGGCAATGGGCGCTGCGACAGCGTACGTAAGCTCGTGCTCGTGCCAGACGGCGCGCCCCCCCGTCGGCCGGCGCACCACGGCTATTCCGCGCCGCTCGATCTCGTCACGGTCATACAGAGCGAGCGTTGGTTCGTTGCGACCGAAAGAAAGGGCGGGCGGATCCCAACGGTACAGACGGAGGAACCTTGCTCCGGTCCGATCGGCATCGGCGAGGAGCTGCTCATCCGCCGCCATGTTCTGGACGCCGGGGCCACCGGCAGGCTCGACGAGCAGCTCCCACTTAGACCGTTGCGTAAGCCTCCACCGGGGGGCAGGTGCACACCAGGTTGCGGTCCCCGAACGCGGCGTCGATCCGCCCGATCGGCGGCCACACCTTGTGCTCCCGCGTGGCGGCGGTCGGGAAGCCCGCGCGCTCGCGCGAGTACGGCCGGTCCCACGCGTCCGCCACGAGATCAGCGAGCGGGTGCGGAGCGTTCTTGAGCAGGTTGTTCTCGCGGTCCGCCTCGCCCGTCTCGATCTCACGGATCTCCTGACGGATCGCGATGAGCGCATCGATGAAGCGGTCCAGCTCCACTTTCGGCTCACTCTCGGTCGGCTCCACCATCAGCGTCCCCGCGACGGGGAAGGAGACCGTAGGCGGGTGGAATCCATAGTCGATGAGCCGCTTCGCGATGTCGTCGACATCCACTCCCGCCGAGGCCTTGAACGGCCGCGTGTCGAGAATGCACTCGTGCGCGACGAGGCCGTGCTGGCCGGCGTAGAGCAGGGGATAGTGGCCTTCGAGCCGCTTGGCGATGTAGTTGGCGCTCAGGATCGCCACCTTGGTCGCGTGCGCCAGACCGTCATGCCCCATCATCGCGATGTACGCCCAGGAAATCGGCAGGATCGACGGGCTCCCCCAAGGGGCTGCTGATACGGTGCCGCAGCTCTGGGGGATGCCGAGATCCACCACCGGGTGGTTGGGCAGGTGCCGGACGAGATGACTGGCGACGCCGATCGGTCCCATCCCCGGCCCCCCGCCGCCGTGCGGGATGCAGAACGTCTTGTGCAGGTTCAAGTGGCAGACGTCGGCCCCCATGTCCCCCGGCCGGCACAATCCCACCTGCGCGTTCATGTTCGCGCCGTCCATGTACACCTGGCCGCCGGCATCATGCACGATGCGGCAGATTTCCTTGATCGACGCCTCGAAGACGCCATGGGTGGACGGGTACGTGACCATCAACGCGCCGAGCGTGGCCTTGTGCTCCGCGGCCTTGGCGCGCAGGTCGGCCACGTCGATGTTGCCCTGCGGATCGGTTTTGACGACGACGACGTCCATGCCCGCCATGACCGCGCTGGCGGGGTTCGTGCCGTGCGCCGACTGCGGGATCAGGCAGGTCGTGCGATGCTGCTGGCCACGCGCTTTGTGGTACGCTCGGATCACGAGCAGGCCGGCAAACTCGCCCTGCGAGCCGGCATTGGGCTGCAGCGAGACTTGCGCGAAGCCCGTGATCTCGGCGAGCCAGGTTTCGAGCTGGCGGAAGAGCGTCGCGTAGCCCAGGGCCTGCTCGCGGGGGGCAAAGGGGTGCAGTCGGCCAAACTTCTGATAGGTGACTGGGATCATCTCGGTCGTGGCGTTGAGCTTCATGGTGCACGAGCCGAGCGGGATCATCGCGGAGGTGAGCGAAAGGTCGCGGTCCTCGAGCCGCTTCAGATAGCGCAGCATCTCGGTCTCGGAGTGGTGCGTATTGAAGACCGGGTGCGTACAGAACGGCGTCGTGCGGGCGAGGCTCGGCGGGATGGCGATCGCCCCCAACTTGCACTGGACCGGCTTGCCGAGCGCGAAGGCGGCGGCGACATCCTGGATGTCGGCGAGCGAGACGGTTTCGTCGAGCGCTAGCCCGATCCGCGTCGGTGAGAGCGTCCGCAGATTGATCCGCTTGGCCCGCGCTGCATCAAGAATCTTGGGCAGCGCATCCTGCGGCACGTCAACAGCGAGTGTATCGAAGAACTCGGCGTGCGCGAGCCGGTAGCCGAGCCGCTTGAGCGCCTTGCCCAGGGCTGCGGCATGGGCATGGACCCACTGCCCGATGCGCGTTAGTCCATCGGCGCCATGATAGACGGCGTACATCCCCGCGGCGACCGCGAGCAGCACCTGCGCGGTGCAGACGTTGCTGGTGGCCTTCTCGCGGCGGATGTGCTGCTCGCGCGTTTGCAGGGCCATCCGCAATCCTGGTCGCCCAGCCTTGTCCTTCGAGACCCCGATGATCCGGCCGGGGAGATAGCGCTTGAACTGATCGCGCGTCGCGAAGAACGCGGCGTGAGGCCCGCCGTAGCCGAGCGGCACCCCGAAGCGCTGCGAGTTGCCGACGGCGATGTCGGCGCCCCACTCGCCGGGCGGCATGAGCAGCGTGAGCGCGAGCAGATCGGTGGCTACAGTTACCAGCGCCCCGGCGGCATGGGCCGCCTCGCACAGCGCGCGGTAGTCACGGATGGCACCGTCGGTGGCAGGGTATTGAAGCAACGCGCCGATCACCCCTGGCGAGAACGCAAACCGCGTCGGCTCCCCTACCACGATCTCGACACCGCGCGCCTCGGCGCGAGTGCGTATCACGGCGATCGTCTGGGGGTGGCAGTTCGCGTCCACGAGATACACGCGCTGACCGCCGTGACTCGAAACGGCCTCCGTGAGGTGCATCGCCTCGGCGGCCGCGGTGGCCTCATCGAGCAGCGACGCGTTGGCGATCTCCAGGCCCGTCAGGTCAGAGACCATCGTCTGGAAATTGAGCAGCGCCTCGAGCCGCCCCTGAGCGATCTCCGCTTGATAGGGCGTGTAGGCCGTGTACCAGCCGGGATTCTGGAGCACGTTTCTGAGGATGACGTTCGGCGTGATGCAGTCGTGGTAGCCCATTCCGAGGTAGGACCGGAACAGCTGATTCTGCTCGCGCAGCGTCCGGAGGTCTTCGAGCGCCTCCTGCTCGGTCTTCGCGGCCGGGATGTTGAGCGGCTTCTGCAGCCGGATATCCGCCGGCACGACCGCATCGATGAATGCGTCGAGCGAGTCGTAGCCGAGCGCCGCCAGCATGGCAGCCTGCTCCTCGGTCGACGGGCCGATGTGGCGATCTCGAAAGCGATCGGGGTGCGTGACAGTCATGTCTAGATGACGGTGTGGGATTCGCCCGGAGCGAGGATGACCACGGTCGCGCGGGTGCCCACCCCGCGCTTGAACGCCTGCGGATCGGCCTTGATCACGTCCCACGTATTGTAATGCATCGGAATGACGGTTTTGGGCTTCACGAACTCCACCGCGCGCACGGCATCCTCGACGCCCATCGTGTAATTGTCGCCGATCGGGACGAGCATCAGGTCGATCCGCCCGGCGAGGAGCTGCATCTCGAGCGTGAGCCCCGTATCGCCGGTATGATAAACGGTCCTGCCACCTATCGTCGCGACGACGCCGCAGGGGTTCGTCGTGTACTTGCCGGTCGCATCGCCCTCCACGCGGCCGCCGTGGAAGGCGGGGACGAGCTTCACGCGGCCGAAGGGGAAGTCGTGCGCGCCGCCGATGTGCATCGCATGGGCGGTCGCGCCCTTGTCGCTGCAGAACGCCGCGAGCTCCGCGGTGGCGACGATCGTCGCCTTGTCCCGCTTGGCGAGGGCAACCGCGTCGCCCAGGTGATCGCCATGGCCGTGGGAGAGCAGGACGGCGTCGAGCTGGGGCAGTTTGTCGGGTCCGATATCGGCGGCGGGGTTACCGGTGAGGAAGGGATCGATCACGACGCGCTTGCCGTCGCCCTCGAGCAGAAAGCAGGCATGGCCGTGAAAGGTGGCTTTCACTCTCCGATGTGCTTCGCGTACTCGTCAGCGCGGAGCAACCCTTCTAGATCGCCGGGATTCTTGAGCTTCAGCTTGATCATCCAACCCTTACCATAAGGATCGCGGTTCACGAGGGCCGGATCCTGTTCGAGCGCCTTGTTGGTCTCGACCACCGTGCCCGCGACGGGGCAGTAGAGCTCCGACACCGCTTTCACCGCTTCGATCGTTCCAAAGACATCCTTCTTCCCGAACGCGGCACTCGGTTTCGGGAGTTCCACGAACACGACGTCGCCCAGCTCGCCCTGGGCGTAGTCGGTGATGCCGATCTCGACGACTTGTGGGTCAGGGCCGGCGCGCACCCACTCATGGTCTTTGGTATACCGAAGCTCTTTCGGTATGGCGGACATGGGTGCGGAGGCTACAACAGGTCCGCTCGGGGCGCCAGTCCTGCGCCCCCTTCTTCGCTCAATGCTACGCGATCGTGGCCCCAGGGCCGCAAGTCGAGCCGCACGGCGACCGGATCGGGATCGGGCGAGAGGTGCAACAACGGGCAGGGCCGGTCCGCCTCGGCCCATGCCGCGCGCGCGGCCGCCCCCGCCGCCGCCGTCGCGACGATCACCCCAGCCGTCGCGGCCTGCAGCTCCCTATGCAGTGCGGTCTTTGTGGTCACCCTGGTCACGCGCGCCCCGCCGTCTTCGTAGCGAGCTGCGATCGCCTCGAGCAGGGGCGCTTCGTCCTTGGCGTCGACGGCCCACAGCATCAGCGCATCGACGGCCGTCCGCGCCGCGCGTTCGCGAAGCACCAGAAAGACGGCGCGCGCATCCTTCTCGAGCTTTGCCGCGGTCCCGGTGTTGTCGATCACGTGGTGGCTCTGCGCGCGCTTGCGCTCGGCCGACATTTGCGCGGCGATCATCCGGTCGGCGTCCTCGTTCGACAGGCCGCGCAGCGCGCGCAGCCGCGTGCGCCGGACGGCGACGGGCGCGTCCACCAGCACGATCGTATCGAACTGGGCGGGGTCCAGCACCTCGAAGAGCAGGGGAATGTCGTTCACGACGATCGCGTCACCCCGCTCGCGGGCCGCGCGCTGCAGCTCGAGGCGGCGGCTCTGCACGGCGGGATGCACGATTGCATTCAGTGCCGAGAGGGCCGCATCGTCGCCCATGACCTTGCCACGCAGCGCGGCGCGGTCGAGAGTGCCGTCGGGGGCCAGCACGTCCGTGCCGAAGCGGCCCGCGATCGCCGCCAGCACGTCACTGCCGGGCGCCTGGGCTTCGCGGGCGAGGGCGTCGGCGTCCACGATCGTGGCGCCCCAGCGGCGGAACAAATCGACGACGGTGGACTTTCCGGCGGCGATGTTGCCGGTGAGGGCTACGTTGAGCATCTAGAGCAGCGCGGTTTGGTCCTCATCCGCTTTCGGGACCTTGTGACAATGCCTGCACCTCGCCTCGTAGCTCTCGCGTCCTCCCACCATGATGATGGGACTGTCCCAGACGGCGGGCTTGCCATTGACGAGCCGTTGGTTGCGGGTGGCGGAGCCGCCGCACACGACGCAGATCGCCTGGAACTTGTCCACCACCTCGGCGACGCACATGAGCGTGGGCATCGGGCCGAACGGGAGGCCACGAAAGTCGACATCGGTGCCGGCGAGGATTACGCGCACGCCCCGGTCAGCAAGGGCGTTGGCGGTGTCGATGATGCCGTCGTCCAGGAACTGGGCCTCGTCCACCGCGACGACTTCGGTGTCCGGGCGCAGCTTGCGCCCGATTTCCTCGGCTGAGTCGATCGGCTCCGCTTCGACGGCGACGCCGTCGTGGGAGGAGACGGAATAGAGGCCGGCGTAGCGCGCATCTAGATGGGATTTAAAGACTTGCACCTGTTTGCGGGCGATCACCGCCCGGCGCACGCGGCGGATGAGCTCCTCGGATTTCCCGGAAAACATGACTCCCGAGATGACCTCGATCCAGCCTGGGCGCGTTGCGTGAAACATGGGTGAAACCTCAGTTGCCAGTGGCGCAGACGGCAAAGTTGCAGAGGCGTGGCGGGGTGGAAGGGTAGTCGGGCCGGGGGTGTGGGTCAAGGAAGCCCAGGTATCTTGCGGATTATCTAGGGATATCCCATAGTTGTGCAGGTATTATGCGGGTTTCCGGGCGCCCCCCCGCAAAAGGGCCGGACTTACAAGGCTTTTTCGGGCCCCACGTTCTTCTACAAGGAGATCCAGTGAACAAAGCAGAACTCACCTCCGCCCTCGCTATGCGCACCAAGATGTCGAAGGCCGACGCGTCGCGCACGATCGAGGCCTTGTTTGACGACAAGGGCATCATCGCCGGAGAGCTGAAGAAGGGCGCGAAGGTCCAGATCACCGGCTTCGGCAACTTCGAAGCGCGTAAGCGCGCGGCCCGGATGGGGCGCAACCCGAAGACGGGCAGCGTCATTCAGATCAAGGCGTCGATCGCGCCAGCCTTCCGCGCCGGAAAGCAGCTGAAGATGGCGGTCAACAACAAAAAGTAGCACGACGCATCAGCCGTCAGCTGATCACGGGCCGCCCCGCTGGGCGGCCCGTTGACGTTTTAGCCCGCTCGATCCAACCGCGCCGACACTCTTTTCCCCCGAATCGACACCCCCGTCAGCCTGCGCACCGCCTGCTCGGCGATCGCCGGCGCCACCTCGACGAGCGCAAACGTCTCCTTCACATCGACCTTCCCGATCTGGCCCTTTTCGAGCCCGACCTCTCTGATCAGCGCCCCGACGAGGTCTTTCGCGCCGGCCCCCTCTTTCTTCCCGATCGTAACGAAGATCTTAGTCCACCCCGCGACGGGCGAGGCAGGCGCGGCCGATTCGGCGCTGACGGCTGACGGCTGACGGCTGAGTGCGAGGAGCGCCCCCGCCACGAGCGCGGGGTCGTGCTCCTCAAACAGCGGCTCCAGCATCGCCAGCTCCGCATCCACGTCTCCGCTACCGAGCCGCTCCGCGATCCGCGCCCGGAGCGCCGCCGCCCGATCCTGCGCGTGGTCCGTCGCCGAGGGCAGCGCAAGCGGCGTGAGTGACGCGATCGATCTGAGGTAGGCCATCTGTGAGGCGAGCGCGAGCACGACCGGCTGCCCGACGGTCGCCAGCGTCCGCAGTTCTTCCCGCGTCGGTAGCGTGACGGAGACGACGGCATCCGGTTTCTCAGCGGGGGACTCGATGGTGCCGCCGTTCCATACGTAGGGTCGGACGCACCGCAACACGTCGAGCGCGTTGCGCACGGCGGCGGCGCGCCGGGTGGCAGACACCACCGCATAGCGTGCGGTGCACGCGGGGCCCAACGGCTTGCCATCGGGATTCAGAGGAAGGTCGCCGACGATCTCCGCGCGCCGGGCGTGACGCTCGAGGAAATCGGCGAGGGCCGGGGGATTCCAGCTCAGCACGACGCGCCGGGCATCCGGCGCCTCGGCTAGCAGCGCGTCGACCTCGCCCTCGAAGCCTTCCGGCCACGCGAGGACGATCGTTTCGATAGTGCCGAGTTTGAGGGCTGTCTTGGCGACGAGCGCGGCGAGATCGGCGGAAGCCCCGGCGAGCAGACCCACCCTTCCTTCCTTAAGAAGGGCAGCCGTGCGGGCCAGGCCAGTGACGGCGTGAGCGCGGTACTCGGCGGGAGCCAGATCAGCCCATTGGGTCGCCTGCTCATGATCGGCGCAAACCACGACGGCCTTCTGGCCGCCTATCAACTCCCATACCCTGGTTGCCCGCTCCACAGCAGGAGGGGTCACTAGCACGATGTGCCGACTGCGCTCCACCTTCACTCGAGCCTCGATTGTCAAAGGGCGGAAGTCCGGAGCGCATGGTAACTTGCGGGGACCCGATGCGCAACGCTCTCCTCCGCCACGGAGCCATTCGTCCATGACGCCCCCCCCTCCCGCCGACGGTCTGTCCTCAAACCTGCAGCACCTCGAGACCTCCGCGACGATCGCGATTTCCGCGGAAGCCAAGCGGCGCAAGGCGGCGGGCGAGGACGTCATTGACCTCGGCGCGGGCGAACCTGACTTCCCGACGCCGCCGATTCCCGCGGAAGCGGGAATCCGGGCCATCAAAGACGGCAAGACCCACTACCCGGCGAATGAAGGGATCCTGGAGCTGCGCGCCGCGGCCGCGACGCACCTCTCCCTGCTGTCGGGCGGGCGGCCGGTGAACGCCGACCACATCATCGTGTCGAGCGGCTCCAAGCAATCGCTCTTCAACGCCTGCTTCACGCTGTTCGGTCCCGGCGATGTCGTCGCGATTCCGGCGCCCGCCTGGGTGTCGTATCCGCAGATCGTGCATCTCGCGCGCGCCCGGCCCGTGATGATCGCGGGCGATCCGGAGTGGAGTCTCAAGGCGAGCGTGAAAGACCTCGAGCGCATGCTGCCCGGCGCCACTGGGTTGATCCTGTGCTCACCGTGCAACCCAACCGGCGCGGTGTACACCCACGCCGAGATCCGCGCGATCGCCCAGTGGGCCAAGGCCAAGAAGGTGTGGGTGATCGCCGACGAGATCTACCGGCGCATTCACTACGGGACGGGCCCGGCGCCGTCGTTCCTCGATCTCCCTGACGACCTACTGGAGCGCGTCGTGGTGATCTACGGCGTGAGCAAAGCCTACGCGATGACCGGTTGGCGCATCGGGCTGGCGCTCGCGCCGGCCCGAATCGCCAAGGCGATGGCCGCCCTGCAGTCGCATACGACGACGGGAGCGAATCACCCGGCGCAATTCGCGGCTGCCGCGGCACTGGCCGACGAGCGCGTGGAGCAGGACGTGGCGCGGATGGTGGCCGAGTTCCGACGGCGGCGTGACCTCGTGGTCGCCCGCTTCCGCCAGGAGTTGCCGGGAGCCGAGTTCGTGGACCCCCTCGGCGCCTTCTACTTCTTCTTCCGGGTCGATTCCTTCGGGAAGATCAGCGGGACCGAGTTCTGCACCCGGCTGATCACCCAGACCGGCGTGGCCCTCGTCCCCGGGGCCGCATTCGGCGATGACCGCTGGGTGAGGCTCTCCTATGCGGCGGCGACGAACGATATCAGTCGCGCTTTGGATCGGATTGTGGGATTTGCGAGGAAACTGGGAGACTAGAGTTTCGCGGCCCGCTGGCTGAGAACCTCGATGCCGGTATCCGTCATCACACAATCATCTTCGATCCTCACGCCGAACTTGCCGAGCTGGTAGATCCCCGGCTCGATCGTGAAGACCATCCCGGGCTCGAGCCGGGTTTCGTTGCCCTCGACCAGGTAGGGCGGCTCGTGGCCGTCCATCCCCATCCCGTGCCCCAGCCGGTGCAGGAAGTACTGGCCATAGCCGCCGTCGCCGATGGTCTTCCGGGCCAAGCGATCGAGCTCCTGGCACTGCGTGGTGAACGGCTTGCCGGCCTGCATGGGAGCAGTCTGGGCATCGTGGACGAGGTTGTAGACCTTCTTGAATTCGTCGGTCGGGGCGTCGCCGAACCAGATGGTGCGGGTGATGTCCGACGTATAGCCCTCGATGCGGGAACCGGCATCAATGAGGACTACCGTCTCGCGGGCGAGCTGTCCCGCGGACGGCCCGCCGTGAGGCAGGGCGCTCGACGGCCCGAACTGCACGAGGCCACCGCCTGGTGAGCCGCGGCTCGTCATCTCCCGGGAGAGGAGCTGCGCTACGTCGCGCTCCGTCATGCCGACGGCGAGCTGCGTGAATGTCGCGGCGATCGCGGCCTCTGTCGCGGCGATAGCGCGGCGGATCAACGCGATCTCCTCGGGAGCCTTGACGATCCGCAGCCGCTCGGTGACGGCGGCGCCATCCACGAACTTCCAGCCGCCGAGGCGATCGTCGAGGTGCAGGTAGCTCTGGTAGGACGTCGTGGGCTCGACCGCGACGGTGCCGTCGCGGTGCGGCGGTTTCATCTGCTTCCCCGCCTTCTTCACGAGGTCCCACGGATTGTCCTGCTCCTCCCAACCCCGCACGTCGCTGATCGCGCTATTGCGCTTGATTCGCTCCACCTCGAAGGAGGGGCAGATGAGCGCGGGTGTGCCGGCGACCGGAACCATGAGCAGGATTAGCCGCTCGCTTCGCCCCGGGTTGTAGCCGGTGAAGTACTGGAAGTTCGTGCTTGGCTCGGCGACGAGCAGGTCGAGCTTGCGGGTCTTCAGCTCTTCTTGCAGACGCGCGATACGGCGGGTGTAGGTCTCGGGACCCAGGCTCGGCGCCTGTGCGACGTCGGCCGTCGGGCCGGCGGGCCGGCGGGCCGTCCGACTAAAAACCAGAGCTGCCCCGGTGACGGATAAGAACTCGCGTCGTTCCATCGTCCGGCTATATTACGCATCCTCTGCTCACGCAGGAAGGCGCGTTACCGCATGTACTTCGAAACCCGAATCGAGCCGCTCGGCGGGAAACTTCCCAAGGTCACCTACCGCTGGGATCCCGAGACCGACATCCTGACCGTCGCGTGCAAAGGTGGCGTCGCGAAGGAAAAGGGGATGAACGGAACGGTGGACCTGGAGGGGGGGGACGGGTCGTTCGTGGTCATCGACGTGGCCGGCGGGGCGCTGCGCGGGGTGGACGTGGTGACGTGGCCCGACGACGTCAGAACGGTCGACACGCTCGAACCGCCCAAACCGGCGAAGGATGGCCAGGTTACGTTCCCCGACCGGCGCTCGCAGCCCGGCGTGGCCGCCGTGGAGGTGGACACGCCCATCATGGTGGACAAGAACCAGACGGAGTCGGTGTTCCACATTCGTGTGGGGCGCCAAAAGGCCGCGACGGTCGTGCGGGTCGGCGATCGCCTGTTGGTCGAAATCGACAAGCAGTCACGGCTCGCGGGGCTGTGGCTGCTCGAGGTCCCGCCATTCCCCAACGTCGAAGCCACCGCCTGATCCGCGGGCGAGCCTAGTGGACGAGCGACTCGAGCGCTACGTCACCGACCTCTTTGCAGTCGAAGATCCGATTCTCGCCGCTATCCGCGCGCGCCACACCACAGCTGCACTGCCGTCGATCAACATCTCGCCCGAGGAAGGCAAGCTGCTCTACCTGCTGCTGCTCGCCATCCAGGCGCGCACGGCACTGGAGATCGGGTCGCTGGGCGGCTACAGCGGGGTATGGCTGGCGCGGGCATTGGCCCCGCAGGGGAAGCTGACGACGATCGAGAAGGACTCTCGCCACGCGGCGATCGCACGGGAGGCATTCGTGGCGGCGGGCTTGAGCCAGCGCGTGCAGCTGATCGAGGCAGCGGCGCTCGACGTGCTGCCCACGCTTACGCCCGGATTCGATGTCGTCTTCATAGATGCCGACAAGGAGCCCTTGCCGCAGTACTTCGAGTGGGGCGTCAGACTGCTCCGCCGGGGCGGCCTGCTGTTATGCGATAACGCATTCTTCCATGGGGCCGCCATGGATGAGAGCGACCGCTCGGCCCCCGCGCTGGGCGTGCGCGCGTTCAATCGGCTCGCCGCGGCCGATCCCCGCCTCGTTGCCACCGTCGTCCCGGTGCGGGACGGCTTGCTGGTCGGCCTGAAGGTGGGAGGGGACGAATGACCTGGTGGCGGGCGCTCGTGGAGGCCGGCGCCGTGCCGGCGGCGTTCGTGCCCCCGGCGAGCACGGGACGCACCGACCTCGAGGATGGGGCCGAGGCGGGGACGGTCGCGGACGTCGTGGAGGACGCGGAGCTCCAGGCCCATCCTGTACTCGAACGGAGCGCCGCCCGCCCGCCGACGGCGGTGTCCTTTCTCGACGGGATCGAGCGATGGAGCGTGGTGGCCTACGACGGCGTCGTGCCCGTCGTGCGGGCCTACGTCGCCGCAGCCGTGCGCCGCCGGGATGCGCGGGGTGCGTTGCATACGACGCATCAGCGAGCGCGTGACTTTGCGATCGCCCCTCTCGAGCTCATGAACGCGGCCCGCCGGCAGGCGCTGAGCGCTCATTGTCCGGACGTCGAGCCCGTCGCGGGCGAGCGGGTGGGCCAGCCCGCCCTGTTCCTCGAAACCGTGGAGGCCGCGGTGCGGCGCGCGCGCGCGCGGCTCGAGCGGGAGCTCGCCGAAGCGTGCCTCGAGACGCTCGCCGCGGGCGAATGGCTCGTGGTGGATGGCCTGTTGTCGCTGTCCCCGACGGTGGCCCGGCATCCGCGTGCGCTCGGGGTGATCAAGAGTCATGGAGCGCAGTTCCTCGAAGGGCGGGGACTCGAACGCGCGTTGACGCTGCCGGCCGGCCACCGCACCAGCGTGTTCCGCGTCCGGGGAGGCCACACGCGGACGGAGGTGTACTCCTGGTACCTGCGACTGTGGCCGTGGGAGGGAAATGATCTGTTGTATGGACTGCTGCGGGTGGAAGCGCGCGCGCATTCCGAGACTGTGACGCGCGCGGCGGAGGTGAGCGGGTGGCTGCTGGCGGAGCGCGCGCCGCTTGCGACGCCCGACGCGCGCTGGGACCGGCTGTTGTATCCTTTACATCAGGTGGAGGAATATCTGAAGAGCCGCGCCCCGCGCGACCTGCAGCTGCGTCGCGTGTCCCGCCTTCCCAAGACGGGGACATGATCGCACGTCCGGACGTTGCGCCCGTTGGCCGCGTCGTCGCGACGGAGCTCAAACCCGCGACGCCGCACCAATTCCATTTCTGGACGGCGAACGACACGACCATCGGGATCGGCGCGATTGTAAAGGTCGTGGGAGCGGGGACGGGGGACGGGGGACGGGTGGTGTACGGTGTCGTCACGGACGGATTCGCCTACTCCGATCTCGCGACCCCGCTGCACGACGTCGTCGGCGCCGAAGGCGATCCGGCGCGCGCCGCGGACGCGCCGACCGCGCGCCAGGAAATCCGTTACTGGACCGCGGCGGTGCTACGCCAGATCCCCGAGGAGCCGCTCCAGCCCGTGCCGATCGCACAGGTGTACGTTGCGGACGATGCCGACGTCGCCCAAGCGCTCCGCATGGACGCCTACCTGTACTCGGCGACCCCCACGGCCATCCCTGTCGGACTCTATACCTCGGCCGGGCTCGAGGCGCCGGTGTATCTGGATGCCGATTTTCTGCTCGGGCCCGAAGCCGCGCACCTCAACATCTCGGGCGTGTCGGGACTCGCGACGAAAACGAGCGCCGTCGAGTTCCTGCTGGCGTCGATCTTCAAGCACTTCCCCGCCCACAAGGGGCGGGTCGCCGCGGTCTGCTTCAACGTGAAGGGCCCCGATCTCTGTTTCCTGGACCAGCCAGGCGATCTCTCGGACGAAGATCGCCGCCGCTACGAGCGGCTCGGCGTTCCGTCCACGCCATTCGAGCGGATGCGCCTGTACGCGCCCCTCAAGGCGGACGGCGTGAATCTCAATACCCTGCGCACCCATCCCGACCTGGTGTCCGACGTGGAGCCGCTCACGTGGGGACTGCAGGAAGTCGTGGATTTCGCGGAAGTCCTGCTCAATCGGGACGACATCGACGCCAAGGCCGACGCGTTTATCGACTTTCTTCGAGATAGAGTCTTAGGAAGAAGCTTTGACGACGGGTTCGGCGGCACGCACCGGGTGCAGACGTTTGCCGACCTGGACCGGCTATTCCGGGCGATCTTCGACGGGTTGGAAATCACGGCAGGCGGACGCAGCGACTCCTGGCGTACGCACCACATCGCCACGATGCGCAAGGTCCGCAACCGCCTCTCGAACATCTCCACCCGCTGTAAGGGCCTCGTGACCGACGACGGCCCCTCGAGCGACCTACCCTGGGGCGCCTTCGAGGACCGCGCGGTGTACGTCATCGATGTCGCGAATGTGGACCCGCTGGGCCAGGACCTGGTGTTCGCCCGCGTCGTCTCGAAGCTGCGCGAGCACCTCGAGCGCCGGGACCTGGGCGTGGACGCGGTCGTGGTGTTCGTGGACGAGCTGAACAAGTACGCGCCGGGCGACGGACCCGAGACGTACGTCAAGAAAATGCTGCTCGACATCTCCGAGCGGGGCCGCTACCTCGGCCTGGTGCTGTTTGGCGCCGAGCAATTTCGCTCGCAGGTGCATCGCCGCGTCGTGGGGAACGCCGGCACGCAACTGTTCGGCCGGATGGATATGGACGAGCTGGCGACGCCGGGCTATCAGGTGCTCACCCCGGCGACGAAGATCAAGCTCGCCACGCTGCCCGTGGGTGAGCTGATGGTGCGGCACCCGCATTTCACGCAGCCGATCTTCGTGCGCTTCCCCAAGCCGCCGGTGTTGCGCGGCCGGAACGGCGTGGAGCGCTTCCCCCCCGCTGCCGATCTGCCGTTCGAGGACGCCGTGGTGCGCCAGCTCGTGCACCTCGACCGAGGCGTTCGCCCGAACCAGGTGAAGGATCTGATTGCCGACCGCGAAGAAGACGATGTGCGTCGCGCGCTGGCCGCCGTGCGCCGCACGCGACCAGAGAATGTGCTGGCCTATTTTCGCAAAGCACTCGGGGGCCGGGTCGCGCTGGAGACGGCGCCGCTCCGTGAGCGCCAGACTCCTTCCGTACCGCCACTGAACCCCATTTCCGACGAGCCCTACTGACATGACGCAACTCCGGTTCGCTGCCGTCGTCTTCGCCGCCCTGCTGCTTACCGCGTGTCGCGACCGGTCGGCCGGGGGAGGGGCGGGTAGCGACGCCAAAATGCCGCTGCGCTATCACCCACCGGCGGGGGCGGTGTACCACTACACGCTCGTGCAACGCAACGTGATGACCATGGAGACCGGGCCGCTCGCCGGAATGGGGAAGCAGGAGCTCGCGATGCGCATGCACTTCACGCAGCGGGTCAAGGGCCCGACCGCGGAAGGAACTGGCATCGAGGTGCAGGTGACCTTCGATTCGACGAGCATGGAGGTGCCCGGGGTGGCGCCCGACGTGATTGCGCGGGAGGTCGCGCGGCTGCGCGGTCTCAAGAGCACCGTGGTGTTCGACGCGCGGGCGCAAGTCGTGCGCACCGACTTCGCTGCCATGCCCGGC
The DNA here is from genome assembly GCA_035602245.1 of Gemmatimonadales bacterium. Classification (GTDB taxonomy): domain Bacteria; phylum Gemmatimonadota; class Gemmatimonadetes; order Gemmatimonadales; family GWC2-71-9; genus 20CM-2-65-7. The sequence continues at coordinate 96,883 of DATNMO010000037.1, forward strand.
ATTCCGCCCGAGCTGGCATCCCAGATGGCAGCCGGCATCAAGGCGATGACGTTCGCGTTTCCCGAGCAACCGGTGGGGCGGGGCGACTCCTGGACCATCGCCACCGAGCTGCCGATGGGACAGCTGCCAGGGGGCACCGGCTCGGGGGCTGGTCCCGCACGCACGACCCTCACGGTGCGGGCGATTCGCGTGTGGGGGAGTG
>DATNMO010000038.1:0-2244 GCA_035602245.1 Gemmatimonadales bacterium
TTGCGGGCGATCTGGACGCCGTTGAGCGGCTCCGTCCAGATGTGCGGGTTTCCGAATACGTGGATGTCGCCCTGCGAACGGGAATAGCTCGAGGGCACGTCGAGCAACGAGATCCCCGTGTACGCCGCCACGTACCCCGGGCCGCCTTCGGTCACTTTGGAGTTCCCCGCCTTGTCGAGCAGCGCGGGTACCCACAGCTCGAGATCGAGGCCCGTGGTCACGAACAGATCGGCATTCGCGAGCAGCGGGACGAAGCTCGGCTTGGGTTGGACGTAGTGGGGATTCTCGTCGCCCACAGCGATCGCATTCACCTCGCCGCGGTCGCCGACGATCTCGCGGGCGATGGCGGCGTACGTCGTGAGCGACGTCACGACCTTGACCGGCGCCGGCGGCAGAGTCACGCCGGCGTGCAGGCCGAGCAGCAGCGGAACGATGTATCGCATGTCAGTAGGTCTCATGTTTGTGGGGACCGATGGCCCAGACCGCCTGGAGCGCGAGCTGGTTGGTGGCGGTGGCATTGGCCACCTTCTCCCACCGGTACTGCGCGCGCAGGAACACCCACTCGCTTTGCCACAGCGTCAGTGAGGGGATGACCTGACGCGTGATGTCTCCGAATGTGGGCTCCTCGACGTAGTTATAGGCCACGCCAACGATCCAGCGCTGGCCGAGCTTGTACGTCGTGCTGACGTAGCCACCCAGGTGCGTGGGACCGACGCCCGCGGTTTGCTTCCGCAGAGCCAGCAGCTCGCCGCGCAGCGTCCATTCGCGATACAATGCCGCGGCGGGCGGCCGCCAGGTGAAGCGGAAGTCGAGCCCGCCGACGGCAGTGCGCAACACAGAGTCCGGATTGGTTCCATATAGCGCGCTGCCGCCGATTTGCATGTATGTCGAGCGGCCAAGCTGCCAGAAATTGAGGAGGCGGGCCAGAAACGTGGGGCGGCCGCCGTTGCCGAACAGCTCGACGTCGCTTTCACTGCGGGTGACCTGGACCGTCACCTCGTGCGTGCCGAAGCCACCAAACGCCCGATAGAGCGAGAGGCCCGTGCCCGCCAGGCCGTCCCCTCCGAGGTAGGTCCTCACGACCAGGGGATACTCGGTTTCCGGCACCGCGTGCAGGTGCCAACGATTCAGTTCGCCGAATTGTTGCCGGTACTTGCCCACATCCAGGCGCAGGTGCCCGGGGAGCCCGATCCAGTACGCATATCCCTCTTCCACGCTCGCGCGGCCGCCTTCGAGGGCTACGAAGATCTTGGTGTGGGCGTATGGATCGAGCGCGGACTGAAAGCCGATCTCGAACTCGCGCGCATCGAAGTTCTCGCGTTGGACGCCCTTCGTCGTCGCGTAGCCGCGGATATCACCGGTCACGCTGATCTCGGGATTGAGCTGCGCCTGGTTGCGTTCACGACCCACGAACTGCCGGGACGAAGTCGTGTCCGCCGTCTGGATGGTGTCGCGTCCCACCACCGCGGCAGCGGCCGCCCGCAGGGAGGCCAGGTCTTCATCCGCCGGCGCGCGCGCGGTGTCCGCCGCTTGGCGGCGCGCCAACCGGGCCAGCTCCATCCGCAGCGAGTCCAGCCGGGCGCGCAGAGCGCGCAGCTCCGCGGCGAGCGAATCCACCTGCCTCCGCTGCACCGGCTGCTGCGCCGCGAGTGGTTTCACCAAGCACGCGGCCGCGAGCAGCGCCGCGCAGAATGTGCGTGTCATGTCGATGTCCTCTCCTGATGAATACGTCGGAGCGTTACGCGCGCCGCGAAGTGCGGAGCGCACGTGCTGGGCTTCAGGAGAGCTGGAGAGGCGGTGCTCGCGCGGGGGCGGTGAGATGAACGGCGGTGGTAACCGCAACGACGGGGTGCGTCTGGAAGCGCTGCACGCGCGCGACGTGTGCGGCGGGCGTGAACAGTTGCTGCTGTATGACGACTCGGGCGCCGGCGTAGTGGCACAACGCGCAGCGCAGCTCGTCGTGTAGGATCGCGCAGCGGCCGTCGTGGGTTGCTTCGATACCGGCCGGCGCAGAGACGACGTCGCGCGCGTGCGCGAGCGTAATCGCGCCGCCGCCGACCGCCTGAATGAACAGCAGCGCGGCGAAGCAGGCTCGGCTCAAACAACGGGATCCGCGCGACGATCCTAGCATGGCGTCCCTGATGATACGCTCCCGGCCGGGCGGCCGTTGGTGCGCGCGTACGCGCGCAGGCGCCGTAACATGCGGCGATCGTGCCGGAGGGGGTCATCCCGCTTCGGCGTCTC
>DATNMO010000039.1:0-40819 GCA_035602245.1 Gemmatimonadales bacterium
GGGGGGGGGGGGGGGGGGGGGGGGCGCCGACGCGCTGTGGCGCCGCGAGGAGCAGACGGCGGTCGCGTTCGAATCTGGTCGGCTCAAAGCGGCCGGCATCTCGGAAGAAGCCGGGCTCAACCTGCGCGTCCTCGCGGGAGGCCGGATGGGCGTTGCCGGCACCACCGCCGCCACGCCGGACCCCGAGGAGCTGGTTATGCGAGCCCGCGCGTCCGCGGAGCTGGGAGACGCCCTCGAGCTTGCTTTTCCACCGTCCTTCCCACTCCCTCACGTCCCCACATTCTTTGACCGGGCCGCGAACGCGTCACTCGAGGACCTGATCCGGATGGGCCGGCTGCTGGTCGAGCGCCTGGCGCGCCCCGGCTGTCAAGTCAACGTTGCCGTCGAGCGCGAGGTCGCCGACACGTCGGTGGGCAACAGCGCCGGGGCGCGCGGCGCCTATCGCGCGACGGGGGTCGCGGTCACGGCCGACATCACACGCATCGCGGGCGACGATGTGCTGATGATCTACGATCAGTACGTCGGCGCGGATTTACCGGGAGACGCCGACCTCGAGACGCTGGTGCGGTCCATCGAGACGCGGCTCGTGCCGGCCCTGACCGTGGTGACGCCGCCGGACGGCGCGCTGCCCGTCATCTTCACGCCCGCGGGTCTCGCGGCGGTACTGCTCCCGCTCGAGCAGGCGCTCTCGGGCAAGACCGTGCTGCAGGGCAGCTCGCCGCTCGCGGGAAAGCTCGGCGAGCGGATGTTCGATGCGCGCTTCTCCATCACCGACGATCCGCTGATGCCGGGGCGCCCCGCGTCGCGACCAGTGGACGACGAATGCGTGCCTTCCCGGGCCACCGGCCTGGTCGAACGCGGAACGGTAGGGCGCTTCGTGTACGATCTCGAGACGGCGGCGCGGGCCAAGACGCAGAGCACCGGGCACGGGCGGCGCGGGTTTTTCGGCAAACCCCGTATCGGCTACACGAATCTGATCGTGGGCATGGGCAAGAACGGTGCAGGGGCATTGGTAGGGGCGCAGCATGCTGAGCCGCTCCAATTAGGCGGGGGGTTGATTCACGACATCCGAGACGGGCTGATCGTCGACGATTTGATCGGCGTGGGGCAGGGGAACGTGATCAGCGGCGCGTTCAGCCACCCCGTGGGGCTCGCTTATCGCGTTCAGGGCGGCGAGGTCACGGGCCGCGTGAAGGATGCGGCCGTGGCCGGCGATGCGTACGAGCTGCTCAAGCGCATTGGGGGCTTCGGAACCGACGGGCGCTGGCTGGGGTCGCGCTGGTCGTCGTCGATGATGCTGGAAGGAGTCAGTGTGGCCCGGCGCTAGGCGCCCCCGCCCCCCCCGCCCCCCCCGAGCGCTTCTGCGTAGGTGCGTCCCTGCGTCATCTCATTGTAGACCTTGTCCAACACTTCCGGCGTCGCGGAGAGAAACCGACAGCGCGCGTCGCCGCGGCACCGGCACTCGACCTCCATGACCGACACCGTCTGGTCCGAAAGCCGCCCCAGGAAATCGGCCAGCATTCCCGCCGTGAAGAAGCACATCGGCGACTGAGCGGACCCCGGCTCGGCTTCGGCCCAGTCGGGCGAGTCGAGGGCCAGCGCCCCCGTCCCCACGGGGCTCATTGTGAGCGTGCCCCAACCCCCGCTTGCGAAGAACTCCGACAGCACCTCCCCCAGGCGGTCGGCGTCGAGGTCGGTGGGGTTGTTCTCGGCAGCGAAGGCCCGGTACAGGCTTTCGCCGGCGGCGTACCCAACTTCCTGCAGGATCGTGACCATCTGGTCGGGCGCGCGAGCGGCGAGACTCGCGTGCAGCTGGCGAACGGTACCGGGTTCGATCATATGGGACGGCAACTTAGGGTTCCTGGTCGGCGCGGCGCAAGAGTTCCGCCTCATCGATCTGCTCGACGCCGAGCGCTTTCGCCTTCTCGAGCTTCGACCCGGGGTCGGCACCCACGACCAGCGCGGTGGTTTTCTTCGACAGGCTGTCGGAAACGTGGCCGCCCGCCGCCTCGATGACCTCGGCGGCACGCTGGCGGGAGAGGGACGGCAGCGTCCCCGTCACGACGTAGCTCTGCCCCGCGAGTGCCCCGCCGCGGGCGCCCGTTGTTGCCGGTTCTGTCATCGTGAGGCCGGACTTCTCCAGCCGCTCGATCAGCTTGCGGTTGCGCGGCTCGGCAAAAAACCCCGCAACTGCTTCCGCGATCGCCGGACCGATCCCCCGCACCTGGCCGATCTCGTCTGCCGATGCCTGCGCGAGTGCCTTCATGGCGCCGAAGTGCCGGGCGAGCGCCTTCGCGCCCTGCGCACCCACGTGGCGGATCCCGAGCGCGAACAGCAGTGCCGACAGCGGCTGCTTCTTGGATGCGGTGATGCCGTCCACTAGCTGCCCCGCGGACTTTTCGGCAAAGCCCTCGAGCCCAAGAAGGTGCATCGGGGTCAGCTCGTAGAGGTCGGCGACGTCAGTGATGAGCTTGGCGTTGAGGAGCGCGCGCACACGCTCATAGCCGAGACGGCGGATGTCCATCGCGCTGCGGGCGGCGAAGTGCACGATTCCTTCGAGCACGCGGGAGGGACATGACACGTTGGGGCAGAACGTCATCACCTCGTCCTGCGGGTGCTCGACCTTGGAGCCGCAGCTCGGGCACCGCTCGGGCATCCGAAACTTCTTCTCGGCGCCCCCGCGCCGTTCCAGCACCGGGCCGAGCAGTTGGGGGATGACCTCGCCGGCACGCGTGACTTCCACCCAGTCGCCGACGCGGATGTCCTTGGCCTCGATCAGGTCGGCGTTGTGGAGCGTCGCGTTGGACACCGTGACGCCGCCCACTTCCACCGGTTCGAGCACGGCGTAGGGGTTCAGCGCGCCGGTGCGGCCCACGTTGATGCGGATCTCGAGCAGGCGGGTGATGGCGACTTCGGGAGCGAACTTGCGGGCCACCGACCAGCGTGGCTCGCGGTTACTGATGGTTCCGAGTTCCACCCACAAAGACCGTTTGTCGACCTTCACGGCGACGCCGTCCGCGCCGTAATCCAGAGTGGGGAGCAGCGCTTCGAGCCGGGCAATCTCGCGTTGCGCGGCCGCGAGATCGGGCACCTGGACATGGTGGGGCTCGACGGGGAACCCCCATTCGGCGAGTCGTTGCAGGAGGTCATGCTGCGTGGCGACGCCGAGTTTCTGGCCTCCTCCCCCGGGCGCTTCGACCTGGAAAGCGAAGACCCGCAGCCCGCGGGCGCGCGTGATCTTGGGATCGAGCTGGCGCAGCGCGCCCGCAGCGGCGTTGCGCGGATTGGCGAACGGCAATTCCTCCGCCTTCTCCCGCTCGCGGTTCACCCGCGCGAACTGACTCTTCGAGAGATAGACCTCGCCCCGCACTTCCATTTTCTTGGGCCAGCTCTTGCCGCGCAGCCGCAGCGGCAGGTCGAGCACGGTCCGGAGATTGCTCGTGACGTCTTCTCCCTCGATACCGTTGCCGCGCGTCACGCCTGTGACGAGCACACCGTCCTCGTAGGTGAGGCTCACGGCGGCTCCGTCGATCTTCACTTCCAATGTGTAGCCGGCCTGCTTGACCTCGGGGGCGAGCCGCGCGTTGCGCTCCTCCCACTCCTGCAGCTCTGCGTCGCTGAACGCGTTGGCCAGGGACAACATGGGGACGAGGTGGCGGTGCTTGCGGAATGCGGTGGCGGGCTCGGCGCCCACGCGACGCGTGGGGGAATCGGGCGTGCGGAGGTCGGGATGTTTCTCCTCGAGCGCCTGCAGCTCGCGGAACAGCCGGTCGTACTCGGCATCCGAGATGTCCGGCTTGTCGAGAACGTAATAGGCATGGTTCGCCCGCTCGAGAATCCGCCGCAGCTCGGCGGCCCGGGCCGCCGGGGCCTTCACCGTCCCTTGGCTTCTTCCTGGATGACGGCCATCGCCACGCCCACAAGGCGGTCCAGCTCGTCGGCGCTGGCCTTGGGGAGGAGCGCTTCGCCCCAGGCGCCCTCGCGCTGGCCGAAGGTGTCGAGCAGGCGGCGCATGAACGCGAGCAGCGCCACCCGTTCCAGCTCCATGCGGCGGAGCTGGTCACCCGTCTCGTGCTGGCGCTGTGCCAGCCGCTCGTAGCGGTGCGCGTTGCGAAGGCTCTGCGCGGTAAGCGCCGCGACCACCTGGACGAAGCGCACGTCGGCGTCGGAGAAGGTGGGGCCGTCGCGGTAGGTGCGCAGGAAAATCGCACCGATGGCGACCGACCGCCACGTGATCGGCACGACCGTAATGGACTTCACGCGGCGGTTGACCATTTCGCTCTTCACGTGCTTCAGGCTCGGATCGTTGGCGGCGTCCGGGATGAACACCGTTTCGCCGCTCTGCATAGCCTTCTTCAGCTCGGGATAGCGCTCGAGATCGACGACGTAGTTGCGGATCGTGGGATCTTCATACGACGCCACCAGCCGCACGGACTTGCCGTCTTTTTCGGCGAGAAAGATCGAGCAGCGGTCGAGGCCGAACGACTCCCCCAGCTTGCGCGCGATGGTCTGCAGGATGTCGATGAAGTGCAGCGAGCTCGAGGCCTCTTTGAGAATCTCGATGACGGCGAGTAGATGCTTGCGCTCGTGTTCCAGCTCGGCGATCCGCGCGGCGAGCCGCTCCGCTTCCGCGTGGGTGAGAGCCGAGTTGATTGTCATGAGTCCATAGTTTCGCTCGGAAACGCGAGCGCCGTCAAGCTGCCGTTGCTGTCGCCGCAGTCGCGCGGTAGCATTCGCATCCCATGCGGACCTTCGCGTTATTCGCCATCGTCGTCGCTATTGGCGCGCCCGCCGCGCCCGCCGCGCTCCTGGGGCAGGCGTCGTCCGCCGCGCCCATCGGCGCCTACGCGCCGGTTCCACAGCTGCCCGGCATGGGGCGGCCGGTGGACACCGCGGTGGTCGCGGCGCGCCGGCGGGCGTTGCTGCGCCTGATCGGCCAGGGCACGGTCCTGATCCCGGCCGCGCACGAGCGTGACGTCGAGAAGGATTACGTCCAGGACAACGACTTCCGGCAGGACAACACGTTCTTCTATCTCACCCAGCTGGAGACCCAGGACGCCTGGCTGCTCATGACAGCCCGGGGGCCGGACACGCTTGAGACGGTGCTGTTCCTGCCGCCCCGAACCCCCGGCCGCGAACGCTGGACCGGGTTGCGGCTCGGCCCCGACACCACGGCCGTGCGGCTCTCCGGCATCGCCACCGTCCTGCCGACCGATTCGCTGGACGCGCGCCTCAGGGGCGTGCGCTTCAGCGGGCTGCCCCTGTACGCCCCGCTCCATCCGGGTACGCGGGACGAGCGCCGCATCGCCGATCTGGTATTCTCGGGCGAGGGCAGCGATGTGCGCAATGTGCTGCCGATCGTGGATTCGATGCGCACGGTCAAGGACGCCGACGAGATCGCGCGGCTGCGGCGGGCGGTGGACATCAGCGTCGCAGGCCACATCGCGGCGATGCGGGCCGCCCGGCCGGGCATGTATGAGTACGAGCTCGAAGCCGTGCTCGAGGACGGCTTCCGGCGCAACGGCGCCGACCGGGTGGGCTACCCGTCGATCGTGGGCAGCGGCCCCAACTCGACCACCCTGCATTACGACGTCAACCGCCGCCGCACGCAGGACGGGGATCTGGTCGTGATCGATGCCGCGGCGGAATGGGGCCAGTACACCGCGGACGTCACGCGCACCTTTCCCATTAACGGGAAGTTCACGCCGCGCCAGAAGGCGATCTACGACCTGGTGCTCGGGGCGCAGCAGGCGGCATTCGACTCGGTGCGCCCCGGCGTCACGATGCGGCAGCTCGATGCGATCGCGCGTCGCTACATGCACGAGCACTCCGGCACGTTGTGCGGAGAAAAAACCTGTGATGACCGCGAGTACTTCGTCCACGGCCTCGGCCATCCGATCGGGATGGACGTCCACGACGTCGGCATCTGGCGTCCATTTCAGGCCGGCGCCGTCATTACGCTGGAGCCGGGGATCTATCTGGCGGCGGAGGGGCTGGGCGTGCGGATCGAAGACGACGTGCTGGTGACCGCCACGGGCGGCGAGTGGCTCTCGGCCGGCGCGCCGCGTGCCACCGACGCGATCGAGCGCCTGATGCGGCGTCGGTAGTTAGGTGCGGTCTTGCGCGTCCTTGATTTTCCGGAGCCGCCCGGCCGCGTCGTCCTTGTACTGCGCGTCCAGCACGTCGACGATGGGTAGCGTCGGGATGATCTCCAGCTGTTCGCGTGCTTTGGAGTACTGGCCGAGGTCGATGTAAACGTCCGCGAGCTCGAGGCGATGATAGATGTGCTGCGGATGCAACGCGACGGCGCGCTCGAGATGCTGCACGGCGTCGTTCCAGTTGGCCCTGGACATGAAGCCGCCGCCGAACAGCGCCTTGGCGAAGAAGCGCTGGATGCCCGAGAGCCGCTTCACCTCGGCGTTCCACGCACCGAGTACGTGATGAGCGTTGTCGTGATTGGGATTGATCTCGACGGCGCGTGTGGCCTCGTCGAAGATGATCTTGGCGTAGCGGACCCGCTCCTTGCTGCCCTTGGTGCGCGACAGGCGACCGAGCACCATCGCGAGCGCGTAGTGGCCGTCGGCTTGCAGGGAATCGGCCCGGATCGCGCGCTCGGCATAGCCCCGCCCCACGGAGTACAGGCTGTCGCGGCGGTGCTTGAGGGAGTCGGCGTTACCCTGGATCTGTTTCGCTACGTCGGCGATCGCGCGCGCCGCCTTCCAGTTCGCCTCGTAGCTCAGCGAGTCGGCGGCGAGCGCGGCCTGATAGTGCCCCAGCTGCAGGTCCGGATGCAGGAGGCCGGCGCTGTCCCCTAGCGCGATGTGGTCGGCGGCCGTCTGGCCGCCCAGCGGGGCGGGCGCAGCGGCGACGGCGCACGCAGCGAGCAGGACGAGACAGCGCATGCAGAGACTCCGTTTGGGAGGTGGCGGCTGAATGATCGTCGGACCCCTGATTGAGCGCAAGCGCGACGGCGGCGCGTTGAGCCCGGAGGAGTGGTCGGCGCTCGTCGCGGAATACACGGCCGGCCAGATCCCCGACTACCAGATGGCCGCGTTGCTCATGGCGGTGTTTCTACGCGGCCTCGAGCGCCAGGAGCTCGCCGCGCTGACGGACGCGATGCTGGCCTCCGGACAGCGCCTCTCGTTCGACGGCGGGACGACTCCCGTGATCGACAAGCACTCGACCGGCGGCGTCGGCGATAAGGTGTCGCTCGTCCTCGCGCCGCTCGTCGCGGCGTGCGGCGTGGCCGTCCCGATGATGTCGGGGCGGGGCCTCGGCCATACCGGCGGCACGCTCGACAAGCTCGAAGCGATTCCCGGCTTCCGCACCAACCTGTCGCTCGCGGAGGCGAAGGCGCAGGTGCAGAAGCTCGGTTGCGCGCTCATCGGCCAGACCGCCGAAATCGCGCCCGCCGACCGGAAGCTGTACGCGCTGCGCGACGTCACCGCGACGGTCGAATCCATCCCACTGATCGCCGCGAGCATCATGTCCAAGAAGCTCGCCGAGGGCTTGGACGCCCTGGTGCTGGACGTGAAGCGCGGCAGCGGCGCCTTTCTGCCGGAGCTGGATCGCGGCCTCGAGCTCGCGCGCACGATGATCGCGCTGGGCGAAGACCGGGGCTGTCCGACCGTCGCGCTGATCACCGCGATGGACCGGCCGCTGGGACGCGCCTGCGGCAACGTCCTCGAGACCGAGGAAGCCATTCTGGCGCTGCGCGGCGAGGGCCCCCCGGATCTGCTGGAAGTGACGTACGCGCTCGGAGTGGAGATGCTGCTCGCCGCGGGCATCGAGAAGAACACGAAGAAAGCCCGCAAGAAGCTCGAGACCGCCATCGACTCCGGGCTCGCCGCGGAGAAATTCGAGCAGATCATCGAGGCGCAGGGCGGCAACCCCAAGGCCGTCGAGGACCCGGCGGTGCTGCCGCAGGCGCAGGCCGTCGACGTGTACGCCGCCCCGCGGACCGGGGTCGTCCAGCGCGTCGAGCCGCGCACCATCGGCCGCGCCATCACGGCGCTCGGCGGCGGCCGCCGCACGGTGGACGACGTGGTCGACCCCACCGTCGGGTTCGTCATCACGGTGAAGCCGGGCGACAAAGTGCTGGAAGGGGAGCCGATCGCGTCGGTATTCGCCAAGGATGCGGACGGCGTCCGCACCGGCTTCGAGGCGCTGGCGGCGGCGATCGTGATCGGCGACAAGTTGACGGAAAAGCCACTCCCGCTGGTGTCGCATCGGGTGACGCGGGCGGGAGTCGAGGAGCTGCGCTAGATCCTCAGACGTCGAGGTTTTTCACGAACTTCGCATTCTCCTCGATGAAGCGGCGGCGTGGCTCCACTTCGTCGCCCATCAGCGTCTCGAACAGCTGCGACGCCTCGAGCGCATCTTCCATGGTGACCTTGAGCAGCGTGCGTTTCGCAGGATCCATCGTCGTATCGCGCAGCTGGTCGGGGTTCATCTCGCCCAACCCCTTGTAGCGCTGGATGGACAGGTTGGTCCGGCCCTCGCTGCCGTTGGTGAGGCGCTTCACGTAGCTGTCGCGCTCCTTTTCGTCGTAGGCGTAGAACTCCTCCTTGCCCTTGGCGACCCGGTAGAGCGGCGGCTGCGCGATGTAGATGTAGCCGGCGTCGATCAGCTGCTTCATCTCCTTATAGAAGAAGGTGAGCAGCAGCGTGCGGATATGGGCCCCGTCCACATCGGCGTCGGTCATGATGATGACCTTGTGATAGCGCGCTTCCCCAACCTGGAAGTCATCCCCCACGCCGGTGCCGATGGCCGTGATGATCGTACGGATTTCTTCGTTGGACAGGATCTTGTCGATGCGCGCCTTCTGCACGTTGAGGATCTTGCCCCGCAGCGGCAGGATCGCCTGGTAGCTGCGGTCGCGGCCCATCTTGGCGGAGCCCCCGGCTGAGTCGCCCTCGACGAGGTAGATCTCGCACAGTTTGGGATCGGTGAGCGTGCAGTCGGCCAGCTTGCCGGGGAGGATGCCCGCATCGAGCCCGCTCTTCTTGCGCACCAGCTCCCGCGCCTTGCGGGCCGCTTCCCGCGCGCGGGCCGCGCTCACGGCCTTGGCGATCACCGCGCGGGCCACGCTCGGGTTCTTGTCGAAGAACGCGCCGAGCGCTTCGTTCACCACGCTCTTCACGATGCCCTCGACCTCGGAATTGCCCAGCTTCGTTTTCGTCTGCCCCTCGAACTGCGGGTTCTTCACCTTCACGTGCAGGACGCTGTTCAGCCCTTCACGCACATCGTCCCCCGAGAGCGTGAACTCTTCCTTCTTGAGGAGCCCGTCCTGCTTCGCCCATTCGTTGATCGTACGGGTCAATGCCGACTTGAAACCGGTGAGGTGCGTGCCGCCCTCGTGCGTGTTGATGTTGTTGACGAAGGTGAAGGTGTTCTCGCTGTACTGGTCGTCGTACTGGACGGCGCCCTCGACTTCGACGCCTTCGCGTGTGGCTTCGAACGTGATGGGCTTGGGATGCAGCGCCCGGCGGTTGCCGACCACCCATTTGACGAACTCGGCGAGGCCACCCTTGTAGAAGAAGGTCTCTTCCTTCTGTACGCCCTTGCGCTCGTCCTTGAGCGTGATCGTGAGCGCTTTGTTCAGGAACGCCAGCTCCCGCAACCGGTTGGCGATCGTCGCGTAGTCGAATCGTGTCTCGGTGAAGATCTCCGTGTCGGGCTTGAACCACACTGTCGTGCCCGTGCCCTTCGCCTTCCCCACGACCTCGAGCTTCTGCTTGGTGTCGCCGCGCTCGAAGCCCATGTGGTGACGCTTGCCGTCGCGGTCGACCCACACCTCGAGCTTCTCGGACAGGGCGTTCACGACCGACACGCCTACGCCGTGCAGCCCGCCCGATACCTTGTAGCTGCTCTTGTCGAACTTGCCGCCGGCGTGCAGCACCGTGAGCGCGACCTCGACGCCCGGCTTCTTCTCGGTCTTGTGGATGTCGACCGGAATGCCGCGGCCGTTATCGACGACCGTGATCGCGTTGTCGGGGTGGATCGTGACGGCGATCTCGGTGCAGTAGCCCGCGAGCGCCTCGTCCACGGAGTTGTCCACGACCTCGTACACGAGGTGGTGCAGCCCCCGCGCCGAAACCGAGCCGATGTACATCGCGGGACGCCGCCGCACCGCCTCCAGGCCTTTCAAGACCTGAATCGAGTCGGCCTGATAGCCTCCGTTACCTTTTTCCTTGGGCGCTGCGGCGGGTTTCTTCTTGGCCATGCGTTCCTAGCGTGAGAGAAGCCAGCGTATCGTGGTAATGCGGCCCGGGCCGCGGCCGGCGTTGATCCGCGCCATGATGTCCGGCGTCATCAGCTGCAGCTCGTTCATCCATGCGCTGGTCGTCACGCGCACGAACAGCACGCCGTCCGGCGTGACGCTTTCCGGGGTGGCGACCGCGGCGATCTGCGGCCCCACCAAGTCGGGCCAGTCGGGGATGACTTGCGCCTGACCCACCCGCCGGGCCAGCCCGGCGCGCTTCAGATAACCATCCAGCGCCTCGCCGACGGCAATCGGACGGTTGCGTTTGGGTCGATCGGTCACGCATTACCCCCCTGCAAAACGCGCCACGAAAACGTCCCGTGGCGCGCCTCGCGGAACCCCTAAAAATACCCCGAAGTTATTGTCCGGTCAAGAGTTACCTAAGTCCTTGGGGTCACGGCACGACCGTGACGAAGGTATCTCGGCTGGCCTCGAATCCGGCGATGTCGCGGGCCCGGATCGTGATTGGGATGCGGGTCGTGGGGGGCTTCCCGGAGCCGACAGTGAACCGAAACGGCGCGCTGAACGTGCGCCGCAAACCGCCATCCTCGCCGGCGAGCACCAAATCTACGCTGACCCAGACCGAGTCGAGTCCATCGGGGTCGTCGGCCCGCACCATGCCCGCAATGGTGTCGGGGGGGGTGGGCGGATTCTTCGACCGCACGCTGGTGCGGTCGAGCGTCAACGTGAGCTGTGGAGGGCCAGGGCGATCGCGCTCCCCGACGCAGCCCCAAGTGAGGAACGCTAGGGCGCCGACGAGCGTCAGCGTCCTTGAAACTTGGCGGGACGTTTTTCGAGGAATGCGGTCAGTCCTTCCTTCATGTCGTGCGTGGCCGCGAGCAGGCCGAAGTGATTGGCCTCGAGCAGCAAGCCCTCGTCGAGACTCATTTCCAATCCCTGGTCCACGGCCTCCATCGCGAGCCGCACGGCCAAGGGGCCCATGCCCAGAATACCCCGCATCATCTTCTCGGATTCGGCGAGCAGCTCGGTTGCGGGAACGACCTTGTTGACGAGGCCAATGCGGTAAGCCTCTTGTGCGTCGATCATCTCGGCGGTGAGGATCAGCTGCAGCGCGACGCCCTTGCCGACGAGCCGGGGCAGCCGCTGTGTGCCGCCGTAGCCCGGAGCGATCCCCAACTTGACCTCCGGCTGGCCGAACTTGGCGTTCTCGCTGGCGATGCGGATGTGGCAGGCCATGGCGAGCTCGCAGCCACCGCCGAGCGCGAACCCGTTGATCGCGGCGAGCACCGGTTTTCCGCACGTCTCGAACCGCCGCAGCACGCCCTGGCCGCGCTGCGCTCGCGCTTTGCCGTCGAACGGGCCTTGCCGCGACAGATCGCCGATGTCGGCGCCCGCCACGAAGGCCTTGGGCCCCGCGCCCGTGAGGATCGCGCCCCGGATCCCATCTTCGGTCGCGATGCGCTCGGCCGCGTTCCCGAGCTCCGCCATCACCTGGTCGTTCAACGCGTTGAGCTTGTCGGGCCGATTGATCGTGACGAACGCGATGCCGTCCCGAATCTCGAAGAGGAGGGTCTGGTAGGTCATGAGGCTCAATGCTACGTTCGGCGGCGTGAGCGTACAAGCCATCTCCTGGACCGCGTCGGGAGCGGTGCGCGTGCTCGACCAGCGCGCGCTGCCCGAGGCGGAGATCGAGCGGGAGCTCGAGAGCGCCGAAGCGGTGGCCGATGCGATCCGCCAGCTGCAGGTGCGCGGCGCGCCACTCATCGGCATCGCCGCGGCGATGGGGCTCGTGACGGGGACGCGCGAACTCCGCGGCGCGCCGCGCGCGGCGTTTCTCGCGCGCGTGGGCGAGCTGGTCGAGCTGCTGGGCGCCGCGCGGCCGACCGCCGTCAACCTGCGCTGGGCGCTGGAGCGGATGGCCCGCTGCGCGGCAGCGACGCCGGGTGACGGCTCCGCCCTCTGGGAGCGGCTCCACGCCGAGGCGACGGCGATCTGGGAGGAGGACCGCGCGATGTGCCGGCGCATCGGTGAGCATGGACTCGCCCTCGTCCCAGACGGCGCCAATGTGCTGACGCATTGCAACACCGGCGCGCTCGCGACGGGGGGCGTCGGCACCGCGCTCGCGCCCGTGTATCTCGCCCACGAGCAGGGCCGCAAGGTGCACGTGTACGTGGACGAGACACGCCCGTTGCTGCAGGGCGCCCGGCTCACCGTGTGGGAGCTGATGCACGCGGGCATTCCCTGCACGCTGATTACCGACGCGGCGGCGGGCGCGCTGATGCGGCAGGCCAAGGTGGACGTGGTGCTCGTCGGCGCCGATCGCATCTGTGCGAACGGCGACTTCGCGAACAAGATCGGCACGTACGGCCTCGCGGTGCTCGCCCGCCACCACGGCGTCCCGTTCTATTGCGCGGCGCCCTGGTCCACGGTGGACGCGACGCTCAGCGACGGTGACCTCATCCCGATCGAGCAGCGCGCTCCGGAGGAGGTGACGACCATGGCGGGCCGCCCGACCGCCCCCCAGGGGGCTGCCGCGCTCAACCCCGCTTTCGACGTGACGCCCGCCCGCTATGTGAACGGCTACATCACCGATCGCGGCCTGGTGCAGCCGCCGTTCGTGGCCGATCCGGCGTGACCGCCGTCTTGGCCCTGGACCAAGGCACCACCGGTTCCACGGCGCTCGTCGTGGCGGCCGATGGGCGTCTGCTCGGCCGCGGCTACCGCGAGTTCACCCAACACTTCCCAGCGCCGGGGGAGGTGGAACACGATGCCGAGGAGATTCTCCGCGTCACCGTTGCTGCGGCGCGCGAGGCGATCCGGCAGGCCGGTCTTGTCCCGGGCGCGATCGGGATCACGAACCAGCGCGAAACCGTGTGCGTATGGGAGCGCGAGACGGGCCGGCCGCTCCACCGCGCCATCGTGTGGCAGGACCGGCGTACCGCCGCCCGCTGCGCGCAGCTCGCGAAACAGCGCAAGGCCGCGCTCGTCCGCAAGCGCACGGGGCTCGTGCTCGACCCCTATTTCTCCGCCACCAAAATCGAGTGGCTGCTCGAGCACGTCCCAGGTCTGCGCCGGCGCGTAGAGGCAGGCGACGCGGTGTTCGGGACGGTGGATGCGTGGCTGCTGTTCCGGCTGACCAACGGCGCGACGTTCGCCACCGATCACACCAACGCCGCGCGCACGATGCTCTACGACATCGGCCGCCGCGCCTGGGACGCCGATCTGCTCGGCCTGTTCGGCGTGCCGCGCGACGCGCTGCCCGACGTGCGGACCTCGAGCGGGATGTTCGGGATCGCGCAGGCCGAGCATTTCGGCACGGAGCTGCCCATCACGGGAGTGGCGGGCGATCAACAGGCAGCGCTGTTCGGGCAGGGATGCTGGAAAGCGGGACAGGCGAAGAATACCTACGGCACCGGCGCCTTCTTGCTCCTCAATACGGGCAAGCGCCGCGCCGAGTCACGGCGCGGGCTGCTCACCACGCTCGCGTGCGGGCCGCGGGGCGAGCCGGTGTTTGCGCTCGAAGGCAGCATCTTCGTCGCGGGCGCCGCCATCCAGTGGCTGCGCGACGGCCTCCGGCTCATCGCGCAGGCTGCCGAGACCGAGCAACTGGCCCGCGACATCCCCGATACCGGCGGCGTGTACTTCGTCCCCGCGTTCGTGGGGCTGGGCGCGCCGCACTGGGAGCCGAACGCCCGCGGCACGATCGTGGGTTTGACCCGGGGCACGGGGCGCGCGCATGTTGCGCGCGCCGCGCTCGAGGCGATGGCGTTCAGTACCAAAGATGTGCTCGACGCGATGGTCGCGGATGCCAACCTCAGCCTCTCCAGTCTCTTGGTGGACGGCGGCGCGGCCGCGAACGACTGGTTGATGCAATTCCAGGCGGACCTCTTGGACGTTCCCGTCGCCCGGCCCGATCTCATCGAGACGACCGCGTTGGGTGCTGCGGGGCTCGCGGGACTCGGAGCGGGACTCTGGAAAACCGGGTCCGACTTCCTGGCCGGCCGCCGCTTCACGCGATTCCTCCCAGGCGCGGGCGCGCGCGAGGTGCAGGCGCGCGCGCGCGAATGGCAACGTGCTGTGGATACGGCGCTTCACTGGGCGGCAAGGGGAACGAAGGCTGGAGCGCGCAGGGGCAAAGGTGGTATAATAGAATCATGAAGGCAGGTACGAAGTTCGCGCTCGGCGCCGTCCTGATCGTCGGCTCGGTGGGCTACTTGATGGCCTCCGGGATCAAGCAGACCGGCCAGTACTTCCTCACGCCGAGTGAGCTCGCCCAGAAAGTCTCGGCCGATCCCTCGTTCTACGACCTCGGCATGAAGGTCGGGGCCCGCGTCGTCCCCGGCACGGTGGAGAAAGAGACCGCCACCCAGACGCTGCGCTTCCATATTACGGACGGCACGGTGAGCTATCCCGTCGTCTTCCGGGGCCTCCCGCCCGACACGTTCACCGACTCGGTGGAAGTCGTGGTCGAGGGCCGGCTGCAAAAGGACGGCGTCATCCACGCGACCGACGTGCTCGCGAAGTGCGGGTCGCGCTACGAAGCAGTTCCCAAGGCCTAAATGACGTTGCTTGGCCAACTCTCCCTCTGGCTCGCGCTGTTCGTGGGCCTGTGGGGAGCGGTCACGGGATTCGTCGGCGGCCTGCAAGGACGCGCCGATCTGCAGCAAAGCGCGCGGCACGCGACGTTCGCGATGCTCGGCGCGCTGGTCGTCGCGTGTGTCTCGCTCGAGGTGGCGATCTTCCGTCACGACTTCAACCTCGAGTACGTCGCTGCGTACACCAGCCGCAACCTCCCCACGTTCTATCTGTGGTCGGCGCTGTACGCGGGACAGAAGGGCAGCCTCCTCTTCTGGGCCACGGTGCTGAGCCTGTTCGCCGTGCTGGCGCAGCTGCTTACCGCCCGGCGCCACCGCGCCTATCTCCCGTACGTCGCCGGGGTGACGTGTCTCGTCGCCGCGTTCTTCGTATCGGTGTTGCTGTTCGCCGCCAATCCGTTCGAGCGGATGGCGTTCACGCCCGTGGACGGCCGCGGCATGAACCCGCAGCTGCAAAACCCCGGGATGGTCTTCCACCCGCCGATGCTGTACCTGGGCTACATCTCGATCACCATCCCGTTTGCGTTCGCCATCGCCGCTCTCCTGTTGAAGAAGCTCGACGCCGATTGGCTGGTCGCGGTGCGCAAATGGACGCTCGTGTCGTGGTTGTTCCTCGGCATCGGCCTCTTGATCGGCATGTGGTGGGCGTACGTCGAGCTGGGGTGGGGCGGCTACTGGGCGTGGGATCCCGTGGAGAACGCGGCGCTGCTCCCGTGGCTCGTGATGACCGCGTTCCTGCACTCCGTCATGATTCAGGAGAAGCGGGGAATGCTCAAGAAGTGGAACCTGGCGCTGATCATCGGGGCGTGGCTGCTGTCGATCTTCGGCACGTTCATCACCCGCTCGGGCGTAATCGCCAGCGTCCACTCGTTCACCCAATCGAGCGTCGGCTATTTCTTCCTCGTCTTCCTGGTGGTGGCGGCTGCGGCGAGCATCATCCTCTACGCCACCCGGCTCCCGTTGCTGACGGCGGAGGCGAAGCTCGAGTCGATGGTGAGTCGCGAGGCAAGCTTCCTCTTCAATAACCTGTTGTTCATCGGGATCGCCTTCTCGGTGCTGTGGGGGACGCTGTTCCCGATCCTGTCGGAATGGGTGCAGGGGACCAAAGTCACGGTGGGCCCGCCCTTCTTCAATCAGGTCAACATTCCGCTGGGGCTGGCGCTGCTCGCGCTCACCGGCATCGGTCCGCTGATCGCGTGGCGCCGTGCCTCCATGCCCAATCTGCGGCGGCAATTTGCTGTGCCGGTGACGGCCGGTGTGTTCGTATTCCTCATCCTGCTCGTGGCGGGGATGCGCGACGTCGGCGCGCTGATGGCCATCGGCCTCGGCGGCTTCGTGGTCGCGACCGTGGGGCAGGAGTTTGGACGCGGCGCCCGGGCCCGACACCGCCAGTACGGCGAGCCGGTAGCCCTGGCGGCCGTGCGCTTGATCGGGCGCAACCGCCGCCGCTATGGTGGATACATCGTGCACGTGGGCATCGTGCTGCTGTTCGTCGCCTTCGCAGGAATGGCCTTCAAGACCGAGACCCAGGCGACGCTGCGACCCGGCGAGTCGGCGACCCTCAAGAGTCCGTACGGACACGTCTACACCCTGACGCACCTGGGCATCTCGCAGTACAACGCGCTCAACCGCGAGGTCACCGCGGCTCTCGTCGACGTGCGCATCGACGGCAAGCCGGTCGGCCGCCTCAAGACCGAGAAGCGCCAACACGTCGATGCGCTGGGCCGTCCCACCTTTGAGCCTTCGACCGAAGTGGGCATCCGGAGCGGGCTGCGGGAAGACCTGTACGTGGTGTTGGGCGGACTCGTGAACGGCACCGAGCAAGCCGTCTACCGGTTCACCATCAACCCGCTCGTTTGGTGGGTGTGGTTCGGCGGCTACGTCCTCGTGGCGGGCGGCCTGATCGTCCTCTGGCCCGGGGGCGGCCCCACAGCGGTCAAGGGGCCACGCCCGCAAGCGGGGTACGCCGTGAAGCTCGAGGCGGAACGATGAGCGATCAGGTGAGCCGCAGAGGGTTCTTCGCGGTGGCGGCCGCGGCGGTGGGCGCGGTCATCCAGGATACGGTCGCCTCGGGTCGAGTCTACGATCCCGCGCGCGCCGGCCGGGCGCTGCCGCCGATCACTGCCGCCGACAACGACGCCGGCATCCAGGCCATCGAAAAGCGTCTCAAGTGCAGCTGCGGCTGCGGGCTCGATATCTACACATGCCGCACCACGGATTTCAGCTGCACCTACAGCCCCGGATTGCACAAGCAGGTCCTGACGCTGGCGGGGCAGGGCAAGTCTGCGCAGGAAATCATCGACGCGTTCGTCGCGCAGTACGGCCAGCAGGTCCTGATGGCCCCGCCCAAGCGTGGCTTCAACCTCGCCGGTTACTTCGTGCCATCGCTCGCGATCGTCGTGGCCGGCGCCTTCCTCGTGCGCGCGCTGCGGCGCTGGACCCGCGCCGCCGAGCTGGCGGCGCCCGAGGCGAGCGCGCCGTCCGACGCTTCGCCCGCCGAGCTCGAGCGACTGCGGCGCGAGCTCGACCGCCTGCCCGGCTGACGCCACTCGTTCGATGTTCGAGCTGATCGTCGGCGCCCTGCTCGCCGCGGGCGCGACCTACTACGTGCTGCTGCCCATCCTCCGGCCGCCCGCGCCCACGCCGACCGGTGCCGCTGCCTCGTGGGGAACCGACGAGGGCGACGATCCCGACGACGATATGAGCCCGCAGACGGTAGCGCTGCGCGCCCTCAAGGAGATCGAATTCGATCGCGCCACGGGGAAGCTGTCCGACGCGGATTATGCTGCGTTGAAGGCCAAGTACACGGAGGAGGCGCTGGCGGTGTTACGCGGTACGCCGCGGCCCAAGTCTGCTCCCCGCTCCCCGCTCCCTGCTCCGGCCTGTCCGACCGACGGACCGCGCCCGGAGCCCGACGCCGTGTTTTGCTCGGCCTGCGGCCGCCGCCTGGGGACCGCCCCGGCGTATTGCGCCCGCTGCGGTACGGCGTTGGAAAAAGATTCCCGCTATTGTGACCGCTGCGGAGCCCGCGTCGCCGCCTAGCCTTCCCGCGCGCGCCGCACGTAAGCGGTAACCGCGGCGCTCTCCTGCGCGAACCGGTCGGCCAAGGCCCGGGCCTCCGCGATGTCGCCCGCCGCTCCCGCCGTCTCCACTTGCTGCAACAACGCGGCGAGTCCCTTCGCGCCGATCGTCCCCGCGGACGATCTGAACGCGTGGGCGGCACGCGAGATCTCCGCGGCCTTTCCTGCGGCGAGCGCCGCCGTGAGTGCTGCGGTGCGCTCGGCGGCGGACTCCATGAAGGTGTCGAGGATAGTGTCCACCGCCTCTTCGACGCCTGCCTCGCGCATCTCGCGGCGGAACTCGTCCAGGTCCACTGGGGGTGCTTTGGGACTGGGCGCCGGCGGCGGCGCGGGAGCACCGGCCGTGCCGGCGTCCGTCCGACCCTCCACCACCGCGAAGAGGGCATGCGCCTTGAACGGCTTCGTCAGATAGTCCGTCATGCCCTGGGCCAGGCACTTCTCCCGCTCACCGGTCAACGCGTGGGCCGTCAGGGCGATGATCGTCAGCCCGCGACCCGCGGCCGTGGCGCGGATGTGACGCGTCGCCTCGAACCCATCCATCTCGGGCATCTGGATATCCATCAACACCGTGTCGTAGCGCTTGCGCGCCACTGCCTCCACTGCTGAGCGGCCGTCGCCCACGACGTCCACGTCGTGGCCGCGTTTGCGCAGCATCGTGGCTGCCACTTCCTGGTTCACGACATTGTCCTCCGCCAGGAGGATCTGCAGCCGACGGCGGGATTCCGCGATCGAGTGCTGCGTCACCACTATCGGCGCGGCGGCGGCGGCCAGGCCAAGAACGACGTTCACGGCGTCGAGCAGGTCGGTGCGGGAGGCGGGTTTGGTCAGGTAGCCGTTGATGCCCAGGTCCCGGCAGCGCTGGCCGTCGCCGCGTTCGCCGGAAGACGTGAGCATCAAGAGGCGGGTGCCGGCGATGGCCGGCGCGGCTCGGACGGCCGCGCCGAGCGCAAACCCGTCGAGGCCGGGCATTTGCGCATCCAGGATCGCGAGGTCGTAGGACGTTCCGCTCCGCTGGGCGCGCTCGAGGGCGTCGAGCCCCGCCGCGCCGTCGGCCGCTTCGCCGACGTGGAGGCCCGCCGCGCCCAGTATCCCGCGCAGGATGCCGCGATTCGTCGCATTGTCGTCCACTACCAGCACCCGCCGTCCCGCCATTTGCGCGCCGGGCAGCACGGCCGGCAGCGGAGCCGCGCCGGTGTCGATCGTGAGCGGCACGGCGAACGCGAACTCCGTACCTTGGCCCACGGTGCTCGTCACGGTCAGCTCGCCGTCCATCAGACGCACCAGCTGCCGGGCGATCGTGAGACCGAGTCCCGTGCCGCCGTATTTCCGTGTCGTGCTCTCGTCGGCCTGGCCGAACTCCTCGAAGATTGTCTCCAGCTTGTCCGCGGGGATGCCGATGCCGGTGTCGCGCACCGCGAAGCGGACGACGGGGCGCCCATCCCGCACCCCGGCGAGACGCACGGTGACCACGATCTCCCCCGACGCTGTGAATTTGATCGCGTTCCCGACGAGGTTGGTGAGCACCTGCCGCAGGCGGGTCGGATCGCCGTGGATCATGGGAGGCACATCCGCGGCCACGTCGATGAGCACCTCGAGGCGTTTTTGTCGCGCCCGCAGGCTGAGCAGTCCGACCGTCGTTTCCAACAGATGCGTCGGCGCAAAGGGGATCGACTCGAGCCGGACCTGTTCCGCCTCGATCTTCGACAGGTCGAGAATGTCGTTGAGCAGCGTCAGCAGGGTCTCTCCCGCGACCTGCACCAGCGTCAGCGAGTGCCGTTGCTCGGGCGTGAGCTCCGTGTCGAGCAGCAGCTCCGTCATGCCCAGGACGGCGTTCAAGGGCGTGCGGATTTCGTGGCTCATGTTGGCCAGAAACGAGCTGCGTGTTCGCGCCAGCCGCTCGGCCGCATCCCGCGCCTGCCGCAGGGCCTCGCGGGTCGCGACCTCTTGGCGGACATCGCGCGCGATGGTCGAAAACCCGCTGATGCGCCCAGCGGTGTCCCGGGTGACGGAGATGCTGATGGAGACCGGGATCGGCGTCCCGTCCTTGCGCAGCCGGATCGTTTCGAAGTGCTCGATATGCTCGCCGCGCCGGATCCGCTCGAGGTTGGCGTCCTCCTCGCCGCTGCGGTCGGGGGGGGCGAGCAGGGTGATGTGGCGCCCCCGGATCTCCCCCAACGCGTACCCGAACATTCGTTGGGCAGCGGCGTTCCACGTGACGACCGTGCCGTCCAGTGTCTGACCGATAATCGCGTCTTCCGACGTCTCGACGATGCTGGCGAGCTGAGTGAGCGCGTCCTGCGCGCGCCGCCGGTCGGAAATGTCTTCGTACATCATGAAGACATGATCCTCCGCCAACCCTTCCACCCGGCGCGCCGAGAGCCGGACGGACACGGGCGTTCCGTCCTTGTGGCGGCGCTCGACCTCGGCGACAACCGTGTCCCCCCGGCGCGTGCCCCGGGTGAGCTGCCCGGCCTTGGGTATCTCCGATTTCGGCACGATCAGCACGTTGAGATCGCGCCCCACCGCCTCTTCGGTGGAGTACCCGAACAGTCGCTCGAACTGAGGATTGATGCGCTGCACCTGGCCCTTCGCGTCCACGACAGAGATAGCCACGGGCGCACTCGCCAGGAGGCCGTCGAGGTACGCATGCTGGCGGGCCAGCTCGCCGCTCGACGTTTGCAGGAGGGCTGCCGCACGCACCCACTGCGCGAAGGTGTGATGGGCCCGCGCGTGTATGCCGTCCATCGCCAACGCGAACAGAATGATGAATGTGGCCGCGATCAGGTGGGGCCGGTCGTGACCCTGGAGCAGGATTCCTATGGGGAGGGGCGCCAACATCGGTACCAGGAGGCACCGGAAGGTTGGCGTGTCGCCCACGAGCGTGGTCGTCCCCCCGGCGACGATCGCAGCGACCGCCACGAGGATCATGGCGGCCTCGTTAAAGGGGAGCGAGGGGATCATAGCTGCCGCTCCGACGCCCCATGCCAACCCGATCCCTACCACGGTCAGTCGGACGCCCGCCAACGCCTTCTCGTCGGACAGGTGCCGCGCGCGCGCGTGCATACGCCACCAGGTCCGGACCGCCGCCGCGGCAGCGACGACGCCAACCCACGCGATCGTTCGCTGGACGGGGACCGAGTTCCAGATCAGCGTGGCGACAAGGCTGGCCCCGAGAAGATGGACGAGGTCCACCAGCGGCCCGCCCCCGACCAGTTGGCCGATCGCCACACGCCGGACTTCCCCGGCGAGTCGCTCCTCGTCCCCGCTCTCCATGGAAACTGAGGTGCTCACGGCGGCAGCGAGCCCCGCTCCACGAGCCCGACTGGTACGGGCACGACAGGTGCTACGGCGCCGCCCTTGAGCCTGGCCGCCACGGCTTCCATCGTGCGGCGTCCGATCGTGACGGGATCCTGCACCGCGTCCGCGACGAGCGCGGTGCCCTGGCTGATCGCGCTCCGCGCCTCGGGCGTGGCGTCATATCCCACGATGATGATCCCCGGGCGGCCCGCGGCCTGGATCGCGGCGAGCGCGCCGAGCGCGCAGTCGTCATTCGTGCCGAACACCGCATCGATCCTCTGCCCGGTCGCGAGCAGATTATCCATCTTCTGCTTCGCCACGTCGCGGATGCCGCGCTCGACGGCGGGCGACGCCACCACGCGGATGTTCGGGTAGTCGCGGAGCGCCTCACGGAAGCCGGCGACGCGGTCTCGCACGCTCGTCACCGTCGGCTGATCGAGGATGACGACATTCCCGCCTCCGCCCAGCCGCCGCCCCACGTAGGCACCCAAGAGGCGCCCGCCCTGGCGATTGTCGCTCGCGACGTGCGCGACCACCGTCCCTCCGTCGCTCGCAATGTCGGCGGTGAACACGGGAATCCCGGCGCGATTCGCCTCTTCGATCGCGCTGACGATGCCGCTCGAGTTGACCGGCGCGATCACGATCGCGTCCGCCCGCGCATTGATGAAGTTGTCCACCTGCGCCGTCTGCCGCGCCAGATCCCACTCGCCGGCAACAATCTGCAGGTCGAGCCCCAGGCTGTCGGCGGCCTGTTGCATACCGCGTTTCAGGTCCTGATAGAAGACGTGCGCATCGGTGAGCAGCGTGACTCCGACGAGCGGGCGCCCGCTCGCGCGGCGCTTGCCGCACGCGCCGGTCCACGTGAGGAGCGTTGCCGCCAGCAGCCACAGCAGAGGCTTACGCATGCCTGGTACGATCTCCGCGTTTGGTCCACACATCGAAGGTAACTGCCAGCAGGATGATGCCTCCCTTGGTGATTTCCTGCCAGAACGATTGCACGCCGAGCAAGTCGAGCGCGTTGTTGAGGACGCCGATGAGCAGAGCACCGATGAGCGCCCCCCAGGCGGTCCCCACGCCGCCGAGGAGCGACGCGCCGCCGATCACGGCCGCGGCGATGGCGTTCAGCTCGTACAGTTGACCCGCATCAGGGCCGCCCGAGCGCAGCTGGCCGACGAGAAGCACCGCCGCAAGCCCCGCGCAGAACCCCGAGATGGCGTACGCGCCAAGCTTCACCCGCTGCACCGGCACGCCGGAGAGGCGCGCCGCTTCCTCGTTGCCGCCGATGGCGTACACGTATCGGCCGAACCGGGTACGTGTGAGCACGAAGGCGCCGGCGGCCACGAGCGCCAGCATGATGAGCGCCGGCATCGGGAAGCCGCGCTCGAGTCCCGGCACCGGAATGCGGCCGCCGCCGAAGGCGTGCAACGCGTCCAGCGCGGCGCCCTTCTGGGCGAACAGAGGATCGGCGGCGGGCGGATATCCGATCGGCACACCGCCCGTGAAGAGCCGGGCGGCGCCGCGCGCGATCGTCATCGTCGCCAGCGTCACCACGAAGGGGGCGATCCTGCCGTATGCCGTCACGGCGCCGTTGGCCGCGCCCAGCGCGGCACCCGTGCCCAGACCCACGAGAATCGCGAGAATCGTCGCACCGGAAATGCCGACCGCGCCGAGCGTGCCACTCGCCGTGAGCGTCCCCGCCGCGAGCACGCCGGCGAGCGCAACCAACGAGCCGACCGACAGATCGATGCCGCCCGTCACGATGACGAACGTCATTCCCAGGGCGAGCATCGCGTTCACGGAAACGTGCAACAGGATCGTCGTCAGGTTGCCGACCGTCAGGAACCCGGGCGCGAACAGGGCGGCGCCCGCGCACAAGACCAGGAGGGCGACGACGACGGGGCGCTTCACACCGCCTCGACCGCGAGGGCCATCACCGCTTCCGCCGTGACCGCGTCGCCCGTCAGCTCGCCCGCCACGCGGCCCGCGCGCATCACCAGGACCCGGTCTGCGAGGGCGAGCAGCTCCGGAAGCTCGGAAGAAATGAGCAGGACGGCCTTCCCTTGATCGGCGAGGGCGCGGATCTGGCGGTGCAGCTCGACTTTCGCGCCCACATCGACGCCCCGCGTCGGCTCGTCGAAGACGACGAGGTCGGCGGTCGCGAGCAGCCACTTGGCGAGCACGACTTTTTGCTGGTTTCCGCCCGACAACTGGTACGTCGGCCGCTCGATATCGGGCGGCGCGGGCCGCAGATCCACGTCGTTCGCCGCGGCCTGCGCGGCCTGCTGCTCAGCCGCGATGCGAATCCGGCCTCCGATTCCGGCGACGAACCGCTCGAGCACGGCGAGCGTGACGTTCTCACGGATGCGGAACCGTAGGACCAGCCCGTCCCGCTGCCGGTCTTCCGGCAGATACGCGAATCGCCGCGCGATCGCGTCGCGGGGCGAGCGCGGCCGGTACGGCGCGCCGGCCAGCACGACCTCCCCGGCGTCCCACCGCTCGATCCCGGCGAGCGCACGTGCCAGCTCGGTGCGCCCCGCACCCACGAGCCCCGCGAGCCCCGTGATCTCGCCGCGGCGCAACGCCAACGAGACATCGCGGAACGCGGGCTTACGCGTGAGACCGCGCACCTCGAGGAGCGGATCGGGATCGGGAGCGCGGTTTGGCGGGTGGCGGCGGTAAGCGACGTCGCGTCCCACCATGTGACGGATCAGCGCCGCATCGTCCACCGCCGCGGCGGCGCCGGTCCACACGCGGCGCCCGTCGCGCAGTACCGTGATCGTCCCCGCCAGCCGCCGCACTTCGTCCAAACGGTGCGAGACGAAGATTACCGCGATGCCCTTCGCGGTGAGCGACTCGATTTGGGCCGCAAGGTGGGCCACTTCGTGCGCCGAGAGCGTCGCGGTCGGTTCGTCGAGCGCGACGAGCCGGGCGTCGCGCACGAGCGCGCGGGCCAGCTCGACCAACTGCCGCTGCGCCACGGACAGCCGCCCGACCGGCCGCGCCGGGTCGATGAACAGACGGAGTTCGGCGAGCGCTCTGACGGCTGCCTCACGCATCGCAGCCGCGTCGAGCAGTCCCCGGCGCGTGCGCTCCATGCCCAGGAAGATGTTGGCGGCCGCGCCCAGCGTCGGGACGAGCGCCAGCTCCTGGTAGATGACCGTGATACCGCGGCGCAGGGCGTCGCGCGGCGAATCAAAGGCGACGGGGGCGCCGGCCCAGCGGATCCCTCCCGTGTCGGGACGTTCCGCGCCGGCGATGATCTTGAGGAGTGTGGATTTGCCCGCGCCGTTCTCGCCCACCACGGCGTGCACGGTGCCTGCCTCGACGGCGAGGTCCACTCCATCCAGTGCCACGACCCCGGGATAGCGCTTGGTGACCGCCGACAGCTCGAGCAGACTCACGGCGCGGCAATGTACGGCGCGCGGGCGCCGCCACAACCCCGGTAGGCTAAAACTCGAAGGTCTCCATCTTCCGCAAGGCCAGTCGCAGGGGAACCACGGTGGCCGCCGCGCACAAGGCGGCGGCCAATACGAACCAGGAAATCATCCACGCGTCGATGACGACCGGCCGCCCGTCGTACACGGCCCGGACATACGTGTACACGGCCTGCCACAGCACGAAGATCACCGCCCCCAGCAGCGCAACCGTGGCCATCATGAACACGAGCCCGCCGAACGACGTCGGAATCTGGGCGGCGTTCTCCGTCTCGAACTGCGGATACAGTGCCCCGAACCCCAGCGCCATCGCCGAGATCGCAAGCGTGAGCACGAACATCGCCGCCATGCTCACAATCATCATGAACGGCGAGATCTCGAGCAGCACGTTGGTGATGCCGGTGAGCAGCAGCGCCAGGACCAGTAAGGGAATGGTGCCGACCCAATACTTCGACCAGAGCAACGCACGGAGATCGAGCGGACTCGAGCGCAGCAACCACATCTGGCGCCCCTCCAGCGATACGGCGGGAAATACGAAGCGCGCGGCGATCGATGCCAGCACGAACCCCGCGAGGCCGAGGTTCAGGAAAGAGACGAGCGTGACATAGAAGAAGCCGACGGGCTCGCCGCGGTGCAGGGGGAGCGCCTGGATGTTGAACACGTACACGACCACCAGCACCGCCAACAGGATCAGCTGGCTCCATTGGGTCGTGTCCCGGAAGAACAGCCGGATGTCCTTCAGGACGAACTCCCGTTTGGCCACGGGGAGCCGCTTGAGCAGCCCACCGACGGTCCAGCGCCAGAACCCGCCGCGAATGAACCGTTCCGCCCCCTCCTGCGCCTTGGTGAATCCCTGCGGGAACAGGGCCCGGTGCAGCAGCGCCCCCAGCGTCACGAACGCCGCCGCCGTCGTCCACAGCAGCACCATTGGGAAGGGGTCGATGTCGTGTCGCAGGTAACCCATGATCGATTTGGTCGCCCATTCGCTCGGCAAGAACGGCGAGGTGGGCGTCCGCAGCACCGTGATGAAGTCGAGCAGGTTGCGGAATCCTTCGGGACGAGCCAGCTGCTCGGGGCGAATAATGCGGAACAGCAGGATCACCCCACCCGCCGCGCCGATCGCGATGATCGAGAGCAGGTCCCGCGTGCGGCGCGCCGGGAAGACGTTCACGAGGATCAGGGTGACGGCGCTGCCGACGACCGCCGGCAGCAGCAGCAACGGGACGACGACGAGCACGGCGTAGGGAATGAACAGCAGCCCGCCGCGGTAGATCACGCCGTAGGCGGCGAGGATCGGCACGGCCATCAGCGCCACCATCCAGGAGGAGTGCAGCAGCGTTTCGCTGAGCTTGGCGAGATAGAGCCGCAGCCAATCCACTGGTGTCGAGACGAGCAGGTCCAGGTCCTTCGCTAGGAAGAAGCTGGAGAGTGCCGTGATGACGTTCGACAGGATCAGGATGGACATGAACGACAACAGCGCGAGGCCGAGCAATTTGCCGGCGAGCAGCGGGCCCAGCTCCTCCACGCCGCGGAAGTACTTGAGGATCTTGTAGAGCACGCCGAACACGGCGAGCCAGAACAGCGAGCCCACCAGGGCGAGGAGGACGAGCTTCCCCCGCCCGCCGCGGTCGCGCTCCTCGCGCATGCGCTGCAGCGCGGTGCGCCACTTGGGCTGCAACACGTGCCACAGTGAGGGCTGCTTCACTCGCCCAACACCTCCGCCAGCGCCTTCACGTGCGCGCCGCCGGTGAGCTTGAGGAACAGCTCCTCGAGGCTGGCGTTGCCGGCCTGGTGCTCGCGCCGCACGTCCGCCACCGTCCCGGCGGCTACGATCCTGCCGTGCTGGACGATCGCGATATGGTCGCACATCGCCTCGGCGACCTCGAGGGTGTGCGTACTCATCAGTACGGTGCCGCCCTTCGCGACGAACTGCCGGAAGATGTCCTTCAACAGCCGGGCGGCCTTGGGGTCGAGGCCCACCATCGGCTCGTCCACTACGATGCACTCGGGGCGGTGGATCAGCGCGCTCGAGATGATCAGCTTCTGCCGCATCCCGTGGCTGTACGCCTCGATCAGCTCGTCCTTCCAGCTCGTGAGCTCGAACACCTCGAGCAGCTCCGCGATACGGCGCTCGACCGTGTCGCCCTCCTGCCCGTACAGGCCGGCGACGAAGCGCAGAAACTCCGCGCCCGTCAGCTTGTCGTAGACGAACGGCCGGTCGGGAATGAAGCCGAGCCGCATCTTCGCGGAGAGTGGGTTGGTATGGACGTCATCGCCGCCCAGCAGCACGCGGCCCTGCGTGGGCCGCAGAATGCCGGCGATCATCCGCAATGTCGTGGTCTTGCCGGCGCCGTTCGGGCCAAGGCACCCGTACAACACGCCCCGGGGCACGTGCAGACTGATGTCGTCCACGGCCACGAAGCTGCCGTAGAGCTTGGTGAGGTTCTCCAGGCGAATCATAGGACCTCGAGCTTGAGCCGGCCGATCAGCGGGATCAGCTCCACCTGGCGGGCGAGTCCGCCGACGGCGAACCGGAGATGCGTGGCGTCGGCGGGGAATTGGTCGAAGGTCGGGTCCACGGCCACCCAATCGCCGAGATACACCTCCGGCCAGGCGTGGTAGTAGAACCGGCCCTTGAGATACAGCACACCGGCCGCAGTGCGCGCCGGCAGCCCCGCTGCGCGGGCGAGCGCGACGTAGAGCGTCGCTTGCTCGTTGCAGTCGCCGCGCCGGCTTTCCAACACCTTCTCGGCGCTCGGCACCCCGGCGGTCTCTTCACGCCGCACGTTGCGGTGCACCCAATGCGTGAGCAGCTCGGCGGCGCGGGCGGGGCTGCGCTCGCGCTCGATGATAAGCCGGGCCTGCGCCGCGATGCGTGGGTCGCGGCTCTGGATCAACGGCTCGGGTGCCAGCCAGCGCGCGAGCGCGGTGTCGCGTGAGGGCAGGCTGTAGGGCATGGCATGGGATTGCACTGCCGTCTCACGCACGATCTCGAGCGTATCCCCCGAGACGCGTTGCCGAGGGCCGCCCGCCGAGTGTAGACCGACCCCTGAGAACCGTATCCGCAGTCGTGCGAGCGACGCGGGATCGTCCGGCACGCCGGCCGCGAGCGCCGTCACGGGGACAATCTCGTCCGGCCCCGGTGCGGCGCTGCTGCGCGCCACGCGGGCGGTGTCGCGGCGCCGGAAATTCTCGTACGCGATCTCGAACGCCGCGCGCTCCATGGCGAACCCCGTCGGACTGGAAGCGCGGACCAACCGCCCCTGGGCATCGATCCAGCTGCTCAGCGGCACGCCGTTCGCGTCCTGGTCGATGCGGAAGGCGCGCACGGTGTCGAAGTGCTCCGGCAGCCACACCATCGTGGTCGAATCGAGGTCGGCGCTGTCGGACACGACCAGCGTGGACTCCGCTGCGACCCGCACCGTCACGTCCCGCGCGGCGAGCAGCAACGGATCGAATAGCCGTGCGGTGTACGTGCGCCCCGGCTGCAGCTCGCCGCCGAACGCGAGCCTGAGCGGCAGCAGCGTCGGCAGCGTGATGGGGCCGGTGAGCGGGATGCGCGTCACCTGCGAATCGCGATCCGACACGATGGCCACTGCCAGGATCGTGTCGCCCAGCACGCGGCCATGCGCGGCGAACTGGCCGAGATCGCCGTCGAACGTCACGTCCACGCGTTGCAGCCGCAACGCGCGCGACAGCAGCGCGACGCTGCGGGCGGTGGTGCGATGCAGCTTGCCGAGTGCCGCCACGTCGAGCACGAAGACGTTCTCGACGCGGATCGAGTCGGGGACCGTATCGAGCGTGGCCGAGGTGAAGCCGATTTGTTGGCCGCCCAGGTCGAGCCGATAGAACAACGCGCCGGGTGGGACCGACAGGGCGGCCTCGGCGAGGCGCGCGCCCGTCGAGCGGAACACCTCCAGCTTCACCAGCCACCCCAGCGACAGCGCCCAGGCCGCCAGTATGGCGATCGCCCAGTGCCGACGGCTCATGAAGCCGCCCGCTGCAGCGCCGCCTCGAACACCTGCTGGTCCTCAGGCCGCTCCACGACGAGGGACACGTCCGCCGGGAACGCCGCGCCGGCGCGATGCCCGTGCAGCACCGTCGCCATGATCTCCGCCGCGTCCTCGAGCGTCAGGTTCCCGGCGCCGGTGCCGAGGGGCGGTGCGCTGACGTGGCCGAATTCCCATTCCTGGGCTTGATGCAGGGCGGAAAGCCAGGCGCGGGCCACGTTGTCGCGCGTGACCGGCTCCGTTTCGCTGCGGATGACCGCATGGATCACGAAGTCCGCGGGCAAATCGCCGCCGGCCGCCGTCACCACGGCCGCGCCCACGGCGAGCTCGCGGGTCAAGCGAATCCGGCTCTGGAATTCGGCGCCGCCGAGGGTCTCCAGACGGCGGAGCGCGGCGGCGGTGGGATCGAGACGGGTTGTGGCGGGACGGACGATCGCATCGGCGGCGAGAGACGCCAGATCGTCCACGACTACGCGAATCACCTCCCGGTCATTTCCCGGGAGCGGCGGTACATCACGGTGGCTTCGTCGGGTCGATTCAACCGGTCGAGCACTTTGCCGATGCCGTACAGCGCCTTCGGGTTGGCGGGCTGCACTTCGACGGCGCGCTCGTAGGCGGCCAGGGCGCCGGCGAGATCGTCCGTGTGGTTGAGGGCTTCGCCCAGGTAGTACCACGCGGCCGCGCGTCCCGGATCGACCTCGACGGCGCGCTTGAGCTGGTCGATCCCCTCGCGCCACAGCCCCCGCCGCGTCAGCACGATGCCCAGATTGAACAGCGCCTCGACGTTCGTCGGATCGGCGCGGAGCACGCGCTGCAGGTCGCGCTGCGCGGCCGCGTACCGGACCGTGGCGCCGAGCACCGCGGCACGGTTCACGAGCAGCGCCGCGTTGTCGGGCTCGGTCTCCAGCGCCCGGTCCAGCTCCGCGAGGGCGCCGTCGCGGTCGCCGCGGGCGTCGAGAATCAAAGCGAGGTTGTTGCGCGCTTTCACGTGTTTCGGATCCCGGGCGAGGAGGTCACGATACGAAGCCGCTGCCCGGTCGAGCTCACCACGCTCGCTCGCTTCCCGGGCTGCGATATATAGCGGGTCGTCGGCCGCGGGCACACTGGCGGAGGTCGGCGCGGAAGGCGCGGGGGCCGGAGGGGGAGCAACAGGCGACGGCGTGGTCTCCGGCTGGTCCTGGTCGAGCGACGCCTTGGGCGCGGCGCTCGGCGCGGGCTGCGCCACGCGCAGCGGCGGCGGCAGCTGCGCGCGCGCTACGTCGTTGGGCGTGGCGATCGCGCCCGTCTCCGTGAGCGACTCCGCTTCTTCGATCAGATCGGCGGCGACGCGCGCCCGATCCTGCGACGACTGCCAGCGCCGCTCGCGCTTGGGTCCCCGATTCATGCCACTACCTCGCTCGTCAGCCAGGAAAGATAGAGGTCTGACCCGCGCTCGACGGGGAACGCGAGCAGCTCGGGCACCTCGTAGGGATGGCGTTCATCGACCGCGGCGGCCAGCGCCTCCCACTTCGACGCGTCGGTCTTGAGCAGCACGACGACTTCGTTTTCCTCTTTGACCGTGCCCTCCCAGCGATAAATCGACGCCGCGCCCGGGAGCAGCGTCCCACAGGCGACGAGGCGATCCTCGACCAGCCCGTTGACGAACGTACGGGCGTCGGCGGCAGAGCCGATGGTGGTGAGAATCAGCAGCGCGTGGGTTGGCATCGATTGCTAACGTAGGAAAGCGGCGAGGGTTAGGCAAGAGAAGGGGGAGAGTTGACCGGAGAACGGGGTCCCGAGTAGGCTCCGGGTCTATGTCGCGCGATGCATTGATCGTCCGCGGGGCCCGCGAGCACAATCTCAAGAATATCGACGTCGAGCTCCCCCGGAACGCCCTGGTGGTGATCACGGGGCTGTCGGGTTCGGGGAAATCATCGCTCGCGTTCGATACGATTTATGCCGAGGGACAACGCCGCTACGTCGAGTCGCTGTCCGCATACGCGCGCCAGTTCCTCGGTTTGATGGACAAGCCGGATGTGGACGCGATCGAGGGCCTCTCGCCCGCGATTTCGATCGAGCAGAAAACCGCCGGCTCCAATCCGCGTTCTACGGTGGGGACGATCACCGAGATCTACGACTACCTGCGACTGCTGTGGGCGCGCACGGGGACGCCGCACTGCCCCAATGACGGCTCGCCGGTCGAGCGCCAGAGCGCGTCGCAGATCACCGACCTGGTGCTCGAGTGGCCCGAGGGGACGAAGATCGAAGTGCTCGCGCCGCTCGTGCGGGGACGCAAAGGCGAGTTCCGCGATGTCTTCGAGGCGATGCGCAAGCAGGGCTTCGTGCGCGCCCGCGTCAACGGTGAGACCTACGATCTGTCCGTCGTCCCCAAGCTCAACCGGCGCCAGAACCACGACATCGCGGTGGTGGTGGACCGGCTGGTGGTGCGCCCCATGGACCGGGCCCGGCTCGCCGATTCCATCGAGACCGCGCTCAAGGCGGCGGACGGCGTCGTGGAAGTCGTACGCCAGACGGGGAGCCCGCGCTCGCGCCTCTTCTCGGAACGCTACGCGTGCCCCAACTGCGGCCTCTCACTTCCGGAGCTCGAGCCGCGGCAGTTCTCGTTCAATTCGCCGTTCGGCGCGTGCCCCGACTGTTCGGGACTGGGGACGCGGCGCGAAGTAAACGCTGATCTCGTGCTCGGCGATCCCAGTCTCACGATCCTCGAGGGCGTCGTGCTGCCGTGGGGTGAGCCAAGCGGGTATCTGCGCAAGGTGATTCTGCCCGCGCTCGCGCGCGCGTTCAAGTTCGACCTCGAAACGCCGTGGCAGGGTCTGTCACCGGCGGTGAAAAAAGTCCTGCTGCAGGGCGCGCCGGGAAAGACGTTCACCTACCAGTACGACAGCGAGCGCTGGCATGGCTCTTACGAGTCGGGCTGGAAGGGCGTGCTCGATCACGTCGAGAAGCGCTACCGCGAGACCGCGTCGGACGCGGTGCGCGAGCAGCTCGAGCAGTACATGGTGGAGCAGCCGTGCCCCACGTGCGGCGGACGGCGCCTGCGGCCGGAGAGCTTGTCGGTGCTGGTGGCGGGGAAGAACATCGGCGAGGTGGTCGCGCTGCCGGTCCGCGAGGCTCTCGCGTTCTGTACGTCCATCACGGGCCTCGATCCCCAGGTCGCAGGGCCGATTCTGAAAGAGGTCATCGACCGGTTACGGTTTCTCGTGGACGTCGGCCTCGATTATCTGACGCTCGACCGGTCCGCGGCATCGCTCTCGGGCGGCGAGGCGCAGCGCATCCGACTCGCGACCCAGATCGGGAGCCGCCTCGTCGGCGTCCTGTACATCCTCGACGAGCCGTCCATCGGCTTGCATCAGCGCGACAATGCGCGCCTGCTCGCGACGCTGAAAGAGCTGCGCGACCTCGGCAATACCGTGCTCGTGGTGGAGCACGACGAGGAGACGATCCGCGCGGCTGACTACGTCGTGGACCTGGGCCCGCGGGCGGGGCGGCATGGCGGTGAGGTCGTGGCGGCGGGCCCCCTCGACGAGGTCCTGCGCCACCGCGACTCGCTCACCGCCCGGTACTTGCGCGGCGAGCTGCGGATTCCGGTCCCACCGCGGCGCCGCATCGCGGCGGCCGACCGCTCGGTGCGGATCGTGGGCGCGCGCCACCACAACCTAAAGGATCTCACCGTCGAGTTTCCGCTGGGATTGTTCGTCGCGGTGACGGGCGTGTCGGGCTCGGGGAAGTCCACGTTGGTCACCGACATCCTGTATCAGGCGCTGGCCCGCCATTTCTATCGCGCCAAAGTCGTGCCCGGTGCCCACGACCGGATCGAGGGCCTGGACCAGATCGACAAGGTGATCGACATCGATCAGAGCCCGATCGGCCGCACGCCGCGGTCGAACCCCGCGACCTACACCGGTCTATTCACGCCGATCCGCGAGCTGTTCACGTATCTCCCCGAATCGAAGCTGCGGGGCTACGGGCCGGGGCGCTTTTCGTTCAATGTGAAGGGCGGCCGCTGCGAGGCCTGCCAGGGCGACGGTCTCGTCAAAGTCGAGATGCATTTCCTGCCTGACGTGTACGTGCCGTGCGAAGTCTGCAAAGGCCGCCGCTACAACCGGGAGACGCTGGAAGTACGCTATAAAGGAAAGTCGATCGCCGACGTCCTCGACCTCACGGTCGCCGATGCACTCGATTTCTTCGAGCACCAGCCGCGTATCAGGGCGAAACTCGAACTACTGAACGACGTAGGACTGGGATACATCCATCTCGGCCAGTCGGCGACGACGCTCTCGGGGGGCGAGGCCCAGCGCGTCAAGCTCGCCACGGAGCTGGCCAAGCGCGACACCGGTCGGACGCTGTACATCCTGGACGAGCCGACAACGGGTCTCCATTTCGAGGACGTGCGGCTGCTGTTGGAGGTGCTCCACCGGCTGGTGGATAAGGGCAACACCGTCGTCGTCATCGAGCACAACCTCGACGTGGTGAAGACGGCCGACTGGGTCATCGACCTCGGGCCCGAAGGCGGAGACGCGGGGGGGCGGGTCATGGCGGCAGGGCCGCCGGAAACGGTGGCGCGCACCAAGGGATCGCATACCGGCCAATTCGTGCGCAAAGTGTTGCAGGCGGGGGACTAGACGGTAGGTTGAACCGCAGGAGTGAGGTACAGCATGAACAGTGAAGTCGCGAAACGGACCGAGCGATGAACGCGCCGGAAGCGGTGGCGGCCTTCATGTTCTTTGGTGGGGCGTTCTGGGTGCTGCGGCCCGTGGCGGCTGCACTGGCCAAGCGCATCGCGGGCGAGCATCGCCGCCCCGGCCTTGAAGCGGACGAGCGCGACGAGATCATGACCGAGCTCCAGCAGGTCCGTCATGAAGTCGCCGAGTT
Organism: Gemmatimonadales bacterium; assembly: GCA_035602245.1. Taxonomy (GTDB): domain Bacteria; phylum Gemmatimonadota; class Gemmatimonadetes; order Gemmatimonadales; family GWC2-71-9; genus 20CM-2-65-7. The sequence goes on from DATNMO010000039.1 coordinate 33,514, forward strand.
GGCAGAGCGCATGGACTTCGCGGAACGCCTGCTTGCCAAGCCGCGGGATGCCGGCGGCCCGCCGCCGCGCTGACGATGGACATGGAAGGCATTCTCGCGATCGTGTTCATCTTCGGGGGGGGCTCGCTCTTTCTCCTGGCGATCTCGCCGGTCGGGCGGGCGATCGCCGAGCGGATCCGGCATGGGCAGTCGCCGCCTGGGGGAGCTGCGGCGGATCAGGAAGAGGTAATCGAAGCGGTCGACCAGCTGCGCCGGGAGGTGGCGGAACTGGCGGAGCGAGTAGATTTTACGGAACGATTGCTGGGCCAGCAGCGTGGGGGGGATCGCATCGGAGGACCGCGACCGTGATTCGGGGGCCTTTGCCGCCCGGTATGGACCCGAACCTCCTGGCTAATGACGTCATTCCTCAGGGGCGGGTGGCGCAGTTGGAGGAGCAGATGGATGTGCTGCACGGCCAGGTGGCTGAGTTGGCCGAGCGGCTGGATTTTGCGGAGCGGCTGCTCGCGCAGAAGCGCGAGCGATCTTTGCCAGGAGCCTAGAGAGCCATGGGGATCATTGATCGTCTGTCCACGCTGATCCGGTCGAACATCAACGATCTGATCTCGCGCGCCGAGAACCCGCAGAAGGTTCTCGAGCAGCTCATCATCGACATGCGCAACCAGCTGGCGAAGGCGAAGCAGCAGGTCGCGGCCGCCATCGCCGACGAGAAGCGGCTCTCCGCCCAGGCCGAGCAGGAAAAGAAACTCTCCGAAGACTGGGAGAAGCGTGCGGTCCTCGCGGTGCAGGAAGGGCGCGACGACCTCGCCAAGCAGGCGCTGCTGCGCTACAACGAGCACGTCCAGCACGCGGTGCAGCTGCACGAGACGTGGGTCAAGCACCGTGAGGAGACCGACAAGCTCAAGGGCTCGCTGCGCCAGCTCAACGACAAGATCGAGGAAGCGAAGCGCAAGAAGAACATCCTGATCGCGCGCCAGAAGCGGGCCGAGGCGCACAAGCGCATCCAGGAAACGATGTCCTCGATCGGCGACAAGAGTGCGTTCGAGACGTTCGAGCGGATGGCGGAGCAGATCGAGCACGAAGAGCGCAAGCTCATCGCGGCCGCCGAGATAAACGAAGACATCTCCGGCGACAACCTGATGAAGCAGTTCAAGGTCATCGAAGTGAAGGCCGACGCCGACGAGCAGCTGCTCGCCCTGAAGCGCAAAATGGGCCTGCTGCCTGGGGGCACCGCGGAGCAGGCGAAAGCGCTCGGCAAGGGCGCCAAGGATGCCGAGCTCCTCGAAGACGACGACGCCGAGCATAACCGCTGAACGCGATCGAGCCGTCTCCTTCCTCCAATAGACTGTCGAGCGCCACGTTCGTGGCGCTGTTTGTTGCGGCCCTCGTCATCTGGTTCGTCGTCCGGGTGATCGAAGTGCTGCTGCTGGTCTTCGTCGCCATCCTGATCGCGGTGTACCTCTCCGCCGTCACCGATTGGCTGGAGCAGCGCTTCAAGCTGCGACGTTGGGTGGGCCTGACCGTCGCGGTTTTGGCCACGCTGAGTGCGGTCGCCGGCATCGCGGTCCTGCTCGTGCCGACCGTGGTGGACCAAACCGAGGCCCTGATCAGCGGGCTGCCCGAGACGCTCAACCGAATCCAGAACGTGCTCGCCGGCTGGGCGCGCCAGTATCCCGTGCTGGACCGGACCGAGCTCGCCGATCCGTCGTCGGGGCTCGTCGCGGGCCTGGTGAATGACGCCACGAACTTCCTGCGCGGCTCGTTCATCGGCTACCTGCGCGGCGGCGGCAAGCTGTTCATCGAGGGCGCCAGCGTGGTCGTCATGGCGCTGTACCTGGCGCGCCAGCCGGCCTTGTACCGGGACGGCATGATTTCGCTCATCGCGCCGCGCTACCGGCCCATCGCGGTCCGCATCTTCCAGGACACCGCGGCCACGCTACGGGCGTGGATGGTGGGCCAGCTCATTGCGATGGCCGTGCTCGCCTTGCTGACGGCGCTCGGACTCTGGGTCCTGGGCGTGCCGTCCTGGCTGGCATTCGGCATTTTCACGGGGCTCGTCGCGATCGTGCCGTTCTTCGGCACACTGGTCTCCACCCTGCTGCCGGCGCTGTTCGTGGTCGCCACGGGCGACTGGGTCAAGGTGCTCCTCGTGATCCTGCTCGGTGTCGTCGTGCACGTGTTCGAGGCGAACGTCATCGTGCCGCGGATCATGCAGCACAAAGTGGACCTGCCCCCCGTGCTGACGATCGCGAGCGTGCTGATCATGGGGACGCTGCTCGGCGCCATCGGCCTCATCGTCGCCGTGCCGATCCTCTGCGTCGCCATGGTCCTGATCCGCCATATCCTCCACCGTGAGATCTACGGCGACATCGGGCGCCTCGAGCCCGCGGTGCTGCGCTCCACCGAGCGGCGCAGGGGCATGGACCGTCGCGTAGCCTCGTCGGTCTGATGGCTGTCCCGATCCACCGTTTCCTCATCATCGCCGACGGCGACTTCGGGCCGCTCACTTCCAAGACCGCGAACTCGTGTATCCGCTATTTCCCTGAGCGCATCGTCGCCGTGCTCGACCGCAGGCAGGCGGGGAAGACTGCGCAGGACGTGTTGGGATTCGGTGGGCGGATTCCTGTGGTCGGCGATTTTGAGCGGGGCATCGCGCAGGGGAAGGGCGCGACCGCCGTCCTGATCGGCATCGCGCCGCCGGGCGGCCGGTTGCCCGAAGAATGGAAGGGCTGGTTGCGCACGGCGATCGAGCGCGGCCTCGAGATCTGGAGCGGCCTGCACACGTTCGTCGCGGATGACCCCGAGCTGGGCCCGCTGGCCAAGGCCAAGGGTGTCCGCATCCTCGACGCCCGCAAACCGCCGCCCAATCTCCCCATCGCCGACGGCCGCGCCGCCGAAGTGGAGGCGCTCGTCGTGCTCGCGGTCGGCTCCGACTGCAACGTCGGCAAGATGACGGCGCAGCTCCAGCTGCGCGACGCGCTGGTGCAGCGCGGCCACAAGACGAGCTTCGTGGCCACGGGACAGACGGGCATCTTCATCGAGGGCTGGGGCATCGCCGTGGACGCGGTGGTAGCCGATTTCATCGCCGGCGCCGCCGAGCAGCTCGTGCTCGAGGGCGCGAAGGGTAACGACATCGTGCTCGTCGAGGGGCAGGGCAGCTTGATTCACCCCGGCTACTCGGGGGTCACGTTGGGACTGCTGCACGGCTCCTGCCCGGACGCGCTGATTCTCTGCCACCAGGCGACGCGCGATTACATCGGCGACTATCACGGCCGCGAACCGTGGGTAAAGATCCCGTCGTACCTCGAGATGATCGACATCTACGAGGGCGCCGCGCGGCCCGTGCATCCCACCAAGGTGATCGGGATCTGCCTCAACACGTACGACATGGATGAGGCAGCGGCGCGCGAGGCGGTGGCGCGCGCCGCGGAAGAGACGGGCCTGCCCGCCACCGATCCCGTGCGGTTCGAATCGGATGCGCTGGTCGACGCCATCATTGGGGCACGCGCGACGATTTGATCGGTCCGGCGGCGATTCGGTACCACGCGCCGCGCTTGCCTCTTCTATCCTGCCGCTGTGCGATTCGTCCTCTGCGTCAATGCCGAGTGGTTGCTCGTGCGTCCCCGTCTGGTGCGCACCCGCTTCGGCGTCTCGCTCCTGTTGCTCGGCGCCGCGCTCCTGTGGCTCCACACCCGCGGACTCGATCCCGTCGCCGTCGCGCTCCAGGCCGGCGCGCTCGGCGCCGTGTTGGGGGCGGCCTTCGCCGCGGGCGCCGAGACCGACCGCGCGGCAATGGCGACGGCCCTCACGCATCCCACCACGCCGCTGGCCGTCGCGACGGGCCGCTGGCTCGCCGCGGTTATTCCCGCGGCTGTCCTCGTCATCGCGTGCACGACCGCAACCGGATGGCACGCGGGCACGGCGGTGGCCGGCGTGGCGGCGGCGGCCGCGGTCGGGAGCTGCGCGCTCGTCACGGTGCTGGCGTTGGGCAATGGCGCGGCCGCCGCGCTCTTCCTCTTTATAGCGGTCGCGGGCGCTGTGGCGCCGGAGCACCTGGTGGGACTGGCCCACCCCGGCGTGGCACGGCTCGCCGCGGCGAGCGCGCTCGAGCTCGGTCCAGCACTCTGGCACTACCGCGACGTCGCGGCGGGAGACCCCGGCGCCATCCTCCATGCCGGGGCATGGAGCGGTCTTGGCGTCGTGCTCGCGAGTGGGTTCGTGGCACGGCTGCGACGCGTCCGGTGACCGACTACGCCCTGACTGTCTGCGAGGTCTCCTGCACGCGTTTGGCGGGCGTGTCGGTGGCCCTCCTTCCCGGCGAGATCACCGGCGTCGTCGGCCCCGCCGGGGCTGGCAAGAGCACACTGCTCCAGGTCGCCTCCGGGTGCGTGACGCCCGACGCGGGAGAGGCGCTGATCTGTGGAATGCCGGCCGCAAGCGCCGCGGCGCGCCGCCTGGTGGGCTACGCGCGCGAGCTGCCGACATTTCCGCCCGCGCTCACAGTCCGCGAGGTGCTGGGCTATTACGCCCGTCTGCACGCTGGTGACGAGGCTCGGACTGCGCGCGGCCTGGTGCGCGAGGCGCTGGAGCTCGCGGGACTCGCTGCCGTGGCCGACCTGCGCGTCAGCACGCTGGGCCGCGCCGATTTGCAGCGCCTCGCCCTCGCCCAGGCGGCTCTTGGGGGGCGGCGTGTACTGCTGCTCGACGAGACGCTGTCGGGACTCGACGCCGTTGCGCGGCGCGACCTCTGCGGGCGGCTCGTTCGGCTCGCTGCCGCGGGAGTCGCGGTGCTGCTCGCCGCGCGTGATCTGGCCGCGCTCGAACGGGTGGCGGGCCGCGTACTGGTGCTGCGCGCGGGCCGCGTCGCGCGCGCGGGCCCGCTGGCGGCATTACTCGCCGAGCGGGTGCTCGAAGTGATTCTGGACGCGCCGCCGCCCGAGCCGCCCCCTGGGTTTCGCGTGACCGCGGCGGGGATCGAGGCGCCGCTCGCGGGCCGGACAGCGGAAGCGGCGCTCGCCCTGTGCCGGGCGCATCGCCTGGCGGTGCGGGCGTCGCGGGTGCGCGTCAAATCGCTCGAAGAAATCGTGCTCGAGACCCACGACCGCCCCCCCGCTACGCGCTGACGCTTTCTCGGTGCGAAGGTGGGTGCTACGTTTCGCCCACTCATGAGTCCAGCACCGGTATCTCTCTACAATACACTCACTCGCCGCATCGAGCCGCTGCAGCCGCTCGTGCCGCCGCGCGTGACGTTGTACACCTGCGGCCCGACCGTTTGGAACTACGCCCACATCGGCAATTTCCGGACGTTTCTGTTCGAGGACCTCCTGCGCCGCTGGCTCGAGCACGCCGGGTACGACGTCTTCCAGATCATGAACCTGACCGACGTGGACGATCGCACGATCAAGGCGGCGCGCGCGGCGGGGAAACCACTCGCCGAGCACACGGAGCCGTTCACGCAGGCGTTCTTCGAGGACCGCGATTATTTGCGGATCAAGCCGGCGCACGCGTACCCGCGGGCCACGCAGTACATCAAGCCCATGATCACGCTCGTGGCGCGGCTGCTCGAGCGTGGCGTCGCATATAAAGGAGAGGACGACTGCGTCTATTTCGCGATCGCCAAGTTCCCGAGCTATGGACGGCTGTCACAGCTCGATCGGCGCGAGATCAAGGTCGGCGCGCGCGTGGCGAGCGACGAGTACGCCAAGGACGATCCGCGTGATTTCGCGCTGTGGAAAAAAGCGGACGCCGATGACGAGGCCGTGGGCGCGGCGTGGGACGCGCCGTTCGGGCGCGGCCGGCCCGGGTGGCACCTCGAGTGCTCCGCGATGTCGCTCGACGAGATCGGCCGCCGCTTCGGTGTGCAGACGCTCGACGTGCACGCGGGCGGCGTGGATCTGATCTTTCCGCATCACGAGGATGAGATCGCGCAATCGGAAGCGGCGACGGGCCAGCCGTTCGCGCGCCTGTGGCTGCACGGCGAATTCTTGAACGTGCGCGGCACCAAAATGTCGAAACGGCACGGCAACTTCCTCACGGCACGCGATCTCCGCGAGCAAGGCGTGGACCCCGCCGCGGTGCGATTGCTGTTCTTTCAGACGCACTACCGCCAGCCCGTGGACTTCACCGACGAAGGACTCGACGCCGCGAAGGAGGGCGTGAAGCGTCTGGGGGAGTTCCGGAACCGGCTCGCGGACGGAGGGAGCAGGGCGCCGGAAACGGGACCGCTGGAGGAGCTCGCGCGGAAAATGGAGGCTGACGTTACGGCGGCGTTGAACGCGGATCTCAACGCCCCGCGGGCGGTTGCGGCTCTGTTCGACTTCGTGCGGGCGGCGAATCGGGAGCTCGACGGGGGTGGGGGTGCCAAGGGGGGAAGCGCGGCGGCGTTGGCGGGGTTTGAGCGGGTGGCTGGCGTGCTCGACGTCCTGCCCACCCCGAAAACGCTCGATCCGGCCCTGACGCAGTGGGTGGCGGAACGCCTGGCCGCGCGCGACCAGGCTCGTAAGTCCAAGGATTTCAAGGCCGCCGATGCGATCCGGGCGGAGCTCGCCGGCCGGGGCGTGGAGATCGAGGACACGCCCCAGGGTACGAAGTGGCGGAGGGTCTAACTCCTTCGCGGTGCGTCCCTTGCCATAGGGCTTTTCCCCGTTTAAGATGCGAGTCTGTCAGTTTCAGCAATCGGCCAGCTGACGTAGCTCAACTGGTAGAGCAGCTGATTTGTAATCAGCAGGTTAAGGGTTCGAGTCCCTTCGTCAGCTCAACGTTGCCGAAGAGGAGCAGCAACACCCCGGACTCCGAGGAAACAACACACCCCGCGCGCACCGAACGCGGGGTCTGTTGTCAGGGGGAGCGGCGACCGGGAAGACGGCGCGCTGGGTGGGGTGCCCGAGTGGCCAAAGGGAGCAGACTGTAAATCTGCCGCGCATCGCGCTACGAAGGTTCGAATCCTTCCCCCACCATTTGTGGCGCGCGGGCGTAGCTCAGTTGGTAGAGCATCAGCCTTCCAAGCTGAGGGTCACGGGTTCGAGCCCCGTCGCCCGCTCTGTCGAAACGCTCGCGTAGCTCAGTCGGTAGAGCGCGTCCTTGGTAAGGACGAGGTCACCGGTTCAATCCCGGTCGCGAGCTTGGGAGAACCACGCACCACGCACTGAGGGAGATCATGGCAAAGGCGAAGTTTGAGCGGACCAAGCCCCACGTGAACGTTGGGACGATCGGGCACGTGGACCACGGCAAGACGACGTTGACGTCGGCGCTGACGAAGGTGGCGGCCGATAAGGGGCTGGGGACCTATGTGACCTACGACCAGGTGGCG
>DATNMO010000040.1:0-2494 GCA_035602245.1 Gemmatimonadales bacterium
AATCCACGGCCACCAACGCGAAACGGCCGACGCCACGCAGCTCGGTGGCGCGCCGGCACAGCATCGAAAGAGCGACCGTGACCGCAGGTGAGCGAAGCGCCTCCGTGGCCAGCTCGTAAAGCGCGCGTGATTCTCGAGCCAGGGCCTCGGCGCTCGCGTGAGTGCGACGAAGGGATGCGGCGAGCTGGCTGGTCACCAGCGCGACCGCCAGCAGGACCACGAGCTCGAGGAGCTCGGCGGGGCCGCGGACGGTGAAGGTGCCGACTGGGGGGACGAAAAAGAAGTCGTATAGAAGGAAAGCGACCAGGCTCCCGGCGATGGCCGGCCCCCTTCCCCATCGCGCCGCGAGCCACAGGACAAAGAGCAGGTACAGGGCGGAAAGTCCCTGCACCGGCGCCAGCGAACTGATGAGCTCGATGGCCGCCGTGATCCCGATCACGCCACCGACCGCCACCCCGTACGGCGCAGCGCGGCTCATCACGCCGCCAGACTAGCCCTAGGCTCCAACTTTCCGTCCGTTTGGCGCCAACGGAGCCGTTGAAGCCTCGCAATTACGCATTTCTGGCGCCAACCGTGTGCTTCCGCTGGAACCTCACCTCACGCGGCGCCGGCAACCGCGAGCTCCTTGGCACGGTTCGCATAGCCCGGATGCGACGGCTGCGCCACGCGGTACCACGCCAGTGTCTCCGCCAGGGCGTCCTCGAGCGCGGACGGCTCGAAGCCAAGCTCCTGGCGAGCGCGGTCGAGCACGTAGCCCGCGGAACGGGCGGGGTCAGGGCCATACGGGCTCGCGCCCTCGGGCAGATCGGCGAAAGGCACCGGGTGCACGCGCGCCGGCTTGCCCATCGCCCGGGCGATGCCTTCGATCAGGTCGCGCAGGCTCACACCATCGAAGGCGGCGTTGTAAGCCTTGGCGGCCAGGTCCTTGCGCGGGTCGCAGGCCAGCGCGCAGGCGTAGCCGATGTCCTTCACCCAGGCCAGGCCCGCCTGCCGCTCGTACGACTCGACCGGCACTAACAGCGGACCGCCGTCTTCGACGCGCTGGATGTACGCGGCGATACGCAGCGTGTGATCGGCGGGTCCGAAAACCGCGGGCGGCCGGATGACCGTCCACGGAAAGTCTGCCGTCCGCGCCAGCATCGTCTCGCACCACCGCTTGCCCTCGCGATAGTCGAGCGCCTGCGGCGGGTCGCCGGACAGAGGCACGAAGTCCTCCTCGCGGGCCGGCCTGCCGTCGAGGTCGGGGTAGACGCCGGTTGACACGAATATGTAGCGCTCCCCGCTGAAATGACGCACGACCGACAAGACGTCGGCGGGCTGGAAGGCGGCGAGGTCGAGCACGACGTCCGGCTCGACCTGTTCCAGGGCACGCACGAGCTGAGCCTCGTCGGACCGGTCAAAGGCGACATAGCTGGTGAAGGTGCCGTAAGGACGATCCTTACGCCCTGCGGCGATAGTCTCCACGCCGCGGCGCATCAGCTCCTTGCACGCAGCGACGCCGATGAACCCCGCGCCGCCAATGACGAGCGCGCGGGTCAAAGATCCCGGGCGGTGAACTCGACGTCGACGCCGTCCAGCCCTTCAAGTCGCGTCGCCATCTCGCGCGCCATGGCGACGGACCGGTGCCTGCCTCCTGTGCACCCGAAGGCGACGACGAGGTTGGATCGCCCGCGCTCGCGGTAGTGCGGGACCGCAGCGCGCAGAGTTCGTTCCAGGTTGCCCAGCAGCTCCTGTGCCGCCGGCTGCCCGATCACGAAGTCGCGCACGCGCGGGTCACGACCGTCCAGCGGACGCAGCTCGTCCACCCAGTACGGGTTTTCGAGCAGCCTGACGTCGACCACCCATGAAGCACCGTCCGGGATGCTGTTTTTGTAACCGAACGCGAGGCACGTGATGAGCAGGCGCTCGCGCGAGCGCAGCTGGTGCGCAAGCTCCCTCAGTTGGGCGACGTCGACACGATGGTGCGCGCGGTCGTGGCTGCCGCCGGCCCGTCCATCGCCCGGCCCCACGTGCACCAGCACGTACCGGATGTCCTGCGTGTCGGCGTCTTTCAGCAGCGACACCGCATCGCCGCGCAGTGGCAGCACCGCGTCGGCTGCGTCCCAAGCCGACAGCCACCGCGCGAGCTGAAAGCCCGAGTCGAGGAAAACACCGACCGCCTCCTCGAGCTCAGGCTCGGTCGCACCGCCGACGATGACCAGAGTCACGGACGGAACCCTGACGTCACAGCGTCTCTTTCAAACGCTTGGCGAGGCGCTCCGGCACGCCCAGCTTCACGATGTCCTCCACCGGCGCGTCGCGAATCGCCTGCACCGAGCCGAAGTGTCGCAGGAGGATGCGCTTGCGCGCGGGGCCGATGCCCTCGACCGAGTCGAGCGGCGACGTCAGCGCCTTACGCGTGCGGACCTTGCGGTGATGCGTGATCGCGAAGCGGTGAGCCTCGTCGCGGATGCGCTGGACGAGGAACATCCCGGGCGAGTTGCGTTCCTGCACG
>DATNMO010000041.1:0-6438 GCA_035602245.1 Gemmatimonadales bacterium
CCTACGGATTATGAGTCCGCTGCTCTAACCGCTGAGCTAAGGGCCCGATAATTACGCTTACTGCCGTATGGCCGTGAAATCTCCCGCCACGTCCGTCGCCGTGCCGAAGGGTGAGATGCGGGCGGTCACGCTGCCCTGGAGGCCCGTGCCCACGATCACCCCGGCGTTGTGCCAGGCGCTGGAGTCGAAATCGAAGTAGACGCTGTCGCGGTTGATCTGCGCATTCACCACGGCGCCCGAGATCGGATCGGTCTTGTTGCCGGCGCTGGACGAGCAGGTGCGCGTGCCGGTGTACGTGCCGCCCAACGTGGCGCTCTGCTGCGTCAGCATCATGGTCACATTCACCGAGCAACCCACGCCCGTGCCATTGAGGTTCGGGACGGTGTAGTTGTATGTCCCCGCCAGATTCTGCGGTCCGGTACTGTTGTTGCACGCCGCCGCCGCCGCCGCGACGAGACAGACGCAGGCGAGCAGCACATCCCGAGGCGTCATAGTAATCCCTCCCTCCGCAATTTACCCAGCTGATCGTAATACGCCTCGTGTACCGCGAGCACCTCGGCGGGTGACACCGTCGCCACGCCTGCCTTCCCGACCTCCATCCCGGCCGCGAAGTTCGCGATGTGCGCCGCCTCGCGCACGCTCGCGCCCGCGGCGAGCGCCGCCCCCACCCACGCCGTCACCGTGTCGCCCGCGCCGGAGACGTCGAACACCTCGCGCGCCATCGTGGGGATGCGCGTGATCGCCTGGTCCTTGGTCACGAGGATCATTCCCTCGGCGCCGAGCGTGAGGAGCAGGTTGTCCACTGCCAGCTTCTCGAGTGCCTCGGGCAGGGCGTCGGGATGGGCGAGATCGAGGGCCGCGCCCATCGCCAGCTCCAGCTCGCGGCGGTTGGGCTTGAACACCGTGGCGCCGCGGTAGGCGAAGAAGTTCTTGAACTTGGGGTCCACGATCACCGGCAGGCCGCGTTTCTTGGCCAGCGCCATGCCGCGCTCGATGACCTGCGGGACCAACGTCCCTTTATTGTAGTCCTCGATGAGCAGGGCGTCGGCATCGCGCATTGCGCGCTCCAGCGCCGCGCTGAGCTGCTCCATGACGCGAGCGGAGATCGGATCTTCGATCTCCTCGTCAATGCGAAGCATCTGCTGGCCGCGGGCCACTACGCGCGTCTTCGATGTGGTAGGCCGGCCGGCATCCACGACCAGGTACGCGGACTCGAGCTTCACATCCGTCAGCTCGGCACGCACCGACTCTCCGCGCGTGTCGTCGCCTACCACGGCTACGAGCCGGCACTCCGCGCCGATCGCCGCGACGTTGGCCGCGACGTTCGCCGCGCCACCCAGCGCGTGGCGGCTCGCGTGCACGGTCACCACCGGCACGGGCGCTTCGGGCGACACGCGATCCACCTCGCCGACGAGATAGACGTCGAGCATGGCGTCGCCGACGACGACGATCTTCGCGGCCGCCATCTTGCCCAGCAGGGCCTCGATGCGGTCGCGGGTCATGCGCTCCGTCATAGTGACGTGCGGCGTGACTGCGTGCGGCGTGCGGCGCGGGACGGTAGGGGTCGAGCAAAACGCCGCACCCCACACGCCGCACGTGTAGTCATGGAACTCGTCCCTCTTTCTTCGCCCTCCACATCACCTGCACCCGTCCTACCCACCTGGTTCGGTTGACCCCGCTGACGTGGTCGGCGTTGGAGATCAGGTGCACCCCGCCGTCTGCCGCGATGCTCCAGCGGCCGCGCCCGACGTTCGCGGCGAGCGCCAGCCGCACGGTGCGCTCGACGACGCCGGCGAGGAAAGCGGGCGTGGAGGGATACGCGCTGACCAGCGGATGAGGCAGGTGGAGGTCGCCCTGCCCCTGGCGAAGCAACGTCGCCTCCGGCGCGAGCAGGATTTGCGGGGGAGCGATGAAGCTCAGCCTGAGCGTTGTCTGGTCGTAGTCGGAGAAATTGCGACCGGTACCGAGCCCGAAATAGATCGGCGTCTGGAGGTCGTTCTCGTTCCGGTAGGTAAGATTTGTGACCCGCGTATAGAAAAACGTCCACGTCCCGTCGAAGTGCGGCACGCTGCCCTGCGCGCCGAGCGTCAACCCATAGCTCGAGGGCTTGCGATCGGCCGGCGACTTCTTGTCGACCTGGATATCGTCGAGCATGCCCTGCGCGAACACCGTCACCGCACCCTGCCGCTGCGCATCGAACCCAATGAACGAGTTGACGTTCGCGTTGGTGTTGACCTGGGCGAGGAGTCCCAGACTCGCGAAGTTCAGGTACCACGGCTCGAGCTGCCGGCCGACTCCCGAGAGCACCGACCCCTCCCACAGACCGAGCGTCCAGCGACCCGGGGGGCGCAGCCAGAGACGGTGCAGCACCATGTAGCGATTGTGGACCTGGCCTGCTGTATCGCTGAGACTATTCAGCTGCGTGGCGATTCCCTCGAGTCTCACCCCCGTGGTCCCGATGGTGACCCCCAGGTGATCGAATCCGTATGGCGAGTCGGAGAGCAGCAGTCCCTGGACGGGACTCGGTCCCCAGTTGCGGTCGAGACTTCCCAAGAAGAGCTCGGCGAAGGGGAACTGAGCGCTGATGTACGCTTCGGCGCTCCTGCCGGCAATGACGCGGTCCTTCTTGCCATACCAATCGGGGTCCCACTTGAGCCTGGTGTCGAACGTGGGATGCGTCACGAAGACGGCGGGGCCGAAGTACAGCGTCAGCGCCGCGCCGCCGGAAAACGTGGCGTGACCCTGTCCCGCTGCGCGCAACGGATCGCGGCGCGCGTGCGAGCTGCCCGCGACGCCCGCGTGAAAATCCATGCGCGCCGAGGGCCCGCGGAACTTGCGGTGCAGGTCGCTGCGCAGCTGCGCGACCACCCGCCACTCGGCGCCGGTGACGCTGGCGCTGTCCACCGCGTCGAGGGCGCGCAGCAGCACGTCGGCGCGGAATGGCCGCGTCAGCGGAGTGGGATCCACCATGCGGCCGCGCGCGATCAGGTGCTCGACGTACGGCGTGCCCCAATAGGAGATGGGGACGTAGGGGGAGGCTTCTTGGGCCATAGCGCCGGCGGGCGCCAGCAACAGGAGGAAGAGTGCGGTGCGCATAGCGGGCAAATATAGAGGCGTGCGGCGTGATGCGTGCGGCGTGCGGCGTGTATTGGGATGTGTCATGCTATCCACGGGCTTCCATTGCAACGCCGCACGTCACACGCCGCACGCGATTACATTCCGCACGCCCCACGCCGCACGAAGCATCCCGGCGGGGGAAAAGGGGGGATAGTGCAGGTCGAGAACCGCCGGGGCACGATAGTCGAGTCGCGGCACCAGGTCCACGTCGCCGTCGTTGACGGGGCGGGGAAGCTGGTCGCGCGAGCGGGCGATCCCGACCTCGTCACCTTCTGGCGCTCCGCGGCGAAGCCGTTCCAGGCGCTGCCACTCGTGGAAGATGGCGTGGTGGGGCGATTCGGGCTCACCCGCCAGGACCTCGCGCTGGCGTGCGCGTCACACTCGAGCGAGCCGGCGCAGGTGGCGCTGGTGCGGGAGTTCCTCCAGAAGATCGGCTGCTCGGAGCGCGACCTGGTGTGCGGGCCGCACCGGCCGCTGGCGGACGCGGTCGCCAGGGATTACGAGACCCGCGGCGTGCGGCTCACGGCCGTCTACTCGAACTGCTCGGGCAAGCACGCGGGGATGCTGGCGCTCGCCAAGCACCACGGCTGGCCGACCGAGTTCTACGCCCGGATCGAGCATCCGGTGCAGCAGCGCTGTCTCGCCGAGGCCAGTCGCTGGTGTGGCATGGCGACGAAGCAAATCGGGGTTGCTGTGGATGGGTGTGGAGTCGCCTGCTTTGCCATGCCGCTCAGAAACATGGCTTGGGCATATGCAAGGCTCGAAGGTCAGATCCTCGAGGCGATGATCATGCATCCCGAGTTGATTGCCGGAGAAGGACGTCCCTGCACGGACATGATGCGAGCCCATCCCGGGCGAGTCGTCGCGAAAGTCGGTGCCGAAGGTGTGTATAGCGCCCTCCTGATACGGGAGAGCCTCGGCGTCACGCTCAAAGTCGAGGACGGGCACAGCGTCGCCTCCGGGCTCGCGATCGCCGCGGTGCTGGCGGAGCTGGGCCTCAAGCCGCAGCCCGCCTCGCTGCTCACGCGGCCGATCCTGAACTCGCGCGGCGAGACGGTGGGGGAGATGCGGATAAATGGAGGGTTAACGCGTTGAAAAGCGTGCGGCGTGTGGCGTGCGGCGTGTTACTGTGAGTCTCGAACCGCAGACACTGGCGTTGGTACGCATCGCCGCGGCCATCGCCACGGGCGACGAGGGCAAGCTGCGCGAGCGCATGATCGCCGCGCGGAGCCTCGAGGTGCCGCCGCTGTGGGTGGAGGAGCTGTTGCTGCAGAGCTTTCTCAATGTGGGCTATCCGCTCGCCCTGGTCGCGTTCGGCGTGTGGCGCAGCGTCGCCGGCCCGGTGCAGGAGACGGGCGAGTCCATCGCCCATCCCGAGTGGGAGCGCTGGACCGAGCGGGGCGTCGAGGCCTGCAGCCATGTGTACGGGCGGACGTATCACAAGCTGCTCTTGAATCTGCGCGCGCTGCACCCCGCGATCGAGCCGCTCGTGGTGGTGGACGCGTACGGCAAGATCATGGGCCGGCCGGGGCTGGATCCGAAGCGGCGCGAGCTGTGCACGCTGGCCGCGATTGCGATGCTGGGAGCGGCAAGACAATTCCACGCGCACTTGAGAGGCGCTTTGAATACGGGGTCTACTCGGGAAGACGTCGATGCGGTGTTGGCGGTTATTGAAGCAGACCTCGGTGCGGAGCGGGCGTTAAGGGTCTGGGAACTGTGGGGAGATGTGCGGGAGCGGAGCCTCTAGTGCGGCGTGCGGCGTGCGGCGTGTGGCGTGCGGCGTAGAAAGGCAAGGTCGTGCCGCCAGGCCAACTGAAGGTTCTTACCAAAACGTTTGCGCTCGCGATCGTTCAACTGGTGGACGAGCTGCCTCATAGGCGCGCGGGGTGGGTGATCGGTGACCAGCTCATGAGATCCGGTACCTCAGTGGGCGCGAACTACCGGGCCGCGTGTCGTGCTCGCTCGCGAAAAGACTTCATCGCGAAAATGGGAATTGTTGAGGAAGAAGCGGACGAATCGGAATACTGGCTCGAGCTGGCTGTTGATGCAGGCTTAGTAACCGCTGAGCGGGTCGTTCAGCTCGAGGATGACGCCCGCCATATTGTCGCAATGACGGTCTTATCGATCCGCCGAGCGCGCGGAGCGCCCCGATCAACGCCGCACGCCGCACGCCACACGCCGCACGTTCCCGCAATCCGCAATCCGCAATGTTCATAGACCGTGTGGTGGTCCACGTGGTGGCGGGGACCGGAGGTTCAGGGGCGAGCTCCTTCCGCCGCGAAAAGTTCGTCCCCAAAGGTGGGCCTGACGGTGGAGATGGAGGGGTGGGGGGAAGCGTTTATCTAAAAGTCGACCCCAACCTCGCCACCCTCCTCGACTACCGCTACCACATGCAGTGGAAGGCAGGGCGCGGCCAACACGGCAAGGGCAAGAACATGTCGGGCAAGTCGGCCGAGGACATCTATCTGCCCGTCCCGCCCGGGACCGAAGTGCGCGACGCGGATACGGGGGAGCTGCTCGGCGAGATGATCGAGCACGATGCGACGCTGCTCGTGGCGAAGGGCGGTCGCGGCGGCCGCGGCAACCAGCACTTCGCGACGCCGACGCACCAGTCGCCGCGCGAATGGGAGCCGGGCGGGGAGGGGGAAGAGCGGCGCCTCGAGCTGGTCCTGAAGCTCATCGCCGACGTCGGCCTGCTCGGCGAGCCGAACGCGGGCAAGAGCACGCTGCTCTCGGTCATCTCGGCCGCGCGCCCCAAAGTCGCCGACTATCCCTTCACCACGCTCGAGCCGCACCTCGGCGTGGTGGGATTGTCGGACAATCGCTCGTTCGTGGTCGCCGACATCCCCGGCATCATCGAGGGGGCGCACGCCGGCAAGGGGCTGGGCCTGCGGTTCCTCCAGCACGTCGAGCGCACCCGCGCGGTCGCGGTGCTCGTCCCCGTGGACAGCCCCGATCCCCAGGCGACATACGACCTGCTGCGCCGGGAAGCCGCACTGTATTCGCCGGAGCTGGCCGGGAAGCCGCACGTCGTGGTGCTCACGAAAGCCGACCTGCAAACGCCGCACGCCGCACGCCCCACGTCGCTGCGGACCGATGCGGGCGCCCCCGTCGTCACCATCTCGGCCGTCACTAGGTCGGGGTTACCGGATCTCCTGGAAGTCCTGTGGAAGACGCTGAAGTCGTAGCGACGCTCAGTCTCTCCCTCGTCCCCGGCGTCGGGTCGCAGCGCCTCCGCCAGCTCGTCGGCGCGTTCGGGAGTGCGCAGGCGGCGCTCGCGGCCCCGCACGTGCGGCTCGCGTCGTTGCACGGGATCGGGCC
>DATNMO010000042.1:0-18137 GCA_035602245.1 Gemmatimonadales bacterium
AGCGCCGACGCGGACAGCCGCATGCACATCGAGTAGCGTGTCGCAACACCGGCAAAGTCGGTGACCACGACGTAATACGAGCCGGCCGCCAATCCCACGGTCAGATTCTCCACAGAGCCGGCGGACGTGGCCGACGCGATCTTCGTGATGGGCGGGGTCGTCGTGAGCACGTACACGTCCACGTCCGACGAGTCCCGGAGCCCGAATGGCCGAGGACGGATGTGGATCCGCAGCGAATCGGAGGCGCCGGGCGCAATATCGACACGGTACCAGTCGATGTCGAAGGCGTTGTCGATGGTCAGCGTACTATCGGTAAACAGGCCGTTCGAAGGGATGGTGATACGCTGCCCCGGCCGGTCGGCGAACGTGCAGAGGTCGTTCTCTTCGAAGCGGTCGGGTCGAATGCGCGGATCGGCCGTCAGGTACCCGTCGACGACCGTCAACCCGTAGCGCTGTGGGTTCGAGAAGAACGTGAGGACGCTGATGTGCCTGGACGGGAGTTCCTTCAACGCGACGACGGTGGACTCGCGCGTCACCTGCGTCGGCGCGAAGATGGAGTTCTTGCAGTACGACCACTTACTGCCGATGAACGTAACCGACGGCGGAAAGATAAAGTTACCCGAATACGAGAGTGAATCGATGAGGAACGTCCGGGTGAGGGTGTCGATGCCGACCGACTTATAGTTGATGATGAACGTGGTCGCGCGGGTCGTGTCCGTACGCAGGAACTTGAACCAGTCCCGACCTTCGGCGCCGCGGGCCTGTGGCTCGAACGCCAGCGCCGGATTGATGAAGAGGATCGAGGAGAGAATCGTCCCAGGCCACGGGCCGCCAAGATCGAGGTTGATCAGCGAAGCGGCCGTATCGTTTGGTTCGAACACATCCTCATACACGATGGCGGTCGTGTCCTTGGCAAACCCGAACACACCGGCCCCAAGATAGAAGAGCGGAGCCGAGTGCGCCGGAGGCGGCACCCAAAACGAAATCCTGCCCAGTCCTGTAGCCGGATCTCGCACCCGTGAGAAGGGATACTCGATCAGGTTCACGTTCGCGATGGACGCGAGGAACATCGAGTCCACGCCCACCCCGTACACCGTGACCCGTTCGCCGTGGTGCGCGATCGCGGGCCGGACGCTGTCCACCTCGAGGGGATTCGACACGCGCAGCGCGAGGTCGGCCTGCGGAGCCTTCTCGAAGGCGATCGCCCGGGCCAGGATGTCGGCCGTGCCGCTGTTCACGCCGATCACCGTGGCGTAGCCGCCGCCCGTTGGTTCCACGCGCGCGACCGTGCCGCTCGTCGTATAAAAGGCGAAATCCACGTTGCCGATCGCCTGGGTATCCGTTCCCACAACCCGGTACGCCCGGGCGAGCACCGACATTTCCTGCCCGCGCAGCACCACGCGGGACGGTGCCTCGAGGGTGACGAAGACCTTGTCGCTCTTGTCGGTCGGGAAGCTGCAGGTGACGCCGGCGAGCGCCACTGCGATGATCAGGAGAGGAATTGGTCGGTTGAGACGGCGCATCCAGGGCCAATCCGTGTGCTTGAGGTCCGAAGATACTATACGCGGGATGTTCGGGCCAGACAGCGACTTACAGCGTGCCCCGCCGCTTGAGATCGAGATACTTGCGCACCACCGCCTGTGCGGCGCGTTCCGGCGTGACGTCGATCACCAACACCCCCGCCCGCCGCATGTGGCCCAACGCCTCGTCCCGCGCGTGGAGCAGCTCCTCCGCCGCCGCCTTGCGGAAGGCATCGCGCAACGTCGTCGGCCGCAGCGCCGCCACGGCATCCAGCTCCGGATTGCGCAGCGTGACAGCCAACGGGAGATGGCGCGGACGCAGCGAAGCCACGTTCGCCACCAGCGCATCCGACGCAAACCGATCGATCACGTCCGTGAACAACACGGTCAGCGCGCGCTTCCGGTTCCGGGCCGCGAGATAGCGAAACGCGCCGGGATAGTCGGGCTCGACGAGCTTCGGCTGCACGACGGCGAGGACGTCGAGTACGCGCCGCATGCCCGCGCGGCCACGCTCCGGCGCGACGAAGTGTTGGACCCCGTCGGCGAACGTCATGATGCCCACGTTGTCGTCGTGCTGCGCCGCGGCATACGCGAGCTCCAAACACGCCTGCACGGCGAACTCGAACCGCGCGACACCGGCGGCGACGTCGGCCGTCATGAGACGTCCGGTATCGAGCACGAGGAGCACTTGCTGGCGGCGCTCCGCCTCGTATTGCCGCGTGATCACCTTGCGCCGCCGCGCCGTCGCCTTCCAGTCGATGTGGCGCAGATCGTCGCCCGGCCGCCACTCGCGCAGCGATTCGAACAGCCGCCCCTCGCCGAGCTGGCGGATCGCCTTCGTCCCCACGTCGCGCCGCCGCAGCGCATCGGCGACCGAGGCCCGGAGCCGCATCGACACGAGCGGCGGGTATACGACGACGTCCCACGGCAATGGAATCCGCAGCCGCCGCCGGCCCAAACCCAGCGGGCCCAAGCTGTCGAGCACGAAGCCGCCGCCGCTTTCGCGTCCGCGACGCGAAGGGACGACCGGCACGTCTTCGCGCATCACGGCACTCGCGGGAACAGTGACTGCGCGCGTTGGCTGCGTGCCCCCCAGGATGTCCGGGCGGATTTCGCGCACGCGCAAGCGGGCACGGCGGCGCGAGGAGTTGGCCCACCGATACGCGACCTGGCCCGTATGGCCCACGGACAGCGCCGGCAGGGGCTCGCGCTCCGGGTGTACCCCCGCCCCCACTGCGAGGGTGGCATCGAGCCAGATCAGCAGGATGAGCGCGGCGTCGGCGATCAGCATCGCGTCGAGCGCCCAGGGCACCCAGTATCCCAGCGCACCCAGCAGGGCCAAGACCGCGGCGACGGTCAGCGCGCGCGGTGTCCACAGCACCCCCGCGCGGCTGCCGAGCAGGTACCACAGCGTCAGAAACCCCGCGATGACGAGCCCCACGAGCAGGAACGTCGGCAGGTTCAAGCGGTGGGAGCCTCGGTCTTGTCGAGGATCGCCTTGAGTGCCTGGTCGGCGGTGACGCCCTCGAGCTCGAGCTCCGGCGCGACGTTGACCCGGTGTCGCAGCACCGCGGGAGCGAGCAGCTTGACGTCGTCGGGGATGACGAAATCCCGCTCCTCGAGCAGCGCCGCGGCGCGGGCGGCCTTGAAGAGCGCCACGCCGGCGCGGGGGCTGGCGCCGAGCGTGAGGGAAGCGGCCCCGCGGGTGGCGCGGACGATCGCCGTGATATAGCCCGTGATCCGCGGCTCGACCCGCACCGCGTCGACCGTCTGGCGCAGGCGTTCGAGCCCCGCGGCGTCCATCACGGGCGAGACGCCGTACGTGTCCGTGCGATCCGCTTCGAAGCCCTCGACGTAGCGCGTCAGGATGCCTTGCTCCACCGGAGCTGACGGATAGCCCACCTGCACCTTGACCATGAAGCGATCGAGCTCCGCTTCGGGCAGGGGGTACGTGCCCTCGAACTCGATCGGGTTTTGCGTCGCGAACACGGTGAACGTGGGCGACAGCGGATGACTCGTGCCGTCCACGGTCACCGTGCGCTCCTGCATCGCCTCGAGCAGCGCGGCCTGCGTTTTCGCGGGCGCGCGGTTGATCTCGTCGGCGAGCACCAGATCGGCGAATACCGGTCCCGGCCGGAACACGAACTCATGGGTGCCGGTGAGCAGGGTGATGCCGGTGATGTCGGCCGGCATCAAGTCCGGCGTAAACTGGATGCGCACGAACCGCGCGTCGAGCGCGAGCGCGAGTGTACGCACGAGCAGGGTCTTGGCGGTGCCGGGGACCCCCTCGAGCAGGACGTGTCCTCGCGCGAGCAGGCAGATGAGCACCTCGCGGGTGGCGGCTTCCTGCCCCAGCACCACCCGGCGCAGGGCTTCTAGAATGCGTCGCGCGTCGTGCGCGGGCGAAGTTCCTCCCACACGTCCTCCACGGCTTGCGCAGCGGCGAGCACTCGTCCGCTGCCGTCCCGTTCAGTGATGAGATGCCGTAACCGGAGCACTGCCGCGCGGCCGCGCGGACCTCTCATGACGAGCTCTAGGCTCTCGAGGTCGCGGCCGGTCCGGCCCAACCGTCGCTGCAGTCCCATGACGAGTCGCTGGACGGCGGTATCAGCGTCGGCGGCGCCCTCCAGTCCCGCAGCGAGCGCCTCCAAATGCTCGAGCGGCGAGCGGCGGCGCCGTTCGATCACCACGCGCGCGGGCCCGAACCGCACCGCCGTCAGCGCCAGCCACACGAGGGCGACGGCGATGAGCTGCAGCACGGCCCACCCTGCCGGTGCTTCGCGGAGCCAACCCCACGTCCGTCCAGCAAGCGACGCCGCCTCCTGCCCGAAGCCCTGATGATACTCGTCCCAGGCAACGCGCCCGGGGGGGGGGCGGCCGGGGAGAGCCCGAGGCGTCAGCAACGGTAAGACCACCAGGGGAACATCGGTATCGCGCCACACGGCGTTGGTGAACCAGCCGGGATCCGCCGCGAGGGTGATGGTGCCCCCCCCGCCGCGGTAGTGAAGCCGCAGAATCACGGGGCGGCCGTTCGTCGCGGCGAGGATGGTGTCGATCGCCGTCGGAATCAGCGCGCTACAGGGCTCGTCGCCTTCGGGCCCTCCTTTGACGAGCCCTTCCAGCCGCTGCGTGCTCTCCCGTTTCCAGGGCGCCAGAACGCGCGCGGCGCGCGGCAACCGCAAAGCGCCGGTCGTGGGAGGGAGGCGTACGGAACTGCTGTCGTCGCGATAGCCGTCGGGCTCGATGCGCCATCCCGCGCAACGCGTAATCCCGCCGGCCCGGCCGGCGGCGAGCACTGCGCCGCCGCTCCTGACGAATTCGCTGACCTGCTCCAGCTCGGCGTCGAGCAGCGGGATCGGAGGGTTCAGGACGACGAGCATCGCCGGGCGCCGCGCGCGCTCGTCCGCCAACGAGAACAGCGCGGTGCGGCGCCGCTCCGAGGGGCGCCCCAGGCGAATGAGCACTTCGTGGAGCGCCCTGCTGCCCTGCGGTCCGCTCAGGAATGTCGAGGCGCGCCCGTCGAGCGCCGGTTCCTTGGGCGCCCGGTTCGCGGCCCACAGGGCGACCGCGATGGCGGCCGCGAGCAGCGTGGCGAGCGCGATCTCAAGCCGGTACGACATGCTGCCCTCTCGAGAGCTCCTGGGCCACGGCGCCAAACGCGCGATACTCGGTTTCGTCGCACGGTATCGCGCCGAAGAGGTGGCGGTACAGCTGCGCGACCAGCGCGGCGAACGAGGAGCGGCTGGCGTCGTCCAAGCGGGCCTCGCCCACGTATTCGGCTGGGGTCTTGGACGCGTGGAATCGCACTACCTCGAGCCGGTCCATCTCGAGCACGACGGCGAGAAAGCGATGACCCATGGCTTCCGCATAGCGGCCCCCGCGCGCCAACTCCGCCGCGCGTGCGAGATGCGTCGCCGCATCGACGACTACCGCCCCTGTCCCATGCGCGGCACTCTCCGTGCGGGCCGACGGGCGCACGATGCGCCACACGACATAGCCGATGTGCACCACCAGCAAGGCGACGGCGACGATCACGAGGCCGAGCCCGATGTCGAACCCGAGCGGGTGCTGGTCCGCCAGCCGGTTGAGCCAGTCGATCAGGCTCTGCCATAGGTTCGCCAGCCACGACAGGGCCCGCCGGTGCTCGACCCACTGGAATTCCGGCCGCGCAAACACCTCACGAAGGGCGCGCCGCAGGGAGTCCGGGGGGAGGGACGAGACTTGGGGAAGGATGCCGGTCAGCGTATCCCCAAGTCCTCGCTGAGAATCTGGAGGTCGAACGCCTCGCGCCGTACGCGCAGGTCGTAATACAGAAGTGTGATCGCGCACGGCAGGATGGGGGCGAGGACGATGCCCAACAGAGACGCAAAGACCACGAAGACTGGCTGCAGCGTCGCTTGCGCACCGATCGCGGCGCTGATTCCCCCGACGACCACTTGCGGTAGAAACTGCGACATCAACCAGGTGACGGCCGCCGTGCCCAACACCTTCATCCTCGAGCCTCGGGTCAGGTCCCACGAGCGCCCGAACGCATCGAAGGAGCTGGGCAGGTCCTCCAGCACTATCACCGGCGTGGTGACGCCGTACCCGCATGCGACCCACACGACCAACCACACGAGCCCGCAGACGCCGGCGAAGGCCAGCAGTCCCGACAGGACGGGGCCCCCGAGTCGCCCGATCATGACGAGCAGGACGATGCCCAGTGCCCCGAACAGGTAGAGGAGCGCGAGCAGCAATCCCTTGCTGAGCGCCACCAGCAGCAGCGGGATGATCTTCGCGACCCCGAGCCGCAGCGCGGGGCCGAGCTTCGGCTCGTGCCCCAGATACGAATCGGAGATGATGCTAATCGTTCCCGCTTTGAGGAGCAGACTCGACGTCGTCCAGATGATCAACATCAGCAAGCCGACCAGGATGGCCGCGACCGGGTGCTCCTGGAGGGTGGCGAGGATTTCGAGCGGGCTGCCACTGAAGCGCACTTGCAGATAGACCGCCACGGCCGTAGGGAGCCACACGAGCACGACGCTCAATCGCATGAACTGGGCGAAGTGGCGACGGTAGATGTTGAAGGTCCCGTCGAGGATCTCGCCCAGCTGCATG
The DNA here is from genome assembly GCA_035602245.1 of Gemmatimonadales bacterium. Lineage (GTDB taxonomy): Bacteria > Gemmatimonadota > Gemmatimonadetes > Gemmatimonadales > GWC2-71-9 > 20CM-2-65-7. Next base: position 6,618 of record DATNMO010000042.1, read on the forward strand.
GGCCTCAGGTTCGAGCTGATGGGTCGCTCCGTGCGAGGGTGGCAGGCACGCGGTAAGATGAGGACGTGCAGCCTCCCGCGCGAGACCTGGATCTGCGTCAGCATCACGGCGTCGAAACGCCGGAGCACGTCGACGTCCGGTTCGAATTGGCCGGCGTGGGTTCCCGCATGGCGGCGGCCTTACTCGACTTGTTCATCGTGTGGGTGGGCTTGTTAGTGCTGATCTTCGTGTACAGCACAGTCGTAGGTGGAGGATGGGGACCTGACAGCGGCGCGTTCCGCGGGTGGTTGGGGGCGCTCTTCATCCTCCTGGTTTTCGTGCTGTTCTGGGGCTACTTCACGCTGTTCGAGGCGCTGAACGGTGGCCGCACACCCGGCAAACAGGCGTTGGGCATCCGCGTAGTCATGGACACGGGCCGCTCCATAACGCCCGGCGCCGCCGTCATTCGGAATCTCGTACGCCTGCTCGACTGCTACTTCCCCGCCCTCCCGTTTGCGCCGGCGCTCGTCATGATGTTCTTCCAGCGGAGCAACCAGCGCCTCGGCGATATGGCGGCCGGGACGATCGTGGTGCGCGACCGGCCCACCGACTGGGCGCTCGGTGTGAGATTGGCCGAGACCGCGTTCCCGGCGGCCGATCCGATCGAGGCCGGGCCGCCCGAGCTCTCCGAAGAGGAGTTCCGTCTCCTGGACCGTTTCCTCGGCCGGCTGACCGAGCTCACCCCTGAAGTGCAGGTGCGGCTCACGGCCGATCTGGCGCGGCGGTTTGAGACGCGGATTCCGCGGCGCAGCGTCGACGCGGAAGCCTACCTCGTAGCGGTATTCGCCGAGGAGCAGCGCAAGCGGCGCAGCCGGTTCGCGACCCGGCCGCAGGCGGGCGCGGCCGGCCGCACGACCGTCACCGCCGAGCGCTTCCTGGCGAAGAAGCGCGACGCGTGGGAGAGCTTCCGCGCCGTGGCCGTGCGGATGGAGCGATCCGGGGTCGGGGCACTCGCGGCCGGGGAGATCCCGGCCTTTGCCGCCCAGTACCGGGAAGTGGCGGCGGATCTCGCCCGGGCGCGCACCTATCAGGTCGATCCGCGCGTGATCGAGTACCTCGAGCGCGTCGTAAGCGCGGGGCACAACGCGCTCTATCGCGCGCGGGGCAGGGAACGCACGCCACTCCTGCACTACTTGCTGCGCGATTTTCCGGCGGCGGTGGTTCAGTCCTGGCAGCACGTGCTGCTCGCGTTTCTGCTATTCGCCGTCCCCGCGCTGGTGGGCTACGTGATGATCCGGGAGCGCCCAGCGCTCGCCGAGGAGATCGTGTCGCCGGTGATGGTGAGCCGCGCCGAGCAGGCGGCGGCACGCGAGGCCGAGGGCCGCGGCTATGCCGAGGCGGGTGAAGAGGTGCGTCCGGTGATTGCGGCCGCGATCATCACGAACAACATCCAGGTCTCGTTCGGGGTGTTCGTGGGCGGTCTGACCGGCGGCTTGCTGACCGCGTGGCTGTTGTTTGCGAACGGGATGATGCTCGGGCTCGGATTCGGGCTGTTCAAGAATTACCACGCCCTCGGCTACCTGGTCACGTTCATCGCGGGGCATGGCGTGCTGGAGCTGACCGCAATTTTCATTTCGGCGGGTGCCGGATTCCGGCTCGCCAAGGCGCTGATCGCGCCGGGCGACCGGACGCGCAAGGATGCGCTGGTGCTCGAGGGGAAGATCGCGGTGCGGATGATCGGCGCGGTCGTGACGCTGCTCGCCATCGCGGGGGCGATCGAAGGCCTGCTCTCGACCAGCGATGCCCCCGCGGGGTGGAAATACGGCGTCAGTGCCGCGAGCGCTGTCTTTTTGGTGCTCTACTTCGCGAGTGGGTGGGCGTACTTGCGTGCGCACCCACCACGACCCACTTAGCTCACGGCGCTCCCTGCAGGATCCAGTTCCGAATGACGTTGATCTGAGCCTTGGTGAGGAAGGGGCCGCCTGGCGGCATTTGGACACCAGAGCCGCTCGCCGGCCGTGTGAGGTGCGTGCCCTGCACCTTGTGCACGAGATAGGAGGAGTCCGGGCGCGACGGCAGGATTCGTTTTAGCCCCGACTCGATCGAGGCAATGTTGACCGTGTTGGCCCGCGAGTTCCCAGCCGTCAGGTTCTGACCGGAAGGAAGCGCGCCACTCGTGGGACCGGTGTGGCAGCTTGCGCAGTTCGCGTTGAAGATCGGCTGTACGTCCCCGTTCAGCGTAATCCCCGTGGTCACCACCTCGATGCGCGCGCTGTCCTTGCCCGTCCCACTCACGGCCTTGATGAACGTGTTCCCGGCGCTGCTGCCCGCGGTGACGAGCCCGTTTGCGTCGACGGATGCCGCGGCGCCACTCGACGACCAGGTAATGCTGGGAGCGGGATTGCGAATCAGCGAATCGTTGGCATCAAACACCGAATCGAAGAACTGCATCGTACCGGTCGTAGTGACGATGCGCGACGTGTCGATCGTGGTCGGATGCAGCTTGACGCGCACCGGAGCCTGCCGGACCTGCACGAAGTTCGGCGCGAACACTCCGGCGAACGCCGTCGCGCGGATGTTCGCGTCCCCGTTCTTGCGCGCCGTGATCGTCGTGGTCGCGGCGTTGAGCGGGTTGAACGACACGACCCCGGTGTCCGGAACCGAGGCCCAGCTGCACGCCTGCGCCGGAATGGTGTCGTTCGCGGAGTCTACGACGACGCAGCTGGCGGACACCTGCTGGCCGAACGCTGTCAGGGTGGCAAACGAGTTGGGATTCAAGGTGGCCGTGACCGGGACTTGTCTGACCAGGATCACCACCGAGGAGTCGGTGACGCCGTCGGTCGTGGCGCGCACGCGGACCACAACGCCGGCGCTGCTGGTGCGGCCGGCGGTTGCCAGTCCGCTTGCCGAGATGCCAAGCACCGCGTTGCTCGTCGACCAGGTGATCGTCAGCCCGGGAACGGCCGCTCCCGCCGCGTCGCGAGGCTCGCCCGCAAAGCTCTGGGTTTCGCCCTTGAAGTTCAGAGGAAGCGGACTCGCCGGTGTCACGACGACGCCCGCGATGCGTACCCGGATGGTGCGGGCGGGGCTCACAATGCCCGTCGCCGTGCCGTTGAGGAGCGCCTGCGCGGTGATGTCGGTGGTGCCGCGCCGGACGCCGTTCACGAGGCCCGTGCTGGAGACCGTGGCGCGCGTGGTGTCCGTCGAGGACCACTGGAACGTGACGCCATTGGCGATCGCCGACCCGCCCGCCATGGCGGTGGCGGTGAGTTGCCGCGTGCCGGCGAGCGCGACCGTCGAATCGTTCGAGATGACGACCGCGGTGATCATAGGAGGACCGCCGCTCTTACTGCCGCCGCCGCATCCAACCGCCGCCAATCCACCCAGCAAAGGGATATAGAAACGCCGCATCAGGTCCTCCTGTGACCATCGTGCTAGGGGGTCACGATCACAGTACCCGTCATCGTTGGGTGGTTCGTGCAGTGGTAGGTGAACGTCCCGACGGTGCCGAAATACGCCGCTCCGGACTGGCACTGATTTACTGCGGTGTGACCGAAACAGCTATGACGCGCGTCACTCTGACGTCCGAGCGTCGGGAGGGAGGTCTAATAAGGAAGGCGGGTGGGGGAGGCCAGCGCAGCCGGCGGCGCAGCGTCAGCGAGAAGCGCACGCTTCCCGGATGCCACCAGGCCGTGGCAGGGCAATAACGGGACCGGTGCCGCCGGCTCACTCGACGGTTTGCAGCAGCTGACGCATCTTGCGCGCCAGGTCCTCGATTTGTTTGAGCCCGGAGAGCGTCTCTTCGTCGAACTTCTCGGGCGTGAGCAGCAAGAGCTGCGTCTCGGCGAGAATCGCCGCGAGGGGATTGGAAAGATCGTGCCGCAGCTTCGACAAGTCGACCCGCGCGCCCGCCATCAAAGCAAAGAGCGGTACAAGTCGCGCAGATGATGGTCGCGCAAGTCACGCACCGATTGCCACAGGTCCTGCTCGGACGTGGCGCAGAAGATCTCGGCGCTGGAGCGCTCTGCCTCCGTTCCCTCGGCGCCGAACATGATACGGCCACGCCAGATGCCGTCTTCGGTGCGGCGCAAGGAGAGACGAATGTCTATGGGTTGTCCGTCGAAACGTATCGGAGGTAGGTCGTGAACGACCGCATCGGTCGCCGCAGCTGGCGTGTATCGGGCAGGGTGGGCGGGCATGCCGATCCAGTGGCTGGTTTGTGCAAAGATATAGACAAGCATCACTTACGCAATAGTCGATCTCACGAAAAGGGGGCCGGAGCAAAGGTCAGCACGAACAGGGCGAGGCTCGCCCACACCAGCCAGCGCCGCCCCCGTGGCAGCGGCCGGTAGGCATCCAGGACGGGGGGGTGCCCGAGCTGGCCGCGCGACAAGACCAGCACCAAGAAGCCCCAGATCAGCCATCCAAGCCAAAACCAGCCGAGCGCCAGGATGCCGACCCAGAACGCGCGAGCCACCCGCCGGTGCAGGCGCGGCACCGCCGCGTAGAGGATGTGGCCCCCGTCGAGCTGAGCGATGGGGAGCAGGTTGAGCATGGTGACGAACATCCCCAGCCAGCCGGCGAACGCCATCGGGTGCAAGAGCACTGCGGACGCCTCGGGCATCGCGAGGCGCCGCAACAGCAGCGTCACGATTGAATCGCCCAGGGGTAGGAGCGGTCCTCCCCACGGCACCAGCATCCCGTGCGCGCCGCCCTCGGTGAACGGGTGACTGCGCGCCAAGCCAATCAACAGAATCGGCACCGCGACGACGAAGCCAGCGATCGGCCCGGCGGCGCCGACGTCCAGCAGCTGCCGGCGATCCGTCAGGATAGTGCGCAGCCGGATGAAGGCGCCGAAGGTCCCGATGCCCCAGGGCGCCGGTGCGCCGGGCAGGAAGTACGGCGGCGATACATCGAGCTGGTAGCGGCGCGCGGTGAGATAGTGGCCCAACTCGTGGCACAAGAGGATCGCGACGAGCGGCAGCGAGAATTGGAATCCTGTCGCCCAGGCGCGCAGGCCTCCGGCCTGTAGCAGGAACCTGAAGTCGGCCGGGAGGGCACCGGTGATGACAGCGCCGGTGAGCGTGGTGGTGAACAGTGCAGCGGTGAAGAGGAGCCCGTGCAACGCCCACGGCTCGCGCGCGCGCGCGCGGGCGGCGGCGGCGGCGGCGGGACGCGTGAGCACGAGATGGCGGCCGTCGGGCTCGTCGGACCAGTAGTAGGTGCCGGGCCAGTCGCGCAGGGCGGCAGCGAGTTCCGGGGAGGGAGCGGCGTGCGCCGGATCTACAAGCGCGTCAACGACTTCGCGGTCGTGGAGGGGGGTCGTGCGCCACGCCACGAGGTAGGGGGTGAGACTCACCGCCGCACTTGACGCGGGCGGAAGCGTGGCCTAGTATCGTTTGTTCGCACACCGCCACATTCCCAAGTTTCCACGATCAACTAGCGCCACTCCCCCATCCCGGGTTTCCCCCGCCTTCGCGCAACATGGAGCTGAAGCACACGTGGATATCGCCGAGCTGAAGAAAAAGTCCGTCGCGGAGCTGCACGCGATGGCCGAGAGCCTCAACATTCAAAACTATTCGGGGCTCCGCAAGCAGGACCTCATTTTCCGCATCGAGCAGTCGCTGCTCGACTCCGACACGGTGCTGCGCGGCGAAGGGGTGCTGGAGATTCTCCCCGAGGGGTATGGCTTCCTCCGCAGTCCCGACTGGAACTACCTGTACGGCCCCGACGACATCTACGTCTCCCCGAGCCAGATCAAGCGGTTCGATTTGCGCACCGGCGACACGATCATGGGCCAGGTGCGCCCCCCCAAGGAAGGGGAGCGCTACCTGGCGCTGTTGAAGGTCGAAGTCGTCAACGGCGAAGAGCCGGAAAAGGCGAAGCACCGGGTGGCGTTCGACAACCTGCGTCCCCGCTACCCCGAGGAGCAGCTCAAGCTGGAGCGCAAGGACGGCGATCTGTCGATGCGGGTGATGGACATCCTCAGCCCCATCGGCAAGGGCCAGCGCGGCTTGATCGTGTCGCCGCCCAAGGCCGGCAAGACCATCCTCATGCAGAAGCTCGCTAACTCCATCATCGAGAACCATCCTGAGGTTTACCTCATCGTGCTGCTCATCGACGAGCGGCCCGAGGAAGTAACCGACATGGAGGAGAACGTGAAGGGGCCGAACGTGGAAGTCGTATCGTCCACGTTCGACGAGCCCGCGGACCGCCACGTCCAGGTCGCCGACATGGTGATCGAGAAGGCGAAGCGGCTGGTGGAGCACGGCAAGGACGTGGTGATTCTGCTCGACTCGATCACGCGCCTGGGCCGCGCCCACAACGTCGTCGTCCCGCACTCGGGCAAGATCCTCTCGGGCGGCGTGGACGCGAACGCGCTGCAGAAGCCGAAGCGCTTCTTCGGCGCCGCGCGCAACATCGAAGGCGGCGGATCGCTGACGATTCTCGCCACCGCGCTGATCGACACCGGCTCCCGCATGGACGAGGTGATCTTCGAGGAGTTCAAGGGCACGGGCAACTCGGAAGTGATTCTCGACCGCCGCATCGCCGAGCGGCGCACCTTCCCGGCGATCGACACGCAGCGGACCAGCACCCGCAAGGAAGAGCTCCTGCTCAGCAAGGAAGAGCTGAACAAGGTGTACCTCCTGCGCAACTTCCTCTCCGACATGCCGCCCGTGGAAGCAATCGAGTTCCTGCTCGAGCGACTCAAGCGCACGAAGACCAACGCCGAGTTCTTCCAGACGATGGCGCAGGGTTGAAGGGTCGGCTGCTGGCGGTCGACTGGGGTGAGCGCCGTATCGGTCTCGCCCTCTCCGACGAATCGCAGACGCTCGCTCAGCCCCTTGCCACCCTGACTCGCCGCCCCGGCAAGCGATTCCCAATGGCCCAGCTCCTCGAACGCATCACCCGCCACGACGTCGTCGGCGTCGTCGTCGGTCTGCCGTTGGACGAGGCGGGGGCGGAGGGGGAGGCGGCCCGCGCGGCACGCGCCCTGGCGGACGAAATTGGGCGGCGGGTCGAAGCCAACGTTCCCGTGGCGCTGTGGGACGAGCGGATGACGACGGCCCGCGTCCTCGCCGCAGTGCGGGAGATGGGCGGCTCGACCAAGGGCCGCAAGGACGACGTGGACGCGCTCGCCGCGGCGCTGCTGCTGCAACACTACCTCGATACTCAGCGCGGGGGCACGACGTGAGACGTACCACGTTTCGCGTGTTGCTCGTGAGCGCGCTGGTGGCCTGCACCAAGCAGCAGCCCACGGACGAACCCAAGGTCATCGTCACCATTCCCCGCGGTGCGACCTTCGCCCAGGCCCTCGATTCGCTGGTCGCGCGCGGTGTGATCGACAACCGCGACTGGTTCAACCTGTATGCCCGCGCGCGCGGCCTGCCCTCCGCTTTGAAGAGCGGCATCTACACCTTCCGCCCCAACGACGATTGGGGTGATGTCGTCGCGGCCTTGAAGAAGGGCCGTGGTGTCGAAGTGCGGTTCACAGTCCGCGAGGCGCTGATGGCGTCCGAGATCGCCGAGCTGGCGCAGGCTCGGCTGCGGATCCCGCGTGACTCCTTCCTCGCCGCCGTCAAGGACACTGCGGTCGAGCGGGCGCTCGGCGTGCGCCACAACCCGACGGGCGTCGAAGGCTATCTCTACCCGACCACCTACATCGTTCCGCAAGGGATCCGCGCGCGCGAGCTCGTGCGCTTGATGACGCAGGAATTCATCGACCGCTGGTCGCCCGAATGGGATGCCCGGCTCGGGGAGCTCGGCATGACGCGCCACCAGATCGTCACGCTCGCGTCCATCATCGAGGCGGAAGTGCGCTATCGGCCCGACCGGCCGTACGTGTCTGCCGTCTATCACAATCGGCTGAAGCGCGGCATGGCGCTCCAAGCCGACCCCACGGTCATCTACGCGCACGGCCGCCGGCTGCGGCGCGTCTGGGAGAAGCATCTGCAGATCCGCTCACCCTACAACACGTATCTGCACCCGGGCCTGCCGCCCGGCCCGATCGATCAACCCAGCGACTCGAGCCTGGTCGCCGCCCTGTATCCGGCGCCGATCGGATTCATCTATTTTGTGGCCCAACCGGACGGCAAACACATTTTCTCGGAGTCGTACGCGGACCACTTGAAGGCGATCAAGCGGGTGCGACAGCGGCGCGTAACTCCCGCGCCGCAGCCTCCGGGTCGGACGCAGCCAGCACGGCCGCGATGACGGCCACACCGGCGGCGCCCGCCTCGATGACGAGCGGCGCGTTCGCGGCCGTGATGCCGCCGATCCCGATCACCGGAATTCCCTCGGGGGCGAGCCGGGCGAGCGCCGCGAAGCCGTCTGGTCCGAGGCCGGGACCCGCATCGATCTTGCGAGGGGTGTTGAAGCAGGGGCCGACGCTCCAATAATCGGCTGCGGCCGCGCCGGCGCGGGCGGCCTCCTCGGGTGTTCCCACCGAGATCCCCAGGAGAAAGTCGGTGGGGACGTGTGGTCGCAGGGCGGCGAGGGGCGGATCGTCCCAGCCAAGGTGCGCGCCGGCCGCGCCGGCGGCGAGCGCGATGTCCACGCGGTCGTTGACGAGGACGGGCACGGGAAGGGTTGCGACGAGCGCGCGGGCCAGCTGGACCACCTCGGCGGGCGGGCCATCTTTCCACCGGACCTGAATCATCGTAGCACCGCCGCCGCCGGCGACCGCGCGGAGGCAGACAGCCACCGCATCCCCCCCCTTGAGCAGGACGGGATCGGTGATCACCATCAAGCGCAACTGATCGGCGAGCGCCATGAGCAAGATCCTGCGCGGCCTGCGCGGAGCCACCACCGCGGCCGCGAACACGAGTGAAGCGATCCTCGAGGCAGCGGGAGAGCTGCTCTCCGCCTTGCAGACGGCCAACGGCTTTGCGCCGGAGGACGTCGAGAGCGCCATCTTCACTTCTTCCCCAGACCTCACGGCCGACTACCCCGCGCGTGCCGCCCGGCGGTTGGGCTGGACGGAGGTTCCGCTCCTCGGCGCGACCGAAGTGGCCGTGCCTCCGCCCGGCGGCCTGCCGCGCTGCATCCGCGTTCTGCTCCATTTCTACACGGCCAAACCGCAGCGCGCGCTGAAACATATGTACCTGCGAGAGGCGGCGAAGCTGCGTCCGGACCGATGACCGAGCCGGTCCAGGTCACCGCGAAGGGCGCCACGCGATGGAAGCTGGGCCATCCCTGGATCTATCGCAGCGACGTCGCCCAGGAGCCCGCGCAGCAGCCGGGCATCGTCGCGGTCACCGACCGCCGCGGCCGGTTCCTCGGCCAGGCCCTCTACTCGCCTACATCCGAGATCCGGCTGCGGCTGCTCACCCGCGGAGCGGAGCCCGTGGATACCGGGTGGTGGATCGAGCGCATCACGGCGTCGGTCCGGCGCCGCGCCGGGATCCCCGCCACGGCGTGGCGGGCCGTGCACGCCGAGGGCGACGGGCTCCCGTCATTGATCGTGGACAAGTACGGGCCGTGGGTCGTGGCGCAGCTGCTCTCGGCCGGCCTCGAGTCGGCGCGAGGCGACGTGCTCGCGGGGATCCAGGCGGCGCTCGCTCCCGACGGCATTCTGCTGCGCAACGACCCGGCCGTGCGGCGCCACGAGGGATTGCCGCTCGAAGTGGTGCTCGCGCACGGCGCGGTCCCGGAGACGCTGGAAATCGAGGAGGACGGCGTACGCTATCTCGCGGCGCCGTGGTCCGGACAGAAGACCGGAGCTTTTCTCGACCAGCGGGAGAATCGGGCGCTCGTCGCGCGCCACACCCGGGCGGGAGGACGGGCGATCGACTTGTTCACGTATCACGGCTCGTTCGCTCTGCATCTGGCACGTCAGGCGGCGGAGGTGGTGGCGGTCGATCAGAGCACCGAGGCACTGGCGCGGGGAGCCGAGAATGCGCGCCTGAACGGGATCGGCAACATCGCCTGGCAGGAAGGGAACGCGTTCGACTTGCTGCGCGAGCTGGAACGGCGCGGGGACCGGTTCGACACCGTGGTCCTCGATCCCCCAGCATTCGCCAAGACGAAGGCCAACCTGCCCCGCGCGGTGGCGGGATACAAGGAGATCAACCTCCGGGCCATGCGCATCCTCGCGCCCGAAGGCGTGTTGTTCACGTCTTCCTGCTCCTACCACGTGAGCCGCGACGTCTTCATGGCGATGCTGGCGGACGCGGCGCGCGACTCGGGTCGCCGCATCCAGCTCGTCGCCGTGACCGGCGCCGCCGCTGATCATCCCGAGCTCCTCAACGTTCCCGAGACGGGCTATCTGAAAGGGGCGCTCGTGCGGGCGCTCGCCTGATTAGCGGGGAAACTGTTGACTAAATCCGCGCTTGTCACAAGCTTGCACACCCATGTCGCTCTCCAGCGCCAAGACCCGTGACCCCTCCACCGCGGTGCGCAGCGTCCTCATGGGTCTGCTCGTGGCCAACGTCGCGGTGGTCGCCGCCAAGGCCGGAGTCGGCATCCTGTCGGGCTCCCTCGCCGTGCTGGGCGATGCGCTGCACTCCTCGGTGGACGCGCTCTACAACGTGCTGGGGCTGATCGTGGTCCGCGTTGCCGCCCAGGCGCCCGACGAGGATCACCCGTATGGCCACGGCAAGTTCGAGACGCTGGGCGCGCTCGCGATCGTCGTCTTCCTTTCTATCACCTGCTTCGAGATCGTCCGCAGCGCCGTCCAGCAGCTCGTGACGGGAGGTCATCCCATCTCGGTAACCGACCTGGGTCTGGCGGTGTTGGTGGCCACGCTCGGCACCAACATCCTGGTGGCGTGGTACGAGAACCGCCGCGGCACCGAGCTGGGGAGCGAGCTGCTGATCGCCGATGCGGCGCACACCCGCACCGACGTCTTTATTACGATCGGCGTCGTGATCGGCGTGCTCTTCTCCCGCCAGGGACACGCATGGGTGGACCCGGTCGTCGCCATCGTGGTGGCCCTGTTGATCGTCCGCGTCGCCTACAGTATCCTCGCCCGCACCGTCCCGGTGTTGGTGGACGAGCGGGCGATCCCGGCGCCCACTATTCGGCAGACGGCACAGGCGGTCGAAGGCGTCAAGAGCGCCTATGGCATCCGTTCTCGCGGCGCCAACGCCGCTGGTGTTCGCTATGCCGAGGTGACGATCGCCGTGGACCGCGGCGCCAACGTGGCCGCAGCCCATGCCATCGCGGACGCGGTGGAAGAACGGCTGAAGCAGGACCTCGAGTTGAAGGAAGTCACGGTGCACGTCGAGCCATGCTGACCTCCCTGCCTTTTGAGCGCGCGCAGAGCACCGGCGCCCGGCCGGCGCGCCGACCCCCACGCTCGCTCAAACAGGAGTACCAGGAGTTCATCCTGCAGCGGCTGGAGGAGTACAAGAACGCGATCCCGCGCGAGGAGCTGCTCGAGATCGGCGACGAGGCGGTCCGCGAGTTGCAGGCGAGCGCCCAGGACCAATACCTGCTGACGGAAGTGCTGCTCCTCGAGCACGTGGACCGGATCATTGCGCGGCGGCTGCGGCTGCCGTCCTTCCCCCGCTGGCGCCAGAAGCACCGCGCGCTGCGGGA
>DATNMO010000043.1:0-54571 GCA_035602245.1 Gemmatimonadales bacterium
CCCCCCGCCGGATGCAGTCCGCGCGAGCTCCGCGGCAATGCGATTGATCTTCTCGGTGTCGTCCGCGAGGCCGTAACTGCCGAGCTTCAGCGGATTCGCGCCGAAGGTGTTGGTCTCGAGGATTTCGGCGCCGGCGCGCACATATTCCGCGTGCACTTCCTGCACGAGCTTCGGCTGCTTGAGGTTCAGCTCGTCGTAGCAAACGTTGAGGAAAAAGCCCTTGCCGTACAGCATCGTGCCCATGGCCCCGTCAAAGACGTGGACCCGGCCGTCAGCAAGGAGATCGCGGAATGTAGACAACGGAGAATGATCCTCGGCTTTTTAGCGGGTTGTTTAACGTGGCCGCAATACGCCTCAAATCGCCACGGAATCGCTTGTCTCATCGGAACCTAGCGGCACGGGAAAATAAAAGCCAGGGTGCCGCGTACTCTTAGGTGACATGGCCCCCGCCCCTATTGTGGCTGACCGGCTCCTCGCCGACTACGCCCCGGCCCTCCAGAACTTTCTCGGGGCGCGCTGCCGGGATGCCGATCTCCGCGCCGAGCTGATGCAGGAAGTGGCGGCCCGCCTCGTCATCGCCGCACCCCGGCTCGTCACAAACGGCAATCTCCGCGGCTACCTGTTCCGAATCGCCGCGAGCGTATGGCATGACCATCTGCGGCGGGAGCTGGTGCGGCGCCGCGCCGTCGTCGTCCTGCAGTCCGCCGAGCCTGAGTCGGCGCCCGCCGCGGACGAGCGGCTGATGGAGCGGGAGCTCCGCGATGCCGTGCGCCGGGCCGTGGCGGCGCTGCCGCCCGCGCAGCGGGACGTCGTGCGGCTGCGGCAGGAGCGCGGCCTCACATTCCAGGCGATCGCCGACCGGTTGGGCCGCCCGCTCGGTACCGTGCTCACGCAGATGCGCGCCGCGCTCGCCAGGATCGGCGCGGCGCTGGAGGACTATCGATGAATCATCCCAGCGACGACCGGCTGCTGCTGCACGCGTACGGGGAGCTGCCCGAGCCCCAGGCCGCGGAGACGGATGCCCATCTCGCGGCGTGCTCGACCTGTCGGGCGCAGTTTGAGCGGCTCGAGCACGCGCGCGTTGCACTCGACGTGGCGATGCCGCGTACGCGTCAGTACGTCGCGCGACGCTGGGTCGCAACCGGATTGGCGGCGGCGGCGGTGATCGCTGCGGTGCTGCTTACGAACTCGCAGCCTCCCCGGATCCCGGATCAACGTTGGCGGCCCGCTTCAGTCTGGTCTGCCAACGCGGGCTATCTCGCGGGGGGTAGGACGATGGTGGAGATCGATGCCCAACTCACTCGACTCGAACAGGAGCGGTACTATGGCCAGCCGGACTAGCCGGTTGCTGATCGTGGGCGGGAGTCTGCTGTTCGCGGCCTCGGTGCTGCGGGCGCAGGAGATGCCCAATCCCCAGGCGATGCAAATGCAAGTACAGCGCATCGCGCAGGAGCGGCCGCGGGAGGCGGAGGCGGCGGCGCGCGCGTGGTTGCACGACGTCGCCCCCGAGCTGATTCTCGGACTGGACTCGCTCAAGTCCGCGACGCCGGACCCGTACTGGATGGAAGTCGCGCACCTGACCGTGCAGTTCGACGTGTTTCAGAACCTGATGCGGCGCGACACCGTGCGCGCGCAGCTCGTGGCCCGCATGTTCGGGCTCGAGGCCAACGCCCGCGCCCAGCAGCGCGCCTATCGGGCCGCCGTTTCCGAAGCCGTGCGCACCGCCATCCGTCCGAGGATCGAGGCGCTGATCACGCAGCACTTCGATGTCGAGGACAAGCTCCGCTCCCTCGAGGTGGCCGACATCGAGCGGCGGCTCGCCGAAGTGCGCGCCGAGACGCAACGGCGGCGCGACAAGCGAGCGGAGTTCGTGAAGTGGGCGGTGGACGACATCATCCGGGACGCGACGCGGCCGCAATAGCGCGATACAGGGCGAGGGGTAAATTGCGGCCATGCCCAACCTGGCCACGTCCCACCCCATCATCGTCCATTTCGCCATCGTACTGCTCATGGTTGGCGTCATCTTTCGCTGGATTTCTCTCACCGGCCGCGCGGCCTTCACGGGCCCCGCGGCCGCGACCTTGTTGCTGCTCGGCACGCTGGCGGCCGTGCTGGCGGTACGCTCCGGCACCGACGCGCACGGGCCGGTTGAGCGCATCCCGGGCGCCCGGGATGCGGTGGTCGAGCACGAGGAAGCGGGGCAGTGGACGCACAACATCTTCCTGCTCGTGGCGGCATTGGAGCTCGCGGCCCTGGCGGTCGCGCGACGCAATCAGCGCGCCACCAGACTCGCGCTCTGGGGCTCGGCCTTGCTTGGCGTTTTCGGCGTCGGGGCGCTGTACAAGGCCGGCGATCGCGGTGGGGATCTCGTGTATCGCTACGCCGGCGGTGTGGGCAGCCGTTATGGCGACTCCGCTGACGTCAGCCGGCTGTATCTGGCCGGATTGTATCAGGCCGCCCAGCAGGCGCGGGCACAGCACGACAGTGCCCGGGCCGCCGAACTGTTTGGCGAGCTCGCCCGCCGTTTCCCCAATGACACCACCGTGCGCTTTTTGGCGATCGAGTCTGTGGTGCGTGACAAGAACGATGGCCGCGCCGCGCTCGCCGCTCTGTCGCGCCTGAGCATCCCGCCGGACAACCAGCGACTCAAGCTCCGCTACGGATTCCTCAAGGCGGACGCGTACCTCGCCGCCGGGCGGCCCGACTCCGCGCGCGCCACGCTCGAGCAGCTGGCCCGCGACTTCCCCGACATGCAACGCATCAAGGACCGGCTCGCCCAGATCAAATGAGTGATCTCCTCGCCGCACGGTCGCAGATGGCGGTGTCGCTCGCTTTTCACATCGTGTTCGCCGTTATCGGGATCGCGATGCCGCTGCTGATGGTGGTGGCCGAGCGCCGCTGGCAGCGGACCCGCGACCCGATCTATCTCGATCTCGCCAAGCGCTGGGCACGCGGCACCGCGATCCTGTTCGCGGTGGGCGCGGTATCGGGCACGGTGCTCTCCTTCGAGTTGGGACTCCTGTGGCCACGGTTCATGGAGCTCGCGGGCCCGATCATCGGGATGCCCTTCTCACTCGAGGGGTTCGCGTTCTTCACGGAAGCGATCTTCCTCGGCATCTACCTCTACGGGTGGGAGAAGGTGTCACCGCGCGCTCATCTGCTCGCTGGGGTGCTGGTTGCCGTCAGCGGCGCAGCGTCGGGGATCTTCGTCGTGATCGCGAACGCATGGATGAACACGCCGACCGGCTTCATCCTGGTCGATGGGAAGTTCGCGAGCATCGACCCGATCGCGGCGATGCTCAATCCGGCCGCATTTCCGCAAGCGCTCCACATGACCCTGGCCGCGTACGTCGCCACGGGGTTCGGCGTCGCCGGCATCCACGCCTTCATCCTCCTTAAGAACCGCACGAGCACCTTTAACCGTCACGCGCTGGCGATCGGACTTCTGGTAGGGGCGCCGGCCGCCGTGCTACAGCCGCTCGCCGGCGACATCGCCGCGCGTCACGTGGCGCGCCACCAGCCCGTGAAGCTCGCCGCAATGGAAGCCCTGTTCGACACGCGGGTGGGCGCGCCGCTGACCTTGGGCGGCTGGCCCGACACGGACCGGCGCACAACGAAGCTCGGCATCAAGATCCCCTACGGACTGTCACTGCTCGCCTTTCACGACCCGCGCGCGGAAGTGAAGGGGCTCGATATCGTCCCGCGCGATGAATGGCCCAACGTTCCGCTCGTGCATCTGTCGTTTCAGGTGATGGTCGCCCTGGGGACGTATCTCGCGCTCGTCGGGGTCTGGGCCGGTTGGCTGGCGTGGCGCAAGCGCGACGTCACGGCGCAGCGGCGGTTCCTGTGGGCGGTGGCGATCGCCACCCCGTGCGGTTTCATCGCCGTCGAAGCAGGCTGGATGGCCACGGAGCTGGGCCGGCAGCCCTGGGTGATTGTTGGCGTGCTCAAGACAGCGGACGCCGTCACGCCCATGCCGGGCCTTATCGTGACGTTCACGGTGTTCACGCTCCTGTATTGCGGACTGGGCGCCGTCGTGACGTGGCTGCTCTATCGACAGATCGTGCGGACCGCCCACGCATGACGCTCTCTCTTCCGGATCTCCTCGCCGGGATCATCCTCGCCGCGCTCACGGCCTACGTGCTGCTCGCCGGCGCGGATTTTGGCGGCGGCGTCTGGGACCTGCTCGCGTCCGGTCCCCCCCCCCGCCGCGCCCGCCAGCGCGACCTCATCGCGCACGCGATCGGCCCCGTGTGGGAAGCGAACCACGTCTGGCTGATTCTCGCCGTCGTGCTGCTGTTCACGTGCTTCCCCCCGGCGTTCGCCCGGGTGGCGATTGCCCTGCACGTCCCGCTCACGCTCGTCCTGATCGGGATCGTGCTGCGCGGGTCGGCGTTCACATTCCGGAGCTACGGCGGCGATCGCGAAGAAGAAAAGCATTGGGGACAGGTCTTTGCCGTCGCGAGCTTGGTCACGCCGATACTGCTCGGCGTTGCGGTGGGAGCGGTGGCGTCGGGAGCCGCAGGGGAGCAGGGGGCGGGGAGCGGGGGGCAGTTCTACGAAGCGTACGTCGCGCCGTGGCTCAAACCGTTTCCCTTCGCCGTGGGACTGTTCGCGCTCGCCTGTTTCGCGTTTCTCGCGGCGGTGTATCTGACGCTCGAAGCCCGGGACCGTGATCTGCAAGAGGACTTCCGCCTCCGGGCAATCGGGGCGGGGGTGGCGGTGTTCGTGACGGCAGCGCTCGGGTTGCTGCTGTCGCATCAGGCGTCGTTCGTCGGCAGAGGTCTGGTTGGCGCGCCTTGGGCGGTGACGCTGCACGTGCTGACGGGTGGCGCGGCGGTCACGGCGTTCTGGGCGCTGTGGACCCGCCGCTATCGTGCCGCGCGCGTTGCCGCGGCGGCGCAGGTCACGTTGATCCTGTGGGGTTGGGGTCTTGCGCAGTATCCCTACCTGCTGCCACCCGACTTGACGATCGCCGCCGCCGCCGCTCCTCGCGTCACACTCCAGCTGGCGTTGGGCGCCGTGAGCGTCGGAGCGATCGTCCTGTTTCCCTCACTCTATTACCTGCTGCGGGTCTTCAAACGTCCATCTTCCGCACCACCCACCACGCCACCAATCCCCCCGCGATAAAGCCGAGGATGGCGCCAAAGGGGCCGAACAGCCAGTAGCCCAGCGCGCCGACGATCGTGCTGACCACGAAGTTGACGAGCGTCTTGAGCAGGTTCACACACCCTCCAGGATGCGGGCGGTCAGAGGCTCAGCATCGAGATGAGGACGCTCCGCAACACCCACAGCGCGAGCCATGCCACGAGCGGGCTCACGTCGAAGGGGCCGAGCGGTGGCACGATGCGCCGGATCGGTTCGACGATCCAGTCGGTGAGGATGTAGGCGGGTCGCATCCAGCGCGAATAGCGGCCAATGCCAAACCACGAACCGATTATTCGCGCCCACAGCGCGAATTTCAGCACGTTGTAGGCAAGCTCGATGACCAGGGCGGCCGTGGCGCGTGGTCCGCCTCCGGCTGCGAGCCGCACCGTCTGGAACGTCGCGAGCAACCATCCCAACAGCGACAACAGGATGACTCCCACTACAGCGGTGAGGACGATCAGCCATCCCCCGGCATGGGCGGGATTCCCCCCCATCCGGACCAGCCGGCGCTCGACCGGTCCGAGGATCGGATCGGTCGCCGACCGCAGGCCGCGGCCCAGCGCGCCGAAGGGCGAGACACGGCGCGTGCGCACGAGCCAGGAGCCGAGGGCGGCGAGCGCCGCGAGGGCCACGAAGCCGAAGACGGCATAGCGGACGACAGTCAGCGCCGGAGGCATGGCTTAACTTAATGGAATGAAACGTGCGCTCGTGTTTCTCGTTGCACTCCTGCCGTTGGCGCTCGGCTGTGCCGCGCGCGCGCCACGCCCTCGAGTGGTGCTCGTGTCCGTAGATGGGTTGTGGGCGCGTGACCTGCAGCGCGCCGAATCGGCGGGGGTGCGGCTTGGAGTGCTTGACTCGCTGCGGCGCGCGGGGGCGCTGTCGGCCGGTGTGATCGGATCGTTCCCGAGTGTGACGTATCCGTCGCATACGACGATCATCACGGGTGTCCCCCCGGCGCGGCACGGGATCTACTCGAATCGGGTGTTTTCGCCTCCGACCGACACGAGCCGGCTAGAGATCTGGTATTGGGACGCGGATGCCATCCGGGTCCCGACGCTGTTCGATGCGGCGCATGCCGCCGGACTGAAAACGGCGACGGTGGGGTGGCCCGTCACGGCGGGCGACACGTCGATCACATACAACCTGGCCGAGATCTGGGATGCGCGAAAGTTCGGTGACTCGGATCTCGCCGTGATGCGGCGGCGGGGCACGCCGGGGCTTCTCGACTCACTCGGCGCCCCGGTCACCGGTGCATTCAAGGACTCGCTGCGTGCCGACTGGGCGGCGGCGATCCTGCGGCGGTGGGATCCTGATCTGCTCGCGATCCACGTTATCGACCTCGATGACCGCAAGCACGACTACGGTGTCTGGAGCGATTCCGTCGTGCTCGCCCTCCGCAAAGTCGACCGTGAGCTGGGCCGGCTGCTCGACGCGGTGCGTGCGACGGAAGCCGGCCGGCAGACCACGGTCGTGATCACGTCGGATCACGGCTTCCTCAGCTACCAGCTTGGCTTCCGCCCGGGTGTGCTCCTGGCGCGTGCCGGGCTCGTGACGTTGGATACTGCGGGACGTGTGACCTCCTGGGATGCCGCGGTTCTTACGAATGGGGGCAGCGTCATGATCCTGCCCCGCGACTCGAGCGACCACGGGCTCGCGGCACGGATCCGCGCCGCCATCCCGGACTCGCTCATCGGCCCGGGCAAGCCGATTCGTGCAGTGTGGCCGCGCGATACGCTCTTTGCCTTGGGGAGTGACCCGCGGGCGCTGTGGGCGTTGGACCTGAACGACGGGTTTTACTCGCGCGAGGGATACCGGGGGGAGCTCGTCGCGCCGCGGCGGGGAGGAGGGCACGGCTACGATCCGCGTCGGCCGGCGTTATACGCCTTCTTCTTGATGTCGGGGTCGGGTGTGCGCCGGGGTGCGACTCAACCAGTCATGCGTCAGACCGATATTGCACCGATCATCGCACGTATTCTTGGCTTGAGAGGGTTTTAGGAACCGTACGCCGCAGCGACGATCCGATCCTGCTCGATCTTGTGCGCGGCGGGATACCCCTCGGCGGGACTGGAACGCTCGGGCCGCGACACGTCCAAGAGCGCGACCGACTGTGGGATGACGTCGCGAATCTTGGGGAGCACAAACTTCCGCGCGCCCATGTTGCGCGGCTCCTCCTGCACCCACACGACTTCCTTCAGATTCGGATAGCGGCGGGCGTACTCGCCGATCTCGGCGGCGGGGAAGGGATAGAGCAGCTCCACACGCCCGATCGCGACCTGAGGCGTGTCCGTCCGTCGCGGCGACGCGATGATGTCGTAGTACACTTTGCCGCTGCACAGTAACAGCCGCGTAATCCGGTCCGGATCAGTCCGCTCGTGATCCCACAGCACGGGTCTGAACCTGCCCTTCGCGAAGTCATCGAGCCGCGAAGTCGCCGCTGGGAGGCGCAGCAGGCTCTTGGGCGTCATCACGACCAGCGGGCGGATCTCGGCGTGGCGGCCTTGGCGTCGGAGGAGATGGAAGTACTGCGCCGGCGTCGTGCAGTTCGCCACGCGGATGTTGCCCTCGGCGCCGAGGGCGAGGAAACGCTCGAGCCGGGCGCTCGAGTGCTCGGGGCCCTGACCTTCGTACCCGTGTGGCAGCAGCAGGCTCAGCCGGGACGTCTCTCCCCACTTGGCGAGCCCGGCGATGATGAACTGGTCGATGATCACCTCGGCGCCGTTGGCAAAATCCCCGAACTGCGCCTCCCATACCACCAAGGCCTCGGGCGCCGCTACGGCATAACCGTACTCGAAGCCGAGACAGGCGAACTCCGACAGCGGGCTGTTGTGTAGCTCGAACGGCGCCAGCGCCTCGGGCAGATTTTGAATCGGCGTGTGCGGCTTGCCCGTGTGCACGTCGTGGAGAACCAGGTGGCGCTGGCTGAACGTGCCGCGTTCCGTATCCTGCCCGGTCAAACGGATCGGGGTGCCATCCGCCAGGAGCGAGGCAAACGCCAGTGCTTCGGCGTGAGCCCATTCAATGTCTTCCAGTGACCGGCGCCGCTCGAACTGCTTTTGGAGCTTGGGGTGGACGGTGAAGCCATCAGGCACCGCGAGCAGCTCGGCGTTGAGCTTCGTCAGGAGCTTGGCCGCCACGGCGGTGTCGGGCTCGGGGGGGAGCGCCGCTTGACGCTTGATGCGCTGCAGATCTTCGGTGCGCTGTCCAGTCTTTACCGCCTGCTGCAAGGCGGCGAGCCGCTGGTAGGCCGCCTCTGCCTCGGCGTCGGCCTGGGCGGCGTCAATCACGCGCTCTTTCACGAGCTGCCCCGCGTATTTCTGCCGCACCGGCGGCGTCTGCTTGATGCGCTCGTACATCAAGGGCTGCGTGTAGGCGGGCTCGTCGCCCTCGTTGTGGCCATAACGGCGGTAGCCGACGAGGTCGATGACCATATCGCCGTGGAATTTTTCCCGATACATCATCGCGAGCCGTACCGCAGCGAGGCAGGCTTCGGGATCGTCGGCATTCACGTGGATGATCGGCGCGTCGAAGCCCTTGGCCAGGTCGCTCGAGTAGTCGGTGGAGCGGCCGTCCCGGGGATCGGTTGTGAAGCCCACCTGATTGTTCAGGATCAGGTGGAACGTGCCGCCGGTGGTGTAGCCGCGCAGCCGCGCCAGGTTGAACGTCTCGGCCACCACGCCCTGGCCCGCGAATGCGGCGTCGCCGTGGAGCAGCACCGGCAGCCCGACGGTGTCGTCATGACGTGCTTGCGGGCCTCGCCGCGTGGTCTGGTCGGCACGGGCACGGCCTTCTACGACGGGATTCACGGCCTCGAGATGGCTCGGGTTCGGGGCCAGCGACACAGCCACCGATTTCCCATCGGCCGTGCGATACACGCCTTCGGCGCCGTGATGGTATTTGACGTCGCCCGTCCCGCGTTCTGGCTCCGACGTCTCCTGCACGTGCCGGCCGCCTTCGAATTCCGCGAAGATCGTCTCGTAGGGGACGTTCACGGCGTGCGCGAGCACGTTGAGGCGGCCGCGGTGCGCCATTCCGATCGTGACCTTGCGCGCGCCCTGCCTGCCGGCGAGCTCGATCGTGAGGTCGAGCATCGGGACCGTCATATCGAGCCCCTCGATCGAGAACCGTTTCTGCCCGAGATAGGCCTTGTGCAGAAAGCGCTCCAGCGTGTCCACCGCCGTGAGGCGCGCGAGCAGCTCCTTCTTCTCCGGGGGCGACAGCGGCCGCCGGTGCTCGCCGGACTCGATCACCTGGCGCAGCCACACGCGCTCCTGATGGCTGCCGATGTGCTCGACTTCGTAGGCGATCGTCCCGCAGTAGGTCGCGCGCAGATGGGGGAGCGCTTCGGCGAGCGTCTTGCCGGGGACGTAGATGCGGAGGACCTCGGCAGGGATCCGCGCCATCACCTCGGGCGTGAGGCCCAGGGGGCCGGGATCGAGGGACGGGTCGCCCGGCGGATCGCTGCCGAGTGGGTCCAGTCGCGCCGCAAGATGGCCGAACGCGCGGTGAGCGCGGACGAGGGCCATGGCGGCGGCGACGCTCCGCAGATCGTCGGATGACGGGGGACGAGGGACGGGGGACGAGGTCGTGGCTGGAACGACCCGTCCCTCCTCCCCCGTCTCCCCTCCCGTCACGCCCAGGCTCTGCGCCACTCCTTCATAGAACCGTTTTTCTCCCTGCAACAGCGAGTCGAGGGTACGGAGAAACATCCCCGACTCCGCCCCCTGGATGATGCGATGGTCGTAGGTGCTCGTGATGGTGATGACTTTCGTGCCTGCGACGTCGCGGATCGCGCCCGTGGCGATGATCGAGCCTTGGCCTTTCATCAGGCGGGGCACCGACGCCACCGTGCCGAGCGTGCCCGGGTTGGTGAGGGTGATCGTGCCGCCAGCAAAATCATCGGGCAGGAGTCTGGCCGTACGCGCCTTTTCGACCAACGCCTCGTAGGCCGTGTGGAAGGCAGCGAAATCCATCGTTTCTGCGTGCTTGATGACGGGGACGACCAGCGCGCGGCTGCCGTCCTTCTTCTCGACGTCCACGGCGAGGCCGAGGCTCACGCCGCCGGGATCGAGACGGTGCGGCTTGCCCTCGATGTCCTGGAACGCGTGCGTCATCACCGGGAACCGCTTTGCCGCCCGGACAATGGCGTAGGCGATCAGGTGCGTGAACGAGATCTTCTTGCCGCTGGCGGCGAGCTGGGCGTTCAGCGCTTTGCGCCGGGCGTCGAGCGCCAGCGCGTTGATGTCGCGGAACGACGTGGCAGTGGGGACCGAGAGGGAATCGGTCATGTTCTGGACGAGTCGCGCCGCGGGGCCGGTGATTGGCATGGCACCGGGAGCAGGGAGCGGGGAGCGGGGAGCAGGCGGCGAGGGGACTGGTACCTGCGCGACGACCTCGCCCCGGTCTGTCGGGATGATGGGCAGCTCCGCCAGCTTCCCGTTATCGAACAGCTGCCGCCATTCCTCCCCGACTGAAGATGGGTCGCGCAAATAGTCTTCGTACATCGCCTGCACGAAGGCTGCGTTGTGGGTGCCGAAGACGAACTCGCTCACGGCCTTGAATCTATAGGGTATCTTAGTGCGCAGTATGGGAACGCTCGCACTCCTGCTGCTCACGCTCGTCCAAGCGTCCCCCGATACTACGACGCTGCGGGTGCGCGTCGAAGCGCGCATCGCCCGCGCTCCCGCCCGGGCGGTGGGACTCTACTTCCATGACCTTTCCGGCGGCGACTCCCTAACCGTGAGAGCCGCGACGCGGTTCCACGCCGCCAGCACCATGAAAGTCCCGGTGATGATTCAGCTGTTTCGGGACCGGGACGCTGGGCTGTTCTCGCTCGACGACTCCATCACCGTCACGAACAGGTTCCGCTCGATCGTTGATACCTCGACGTATCAGCTGGACAAGGCGGACGACTCCGATTCGTCGCTGTACGCGCGCGTGGGTGAGCGGGTCGCGATCCGGGACCTAATCGAGCTGATGGAAACAGTCTCGAGCAATCTCGCGACGAACCTGCTCATCGCTCGCGTGGACGCGAGACGCGCGAATGCTACGGCCCATTCCCTCGGCGCCGATTCGATCCTGGTGCTCCGCGGCGTCGAGGACGGTAAGGCGTACCGCGCGGGCCTGAACAACACCACCAGCGCGCGCGATCTCGGCGTGCTGCTCGCCGCCATTGCGGAGGGCCGAGCGGCGTCGCCGGCGTCGTGCCGGGAGATGCTCGCGATCCTCGGACGCCAGCGGTTCAACGAAGGGATTCCCGCCGGCCTGCCGGCGGGTACGCCGGTATACCACAAGACCGGATGGATCGCCCAAGTCGTCTATCATGACGCCGCGCTCGTCGAGCCGGCGGACGCGGGGGCCGGCCGCTACGTGCTGGTGGTGTTGACCGGTGGCATTCAGAAGGATGAGGACGCGTACGCACTGGTACGCGACCTGTCGCAGCTCGTGTTCCAGGCGTTCCCCCGTGGTCAGTCGAGAGGGAGGTCGCAATGAAATTGATCACGACCATCGTCCGGCCCGAGCGGCTGCCCGAGGTCAAGACGGCGCTGTTCCGCGCCGGCGTCACCGGCATCACCCTCAGTCGCGTGAGCGGCCACGGGGGTGAGCACGAGGTGCTGAGTCAATACCGCGGCACCACACTGGTGATGGAGTTTCACGAGAAGGTCCGCATCGAAATGGCCGTTTCCGAGCCGTTCGTCGAGCCGACGATCCAGGCGATCCTGTCGTCGGCGCGCACCGGTGAAGTGGGGGACGGCAAGATTTTCGTGCAGCCGATCGAGCAGGTCATTCGCATTCGCACGGGCGAGCGCAACAACGACGCGCTCACCGCGGTGAACGCCGACGAGGTCCAGCAGGCCGCGCTGCGGGCGGCCGGCACCGAGGGCGCATGATCCCCGCGGCCACCCCGGAGATCTCGGCTGGGGATACGGCGTGGGTGCTCGCCTCGAGCGCCCTGGTGCTGTTGATGACGATCGGGTTGGCCTGCTTCTACGGCGGGCTCGTGCGCTCGAAGAATTCCCTCAACACGATGATGATGAGCGTGGTCGCGCTCGGCGCCATCGGCGTGCAGTGGGTGTTGATCGGCTACTCGCTCGCGTTCGCGCCCGGCTCGCCGTGGCTCGGGGGTTTCGCGTGGCTCGGCTTCCGAGGCGTGGGGCTCGATCCTAATCCCACCTATGCGGCCACCATCCCGCACCAGGCGCACGCGGTTTTTCAGGCGATGTTCGCCGTGATCACGCCGGCGCTGATCTCGGGCGCGATCGTCGAGCGCATGCGCTTCCGTGCTTACCTCGTCTTCCTGTTGCTCTGGTCCACGTTGGTCTATGCTCCGCTGGCACACTGGGTGTGGGGCGCGGGCGGCTGGCTGCAGACGCGCGGGGCGCTCGACTTCGCCGGTGGGACCGTGGTGCACATCAGCGCCGGCGTGTCGGCGCTGGTCGCGGCCTGGTTCCTGGGGCCGCGCCGGGATTTCCGCCGCATGCCGCTGTCGCCCCACAGCGTGCCGCTCGTGCTGATCGGCACCGGCCTGCTGTGGTTCGGATGGTTCGGGTTCAACGCCGGCTCCGCGCTCGCGGCGAACGGGATCGCCGCACTCGCGTTCGTGAACACGAACGCGGCGGCGTCGTCGGCGGTCCTCACGTGGGCGATACTCGATCTGTGGCGCTCGGGCAAAGTGACGGCGGTCGGTGCCGCGACCGGCGCAGTCGTCGGACTCGTGGGCATCACCCCCGCGGCCGGCTACGTGACGGCGCCGGCGGCGCTCGCAATCGGCGTGGTGTGCGCCATCATCAGCAATTTCGCGATCGAGATGCGCTCGCGCAGCCGCCTCGATGATTCATTGGACGTGTTCTCGTGCCATGGCCTCGCGGGGATCGCCGGGGCGCTCCTGACCGGCGTGTTCGCCTCCAAGATCGCGAATCCGGGTGGCGGGGCAGGGCTGCTCGCCGGGAACCCGGGGCAGATGCTGGTGCAGCTGTACGCCGTGCTCGCCGCCATTGCGATCTCGGGGGTCGGCACGCTGGTGATTCTTGCGCTGGTCAGGGCGACGTTGGGCGCGCGGGCGACCGTGGCCGACGAGCTGACCGGTCTCGACGTGAGTGAGCATGGGGAGGAGGCGTATTTCGGGGGAGGCATTGCGAGTCTCGGGGCGGTCGCGCTGTCGCAGAGCGTGATCGTGTCGAAGCCGGAGAAGCCTTGAGGTAAGAGCTAGCTGACGCGGCGCGTCTTGCGCCGCATGAAGTCCATCAGGATGAACTGGCCCAGTGTCATCGTGTTCGTGAAGTAGGCCTTGCCGCGGCAGATCGCGGAAACCTTCTTCACGAACTCCACCAGGCTGCGGTCCCGCGCCAGCATGAACGTGTTGATCATGATGCCGCTGCGCCGGCACAACGCGACTTCCCGGTAGGTCGCCTGCAGGATGTGGGGATCGAGCCCCATCGAGTTCACGTAGATTCGCCCGTCGGGCTGCGTGAGCGCCGACGGCTTGCCATCCGTGATCATGATGATCTGGCGCATGTCCTTGCGCTGTCCCATCAGAATCCGCCGCGCCAGCTTCAACCCTTCCGTCGTGTTCGTGTGATACGGTCCCACCTGCGCGTGTGCCAGCTGCGCGAGCGGAATTTCCTCGGCCGTGTCGTGGAACAGCACCACGCGCAGCGTGTCGCCCGGGAACTGCGTGCGGATGAGGTGGGTGAGCGCGAGCGCCACCTTCTTGGCGGGTGTGAAGCGATCCTCGCCGTACAGAATCATCGAGTGCGAGCAGTCGAGCATCAGCACCGTCGCCGACGACGAGCGGTACTCGGCCTGGTGCACCATGAGATCGTCGTACTCGAGGTTGATCGGCACGCCCAGGCCCTCGCGCTTGAGCGCGTGCGACAGCGTGGCGTTCACATCGAGATTGAGCGTGTCGCCGTACTCGTAGCGCTTGCTCGCCGCTTCCGCCTCGACGCCGGTCGCGAGATGCTCGGTGTCGTGGGCGCCGAAGCTCGACTTCCCGATGCTGCCGAGCAGATGCTTGAGCGTGCGGTAGCCGAGGAAGTCGATGCCCTTGTCGGTGAGATTGAACTGCACCTGTTGGGCCGCTTCCTTGGCCATGCCGCCTGGGCCGAGCACCGGCTGCTGGCTGCCGGGGAGCTTCGGGGCCTGCTGCAGGTTGAGGTAGCCTTCGTCGATCAGCTTCTGCACGATCTGATCGAGCAGCTCGGCGAGCTGCTGCTGCAGCTCGGCGTCGCGTTGGGCGTCGCCCGTGGAGTCGCCGCGCAGCGCGGTGAGCATCTCGGGCGTGAGCTGCCCCGAGTCCATCAGGGCCTGGAGGATCGCCTGGCGCAGCGCGTCTAGTGAGCGGTCCGGGTCCTCTTCGCCGAACTCCCCCCAGAACGGATGCGAGTACGCGCCTCCGGCGAAGCCCGATTGGAGCAAGAAGTCGGCGAGCTGGTCGAGCAGAGCCTGGAGATTGAGCGTCTCCAGCACGCCCGGGACGTAGCGGCTATAGGTCGTGTATTTCATCGCCTGCTTACAATGTCGCGCCCCGGCCTAGCGCCGCGCAATCAGTTCCGTGTGGCGGGGTACCGCGGCAAAGCGTTAACTTCGCGCCACCCCATGCTCGACCGCCTCCGCTCCGCCCTCGCCGGCCGCTACACGATCGAGCGGGAGCTGGGCGCGGGGGGGATGGCGACGGTCTACTTAGCCCAGGACGTCAGGCACCACCGCAAGGTGGCGGTGAAGGTGCTGCGGCCCGAGATCGCCGCCACGTTGGGGGCCGAGCGGTTCTCCCGCGAGATCGATGTCGCCGCCCAGCTCCAGCACCCGCACATCTTGCCGCTGCTCGACTCGGGTGAGGCCGACGGGTTCTTCTATTACGTGATGCCGTTTGTTGAGGGCCAGTCCCTGCGTGATCGGTTGGCCCACCACGGCGAGCTGCCCGTCCACGACGCGGTGAAAGTCCTGATCGAGGTTGTGGACGCGCTGAGTCATGCGCACGCGCATGGCGTGGTCCACCGCGACATCAAACCCGACAACGTGCTGCTCTCCGGGCGTCACGCACTCGTGACCGACTTCGGCGTCGCGAAGGCGGTCAGCGAGGCGACGGGGCGACATACGCTCACCTCGATCGGAGTGGCGCTGGGAACGCCCGCGTACATGGCCCCTGAGCAGGCGGCGGCCGACCCGCACCTCGATCACCGCGTGGATCTCTACGCCGTGGGGGTGTTGGGCTACGAGTTATTGACAGGGCGGCCGCCGTTTGCGGGCCGAACCCCGCAGGAGACGCTGGCGGCGCAGGTAACCCAGCAGCCCGAGCCGATGACCAAGCATCGGCCGGAGGTTTCGCCGGCCCTCGCCGGGGTGTTGATGAAGTGCCTCGCCAAGCGCCCGGCGGACCGTTGGCAGACGGCGGACGAGCTGTTGGCACAACTCGAGCCGCTCGCCACGCCCTCGGGCGGCATCACGCCCACCTCTTCTCGTCCGGTTGCTGCGTTTACAGCTCTCCGCCCCCGAACGGCGGGAGCCGTCGTGGGGGTCGTCGGCGTCCTGCTCGTGCTCACAATCGGCGTCCTCCTAATGCGGCGCGGCGCGCCCGCTCCGCTCCAGCTGGGGCGCCGGACGCAGGTGACGCTCGATCCCGGCCTCGAGCTCGATCCGGCACTGTCTCCAGACGGCAAGCTCATCGCCTACACGACGGGAGCGGGGCTGCGCGTGCGCCAAGCGGACGGCGGTGCCCCGATTGCCGTCACGAGGGGTGCCGCCCGCTTCCCCTTCTGGGCGCCGGACGGCCAGCGGATTCTGTTCCAGTCGCCGCGCGGAGTCGAGATCGTTCCCGCGCTGGGCGGCGCGTCCCGCGTGCTGATCCCCGCGGTCGACGGCGGTCCGATCCCAGGGCCGATCGCGCCGGACGGACGGTCCTTCGTTTTCGCGCGGCGCGATTCCCTGTTCGTGCGGGCGCTGGACGGAGGGGAGGCGCGGCTCGTCACGGTGGGGAGGGAGGTGCATTCGCTCGCCTGGTCGCCCGACGGCCGCTGGATCGCGTACGTGGCCGGCAATCCCGGATTTGTCCTGGGGGGGTTGGGGATTGGGAACATCGCCCCAAGCGCCATCTGGGTCGTGGCGGCGGCGGGCGGTACGCCGGTACGCGTGACGGACGACCAATCGCTCAACGTCAGCCCGACGTGGGTGCCCGGAGGGCCGCTGATGTACGTCTCCAGTCGCGGTGGCGGTCGAGACGTCTACCAAATGGCCCTGACCCGCTCAGGACCTCCGGCCGGTCCGCCCCTGCGCGTTACGACCGGCCTCAACGCGCACGGCATTAGCCTTTCGGCAGACGGCGCGCGGTTCGCCTACTCGGCGTTCACCGAAACCTCGAACGTCTGGTCTGTCCCCGTCATCCCGACCAGTGCCGTGTCCGTCTCCCAGGCCCGGCCGGTCACCGCGGGCAACCAAACGATCGAGGCATTCGACATCTCGCCCGATGGGCAGTGGCTCGTGTTCGACTCCAACCGCGGCGGTACGCAGCAGATCTACCGTGTTCGCATGAGCGGGGGCGAGCCCGAGCAGCTCACGAATGGTCCCGGGGATGTTTTCTGGCCGGCGTGGTCACCGGACGGGCGGGAAATCGCCTTCCATGCCTTCCGGGGGGACCATCGCGAGGTGTTCGTCATGCCCGCCGAAGGCGGCGAGCCGGTGCAGGTCACGAAGGGCGCGGACGACGAGCGCGCGCCGGAGTGGTCGCCCGACGGTCGCCGTCTGCTGCTATTGGCCAATCAAGGCACGAACCCCCGATTTCACATCTTTACGCGCCGTGCCGACGGCAGCTGGTCCCCGCCGGAGGAGCTCGCTCTGGTCGTTGAGTCGGTCATCGCATCCGGTACCGTGGGTGCATGGTCCCCCGACGGTCGACTGGTTGCGTGCGGATGCACCGATCGTGGGCTGGTCGTCGTCCCAGCCGGGGGCGGTCCCGCCCGTCGCCTCATGCCGGGGTCGCCGAATGCGCCGGTAGGGGTTGCGCAATGGTCGGCTGACGGTCGGTACGTGTACTACCTCTTCGCCGACTCGAGCGGCGTCAGCGTACGGGTCGTCCCCGCGTCCGGCGGCACCTCGCTTGTCGCCGTTCGCTTCGACGATCCCACCCGTCCCTGGCACCGCTTCGGGTTCCGCATACGCGGCGCGATGCTCTACCTCACCCTGGGCGACCTCCAGAGCGACATTTGGGTGGCAGACGTGGAGCGCAAGTGAGGCGCCCGGCTTGACGGAGGCCGCGCGGCGCTACGGATTCGGGGCCCTCGCCCACCGCAACTTCCGCCTCTTCCTCTTCGGCCAGACCGTTTCGCTCACCGGCACCTGGATGCAGTCGGTCGCCCAGGGGTGGCTGGTCCTGCAGCTCACGAACTCCCCCTTCTACCTGGGCCTGGTGTCGGCCCTGGGCTCGCTCGGCGTGCTCGTGTTCACGCTCTATGCGGGCGTGATCGCGGATCGCACCGACAAGCGCCGCACCGTCCTCATCACGCAATCGCTGCAGATGCTGCAGGCGTTCGCCCTCACGGCGCTGGTGTGGAGCGGACACGTCACGACCGGCAGCGTGATGATCCTCGCCGCATTCCTCGGCGTCGTCGCCGCGTTCGATATCCCCACCCGCCAGTCGTTCATCTACGAGATGGTGGGCAAAGAAGACCTGATGAACGCCATTGCGCTCAACACGTCGATCTTCAATCTGACGCGAGTGCTCGGGCCCGTGATCGCGGGATTTCTGATCGGCTCCAAGGGCGTGGCGGTGTGCTTCTTCCTGAATGGCCTGAGCTACCTGGCCGTGATCGCCAGCCTGCTGGCCATGCGGCTTCCTTCGCACATCCCGCAGACCACGCATTTATCGGCCTGGCAGGGATTCCGGGAAGTGCTCGCGTTCCTCCGGGGGGACCGGCGGGTGTCCACGCTGGTCGTGCTCACCGCGATCATCAGCATCTTCGGGTTTCCCTTCCTGCTGCTGATGCCCGTCTTTGCGCGCGACGTCCTGCGGGTGGGCGCGCGAGGCTACGGCGTGCTCAGCGCCGCCGTCGGACTCGGCGCCGTCGGGGGCGCGCTCGGGGTGGCGGTGCTGGGACAGCGCATCCGCAAGGGCCGCACCCTCGTCGTCGCCGGTACGACGTTCGGCCTGTTGTTGACGGTGTTCGCGAGCTCGCGGGTGTTCCCGCTGTCGCTGGCGCTGCTTGTCCTCGTCGGCGCATCCATGATTGTGAACAACGCGCTCACCAATACGCTGCTCCAGACATTGGTGCCCGATCACCTGCGTGGGCGGGTGATGGGATTCTACTCGTTCATGTTCGTGGGGATGGCGCCGCTGGGTGCATTCCAGGCGGGCGTATTCGCCGAGCGGTTCGGCGCACCCGCCGCGGTGACCGCGGGCGGCGTAGTGAGCGCGCTGGCGATGCTGATCGCGGGGTGGCGAGTGGCGGAGCTACGGCGTGCGCAGTAAGCGCACTCAGCTCCATCCTCGCCGTTTCGCCTCGGCCACGATCAACGCCGCCGCACCCTCAAACCCCAGCCGTTCCGCGTTCAGCACCATGTCGTAGACCGTGAGGTCCTGGCGATCACGGCCGTAGTGCGTCTGCACGTACTGGTCGCGCTGCCGATCCGTCTCTTCCAAGACTCTGTCGACGTCCGCGAGGTTTACGCCGAGGCGGTCTATCGCGTGCCGCTTGCGCCACGGTTTGCTCGCCACGACATAGACATGCAGGGCGTTGGGGCGGGTTGCGAGGACAGCCTGTGCTCCACGGCCCACCAACACGACGCGCCCCTCCGCCGCCGCTTCCGCGATGACCCGTTCGGTCACCTGTATGAGACTGGCTTCGTCCGCCTCGACCGCGGGCGGCGCCCCCGCGGTCGTGATGAACATCTCGGGTGACGCGACGGCGAGGGTCCGCGCCAGCCGCTCGAGCAGCCCGGGCGCGCGCTCCTCGCGCCGGGCGACCTCGTCGGGAGACAGGCCGGCGAGGCGCGCCACCTGATCGACGAACTCGTTGTCGATCAGTGTCCAGCCCAACCGCTGGGCCACGAGCCGCGCGATCTCGGAGCCGCCCGAGGCGTACTGGCGCGTGATCGTGACGAGCGGCGGCGCCGTCACTGCTGTCGCAGGTTGCGTCGCAGATCGCCGATGTTCAGGACCGGGATCCCGCCTTCGGTAGGCACCAGGATCACCAGGTTGTTCGACGCCTTCAGCTCACGCAGCACGTCGAAATACTGCCGCGTCAGCGCCTCGGCGGTGAGCGTCTGGTTGAGCAGCCGCTGCTGCTCGGCCTGGAGGCGCGCGACCTCGACGCGGTGCCGCTCCGTCTCGACCTGCTGCTCCTGCGCGATCTTGTTGTTGATCGCCTGCACGACCTGCGCCGGCGGCTGCAGGTCGCGCAGGAAAAAGGCGGTGACAGTCGCGATCCGGAACGGCGGCCCCCCGGCACGCGGCTGCGTCACCAGCGCCGAGTCCACCAGCGCTTCCATCGTGTGCGCGATCTGGGTGCGCTTGGAGATGTCGTTGATCGAGTACTGCACCATCCCGTCGCGCACGCCCTTACGGATGGCGTTGCGGACCGCGCTGTGGATCTGATTCTCATCGCCGATCTCGGTATAGATCTTCGAGGCCTGCTGGGGATCGATCTGCCAGCGAATTCCCACGTCCACGGTCATCCCCATCTGCTCGCTCGAGAGCGCGGCGATCTCTTCGACCTGATCCCCGGTGAACGGGTACTGCTCTTCGCGGGTGGTGAACCGCTCGACGGAGGACCAGGGCGTGACCATGCGGATCCCCGGCAGCAGGGGCTTCGGGTCCACGAAGCCGAAGGCGTGCCGCACGCCGACTTGGCCGGCATTGATCACGACCAGCGTCGATCCCAATACCACCAGGACACCGACGACGAGGGCCGCGAGACTCAGGACGCGGAGCGCCCCACCGATCGGCCGGCCGCTACTGCCTTCGGTGCGCACGGTCGCGGCACCGAGGCGAAGGAAGAATGCGACCGCGAGGAGCACGAGACCAAAGACGAGCTCGCCCATGGTGACTCCCGGATATGAAGAGGGTTAGGTGAAGAGGTTCGGCCCGCCCCCCGGGTTCCCCGGTCCGCCGGGGCCTTTCCCAAAGGGGGGTTTCTGCTCCGAGCGAGCGCGGACGTAGCCCAACTCTTCACTGCGCGCGATCCGCTTCTCGGCCACCAGGCCTTCGAGCACGAGCTCGCAGGCCGACACGATCGTGGCGGGGTCCTTCTTGCCGGCGAGCCCCACCTGATCCACGAGGGCGAGTAGTCCTGGCACGACACTGAAACCCTTGAGTAGGGACTCGGACCGCTCGTCGGGAGTGATCTTGAGCGCGCCGCCCTCATCAAACCAGTGGACGATATCGTCCACGTTGGCGCCGCCCACGCGACCCTCGAACGTACGCCCGGCGGCGCGGCGGATCAGGTCCTTGGCAATCGTCTCGGCGCCCTGCAGCTCGCCTTCATACTCGAGCTCGAGTTTGCCCGTGATCGCGGGCAGGGCGGCGTACACGTCGGAGACGCGCGGCACCACCGTCCGTTCCTTGGTGACGATCGTGCGCCGCTCGGCATTCGAGACCACGTTGTCGAGCACACTGATCGGCAGCCGCTGCGACACGCCGCTGCGCCGGTCCACCCGTTTGTCCTCGCGCGCCTCGAAGGCGATCCGCTCGATCAGCTCCGCCATGAAATCGGGAACGCGGATCGACCTGCCTCCACCGTTGCGCTCGACCCAGGCTTCCTGCTGGGTGATCGCCGTGCCCAGCTCCACGCTGAGCGGATAGTGCGTGGAGACCTCGGAGCCGATGCGGTCCTTGAGCGGCGTGATGATCTTGCCGCGGGCGGTGTAGTCCTCGGGGTTCGCCGTGAAGACGAGCGCGATGTCGAGGTTCAGGCGCACCGGGTAGCCTTTGATCTGGACGTCGCCTTCCTGCATGATGTTGAAGAGGCCGACCTGGATCTTGCCGGCGAGATCGGGCAGCTCGTTGATCGCGAAGATCCCGCGGTTCGCCCGCGGCAACAGGCCAAAGTGCATCGTCAGCTCGTCGGAGAGCAGGTGTCCGCCGCGCGCCGCCTTGATCGGATCCACGTCGCCGATGATGTCCGCGATCGTCACGTCCGGAGTGGCGAGCTTCTCGACGAAGCGAACGTCGCGCGGCAGCCACGCCACCGGCGTATCGTCGCCGTGCGCGGCGATCAGCTCGCGCCCGTACTTGGAGATCGGGTGGAACGGATCGTCGTTCACCTCGCTGCCCGCGATGATCGGAATTTCCTCGTCGAGCAGGGTGACGAGCTGGCGGAGGATGCGGCTCTTCGCCTGGCCGCGCAGGCCGAGGAGAATGAAGTTGTGACGGGACAGGATGGCGTTGACGAGCTGGGGGATGACGGTTTCCTCGTATCCTACGATGCCGGGGAACAGCGGTGAGCCGTTCTCGAGCAGACAAATGAGGTTGTCCCGCAATTCGTCCTTCACGGAGCGTTGGCGCCGGGCGGGGCTCGCCCACTCCGTCTGCTTCAGGTCGCCGAGAGTTGTTGGCTGTGTCATGGCTCGACGTTAACCCGATGACTCCGCGGGTGTAAAGAGCCGGGCTGCCGCGACGCCCCACGCGGCGAGATCGACGGCGGCCTTGCCGTCTCCGGACACGGGAATGGCATCGCCATTCTGCTCGACGAGATTGGTGCGGCGGGCGAGCCGGAAGGCATACGCGGCGGGCCACACGCCCACCGGCCGCGCCTGCCCGGCGACGTCGAGCAGCTTGACGATCGTGCCCTCGCCGTCGTCCGCGGGCTTCGCGCCGACGACCAGCACACCCTTGTCGGCCATGAACAGCGCGCGGTCCTTGTTGATCAGCGGACCGGGCGCCCCGTTCTCGTACGACGGACTCAGGTACAGGGGATCGCACGCCGCCCACCCGCGGCGCGCGGGCTCGGCGGCATCGCCGGGAGCCAGCAGCGACAGCCGGAAGCGGAACGTCGCCGCCCCGGCTTGCGAGGCGGCGTAGTTCGTGTGCCAGTAGTTGTTCATCGCATACGCGAACAGCGTGCCGTCGGGAACGATGGAGCGCCGCCATGCGCCGCGGAACAGATCGTTGAGGGTGAGCAACGGCGTGTCGGGACCGCTCCACAACAATCCATCGGCCCCTTCGTGCAACCACACCCAGTGCGTGTGACAGTACCAATCCCGGCAACTGCCCGGTTGCTGGTCTCGCTCCACCGTCATACGGCCCAGGGGCACCTCGATCTCCACGGTCGGCTTCGTAAATGCGAACGGGAATGCCACATACAGCGCCTCTTTGACCAACGTCCCGTCTTTCACGATTCGGTTCTCGATGTCCACCCAGGGGAGCTCGTCGTACAGCGTCACGGTTGAGGCGATGGATGGGAATCCCTCGAGCGCGCGCTCGGCGATCAGCCGCACACCGATGCCCGGCAGCCGCTCGCGTTGGCAGCGCACGAGGCGGGCTTGGCTCAGCTGGAGCTGCGGCGGATTCTTGAGATCGTTGCGATCGCTGGAGGTCCAGAGGACGCTGTGTTCGCCGCCGCGCGCATACACGAGCTGATTCAGGCCCGACCACTCAGATGGTTTCACCCGCTCCTTGCCGTCCGGCCCCGTCAGCGAGCGAATCGCGCCGGTCGCAGAGTCGAGTTGGGCCGTGAAACCGCCGGCTGTGGCGTCGAGCGCTTCACCCTCGGCGCTCGGGGTCTTGGCTTCGCGCTCCGTCTCATTCAGGGCGAGGTAACCGAGGGGCGGGACCTCGCGGAACAGCACGAGCGCGTCGCCGTCCGCGAGGTCCACGGCGGGGAGCTCGCGGCCATCATGGGCAAACGTCTTCCCGGCGCCCCCCGGCACCCGCGCGACGTCGGTCCGTTCCCAGGCGCCCGCGTTGAAGACGAGCCGCCCGCGCCCGGCGCGGGTGGCCCGGCCGAGACGGAGCAGTCCCTCGCTCAAATAATCGCGGGCGGCCGCGGCCCCACCGTCTATGAAGCGCCGCTTGTACTCCCACTGCGCCACGGTCTGGCGGGACTTGGGGGCGGACACACTCACGTCCGCGCCCCAGGTGTGCTCGCCGAACAGCAGCAAGTCGCGCCACATCGCGCCGCGCTCGTCCGCGCGGCGGCGCCGGCGGCGCGGCATCTCCTCGTCGCGCGCTTCGATGCGGTCGTCCCACAGCGCCACAATCTCGGCCGCGCGTGCCGCGAGCTGGGCGGACCGGAAGACGGCGAGTTGGGCCGCCGTGGAGGCGGCGCCGTCCTCCCGGTAGAGTCCGCTGTCGCCGCGCCGCACCGGGAGGCGCGGCCCATAGCGGCGCTCCACCTCACGGAAGAAGTCTTCCGACCGGCCAGTCACGAGCCGGGGGAACATGTAGCGGCGGCCGAACTCCACGACGTTCGCGATCATCTGTTCTTTCATCGGCGCATTGTCCTGCGAGTCGGCCCCATACAGCAGCGCCACGTCATAGGCCCAGTCGCGCGCCAGGAACGCCGGCTGGCCGAGCAGCCAATCAGAGAGGCGGTGTCCCATCTCCTCCGCGCCGGCGGCGAAGCCGAAGCGCGCACCGTCCCCGTAATGGTACGCCCGCCAGTGGAGCACGCGGCTGCCGTCCGGGCCCTCCCAGTAGTAGAGCTGCGGATACGTCGTTCCCTCGGCTCCCGCCGCGGGCGGCAACAGCGGCACGGCCCGCTCGGGGTTCGCGCCGCTGGCGAGGTACTTCACGCCGCTCGCGGCGAGGAGCATCGGGAAGGTCGACGTCTGGCCTGGGACATCGCTGATCTGGGCGGCGGCATAGGTGAGCCCGCGCTCCCGCGCGAGGCGGCCCGCAGGCCACACGACTCGCGCGAACGTTTCGTGATCGAGCAGGCCGGTGAGCATGTTGGCGAACAGCGCGTGCCAGCCGATCTTGCCGTCGCGAATCGCCTGGAGCAGCGCATCGCCTGGTTCCGCCGGCCGGTTCTCGAGATACGACAGCACCTGCAGTGTGCATTCGGCGTTGAAGCGGAAGTTGGGATTGGTGGCCAGGCGGGCGAGGGCGCCGTCCAGATTACGGCGATGAATCTCGAGCGTGTTTTCCTGCAGATCGGTATATCCAACGTCGGTATGGATTGATGACAACCAGTACAGCGTCCAACGTTTTGGCGGCGTGAGCCGCACGCGTTGGCGGGCTGCGCGGTCCTTTCCCACTTCCACGTCCACTTGAAAGTCGGCCGGCTCGGAGAGCGGCACCCACAGCTCGCCGCTCAGTGCGCCTCCCTCGCCGAGCGGCAGCAGGCCGGCCGTGCCGACGAGGGTGCCGTGGCGATCGGTCACACGCGCGCGCGCTGCCGGCGCCCCTCCGAGCCCGGAGGCGGTGATGCGGACGAGGTTCTTGCGCCCGTCGGGCTGCTGGAATAGCGCGCTGGGCCGCACCTCGAGGACCGGTTGCTGGCGGCCGCCAGACGCGAGGCCGCGCCACAAAGGGAGCGTGGTGAGCCAGGTCAGGAACGAGCGACGATCAGGACCGTGCATGGTTGCTGTAAGTTATCGCGCCTTGACTGTCGGGGTGTGCGATGTACGTTTTGCCGCCGTTCCGGGCCCTCGAACCTCAACAGGAGTGAGCATGAAGCGCATCGCATTCGCCTTGGCGCTCGTCGCCATTGCATCGGCCGCGTGCAAAAAGGCCGATCAACGTGGGATGTCGGCCGCCGATAGCGCTGCGCGGGCCGACTCGATGAGAATGGCCGACTCGAGCAAGATGATGATGTCGGATACCATGCATCGGATGTCTGACACGACGAAGACGCAGGCTGCACCGGCCAAGCCGGTCCGGCCGCGGTCGCGCCGACGTCCCTAACCGCAGGTGGGGACTAAAGCACAAAGCCCGGCTAATCCCCGGGCTTTTCTTTTGAGTGTGCCGCAAACCAGCTCACCGCGCGCTGAATCGCGCTCCGCGCGTCGAACGGCGGCGTCCACCCGAGCTCGGTGCGGATTCGCGCGGCGACGTACGGGTTCTCACCCACTACGAACCACACCGCCGCACCCGCGAGGCCCGCATACCGTCCAGGCCGCAGCAAGCGCAGCACACCGTTCCACAGACTGACTCCCAGCTGCACGAGCGTGATCGGCATAGGAATGCGCAGCGGCCGCACACCCAAGGCTTCCGCGAAGGCCGCGAAAAACTCGCGCTGGGTCAGGTGGGGAGGCGCATCCCAAGTGACGTTGTAGGCGCGGACTCCGGGCGTGGAGGGTGCGTCGAGGGCGGCGACGATCGCCGACGCGACATTCCCGGCGTACACGCACGACAGATGATTCGTCCCAGGGCCGATCTGCGGGATGACGCCGTGCCGCACGGTGGCGATGAGGCGCGGCGTGAACAGCCGATCCCGCTCACCATAGATCACATTGGGCCGAATCGCCGCGGCGGAGAGGCCACCGCGGGCGGCTTCATCGCGCAGCAGCTCTTCGGCCATCCGCTTGGTGCGCGCATAGAAGTCGCGTTCAGAGATCGGCTGGAACGGGAAATCTTCGTCCACCGCGCCGCGGCCCGCGGCGTACGCCACAGATCGCCCGTACACCGCCACGGAAGAGACGTGCACGAGCCGCGCACCCGCCGCGCGCGCCGCCTGGATCGCCAATCGAGTGCCGCCGACGTTTACACGTTCGAACTCCTCGAAGCGCGCGCGCGGAGCGACCAGCGCCGCCGCATGGACGATGCCGCGGACCCCTCCCCCGGTCGCGGCTCTCTTCCAGGCATCCCCGTCGGTGACGTCGCCGATGACGGGTTCCGCCCCGAGCGCCTCCACCACGGACCGCGACTCTTTGCGGACCAGGGCGCGCACCCGCTCCCCGCGTGAGTGCAGCGTGTCGAGCACGTGGCTGCCCACGAGGCCGCTTCCGCCGGTGACGAGGACCGTCACGCCGGACCGATGCTGGGAACGTCGAAGGGCAGAGCCACCGCGCGGGCTTCGCGGCCGGCCGCTCGCACCACCGCGCCGAGCGGCACTTCGCGGCGCACCATCGCGAGCCCGATCCAGCGCCCCAGCACTGAACCGCCCCCATCGGGCAGCCACGCGATACTGGTCACGCGGCCCACGTCGCGTTCGTCGTGGCTCACGGCGCTCCATCCCTCCGCCGGGGCCGCGGGCGGGTCGGTTTCGAAGAGCAGGCCGCGCAACTGACGGTTCGCGTGACCGCGAAAGTGCAAACGGCTGACCGTTTCCTGGCCCGTGTAGCAGCCCTTCGTGTACGAGACGCCGCCGATTTCGTCGTAGCGCACTTCCTGCGGGATCGTCTTCTCGTCCACTTCGGACGCGAGCCGCGGCCACCCGGCGAGGATGCGGGCCAGCTCGAGCGCCGCCCCGGTCGCAGCGTGCGCGCCGCTCTTGACGAGCCGGGACTGCACGGCATCCCGGTGCTCGCCTCCGGAAGTGATTTGGAAGACGAACGGCGCCTGGTCACCGGCGCGGGCAATCTCGAGCGGCATGTCGCCGACCGTAGTGTCGAGAACGCGGTTGGGCCCCTCCGGGACCGGCAGCCCGGCCGCGCCCAGCACGGCGACCGCGTGTGCGCCCACCACTCGCAGCACGGACATGTCGGCGCTGCGATCCACGACGCGGGCCAGGCGCGGCGGCACCGAACGCTGGAGAATCGCCAGCGCGCGTTCGCGTCCCTCGCCGGGCACCGTGAACCGCACGCGTGTGCCCAGGCGCGCCGCCCACCCGTCCACGACGATCATTCCCTTCGGGGTGAGCAGCGCGCCGTACACGAATGCCCCGTCCCCCGGCTTCTCGAGGTCGCTCGTCAGCAGGCCCTGGAAGCACGTCACGGCGCCGTCGCCCGGACCGGTGAGATCGATGACGCCCACGTCAGCGGGTGCGATCACGGCGCCGGCCCGGAGTTGATCCACGACCTCGGCCGGCACCTCGTCAGCGTCGAGCCGGGTGACGGTCGGGGGAGGAGCGGTGGGGAAGACGTCGCTCACAGATCGGCCAGCTCTGCCGGGACGTGGCCGGAGAACGATTCCCACACCAGCGCCGCGCCGTTGGCGCGCAGCGTGCGCGCCGCGTGATTCGTGGCGAGCATCACGCACGCCATACCCGCAGCGCGCGCGGCATCGAAGCCGGGAAGCGAGTCCTCGATCGCGACACAGCCCCGCACGGGAATCGCCCGGCGCTGGTCCAGGGCGGCGTGCGCCGCGAGATAGCCGGCAGGATCGGGCTTGCACCGCGGGACGTCCTCGGCGGCGACGATCGTCTCAAAGCGGTCCGCGAGGCGCACACGGCTCAACACCAAATCGATTTCGCGCCGCAGCGCGCCCGAGACAATGCCCAGCCGGAACCGCTCGCCCGCGCCATGGACGAACTCCGGTGCGCCCGCCACCATCTCCAACGACGCGGTGATGAGCCCCTCGTAGACGTGCGACTTCGCCGCGACCAGCCGCGTCAGGTGCTCCGTGATGAGGGTGCGGTGGGCGCGACGGAATGCCTCGACGAAACACATCCGGTCGTCGTACCCGAGGTAGTCGGCGTAGTAGTCGTCGCGGGAGAGCGCGATCCCCTCCTCCCCCAGCACGGCCTGGAAGGCCTGGCAATGCTGCGGTTCGTCGTCCACCAGTACGCCGTTGAAGTCGAACAGCAACGCCTCGGTCACAACGTCTCCTTGAGCCACACCACGACATTCGGCCAGCACGACGTCCGGGCTCGCTCGTCGAGGACCAGGCCGCGGTGGGACAATCCCGGCTCGATCGCGAGCGCCTTGCGCGCAGCGCCGATGCGCTCGACCACCTGGCGGCACGCGCGCGGTGGCGCGAAGATCCGGTCGGCCCCGCCCGCGACGCCGAGGTACGGCGTCGTCACCCCCGCCAATCCGGCAAAGTAGTCGAATCCGTCCGTTCCCACCCATCCTCCGCGCACGTTCCACTCCATCCATTCGCCGATGATCCCCGCGGCCTCATCCTCGTTGCCGAGGCGCAACGCGCGCGCCGGAAACCGCCCCAGCGCGCGGGACACGGCGATTGTGGATGCGGCGAGGGCGCGCCGGACCGGCCCGAGACGGCGCGGGCCGGGAGTGCCGAACGTGACCACGGCCGCGAGCGGCGCTGCCGCGCCGACCCGGGCCAACCAGCAGACTCCCGCGGCGCCGCCCGCCGAGTGGCCGACCCAGGCGAGCGGGGCGCCGTCCGTCTCCTCGCGGACGCGGGCGACCAAGGTCGGCACGTCGCGCAGCACCCAATCCTCGAACGTCCAGGCGAGGGGTCGCGGTTCGCGGGCGCTGTCGCCGTGATGACGGAGATCGGCGAGCCAGACGTCGAACCCGGCGCCGCCGAGGAAGTGGGCGAGGCCTCCACCACCCGCGCCGTCAGCCGAATGCAGCCAGAAGCGATGGTTCGTGAATGCGCCGTGCACGAGGAGCAGCGCGGGGCGGCCGTCCCGAAACGCGCGCAGCCGATGCAGCGCCAGCTCCACACCGTCGGGTGTGGAGATGCGGCGCTCGCTCATTCGTAGCGGCCCGCGGCGCGATAGGCGGTGTCGAGCAGCTCCACCGGGTGGCGCACCTCGGCTGGGAT
Organism: Gemmatimonadales bacterium; assembly: GCA_035602245.1. GTDB lineage: Bacteria > Gemmatimonadota > Gemmatimonadetes > Gemmatimonadales > GWC2-71-9 > 20CM-2-65-7. Next base: position 28,691 of record DATNMO010000043.1, read on the forward strand.
GCCGGCGGCGGCGAGACCGGCGCCGAGCTGCATGAGGCACCCCGGATTGCCCGTCGCGACCACCTGGGGCGCGGCTTCGCGTAGCTGCTCGAGTTTCGCCGTGAGCACCGCCCGCGACATCTCCGCCTCCAGCAGGGTGAACAAGCCGGCGCTGCCGCAGCACTCGGCGGCGCCGGGGACGTGGACCAGCTGCAGCAGCGGGATCGCGGCGAACAGCTTGAGCGGCGGAATCGCCACGCGTTGCGCGTGCAGAAGGTGGCACGGGGGATCGTAGGCGACGTGCAGGTCGAGCGGCGCAGCGGGCACGGGGCCCGTGCCATCGGCCAGGAGCTCGGAGACATCGCGGACACGCGCGGCGAAGCGCGCGCCGGGCCCCACCGGCGCGTCGTCGAGCAAGCGCCCGTATTCCTTCATGAGAGCGCCGCACCCCGCGCTATTGACGACGATCGGCTCATCGCCGTCGCCGAATGCCGCCACATTCGCCCGCGCCAGCGCGCGCGCCTGATCGGACAATCCCGCGTGCGCGTGCAGCGCGCCGCAGCACACCTGTCCCGCGACCTCCCGGACGTCGTAGCCGTTGACGCCTAGGGTGCGGATCGTCGCGTCGTGCACGTGGGAGAACAAACCTTGCATGACGCAGCCCCTGAACAGCAAAGCGGATTGCGGATTGCGGATTGCGGAATTGACGCCTGCTTTTTCATTCCGCATTGGCTTGGTTGCCGCGAGCATCCCAAGGGCGAATCGTACCCGCCCCCAACCCGCCATGCGCCGGGGAATCCCCGTCGCGCGCAGCAGTCGGCCGAACCAGTAGACGACCGCCGACACGCCCGGAGTGGTCAATGCCCAGAGCGCCGCACGGGCGAGCCAGGGGACGCCCCGAGCGGCAGCGAGAACTTCTCGCGCCGCCTCGAGTCCGTGGCCGTAATGCACCCCCGATGGGCACACGGGCTCGCAGCCGCGGCAGCCGAGGCAGCGATCGAGATGGAACGAGAGGGCGTCGTCGGTGGGGTCCAGATCGCCGCGCTCGAGCGCGCGCATCAGCTCGATGCGGCCGCGCGGCGAGTCGGACTCGTCTCCGGTAGCGAGGAACGTGGGACAGGCCTGCAGGCAGAAGCCGCAGTGCACGCACGCATCCAACCCCCTGAAGCCCCCCCCCCTCCCCCGTCCTACAAGCTCACGGGCTTCCGTCATTCGCCTTCGGTGGCCACGACGAGCCCGCCGCCGGGATCGAACGTGCGGCGCAGGCCGGACACCAGTGGGCCTACTCCTTCGCGGTAGGCCCCGAAGTGACCGACCGCGCCCCGGAGCGGCCAGGGCGCGCGCTCGAGCGTGAGCGGCACCTCGAGTCCCGCGAGCGTACGGCGCAGACGCTGGAGGCGATCCACCGTCGCCTCGCCCGTCCAACGGATGGCGCCCGCGGCGGGAGACGCGGAGATCCACTCGTCGCCGAGCTGGTGCTGGAGCAGATCGAGCAGCTCGTCGCTCGCCGCCGGCACGCCGCCGATCCGGAACGTCACGGGGCGGACGGCGAATCCTTCCGCGAGGCGCATCCAGAACGCATGGGCTTCCTCGGCGCGCAGCGCGGTGAAACGCCCACCTGTAGCCGCGCGCAACCCCGTCTCGTCCGCCGCGACGAGCGCGGGCGACCCTGCCAGCCGCACGCCCAGCACCCAGCGCTCGCGGCGCGCGAGGGCGGGAGACACGAGCTCGAGCGCGGCGGGGGTAAGTCCAGCCGCCGCGATGTCCTCCCCCACCTGCGTCAGGTCTTCGCGCGAACCCTCGAGCAAGTACGTGACATCGGCGCGCGGCAATGTCCGCAGCCGCAAGTGGACCAGCACGATGACGCCGAACGCGCCGAAACTTCCGGCCTGGAGCCGGGTGAGGTCGTAGCCCGCCACGTTCTTCATCACCCGCCCGCCGCTTTGCACCATGCGCCCATCGCCAGTCACGAACGTGACGCCGAGGAGATGATCCTTGATCGGGCCGAAGCCCTGGCGCAGCGGGCCAGCGGTGGCGGTGGCGATCACGGAGCCGAGCGTACGGCCGGCGAGCCCGGGCGGATCGATGGCGAGCCAGGCGCCGCGATCGGCGAGCTGCTGCCGCAATTGATCGAGCCCGATCCCTGCTTCCGCCGTCGCGGTGAGGTCGGGCGGCTCGATGGCGGGAATGCGGTCGAGGCGGCGCGTCGTGAGGGCGAGGTCGGCGGGCGCGTCGCTCTGGAGCCACGTGCCCGCGCCTTCGATCCGTACCCGCCAGCCCTCTTGGTGGGCGGTGCCGAGCAGCAGCGCTACGGCGTCCGGCGACCCGGGGGCGATGCGGGGGACACGGTCGGTGCCGGCCTCGAGGACGGCGCCTTTGCCGAGCAGGGCGGTGACTTTTTCGAGAATGGTCACAGGGCACCTACCGGCTGACCCCGGGGCGAATGGCTTCGCGCGCCCTGCGTCCACTCCCGGCACGCATGCACCGGCACGACCTTCCCCGGGTTCACCCGCTCGTCCGGGTCGAACACGCGGCGGACGGCTTGCATGGCGCCTAGCGATTCGGCGTCGAAGATCAGCGGCATGTAGCGGAGTTTATCGAGGCCGACCCCGTGCTCGCCGGTGATCGTCCCTCCGACGGCGATGCAGGCCGCCATAATCTCGCCGCTCGCTTGCTCCACCCGCGCCTTGAGCGCCGGATCGGTCGCGTCGAACGAGATGTTGGGGTGGAGGTTGCCGTCGCCCGCGTGGAAGACGTTGCTGACCACCAGGCCGTAATGCTGAGCAATGCCGGCGATCGTCTCGAGCACCTGGGGAAGGGTGGAGCGGGGAACGACCGCATCCTGCACGACTAGATCGCGAGACAGCCGGCCCATCGCTCCGAACGCCTTCTTCCGTCCCTGCCACAGCCGCTCGCGCTCGGCGTCACTCGCGGCGGTGCGCACGGACCGGGCTCCGGCTTTGCGGAGCAATTCCGCGACCGCTTCCGCCTCGGCAGTGACGGCGCTCTCGTCGCGACCGTCCAGCTCGACGAGGAGGACGGCCGCGGCGTCGCGCGGGTACCCGGCGGCATACACCGAGTCCTCGACCGCGCGAATGCAGGACTGATCCATCATCTCGAGCGCCGCTGGGACGATCCCGGCCGCGATCACCGCCGAGACGCCCTCGCCCGCGGGGCGCAGTGCCATGAAATCCGCGAGCAGCGTCCGCACCGCGCGGGGCAGGGGTGTGAGACGGACCGTGATCCGGGTCGCGATTCCGAAGTTGCCCTCCGATCCGACGAACAGGCCGACGAGATCCGGGCCCCAGGGCTCGCCGCCGGGACTTCCCAGATCCACGATCGTCCCGTCCGCCAGCAGGACTTCCAGCGCCAGCACGTGGTTGGCGGTCACGCCGTACTTGAGGCAATGCGGTCCGCCGGCGTTCTCGGCGACGTTGCCGCCGATCGTGCAGGCGCTCTGACTCGACGGGTCAGGGGAATAGTGCAGCCCGTGCGGGCGGGCGGCTGCCGTGAGCTTCGCGTTGACGACGCCGGGTTCGACGACGGCCAGCCGGTTGGCGCGATCGACGCGCAGGATGCGGTTCACCCGCGTCAATACCAGCAGAATGGCGCCCGCTCCCGCGAGCGCGCCTCCCGAGAGCCCGGTCCCGGCGCCGCGCGGAACGAAGGGCAGTCCGTGCGCCGCGAGCAAACGCACGACGGCGATCAACTCCTCGCGCGTTCCGGGAAGCACGACGAGGTCGGGGACTCGCCGGTGAGTGGGGAGGCCGTCCATGGCATACGTGAGGCGCTCGGCGCGGGCAGAGCGAACGTGCCGCTGCCCGACGATCGCAGCGAGGTCCGATGCCAGGGAGGAAGACGGGGACATGCTATATACTAGACGCACAGACGCACCGCGGTAAACAGTCAAACGGGGCCAGGACAACCTGTCCTGACCCCGTTAAAAGACATCGAGCTTTTGCAGGTCCTACGCAGCTCGCCAGAAGCCCTTGAGAGCCTTGCCATCTGGGGACTCACGGAGCTTCTCGAAAGCGCGCTCCCGAATCTGCCGGATTCTCTCACGCGTGACTCCCATCAGCGCCCCAATCTTCTCGAGCGTCATTGCCTCGCTGCCCTCTTCGAGTCCGTAATAGAGGTAGAGGATCTTGCGCTCGCGCGGGGTCAGGTATTTCTGGAAAATGCGGTCGATGAATTCGCGCATCAGCTTGCCGTCGGTGCGCTCCTCGATCTCGCCGCCTTCCTGGCCGGCGAACCGCTCACCGAGCGTGGCCGCGTCCTTGTCGGTGCGATCCACCGGCGCGTCGAGCGACAGCTCCGCGGCCGTCATCCGGCGCGCGGTGCGCACGTTATCGACCGTGTCCTCGAGCGCCTGCGCAATTTCGTTGTCCGTCGGCTCGCGCCCGAGCTCCTGCGACAGGTACGTCTCGGTGCGGCTCATGCGGATCAGCTGGGAGTTCTGATTCAGCGGGATGCGCACGCTGCGCGTCTGCTCGGCCAGCGCCTTCAGTACGGCTTGGCGGACCCACCACACGGCGTAGGAGATGAATTTTACGCCCTGGTCGGGATCGAATTTCTTGACCGCCTTGAGCAAGCCTTCGTTGCCGATCGCGACCAGCTCTGACAGGTCGAGACCATGGCCCTGATATTTTTTTACGTAGGAGATGACGAAGCGGAGGTTGGCAGTGACGAGGCGTTCAGCGGCTTTTTCGTCCCCGCGCTGCACTCGACGTGCGAGGCGGCGCTCTTCGGCGGGGTCTTTGATCAGGGGAAGCTTCTGGATGTCCTGCAGGTACTGGTCGAATGCTCCGGAAGGGGTGGTACGGAAGAACGCCTTCGCCTTGCTGCCATTCGACCTGGCCATGCACGGACTCCTGAATGGACTGCCGAGTTATGTTCGGAACGGCCGGTCTATGCCGCCATTTAGGCCAACCAGGTAACCGCGCCAATATAGGATTCCCTGCCAATACGTGCAAATCAACGCGGTTATCAACATCACAAATTGTTGGGTAAGTGGCGATTCCACCATTTGTCCACTATCCACATGTGGTGTGGAAAATGGTATCCTCCCGAAGGGCGAATCCTCTCTGTGGAGACGTGGACAGGAATGTGGGCTCCATGTTGAGCCCAATTAGACCCGCTGGGCACTGAACAACTCCCGAATCCGCTCCTCTTCGACGGGCACCGTCCACCCTCGCGTGGCATCACCATGGACTGTTCCGATCTTTTTGGGCAAGGCGAATCGGATGGCGCCGGTGCGCGCCTTTTTGTCTCCGCGCATCGCCGCGATCAGCTCCTCGGCCCGACTTCCCTCGGGCCGCTCGACCGGCAGGTGGAACCGCTCGAGTAGTCCGGCGATGCGTTGCGCCGTTCCCGCGGCCGCAATGCCGAGCGTTTCCGCGAGCTGTGCCTCGTATACCATACCGATCGCCACCGCCTCCCCGTGCAGCACTTCGTATTTGGACGTGGCCTCGATGGCATGTCCGACGGTGTGCCCAAAGTTGAGGATCGCCCGCCGCCCCGCCTCCCGTTCGTCCTGCGCCACGACCGCCGCCTTGATCTCGACCGAGCGCCGCACGACGCGCGCGAGCGCCTGGTCGTCCTTCGCGAGAATCGCGGCGTGGTCCGCCTCGAGAAAGTCGAAGTATTCCGCATCGACGATCACGCCGTGCTTGACCGCCTCGGCCAGGCCCGCCGCCAGTTGAACCGTCGACAGCGATGCGAGCAGCGCCAGATCGGCGACCACGAGCCGGGGCTGATGAAAGGCGCCCAGCAGGTTCTTTCCGGCGGCGACATCGACGCCGGTCTTGCCGCCGATCGAAGAGTCGATCATTGCAAGCAGTGACGTCGGGATTTGCACCAGGGGCACGCCGCGCAGATACGTCGCCGCCACGAAGCCCGCCATGTCGCCCACCACGCCGCCGCCAAGCGCGATTACCGCGCCGTCGCGGCCGAAATGCGCCGCCAGCATCCGGTCGGAAAGTGACGCCCATGTCTCCCGCGTCTTGTTCCACTCTCCGGCGGGGAACGTGAAGAGCGCAACCTCATGCCCCGCGGCTGCCATCTGTTTCGCGAGCGATTCGCCGTAGAGCTTCCCGACGTGAGAATCGGAGATGACTGCATAGGCGGCGGCCGGGCAGTACTGCTCGAGGAGCTTGTCCAGGTCGCGGACGAGCCCCGGTCCGATCAAGATGTCGTAGGAGGCGTCCCGTTGCTCGACGAGCGGGACGCGAATCGTTACCACACGACGTCGCTCCGGCCCGCCTGCGCGTTGACGGAGCGCGCGAGCACGAACAGCAGATCGGACAGGCGGTTCAGATAGTGGATGATCGTCGCGTTGATCTTCTGGTCGCGCGACAGCCCGACGACCGCCCGCTCGGCACGGCGGCACACGGTGCGAGCCAGATGGAAGGCCGCCGCCTTGGGTGTGCCCCCGGGGAGGATGAAGTTCTTGAGCGGCTCCAGCTTCGCTTCGTGGGTATCGATGACGTCTTCCAGAGCGGCGACGTTTGATGCGCCGATCGCGGGCCGGCGCTGCTTGGCGGGATCGGGCGTCGCGAGCTCGGCGCCAATCGTGAATAGGTCGCGTTGGATGGACTGCAGCACATTGGATTCGAAGTCCGGAGGCTCGAGCGAGGCCGCAAGACCTATCGCGGCATTCAACTCGTCGACGTCCCCATACGCCCGCACGCGCGGGTCGTCCTTGGGCACCCGGCCGCCGCCGAAGAGCCCGGTTTCTCCCTCGTCGCCAGTCTTCGTGTAGATCTTCACGGGACGTGAACCTATGGTCAGGGGCAACGGAGCGCGAGCGGTTGCGCCGCCACCACGCGGCGCGTGACGGGATCGATCGCGGTGGCGCGAGAATCGCGTGGCGTCACGTCGGCGATTTCATCGAGCAGCAACAGGGGTCGACCGCCAGGGCCGGCGACCGTGCCGCGTAGCGAGTAGCGCAGCGCGTTGCCACCTCCTGCGGCCGCCGGAATCATCCCGCCTCGCAGTCGGGCCCGCAGCGGTCGCACCACCCAGTGGATATCTCGCAGCTCCTGGTCCACGTCCGCGACGCCCGTAACCAGAACCGTGTCGTTCCCGGCGAGGAATCGCGCGCGCACCCCCACCGCGTAGCGAGGCGCAGCTCCGTTCCGGGGTAATGGCACCAATTCGCCCGCGTCCGCCGCACGGTCGGGATCGAGCTCGAGCGAGCCGACGAGCGTGGCGCGCGGAGACGGCGGACCGGTCAGGCTTTCGGCCCGCTGGGCGACCCGTGTGAGGAGATCGACGGCGCGTCGCCGGGACAAGGCCGGCGATGGGGTGCCGGCCCCGCCGACGAATGGCGGAGCGCCCATCAGGGCCACCACTGTCACGTGGGGTGGCGGCGTGCTGTGGCCTGCTGCTCCGCCGGGCGGGAACGCGAATACCATCTCGGTCACGGCCTCGGTTTGCCCGCAGGTCTGCCCGGCGTGGAATCGGGCGAGCGTGAGCCTCCCCGGCGCGGCGCCGTTCGCGGAGAGCACCGTGGCCACGCGGCCTGTCGGATCCTCCACTGCGACCAGCGTCCGCAGGGTGAGGGAATCGCGTAGCCCTCCGCTCCCGGTGAGCTCCCGGTAGAGATCGCGGGCGAAGCGATCCCCGGTGACGAACACGTGCGCCTCGCCCCCCAGGCTCCAGCCGAGGGCGGCAACCTTGGCCGGTCGCCGCCCGGCGGAGCACGCCGCGAGGCACGCCAGCATACTCAGCACGCTTGCTCGTCCCATATCCCTGCCGTTAGCGTTGCCCGATGCAAGACGCCAAAGATATCACCATCATCGGCGCGGGCCCGACTGGGCTCTTCGCGGCGTTCTACGCGGGGATGCGGGGCGCGTCGCACTGCCTGATCGACAATCTCGATCAGGTCGGCGGCCAGCTCACCGCCCTGTATCCCGAGAAGTACATCTTCGATGTGGCCGGCTTCCCCAAGATCCTCGCCAAGGATCTGGTGAAGGGGATGGCCGAGCAGGGGCTACAGTGGAAGGGTCCGGTGCACCTGGCCCAGAAGGTGATCGGCCTGCGGCGGGCGCAGGAAAACGGCAAGCCGATGTTCACAGTCGTGACGGACAAGGACGAGTACCCGGGGCGGACGGTGCTGATCGCCGGAGGGCTTGGCGCGTTTACGCCCCGCAAGCTCCCCTTGAAGGACGCCGATGACTGGGTCGGGAAGGGTCTGCACGACCGGGTCCTCAATCCGCAGGAGTTCGCCGGCAAGCGGATTCTGATCGTCGGGGGTGGTGACTCGGCGTTCGACTGGGCGGTGAACCTCCAGGGAATCGCGAAGTTCATCGTGATGATCCATCGGCGGGACGGCTTCCGCGCCCATCAGGCGACGGTGGATCAGGTGCATGCCCTGGCCGCTGCGGGAAAGATGGAGCTGCGGACATTCTGGGAGCTCAGGGCGATTACCGGCGGCAAGCGCATCGAGCAGGTCACCATCTACAACAACAAGACGAAGGAGGAAGTGACGCTCGCGATGGACTGCGTGATCCCGCAGCTCGGTTTCATCTCCTCCCTGGGTGCCATCGCGGATTGGGGACTCGACATCGAAAAGGGAGACATCAAGGTCTCCCAGATGATGGAAACGAACATCCCCGGCATCTTCGCGGCCGGGGACATCACGACCTATCCGGGGAAGTTGAAGCTCATCGCCACGGGTGTCGCCGAAGCGAGCATCGCCGTGAACCATGCCGTGCACTTCATCAATCCTGCCACCAAGATCGAGCCGGGGCACAGCTCAAACATGGCACTCTTCGGGCAGAAGGAAGACTAACGCGCCAGCTGCACCACCAGAGAATCGATCTGCGCCAGCATCTGCCGGGTCGGCACGGTGTGGCCGTTGGCCTGGATCGAGAAGGTGATCACCCGCCCATCTGGGCGCTCGACGTAGCCCGATAGCGTGTTCACGCGGAAAATCGATCCCGTCTTGGCGAGCACCCGGCCCTCGAGCGGCGTGCCCGTAAAGCGGCGCAGCAAGGAGCCGCGTTGCTGGGCCCGCGGCAGCGCCGCCAGAAACGGCGCGCGCTTTGGGTGGCGGTACATGTAGGTCAGCAACTGCACGAAGGCGTGGGGGGTGACCAGGTTGCCCGCCGACAGCCCCGAGCCGTCATCCAGTGCGAACGCCGTCGAGTCGATCTTCACCGAGTCGACCAAGAATCGCTTCTCCACTTCGAGCCCGCGCGCCCAGCTCCCCGTGTCGCCGACTTCCCGGCCGAGAGTTTTGAGCAGCATCTCGGCGAACCAGTTCTGGCTGCTGTTCAGGATCGGGAAGATGATGTCGGGGAGGGGACGGCCGCGGTACTCCACGATGGGTGGGGGGCTGCCGCAGCAACGCAGCCCGCGGTAGAGCATCGAATCGGTCGTGCTCCCCGCGCCGCCCTCGATCGCGACGCCCTTCTTCTGCAGCGAGGCGGCCAGAGCCCGCGCTGCGTAGAGACTGGGATCGGGAAGCGCAAAGCTCTCGATCCACGGCGCCCGGCCGAGCGACGCCGTGCCTTCCGCCCAAATGTCGAGCGTGCCGGGCCGGCGGAAAAAATTGTCGCCGATCGTGGAGCCCGAGTCGGCGGGGCCGGTGCGGGCGCGATTCTCGAACGTGAAGAGATGCAGGTCGGGATTCCAGGTGATCGTGGGAGGCTGATCCACGGCCGGTCCCGGCGTGATCTCGAAATCCACGCTGTTGTCGTGGAAGCCAAGGCCCGACACGGGCGCCGCGTACCACCAGTTGAGATCGAACGATCCCCAATTCCAGTGCGTCAGCACCGGCTCGAAGTAGGAACCGTCGCCCACGATCCGGCCGGTCACCCGGCGAAGGCCGCGGGCCCGCAGCGAATCAGCGATAGCGTCCACCACGGTCCAGGTGGAATCGCAGCCACCCGGGGCAAGCGTGTCGATCGTGTAGCAGCGCTCCGACCAGGTCGGGTCCCCGCGCCCATACAGCACCAGGTCGCCGTGGAGCACGCCGTTCGTGACGCTCCCGTTCGTGTACACGCTGGTCCGCGCGCGGTAGTCGGCGGGGAGCAGCACGGCCGCCGTCGCGGCGACCACCAGTTTCGTATTGCTCGCCGGAACCGAGAAGCGATCGCCATTCCGATTGAACAGCACGCGGCCGCGGTCGTCCTGAACGAAGACATTCCAGGTCGCGCGATCGAAGGGGGGCTGATCGAGGAGCCTGTTGAGGCGCTGCTGCAGCGAGCCCCCCCCGCCCCCCCGGCTTTGGGCCTGGAGCGAGACCGCGGCACTAATCGTAAGCGACGCGAGGATCAGCTTTCGCATAGAGCACGTCGGTGAGAAGGTTCACGAGCACGAAGACGATCGACAAAAAGAGAATGCTGCCTTGGACGGCGGGCAGATCGCGCTTTTCGATGGCGAGCAGCACGTAGCGTCCCACCCCCGGCCAGGAGAAGATCGTCTCCGTCAGGATGCTTCCGGTCAGATAGTTGCCCACGTCCAGCCCCAGCACTGTAATGATCGGCAAGAGCGCGTTCCGGAACGCGTGCCGGCCGATCACCCGCCGCTCGGGAAGCCCCTTGGCGCGCGCGGTGCGCACGAAATCGGACGGCAAGACGTCGAGCATGGCGCCGCGGGTCATGCGGGCAAGGAACGCGATCGAGCGCGTCCCGAGCGTCAGGGCCGGCAGTACGAGAAACGCGATTCCTCCGTAGCCCGACGGCGGCAGCCATTGGAGCGTCACCGCGAACAAGAGGATCAGGAGCAGCCCCACCCAGTACACCGGAAACGATACGCCGACGTAGGCGAGTAGCATGCTGAACCGGTCGACCGCTCCGCCCGGCCGTATGGCGGCGACGACCCCCAACGTGATCCCGCACGTGACGGCGAGCAGCATCGCCGCGCCCGCCAGCTGCAACGTCTTGGGGAAGCGCTCCGCCAGGTCGCCGAGGACCGGGCGCTGGGTGATGTAGGAGCGGCCCAGGTCGCCGCGCACGACGCCCCAGAGATAATGACCAAACTGCACGGGCAGCGGCTCATCGAGCCGCAGCTCGGCGCGGAGTCGGGCGATGGTAGCGGAGTCGGCCCGCTCGCCCACCATTTCGGCGACCGGGTCCCCGGGCACGACGTTGAGCAAGAGGAATGCGACGACCAGCACGCCGAACAGCGTCGGAATGGTGGCCAGCAGCCGCCGGCCGACCAGCAGGATCATCGAGGGCCGGCGCGCCGGACCGTCGTCCAGCGCTGCCCGTTGAAGATCACCGGAATGTCCCACCCCTCGATCGCGGGGTGCTGCGCCCACAGGTCCACCGGGAACCACAGGTACAGCCAGGGAGCGGCTTGATACACCCGCTCGTCGATGCGGCGGTACAAGGCTTCGCGCGCGCTCTGATCGATCGTGCGGCGGGCCACGAGGATCAGGGAATCGGTGCCGCGATCGCTGAAGAAGGAGACGTTACCGCCCGGTCCGAAGCTGGCGCTGTGGAACAGGGGATAGAGGAAATTGTCGCCATCCGGGTAGTCGGCCCACCAGTCGAGCAGCGCCATGTCCGTCTCGCCTTTGCGGGCCGCTTCGCGCATGCTCGACGCGTCGCGCGACATCACCTCGACGCGAATGCCGACGTCGGCGAGCTGCGCCTGGATCGCCTGCGCGACGCGCCCGAGCTCGACGTTGGTTCCGGAGCGCCAGAGCTGCAGCGTGAAGCCGTTGGGATATCCGGCGTCGCGGATCAGGCGGCGCGCGGCCGCGGTATCGAAGGCATACCGCTGCCGCGTCGTGTCGCCGCCCCCGAGAGCAGGAGGGATCGCGCCCCGGGCCGCGATGCCCCGGTTGTTCCAGACAGTGCGGAGGATCTCGGGAACGTTCACGGCGTGATTGATGGCCCGCCGAACGTTCGGGTCGCGCAGCGGTCCGCGCCGGTTGTTGAGGGCGACGTACACCACGCGCAGCGCGGGCTTGCGCCGCAGCCAATCCGGGTGCTCCCGCTCCCACTTGGCCGTTTCCCCGAACGGAATCTCGACGACGGAGATGCGGCCCGCCAGGAATTCCGCCGCGCGCGTGAGCGGTTCCGGGATGATGCGCACCGTGAGCGATTCGGCGGCAGGCGCGCCACCCCAGTAGCGGTCATTACGCGCGAACCGGAGATAGTCGTCGTGTTGCCAGGCGACAAACTTCCACGGCCCGCTCCCGATGGGCTTCTGCCCCAAGTCGGACGGCGCCGGCGTGGGGACGACGGCTGCCACGGGCATCGCGAGGAATTTGGGGAATACGGCGAGCGGCTCGGTGAGCGTGAAGGCGATCGCGGTGTCGCCCAGCAGCTCGATGCCGCGCACATCGCGCGCGCGGCCGGCGGCGTAGTCGTCAGCGCCGGCGATCGGCAGCAGCGGCCAGACGCGCCCCCCGCGGGTCCCGGGATCCAGCACGCGCAGGAACGAACGCATCACGTCCGCCGCGACGAGCGGCCGCCCGTCGTGAAACGTGACTGCCGCGCGGAGGTGAAACACGTAGCGCTGCCCGCTGCGCTCGGCCGTCCAGCGGTCGGCCAATGCCGGCAACAACCGGCCGTCGGGATCGAACTGCGTCAGGCCGTCAAACAGCAGGGTCACCATCTCGCCGGTGGGCACGTCGGTGGACAACGCCGGATCGAGCGAGCGGGGATCGTAGGTCTCGTAATAGACGAGTCCCCGGCCTCCGCCACCGCCCCCGCCGCTATCGCAGGCGAGGAGTAAGCCGAGGAACAGGATGCTCTTCGCGGTGTCGAAAAGGTTGACAGTGCGGTGCAAGTGTCGCAACATAGCCGGAGCTGCCGAACCTCGTCAATTGCGCGTCGCATCCCTCCTTCTGCTCGCCGCGTTGGCGGCGCAAACCGTCCTTTCCGCTCAGGAGCAAGAGCGGGTGGTGCGGGGTTTGTCATTCGTCGGTAACCGCGCGCTCGACGCCTACACGCTGGAGAGCGCGATCGCCACGACGAAATCGAGCTGGTGGGCCCGCAGCCCGCTCGTGCGCTGGATCGGGCTGGGCGAGAAGCGCTACTTCAACGAGCTCGAGTTTCGGCGCGACGTGGTACGGCTCAGCCTCTTGTACCGGCAGAGCGGTTACATGAATGCCGTCGTGGACACGGTGGTGCGGCGCACCGCGCGCGACGCCTTCATCACGTTCCGAATCCACGAGGGTGACCCGGTACAGGTCGCCCGGCTCGACATCAAGGGCCTGGACGGCATCCTCGATGTCGCGAAGGTGAAGCGCGAGCTTCCCCTCCAGGTCGGCGATCCATTCAATCGTTTCCTGATGCAAGCCTCGGCCGACACAATCGTCGCCCGGCTGCGGAACGCCGGGTACCCGTATGCCGAGGTGCTGAGGAATTTCGACTCGGAGGCGGGCGTGTTGCGGGCGGAAGTGGAATTGGAGGCGGTGCCCGGTTCCCGCATGCGCGTGGGCGAGGTCGTGATCCAGGGTCTCAATGACGTCGATACGGGCACGGTGCGGCGGATCATCTCGGTGCGCTCCGGCCAACCGTTCAAGCAGGAAGCCCTGTATCAGACCCAACGCGATCTCTACGGGATAGGTGTGTTCAGCTCCGTCAACGTCGTGCTCGTGGATTCCGTGCCGCACCAGGAAACGGCGCTGCGCGACTCTACGGTGCGGGTTCTCGTGCGGGTGCAGGAGGGTCCGCGTCATCAGATCCGCTTCGGCTTGGGGTACGGCAGCGTGGAATGCGTCCGGGTGCAGAGTGGCTGGGCAGCGCACGATTTTCTGGGCGGCGCCCGCACCCTCGATCTGTCGGGGCGCGTTTCCAACCTCGGCGGGACGCCGAAGGGCTCGGCGGGGCTCAATCAGCTGTGCAACCCGACCGACAGCACCTGGACGCTCGACAGCCTCAACTACACGGTCGGCGTGACGTTGCGGCAGCCCGCGTTTGTGTCTCGCGCCCATACCGCATCGGTGGGGTTCTTCGCCGAGCGGCGCTCGGAGTTCAAGATCTACACGCGCGAGGCGATCGGCGGCAACGCTGGTATCACGTTCAATGCACGCGGCACGATCGCGGTCACGCTGGGCTACCTGTATTCGGTGGGTCGGACGGTGGCCAAGCCCCCCATCTTCTGCAGTGTCTTCCGCCTATGCGATGACTCCAGCCGGGCCTTTCTTGAGAAGCGGCGGCACTTCGGGGCGGTGTCGGTCACGGTCGTGCGCGACCGCGTGAATAATGTCCTCGACCCATCAGAAGGAAGCCTGGGGACGGTGACGCTGCTGCACGCCTCCCGTCTCGTGGGCTCGCAGGTGCCCTACGAGTTCAACCGCGGCGAGCTGGAATTCTCCAAATACCACCCGATCGGCCGCCGCACCGTGTTCGCCTGGCGAGTGCGGGGAGGCACGATCCTGGCCCAGAACATCGCCTCGAAAGGCCAGCGCGTTGCCTACGTGCCGCCCGACCAGCGCTTCTACGGCGGTGGACCGAACTCGGTGCGCGGGTACGGGCGCAACGAGCTGGGGCCCCGCGTGTACGTCGTGACGGACACGACGGACAGCACGGGGGTGGACTCGGCGGCGACGTTGCGGGCCGGGGAGAAGGTGTTCAGGGGTGTGACGACGACGCCCACGGGCGGCAACACGGCCATCGTGCTCAACGCGGAGCTCCGGTTCCCCTCACCGATCCTGCCGCAGCGGATGCGCTTGGGGCTGTTCGTGGACGTCGGCCAGGTGTGGGAGCGGGGCGAGGAGCTGGTGTCGATCAAGGGACTCCGGGTCACGCCCGGCGCCGGCGTGCGCCTCACCACTCCGCTCGGCCCCGTCCGCATCGACGTCGCGTACAATGGCTATCCGAAGGAGCCGGGGCCGCTGCTGTTCCTCGGGGACACCATCAAGAGCATCCGCCCCAACTACCCTCCGTTGCGCGCCACGAAGTCATTCATCAATCGGCTCGTGTTGCAGTTCGCCGTCGGGCACGCGTTCTGATGGTCCGGCGCTCGCTCGGGGTCGCGCTGTGGTCGCTGGTCGGCCTGCTCGCCTGCTTCCTGGGCGCGCTGAATGCCCTCGTGGGGACGCGGGCCGGCCGGACCCTGCTCGCGCGCGTCGCGAGCGCGGCCGTCGAGAGCGCCGTCTCCGGTACGATCGAAGTCGGCGAGGTCCGCGGCTCGCTGTTGACGGGCGTCGTCTTGACGGACGTCCGGCTCTTCGATCCGGACACCACCCTGGTGGCGTGGTTGCCGCGCGCGGAGCTGGGCTATAACCCGATCGACTTCGCGGCCGGCCGGATCGTGTTCATGGAGGTGCGGCTCGACCGGCCCGTCATCAACATCGTCCAGCACGCCAACGGCAAGACCAATTTTGCCGAGCTGCTGCGCCTCGACGTCAAGGACACGGTCAAAGTCAATCCGCTCGGCCCCGCCGGCCCCCGGTCGCTCATCCTGCTGCGCAACGTCCAGATCACGGACGGCTCGCTCACGCTGCGGCTGCAGGATCACGGCTCGTCGAACGATCCGCGCCAGGAGATCGATCACTTCGGCTCCGACGGCCGCCACCGCGTCCGGCGCTTCGAGCATCTCAACGCCCAGCTCGCGGCGCTGCGCATCTCGGCGCCACAGGAGCGCGGCGTCCGCATCGACATCCTGCGGCTCGCGACCGAGAGCAGCGATCCGCGCCTGTCCATCGCCGACGCGGCCGGACGCATCACGATCGACGGCAGCACGCTCGACGTCGACTTGTCACGCGTCCAGTTCCCAGGATCGCGGTTCAGTGCCCGCGGGCAGGTGCGCTGGCCCCGCGATACGGTGCTGTGGAACCTCGCCATGCATGCCGATTCGGCGACGCTCTCCGACATCCGGTTCCTCGATCCGCGATTCCCGGCGGGCGCCGTACTGCACGGCGACGTGGCGGTCCGGTCCCACGGTGCACGTGTCCTCGAGATCCAGCTCCAGCCCCTCGACCTGACATATGGGGGCGGGCGTCTCACCGGACGTGTCACCGCCTACAGCGCCGCGGACTCGGGACTGGTGGCGTTGCGCCAGGGCGACCTCGTCGCGCGCGATCTGTCGCTCGAGCTGGCCCGACCCTATCTCGACACGCTGCCATTCGCGGGCCGTCTCACCGGGCGTACGATCGTCGATGGGCCGATGAGCGCACTCAAGATCGAGACCGAGTGGGCGTTTCGGGATTCCCTCGTGTCCGGGTGGCCAGAAACCCAGATACACGGCAAAGGCGAGGTGAACGTCGCCGGGAAGAACCTCGCCTTTCAGCCGTTCGAGGTGGCAGCCGCCCAAGTGGATCTGGGCACGGTGCGGCGGCTCGTGCCGGCATTCGATCTCAACGGCGAGCTGGATGCGACGGGTACGCTGACGGGCACGCTCAAGAACGCGCGCTTCAGCGGCACGCTGCGCCACCAGGACGGCGCCCGGCCGCCCAGCATCGTCCGCGGGGTCGTCGCGCTCGATTCGCGCAGCGCCATTCTCGGCGTGTTCGCCGACGTGCACACGGACTCGCTCTCGTTGGAAGGGGTGACGGGCAACGTCCGCGGCTTCCCGTTGCGCGGCATGCTCGCCGGGACGATCCAAATGGACGGCAACCTCGCCGCGCTCGAGACCCACGCCGACCTCGCGATGACCGGCGGCGGCGGATCGGTACGAGGAGACGGGACGCTGCTGCTTGGCGCCCCCGCGTACGGCGCGCGTGACTTCACGCTGCGCGCGCACGACGTGAACCTCAAACGCTGGCTCGTGAGCGGGCCGCCCTCGCGTCTCGCGTTCACGGCGACCGGCAGCGTGGCGGGCGACAGCACGGCACCGCCCGTGGGCCAGCTCGCCGTGACGCTCGCGCCGTCGCTGTTTGTCGGCACCGTGATCGACAGCGGGGCCGCGACCCTCCACTTCGCCGACCGCCACATCTACGTCGATTCGCTGCGCGTGCAGCAACCCGGCCTGCTCACCCGGGGCAGCGGGTCGCTCGGGTTTAGGCGTCCGGAGCACGGCACGCTCGCGTTGGCCTTCGACGCCGGCAGCCTCAGCGTCCTCGACTCGCTCGTGACGTGGATCGCCGGTCCCGGGCTCGCCGGGCCGACCCCCGACGAAGCGCTGAAGGGATCGGCGCAGGTTCGGCTCACGCTCGACGGCGCGCTCGATTCGGTTGCCGTAGCGGCCGACGCGAAGGTGACGGACCTCACCTGGCGGGGATGGCGGCTCCCGGCGGGCCGCGGGCACGTCGCATTTCAGCCCGGCCCCAATCCCCGCTTCGACGTCGAGGCAACGCTCGACTCGCTGGGGTATGGACGGCTGGGCTTCGGGGCGGCCGGGGTGCAGGCCCGCGGCACGCGCGACTCGCTCACGTGGTTCGCGCGTTCCCGCGTCGGGGACCTGGGGGCGTTTCTCGCCGGCGGGCGTTACGCGCGCCCAAGCGGAGGCCCGCTGCGGCTGGTGGGTCTGGACTCGCTCGCGGTCCTGCTCCCGGGCAGCGTGTGGTTCCTCGAGCGGCCCGCAGCGCTGGCGTTCGGAGATTCGCTCCTGAGCATTGATACGCTGTCCTTGAAAAGCGCGGCCGGGCAGGGCCGCTTCGCGATCGTGGGGGATCTTCCGGGCCGCGGCCCCATCAACGCGCGTGTCTCCCTCGACAGCGTTCCGCTGACTGGTGTCTACGCGCTGCTGCAGCACGATACCGTGGGCGTTACGGGCTCGGTCACCGCCACGATAGCGGCGAGCGGTACGCGCGCGAACCCCGCCTACGCCGGCTCGTTCGCCTTCTCCGACGCGTCATTCGGCTCGTTCCGCGCGCCGTTCATGGACGGCACCGTGGACTACCGCCAGCGGCGGCTCAATGGGCAAGTCCACCTGTGGCGGTCGGGACAACAGATCCTCAACGTGACGGCCCATCTGCCGCTCGATCTGGCATTGGCTCCCGTCGCCCAACGCCAGCTCGCCGACACGTTGTCCGTGCAGGCGCGCGCCGACAGCGTGGACCTGGGGGTGCTCGCCGCGGTGACGAGCACCCTGCGGCAGGTCGAGGGCGTGTTCACGGCGGATGTGGGCATCGGCGGCACGTGGAACGCGCCGCAGCTCCGGGGCGGGCTCGAGATCCGCAACGCGGCGTTCACCATTCCCACGTTGAACGTCCGCTACCAGGCGATGAACGGCCGGCTGTCACTCCACGGCGACACGATCCGCTTTGAAACGCTGTCGGCGCGGAGCGAGCGCGGCCGCGCCGAGGTGGGCGGCTTCGTGCGGCTCGACCGCCTGACGAAGCCGCTCCTCGGCCTCACCATCGCGGCGTCGGAATTCAAGGCCCTCGACTTGAAGGGCTATCTGAGCCTCACGACGAGTGGAGAAGTGTCGCTGACGGGTCCCGTTTTCGGCGCGATCCTGACGGGCCGGGGCACGGTGACGGAGGGCGTGCTGCACTTCGCCGATCTCGTGAACAAACGTGTGGTGAACCTCGACGAGCCGTGGGTCCAGGATCTGATCGACACCTCGCTCATCCGCACGCAGCGGCTGGGCCCGGAGTTCCAGAGCCTGTTCCTCGACAGCCTGCAGATTCATGATCTGCGGCTGACGATGGGCGACGACGCGTGGCTGCGCTCCAACGAGGCGAACATTCAACTGACCGGCTCCGTGCTGGTCAACAAGGTGCGGGGCAGTTACGTGCTGAGCGGGACGCTGCAAGCGCCGCGCGGGACCTACCGCCTGGTGGTCGGGCCGGTGACACGGGAGTTCGTGGTGACACAGGGAACGGTTCGCTACTTCGGCACCCCGGATCTCGACGCGGAGCTCGACATCGAGGCGCGGCACGTCGTGCATCCGCTGCCCGGCATCGCGCCCGTGTCCAAGGACATCACGGTCATCGCGCACATCCGCGGCACGCTGCGGCTGCCCAAACTCACGCTCGAAGCGGAGGGGCAGGACTATTCGCAGACCGAGCTGATTTCGTACCTGATGTTCGGCAAACCGAGCGCCGAGCTGTGGGGCGGGCAGGGCGCATTCGCGCGCAGCGCCGCGGCGAGCCTGCTCGCGGGGGAGTTGGAGCGGACCTTTGTCTCCGACCTCGGCGTACCGATCGACTATTTCGAGATCCGCCCCGGCGGGTCGAACAACCCCTTGCTGGGCGCCCAGTTCGCCGCCGGGTGGCAGATCGGGGCCAAGACGTTCTTGGTCGTGAACGCGGGCGGCTTCTGCCAGGGCGAGGCGATCCGCGTGACGAACAACCTCGGCGCGGGCCTCCAGTTCCGCCTCAGCCCGGAATGGCGCACCGAGGCCAGCTTCGAGCCGTTGCGGAACTGTCTCGGCACCCAAGCGGACCGCCAGCGGGCCGTCACGCGCCAGATCGGGCTCGACGTGTTCTGGGAGAGGCGGTATTAGGTGACGCGCGCCCTCCTCATCACGAATCCGGTCGCGGCGCGCGCCGACGCGCGGGTCGTGACCACCATCCGGGACATCTTGCGCGGGGGCGGGTGGGCGGTTGACGTGCGGGCCACGACGGGGCCCGGAGATGCACGGCGCTTCGCCGAAGCGGCGCGGGGGCAGGGGTTCGATGTCCTCATCAGTCACGGCGGGGACGGCACCGCGATGCAGGTGGCCGCGGGCATCGTGGGAACGGGAATCCCGCTCGGCTTGGTACCAGGCGGCACGGGCAACATTCTCGCGGGCAACCTGCGGCTGCCGCGCCGGCCCGGCGCGGCCGCGCGGGCTCTGCTCACCGCCCGGCCCCGGGCGATCGATGTCGGCATGGTCGAGCGGGCCGACGGTCCGCACTACTTCGCCGTGACCTCGGGCACCGGGTTCGATGCGCAGCTGATGGCGGACACCGGCCTTCAGGCCAAGCGCCGCTGGAAGATGGCCGCGTACATGGCGCGCGCGGTCGCCACGCTCACCGACGTGCGCAGCGCGGCACACCGCATCACGGTGGATGGAACGCCCCACGACGTGCGTGCGGCGATGCTCCTCGTGTTGAACTGCGGAGAGATCATCCCACCGTTCGTGCGTCTCGGCGACGACATCGCGCCCGACGACGGCTGGCTCGACGTCGTGGCGTTGCGGGCGGATGGCGCCGTGCAGAGTGCCGCGGCCGTGCTCGACCTGTTCCGCGGGACGAGCAACGGCGCGGGCCGGGTGTGGCGGGGGCGCGGCCGCAACATCCGCGTGGAAGTCGTGGACGGCCCGCCGCGCCCAGTGCAGCTCGACGGCGAGGTCGCGGGGAGCACGCCCTTCGACGTACGCGTCCTCCCCGGTGCACTCACGGTGCTGGTGGATCCCACCCGTTTCCCGAAAGGACCAGCGCGTGGCTGACACCTTGCTCCTCGTGGACGACGACGCCAGCGTGCTCCGCGCCGTCGGGGACTACTTCGAGCGCATCGGCTACGAGGTGTGGCGGGACGCCGCCGGGGAGCAGGGCATCGAAACGTTCCGGCGCGTGCGGCCCGACGTGGTGATCCTCGACCTCCATTTGCCCGATGCGAGCGGGCTCGTCGTGCTGGAGCGGCTGCGCCGCGAGAACGGGTCGGTGATTCTGCTGACGGGCCAGGGCGACATCGAGACGGCCGTGCGCGCGATGCAGCTCGGCGCCGAGAACTTCCTGACGAAGCCGGTGGACATGCCGCACCTCGCGGCCGCGACGGCGCGGGTCGTGGAGAAGGTGCGGCTGTCGCGCCAGAATGCGCGGCTGCGCGCACGCGATCATGAGGGCGAAGGGCTCCAGTCGCTGGGGGTTTCCAGCGGCATGCGCGAGCTGGGACGCCAGGTGGAGCTGCTCGCGGCGAGCGACCGGTCCACCGTGCTGCTGCAGGGTGAAAGCGGCACCGGCAAGGGATGGGCGGCGCGCGTGATCCACAACCTCTCCCCGCGCGCGCAGGGGCCGTTCGTCGAGGTCAACTGCGGGGGGCTGTCGGCGACCTTCCTCGACTCCGAGCTGTTCGGGCACGAGAAGGGCGCCTATACCGATGCGAAGGAGCGCAAGATCGGTCTCTTCGAGCTGGCGGACCACGGGACGATCTTCCTCGACGAAATCGGTGAGCTCGCCGTCGAGCTGCAGCCCAAGCTCTTGAAGGTGCTCGAGACGAAGAAATTCCGGCGCCTGGGCGGCACGCGCGAGGTCGCGGTGGACGTTCGGCTCGTCACGGCCACGAACCGCGATCTCATCACGGAAGTCGAGGCGGGCCGGTTTCGCGAAGATCTCTACTATCGGCTGAACGTCATGCCGCTCACCCTCCCGCCCGTGCGCGATCGCTCCCGCGAGGACCGACTCGACCTGATCACGCGCCTGTTGGCCGATCTCAAGATGCAGCTACCGGGCTGCCCGGCGGAGTGCGGTGCCGAGGTCGTGGACCGGCTCATGTCGGCGCCGTGGCCCGGGAATGTGCGCGAGATGCGGAACGTTCTGGAGCGGGCGATGATCCTGTCGCGCGGACAAGCAGCGATCGGCGTCGAGCACCTGCCCCCCGATCTGCGCCAGCGCGCCGCGACCGACCGGCGCTACCAGGCCCAATCCCTCTCGGAAATCGAGCGGCAGCACATCGAGCGCACGCTGCGCCACCACGCCGGCAACCGCACGCGGGCGGCCCTGGAGCTCGGGATTTCGCGGGCGACGCTTATCAATAAGATTAAGGTCTACAGCTTGAATATCTGAGCCGAGAAGGGGAGGAGACCGTCATGGACAAGCCGAAACTGAAAGAGCACGACGGGATGGTATGCCGCTACTGCGGGAACGAGGAGCGGGCTTCCGAAGGCTATCCCTGCGCCGACTGCGGGACGTTCATTTGCCTGATCTGTACGTTCCGGGGAGTTACCCGCTGCAAAGCCTGCGAAGCGAAAGCCCAGCCCACAAAGGCCTGACCGTCTAACCCCGCCGCCGTCTCAATTCTGCCGCCAGCTCGTCGCGCGGCGCACCCAGCTCCTCCGCCAGCTTGCTGATCGCGGCGTCCGTCCCGTCCCAATCCCGGGCGGCGGCGAGCGCGTCCAGCGCAATCTCCTCGATCGCCGCGTTCCGCTCCTCGAGATCGCGGGTCCGGACGGCCACCTCGCGCGCCAGCCACTGCTCGAGCTGGCGGCGGTCCACCTCGAGCTGCCGCTGCCGCAGCGCGTGCTGGAGCGACAATTCCAGCTCTTCCAGGTCCACCGGTTTGATGAGGTAATCGTAGGCGCCGAGCTTCAAACACTCGATCGCGGTGCGCGGCTCGTCGATCGCAGTGAGCATGATGACGGCCAGGTCGGGATCCCGCGCGAGCATCTTGGGCAGCAGCTGCACGCCGCTCGTCTCGGGCATCCGGATATCACAGAGCATCGCCTGGGGATGGTCGGCCTCGAGCCGCGCGAGGGCTTCGGTCGCGTTCGCGGCCGCGCTCACCTGGTACCCCAGACGAGTCAGGAAGCGGGTGAGCGCGTGGCGGATGCCGTCCTCGTCGTCCACTACCAGGACGGTGGTGGGATCGGGTGGGCTGGTCATGGCCGTCAACGTTACCCGCACTCCACAACGCGAGCAAGGCGACGTATCTTCGCGCGTCGATGAGCGCGCGCACCAGCCTCGCCGCGGTTCCCGGCATCACCGTGGGACATACGACCGTCGCCGCACACGGCACGGGCTGTACCGTCGTGCTCGGGCCCGCCGCCGGTATGCGGGCAGCGGTGGCCGTGCGCGGCCGCGCGACCGGCACGCGGGAGCTCGACCCACTCGATCCCCGTCACCTCGTGGAACGCATCGACGCGGTTCTGCTCGCCGGCGGCTCCGCGTACGGACTCGGCGCGGCCGACGGCGTGATGCGTTGGCTGCGGGAGCGCGGCCGCGGGCTTCCCGTTGGAGAGGCAGGGACCATCCCCATCGTTCCCACCGCGGTGATCTTCGATCTCGGCAACGCCGGCAAGCCGGTGGGCTGGCCGGGTCCCGACGACGCCTACCGCGCCTGCGAAACAGCGAGCGTCGATTTCGCTGCAGGCGCCGTCGGCGTCGGCACCGGCGCGACGTGCGGGAAAGCGCCCGGGCTCGACAAGATGATGCCCGCCGGCCTGGGCACGTCGGCCGCGCGGGCCGGTGACGTCGTGGTCGGCGCGCTGGTCGTGGTGAACGCCGTCGGTGACGTGCGCAATGCGCGCGGTGAGATCATCGCGGGCGCGCGCGATTCGAATGGAAAGTTCATCGACAGCCTGCGCTACCTCGCGAACGGCGGCGCGCCGTTCGGCGATCCGGATCGGCTGACGCGCAACACCACCATCGCCGTCGTCGCCACCAACGCCGTGCTCGACCGGGTGCAGCTCCAGGCTCTTGCGCAGGCGGGGAGTGACGCGCTCGCGCGCCGCATTACGCCGTACGGCACGCTCTACGACGGGGACGTCGTCTTCGCCGTGAGTACGGCACAGGTGCCCGCGACGTCGCCGCTCCAGGTCGAGGCACTCGCGGCACTCGCCGTCCCCGAAGCCGTGGAGCGCGCGGTGCGCCATGGATAAGCTCGAACGCACGGTCGACGACATCCGCCGTAAATGGGTCCCCGATCCGCGGCTCGGGGTCTTTCAGGTCGCCGTGCAACCCGACCGCCTGGCGGGCGTCACGTCGAGCCGCGACGCGCAGGAGTCGTTGCGCCGCCTGGCGCGCGACAGCGGCCTCGCCGAGGACGTGCGCCTGCTGCCCGACGCGGCGGCGGAGCGAGAGGCGGCGGTTGTCACGGCCGCACTCGCGCCGCTCCTCGGCGAGCCGCGGCTCGCCGCGCCCCGCGTCAGCGAGGCCCTGCACGGCGAATCCCTCGCGATCCTCGAGCGGCAAGATGAGTGGCTGCGGGTGCGCGCTCCCGACGACTACGTCGCCTGGATGCACTACGGATATGTGAAGACCGGACCCGTCGAATGGGCGCGCGACTGGGAGGAACGGGCGACAGCGCGGTCGCTCGGCGCGGACATCCAAACGTCGGCCGGCCGGCGCCGTCTCCCCACCGGAGCGCGCCTAGCGCTGCGGCGGGACGGCGCCGTCGAGCTCGCCGACGGCCAGCGCGGCGCCGTGACGGGGGGTGCCGTGCGGCCGGAATCGGAGCTGCGCGTCGAAGCGCGCCACCTCGCGCTCCCCGAGCTCGCGCAGAAGTGGTATGGCGGCGCGCCCTACCTGTGGGGCGGCCGCACGGAATGGGGCATCGATTGCTCGGGGCTCGCGCAGGCGATCTACGGTGCGCGCGCGATCCGGCTACCACGCGACAGTGACCAGCAGTTCGGCCAGGGCCGGGAGATCCCGATGTCCGCCGATGGGTCGGAGTACGAGGCGGGCGACCTGCTCTTTTTCGCGGAGCGGGGGCGTGTGTCCCACGTCGCGTTCTGGGCGGGGGCAGGCCATATCGTGCACGCGGCTTTGGCGCGGGGCGGCGTGGGCAGTGATCACCTGTTCGGCGATGAGCCGCGGATGGGTCGGTTGCGCGAGAATCTCGTCGGGGTGCGGCGCATGTAGGGGCGCAGCATGCTGCGCCCCTACAAATCCCGCCCATCTCTTACCGCCCACGCTATTTTCAATCCATGCGTCTGATTCTCTTCGACATCGACGGCACGCTACTCTGGAGCGACGGCGCCGGGCGGCGCGCCATCCACCGCGCCCTGCTCGACGAGATCGGCACCGCGGGTCCAATCGACGGCTTCCGTTTCGATGGCAAGACCGATCCGCAGATCGTGAGCGAGCTGCTGGGACTGGCTGGCCATCCCGACGCGCACTCGGTCGAGCGCATCACCGCGGTGTGCCATCGCTATGTCGAATTGCTCACCGCCGAGCTCGCGAAGCCCCTGCATACGACGACGGTCTATCCGGGTGTCGTGCCGCTCCTCGCGGCGCTCGAGGAGCACGAGGCTGCCGGCCGCGCGCTGGTCGGCCTCCTCACGGGTAACCTCGAGGTTGGCGCGGCGATGAAACTGCGCTCGGGGGGACTCGATCCGGCGCGGTTCACGGTGGGGGCGTACGGCTCTGACTCGGGTCGCCGCGCCGACCTGCCGGCGGTCGCGGCGGAGCGCGCCGCGCGGCACACCGGCCGGCGCTTCACTGGTGCGGACCTGGTCATCGTGGGCGACACTCCGGACGACGTCGCGTGTGGGCGGCCCATGGGCGCGCGTACCGTGGGTGTGGCGACGGGCTTCTACGATGTGGCGGCCCTGCGGGCGGCCGGTGCGACCCACGTCTTCGAGCACCTCGGAGACACGCGCGCGGTGCTCGACGCGTTGCTCGCGTGAGCGTCGTCCGCGACGAGCTCGAGCTCAAAGCCCGGGTAGAGAATCCCGAGGCGCTGCGGCACGCGTTGCTGGCCGCGGGCGCGGAGCTCGTCTACCGCGGTGCGATGCTCGATCGCCGGTTCGACCGCAACGGACGGCTCGAGAAACGTGACGAGGTGGTCCGTCTGCGCGTGTTTCACCCGGAGAACGGCTCCGGCGAATGGGGTGTGCTCGGCTGGAAGGGTCCGGTGGGAGAGCGCGCCGGGTACCGGCACCGCGAGGAGTGGGAATCTCGTGTGGAGGACCCGAGAGCTGTCCTCGTGGTGTTGCGCCGGCTCGGGTACAAAATCGTGCTCCGCATCGATCGCGCCGTGGAGCAGTACCGGCTCGGCGAGGCGACCGTGCGCCTGGAGTGGTACCCCGCCATGGACGTGCTCGTCGAAGTCGAAGGAACGCCCGACGAGATCGAGCGCGCCATTGCGGTGACGGGCTTGCCGCGGGAATCGTTCCTGCCTGAGTCGCTGCCCTACTTCACCGCTGCATATGAGGAACGGACGGGGCGCGCCGCCCGCGTCAGCCGGATGATCCGCCGTCCATGAGCGCGCCGCTCAAGCTCCTCATGCCGCTGCGAGTGCCCGAGCTCGCCCCGTCGCTCGGGCGCATCATCGTGCCTCGCCGCCAGGAGTCGCCATGGGTACCGCTCGACGACATCCGCGAGGAGCTGGCCACCCGCGTACTCGAGTTGGGTGGGGAAGGGCGGGCAGCGGCGGCGCTCTTCCTCTACCTCCGCCTCGAGCG
>DATNMO010000044.1:0-2207 GCA_035602245.1 Gemmatimonadales bacterium
GATCCCCTGCAAACCCTTGCGCTTCATCTTTTCCACCGCTTTGCCGGCGAGGTCCGAGTCTTCCGCGGCGAAGCCAATCCGAAACACGCCCGCCGCGTCCTTCTCGCCCCCCAAAGTGGCGATGAGGTCCGGGATCGATTCCAGCTCCAGGGTCAGACTCGGCGTTTCCTCGCGACGGATCTTTCCGGCGGCGGTCTTGGCCGGCCGGAAATCAGCCACCGCCGCGGCCATCATCAAAAGGTCCGCGCCTTTAATCTCGGACCGCAGCTCGGCCAGCATCTCATTCGCCGTCGCGACCTGCCTCACCTCCACCCCGTGATGCGCGGGGTGATTGGCCGTGGTCACGAGCGTCACCCGCGCGCCGCGATCAGCGGCCGCGGCCGCGACGGCAAAACCCATCTTGCCGCTCGAGTAGTTGCTGATGAAGCGCACCGGGTCGATCGGCTCACGAGTTCCGCCGGCGGTGACGGTGACGCGGCGGCCGGCGAGGTCGTACCGCGACCGCACGGCGTCGGCCATCGCCTTGAGCAGCTTCGACGCGTCCGCCAACCGCCCGGTGCCGACGTGTCCGCTCGCCAGGTGGCCCGTCTCCGGCTCGACGACGGTTACCCCGCGATGACGCAGCTTGGCGACGTTGTCCTGCACGGCCGGCTTCGACCACATCGCGTCGTTCATCGCCGGCGCGACCACCACCGGGCACCGCGCAGCGAGCAGCGTGGCGGTGACGATGTCGTCCGAGCGGCCGCTCGCGACTCGACCCACGATGTTCGCGGTCGCCGGTGCGACCAGGATCAGCTGCGCCCAGTCGCCGAGGGCCACGTGAGGCTCCGGCGCGCCATCCGTACCCCACAGCCCGGTCAGCACCGGGTTGCCGGTCACGCCCTGAAACGAAGGAGGCCCGACGAACCGAGTCGCCGACGGCGTCATCGCCACGCGCACCTGGCAGCCCGCCTGCGTCAGAGCGGAGGCGAGGTCGACCACCTTGTACGCGGCGATTCCGCCGGACACCAGCAATGCAAGGCGCACCCCGCGCAGCTCAGCCGGGACGGGTGTCGGGTCTAGAGGCACGCCCGGGGGCCCCGTCGATAGATTTGGAGATCAGGCCGCATGGGCGCCAAAGATACGATGGGGATCCCCGGGCGGGCCTCTCGTGGCATGGGCTAAGTTTGCGACTCCCGCGTCTTGCCTTCAATCTCGCGCTCACGCGCGTTGTGGATGATGGCCAGGATCTGGGCCACCGCCCGCTCGAGCTCGTCGTTGACCACCACGTGGTCGTAGCGCTTGGAGTACTCCATCTCGCTCGTGGCGATCTGTCGGCGTGCCGTCATGTCTTGAGAGGACTCGGTGTTGCGCTTCGTCTGCCTCCGCACCAGCTCGTCGACCGAGGGCGGCACGACGAAGATGAAGAGCGCGTCGGGCACACGCTTGCGGACCTGCTCCGCGCCCTGGACCTCGATCTTCAGCACGATGTCGTGCCCGTTCGCACGCGCTTTCTCGACGCGGTCAGCCAGCGTTCCGTACAGGTTCCCGTTGTAGGTGGCGTACTCGAGAAATGCGCCCTTGTCGATCAGGTCCTGGAACTGCTGGCGGGTCACGAAGGTGTAGTCCACGCCATCGACCTCGTTCGGACGCGGAAGGCGCGTTGTGCACGAGACCGAGTACCGCAAGTTGCGATCAAGCTCGAGCAGGCGCTTGATCAGCGTGTCCTTCCCGACGCCCGAGGGCCCGGAGATGACGATGAGCAAACCTCGTCGTGTCGTCATTTCAGTGTCTCGAGGAACTCCGCGAAGTCGGCGGCAGGCGGCGCCTCGAAGCTCAACGCTTCTCCGGTGCGCGGGTGCCGAAGCCGCAATCGCCACGCATGGAGCATTGGCCTGGACAGGCCTGGCTCTCCCCCGCCATATTCCACGTCACCCGCCACGGGATATCCGAGCGCGGCGAGGTGCACACGGATCTGATGCGTGCGGCCGGTGTCGAGGTCACAGCGCAGGAGTGTATGCCCGGACCGTCGCTCGACCACCTGGTAGCGCGTGCGTGCGAAGCGTCCGCCGCTGACGACGGCCATGCGCTTGCGCTCCTTCGGGTGGCGTCCGATCGGACCCTCGAGCTCGCCTGCATCGGCCTTCACGCGTCCCCGCACGATGGCCAGGTACGTGCGGCTGAGCGAGCGGTCCTTGAGCTGCGCTGAAAGATTTCGGTGACTCGCG
>DATNMO010000045.1:0-19990 GCA_035602245.1 Gemmatimonadales bacterium
GGGGGGGGGGGGGGGGGGGAGCGCCGCGCAACAGGCGTCCGGCGGCGACCCCGGTGTCCTTGGCGTAGGAACGGCGGTGGCCACGGCCCAACCGTTTCTGCATGTCTTGAGCGCCATCGGGACGGTGAGCCCGCGGCCCGAGCGGTACGCCGCGCTTGCCCCGCCCGGGCCGACGCGGGTGGCGCGCATCTTCGCGGTCGCGGGCCAACGCGTCACTAAAGGAGAAGCGCTGGTTGAGTTCGAGCGCGCTCCTTTCGACGCCGCCGCGCAAAGCGCCCTCGCCGCCCTCGCGAACGCGGAACGCGCGTACATGCGCGCGGTGCGGCTCGTCCAGGCGGGCATCCTCGCGCAGAAGGACAGCGGCCAGGCGGCCGCCGATCTCGCCGCGGCACAGGCTGCCGCCGTCACCGCCCGGCGCGCGCAACAGCTCGCGACGCTGCGCGCGCCCCTCACCGGCGTCGTCATCCGCATGAGCGCCGTGATGGGCGCGTCGGTGGATGCGAGCCAGCCGCTCGTCGAGGTCGCCGACCCGACGGCGCTGGACATCGTGTTCAACGTCTCGCCTGGGGAGGCCGGACGGATCCACACCGGAGACACGGTGACCGTCACCAGCGGCGAAGGCGCGGGCGGCGAGGCGTTGGGGCCGGGCGTGGTGACGAGCATCGCCGCCGCGGTCGATTCCGTGTCGCGCGGGGTCGCCGTGCGCGCCCGCTTGACCCGGCCCACACGCGCGCTGCGGATCGGCGAGTCGGTGTTCGGGCGCATCGTCACGGGCGTAAATCCCCACGCCGTGACGGTACCCGTCGAGGCCCTGGTCCCGGAGGGGGATGGCTTCCGCGTCTTCGTCGTGGATTCGGCAGGCATCGCACACGCCCGGGCCGTCACGGTCGGCGGGCGCAGCGAATCGCTCGTCGAGATCCTCACGGGGGTCGCGGCAGGCGAGACGGTAGTCACGACCGGGGCCTACGGCGTGCAGGACAGTGTGAGGATCGGCGGCGCGCGCCGGTGACGCTCTTCGACGTCCTGAGTCGCCAGCAGCGATTCGTATATCTCCTGGTCGCCCTGCTCAGCGCCGCCGGCGCCTGGGCGGCGTTACGGCTGCCCTCGGCGATCTACCCGGAGCTGCGCTTCTCGCGGATCACCGTCGTGGCCCAGGGCTCGACCCTGGGCGCGCGGCAAGTGGTCTTCAGCATTACGCGGCCGCTGGAGGAAGCGGTCAGCATCGTTCCTGGAGTCACGCGGGTGCGGTCGCACACGATCCGCGGCGCGACCGAGATCTCGATCACATTCGCACCCGGGACGAACATGGACCAGGCGCTGCAGCTCGTGCGGGCGCGCGTGAGCCAGGTCCAGAGTGGGCTGCCAGCGGATCTGACCCTCGACGTCGAGCAGCTCACGCCTTCCTTATTCCCCATCCTTTCATACAACGTCGAGGGCGGCGAGCCGGCGACCCTGTACGACCTCGCGCGCTACGAGATCAAGCCGCTGATCTCGCGCGTTCCCGGCGTCGGGCGCGTGGACGTGCAGGGCTCGGACGTGCGCGAGCTCGAGGTGATCGCCGACCCGGCGCGGCTCGCTGCCCAGGGAATGACGTACGCGGACCTGGCCAGCGCGATCCAACGCGCCATCACCGTGCAGGCCGTGGGGCGGGTGGCGCAGGATTATCGTCAGTACTTGATCGTCACCGATCAGGAAGCCCGCGCTCCCGAGGACATCGGGGCCGTGGTCGTGCGCGGTGGCCTCCGCGTACGGGACGTCGCCACCGTGCAGGTCGGGACCGAAGATCACGTTCGCATCATCGCGGGGGACGGAAAACCCGCCGCGCTGATCAACATCACCCGGCAGGTCGGAGGCAACACGCTCGCCCTTGCGGACAGCGTCGCACAGATCGTG
Source organism: Gemmatimonadales bacterium (assembly GCA_035602245.1). Classification (GTDB taxonomy): domain Bacteria; phylum Gemmatimonadota; class Gemmatimonadetes; order Gemmatimonadales; family GWC2-71-9; genus 20CM-2-65-7. Next base: position 1,894 of record DATNMO010000045.1, read on the forward strand.
GCCGCGATCGCCCCGACCCTACCGCCGGGCGTGCACTTGAAACCAGTGTACGACCAGGCCGAGCTGGTGCGCGAGGCGGTGCGCTCGGTGCGGGACGCGATGTTGATCGGCGCCACCCTCGCCGTCGTCGTGCTGCTGGTGTTCCTTCGTCACGGACGCATCACGGCGATCAGCGCCACCGCGATCCCGCTGACGCTCGCCATCACCGTCTTCGTCATGCATTTGCTGGGTCAAACGTTCAATCTGATGACCCTGGGCGCGATGGCGATCGCGATCGGCCTGGTCATCGATGACGCGGTCGTGATCACCGAGAACATCGCGCGCCATCTGCGCCTCACGCCGGACCGCATGGTGGCCATCCGCGCCGCGGTCCAGGAGCTGATCTGGCCGGTGACGACGTCGACGTTGACCACCGTCGTTGTATTTCTCCCGCTCGGGCTGTTGCAAGGTGTCGTGGGGCAATTCTTCGCAGCCCTCGCCACGACGCTCACGATCGCCGTCCTGGTGTCGCTCATTCTCGCTCTGACGATCATCCCGTTGCTGGCCGAGCAGTTCGTGACCGCACACGAGGTCGAAGCCACTCACGGGGGCCCGCTGGCCCGCGCGCAGAGAGCGCTCGACGCGCTGGGGTCCCGGTACGAGCGCGCTCTCGCCGCCGTGCTGAGCCATTCCCGGCGCATCGGCGTGGCGGCCGGGCTCCTCGTCGTGGCGGGGGTCGTGTTGATGCGTCTCGTGGGTACGGGCTTCCTCCCCGAGATGGACGAAGGGGCATTCGTCCTCGATTACTTCACGCCGGGTGGCACGGCGTTGGCGGAGACGGATCGGGAGGTCAGGATCGCGGAGCGCATTCTCGCGGCGACGCCCGAGATCGAAGCGACGTCCCGCCGCACGGGCGCTGAGCTCGGGTTGTTCGCGACCTCCCAGAACATCGGGGACATCGCCGCGCGCCTCGTGCCGCGGAGCCGCCGTTCACGGGACATTTTCGCCGTCATGGACGAGGTGCGCGGCGCCATCACCACCGCCGTCCCCAGGCTCCACATCGAGTTCGTGCAGATCCTGTCAGACGTGATCAACGATCTCGCCGGCGCGGCGAAGCCCGTCGAGATCAAGCTGTTCGGGGAGCGATTGGACACGCTCGAGACCTACGCCAAGCGCCTGGCCCCCGAGCTCGAGAAGGTCCAAGGTCTCGCCGATCTGTACAACGGGGTGAGCGAACCGTCTCCCGAGCTGCTGATGCGCGTGAACCAAGCCGAGGCGGACCGCATCGGGATGACGCCCGAGGATGTGGGCAGCGCCGTGAGCGCCGCTCTCCTGGGGACGCGCGCGGGGGAGATCCGCGCCCAGGACCGCGCGGTGGCGGTGCGGGTACGAGCCCCTGACTCGGTGCGCTACGACCCGCTGCGGCTGCGCGCCCTGCCTGTCCTGGCGGGCAGCGCGGGCCGCGTGACGCCGCTGGGCAGCCTCGCCACATTCACACCGGCGCAGTCCCGGCTCAGTCTCGAGCGCGAAAACCAGCAGCAGATGATCGCGATGACGGCCGGCGTGAGCGGGCGCTCGCTGGGCGGGGTCATGGGGGACGTGCGGCGGGTGCTCGCGGCCCAGCCGGCCCCGTCCGGTGTCCGAGTCGTCCTCGGCGGCCAGTACGAGAGCCAGCAGCAGGCGTTCCGCGCACTGCTGCTGGTGCTCGGCCTCGCGGCGGTGAGTGTGGCCGCGGTGATGGTGGTGCAATTCGAGTCCTTCGTGGAGCCGCTGGTCGTGCTGCTCGTCGCACCGGTCTCGTTCGTCGGCGCGCTCGTGCTGCTCATGGTCACGGGCACGCCGTTGAACGTGGCGTCGTTCATGGGCCTGATTCTCCTGGTCGGGCTGATCGTCAAAAACGGGATCATCCTGCTCGACTTCACCCGGCTGCGGATGCGTGACGAGGGCGCTCCCCTCGAGGTCGCTATACGCGAGGCGGCGCGAGTCCGGCTGCGGCCGATTCTGATGACCACACTCTGCACCTTGTTCGGCCTGCTTCCCCTGGCGCTCGGCCTCGGCGCGGGAAGCGAGCTGCAGCGACCACTGGCGCTCGCTGTCATCGGCGGGTTGGTCCTGTCCACGCCCATCACACTGTTCGCCGTTCCCACGCTGCTCGTCGCGATCCGCGGCGCGCACTACACGCTGCGATCATGACGTCACGCACGCGAAAGGTCATCATGTCTGCTTCCCGACACACCAGGTTTGCCTGGTTACTGCTCGCCCTGATTCCGGGCACCACGTACGCACAGACGCTGGAGACGGAGACCGCGCGGTTTCATCCCGCCCACTACTTCCAGATCGCGAGCGGCTTCGAACACCAGTTCTCGAAAGAAGGCCGGGAGAGCGCCGTTCCCGTGGCGTTTGAATACGCGCTTACGAACACCTGGGAGCTACTCGTGGAGCCGGTGCCTTACACGGCCATCCGGCCGAAGGTTGGCCCGCGCGCCACGGGGCTCGGCGACCTCGAAATAACCCTGCTCCACGGCCTGTGGACCCAAGCATCCGGCCGAACCGCCTTCGCCGTAGCCGGCGAAGTGAAGGTCGCCACCGCGGAGAGCCAGCTCATCGGGACCGACAAGACCGATTACACGGGGTACCTGATCGGGAGCCGGCGCTTCGGCGCTCTCGACCTGCACGCCAATCTGGGCTACACGTTCCGCGGGCAACCCGTCGGAGCACGCGCGCCCAATCTCATCAACTTCGCGCTCGGTGGCACGGTCCCGGTGGGACCGACGGCTGTCGTGTACGGCGAAATCCTGGGGAATACGGCCGCCTCGGGCGGACCGGAGAACGCCGCCATCCCCGAGGTAGCGGGCAATGAGCTGTCGGGCACGATCGGTGTCGGACGGCAGCTCGGCCGGAGTCTGTTCGTCAGCCTCAGCGCCACGTACGACAACACCCACGCTGTGTTGCTACGGCCTGGCTTCACCTTTCGACTGCACTAACGTCACTCACTTCAAACTTGGAGCTCCAAACATGCGTCTCTTAACGTTGACCCTACTGGCGGGCGTGTCCCTCACCGGGGGCCTCGCCGCCCAACAGCCCAACCCGATGCAGCCCACGACGCCCGTCCAGACGGGCTACAAGCGCGAGGTGCCTGACAGCCTGGCCGCGAAAGCCAAGATCAGCGAGGACTCCGCACGAGTGATCGCGTTGAAGCGCGTACCCCGGGGAACAGTCGAGGCGCTGGAGCTCGAACGGGAAGGCGGTCGGTTGCTGTACTCGTGGGACATCAAAGTCCCCGGAAAGCGCGGGATCACGGAGGTCCATGTGGACGCGCTCAACGGGCGGGTCCTGTCCGTGGCGCACGAGAATCCTAAAGCTAAACCGCGGCGAGCAACTCCGCGTTAGTCTTGCTGCGTTTGATTTGCTGAAGTAACGCCTGCATCGCCTGCTCCGGCGGCAACCCCACGAGGGCCCGCCGGAGCTTTTGTTTCGCCTCCACGGTCTTGGGATCGGCGAGCAGCTCCTCGCGCCGGGTGCCGCTCGCGGCGATGTCCACGGCCGGATAGATCCGGCGGTCAGCCAGCTCGCGCGTGAGCCGCAGCTCGGCGTTGCCCGTGCCCTTGAACTCCTCGAAGATGATGTCGTCCATGCGGCTCTCAGTCTCGACGAGCGCCGTGGCGATCACGGTGAGCGAGCCGCCGCCTTCCTTCGGGGGCACGGCGCGCGCGGCCCCGAACAGCGCCTTCGGCTTGGCGAGGGCGTTGGCGTCGAGCCCGCCGGACATCGTACGGCCGCTGCCGCGCCCCGTCGTGTTGTGCGAGCGGGCCAGGCGCGTGAGCGAGTCGAGGACGATCACGACGTCGCGGCCGAGCTCCACCTGCCGGCGCGCATGGTCGAATACCATGTCCGCCGCGGCCACGTGCCGCTCGTGCGGCAGGTCGAAGCTCGATGCGATCACCTCGCCCCGGCCCCAATCGATCATCTCGCTCACTTCTTCGGGCCGCTCGTCCACGAGCAGAATGAGAAGCGTGGCCTGTGGGTGATTCTCGGCCACGGCCTCCGCGATGGCCTGCAGCATCACGGTCTTGCCCGCCTTCGGCGGCGAGACGATGAGCGCCCGCTGGCCGAATCCGAAGGGGCAGATCAGGTCCACGACGCGTTGTGTCTCGGCGGTGCGGGGACTCGACGCGCCGGGCGTTTCGAGGGTGAGCGGGCGACTTGGGTGCACCGCCCCGAGCTTCGCGAAGTCGGGGCGTCCGTCGAGCTCCGCGGCCGGCATTCCGTTGACCGTGGTCACGCGGCCATTGTCGAGGGCAATTAGGTCGCCACGACGCAGACCGGGGAGCTTGACCGCAGGATCGCCCTTCGCGGGCAAATAGCTGTGCGCCGCGAGACGGAGAAACCCGCCCTTCGGAGAAGGGTCAAACCAGCCGGTGAGCGATGTCATGAGGGAAGTACACGACAATAGTACGCAGATACCAGGCTAAAGGACAGGCGACCCTAGCCGCTATATTTCCCGCCGCATGCGCCAAGACCACATCCGCAACTTCTGCATCGTGGCCCATATCGACCACGGGAAGTCCACCCTGGCCGACCGGCTCATCGAGCTGACGGGCACGCTCGACAAGCGGCTGATGCGCGAGCAGGTGCTCGACACGATGGACCTGGAGCGCGAGCGGGGGATCACGATCAAGCTCAACGCCGTGCGGATGAGCTATCACGCCAGGAACGGCCAGCTGTACGAATTGAACCTGATCGACACGCCGGGGCACGTGGATTTCACTTATGAGGTGTCACGTTCGCTGGCGGCGTGCGAAGGGGCCATTCTCGTGGTGGATGCCTCCCAGGGGATCCAGGCTCAAACGCTGTCGAACCTGCTCCTGGCCATGGACGCCGGGCTGGAGATCATCCCCGTTCTCAACAAGATCGACCTGCCCGGCGCCGAGCCTGACAAGCGCGCCCAGGAGATCCACGACCTGATCGGCACGAAGCCCGAAGAAATCCTCCGGATCTCCGCCAAGGAAGGCACCGGCGTTCCCGAGCTGCTCGAGGCGGTGGTGCAGCGCGTGCCTCCCCCCAAAGGCGATCACGAGGCCCCGCTCCGCGCCCTCATCTTCGACTCCTACTACGACCGCTACCGCGGCGCGATCCCCAGCATCCGCGTCGTGGACGGCGTGATCGCCCCTGGGATGAAGATCGCGTTCGGGGCGCACAAGGACGACGTGTACGAGGTGGACGAGGTCGGCTATCTCCAGCTGGGCCACAAGCCGGCCGAGCAGCTCGAGGCGGGGGAGGTCGGGTACTTCGTGGCCAACGTGCGCGGCGTGCGCGAGACGCGCCCGGGCGATACCGTCTTCGACGGCGAACACCGTGACGTCCAGCTCCTCCCCGGATACCGCGAGATCCAGTCGATGGTATTCGCAGGACTCTACCCGACCAACCCCGAGCAGTACGAGGAGCTGCGCGACTCGCTGGCGAAACTGCAGCTCAACGACGCGTCGCTGCACTATCAGCCCGAAACGTCGGTCGCGCTCGGGTTCGGGTTCCGCTGCGGATTCCTGGGCCTCTTGCACATGGAGATCGTGCGCGAGCGGTTGCAGCGGGAATTCGATCTCGATCTGATCAGCACCGTCCCCAGCGTGGAGTATCACGTGTACCGAACGGACGGCACGATGGAGCTCGTTGAGAATCCCAGCCTGATGCCCCACGGTTCCACCGTCGACCGGGTGGAGGAGCCGTATGTGAAGGCCCGGATCTTCGTGCCGGCAGATTACATCGGCGGGATCATGAACCTCGGCCAGGACCGCCGGGGCGTATACCAGGGAATGCACTACCTCGACCCCACGCGCGTGGAGTTCCACTGGGAGTTTCCCCTCGCCGAGATCATTCTCGACTTCTACGACAAGCTGAAGACGATCTCGCGGGGCTACGCGTCACTCGATTACGAGTTCCTCGCCTACCGGCCGGCCGACTTGGTCAAACTCGACATGCTGCTCAACGGCGAGGCGGTGGACGCGTTCAGCGTCATCATCCACCGGGACAAGGCATTCGACTGGGGCCGCAAGATCGCGGAGAAGCTGAAGGAGCTGATCCCGCGGCAGCTGTTTGAAGTGGTGATCCAGGCGGCGATCGGCACCAAGGTGATCGCGCGCGAGACCGTCCGCCCGCTCCGCAAGGACGTGACCGCCAAGTGCTACGGTGGCGACGTCACCCGCAAGCGCAAGCTGCTCGAGAAGCAGAAAGCCGGGAAGAAACGCATGAAGCAGGTCGGCTCGGTCGAGATCCCGCAGGAAGCGTTCCTCGCGGTCCTTCAGGTTGAGTAGCCTCGTCATCCAGACCGCCTTCCTCGGCGACGTGGTGCTGACCACGCCGCTGCTCGCGGCGCTCGCCGCCCGCCATGGCCCCGTGGACGTCGTGACCACCCCGGGCGCGGCCCCGTTGCTCGAGACCCATCCGGCCGTGCGCCGCGTGATTCCCTACGACAAGCGCGGCGCGGATCGCGGCTGGCGCGGGCTGCGGATGCTGGCGCGGCGGCTCGCCGGCGAAGGGTACGAGCGCGCCTATCTGCCACACCGCTCGCTTCGCACGGCGACACTCGCGCTGCTGGCGCGGATTCCGGCACGGACCGGCTTCTCAGGCGGTTGGTCCTTCCTCTATACAGCGGCCCGCCAGAAGCCTACCACGGGCCACGAAAGCGACCGTCTCCTGGCCCTCGCGGACGAGCCGGCGGCCGCCTATCGTCCCCAGCTGCGGCCCACGCCGGAGGATGAGCAGGCGGCGGCGAGGCTGCTGGCCTCGGGGGGAATCGAAGCCGGGACGCCCTTCGCGGCGCTCGCGCCCGGATCTATCTGGGGCAGCAAGCGGTGGCCGTACTTCGGGGACCTGGCCCGTCAGCTGGCGACCCGCGTGGCGGTGGTCGTGGTTGGGGGGCCCGAAGATGCGGCCCTGGGCGATGAGGTTGTGGATCGGGCGGCGGAGGGCGGCGCAGGGCGGAGGGTGGTCAACGCCTGCGGCAAACTGACGCTTCGGCAGTCCGCGGCCCTGATTGCGCGCGCCGCCGTGCTGGTGACGAACGACAGCGCGCCGCTCCATCTGGCGACGGCCACCGGGACGCCGATCGTCGCCGTGTTCGGGCCCACGCTGCCGGAATTCGGGTTCGGGCCGATCCGTCCGGGCGACGCGGCGCTGGGAGTCGAGGGGCTGGACTGTCGTCCCTGCTCGCGGCACGGGCCGCCGCGCTGCCCGCTGGGGCATCACCGCTGCATGCGCGACCTCGGTCCCGAGGTCGTCGCCGCAGCCATCGAGGAGACCGGTGCGCTACGTCGTCGGGATTGACCTCGGAGGGACGAACATCGTGGCCGGCACCGTCGCCGAAGACGGCTCCGAGGTCGTGGGCCTCGTCTCCCAGCCCACGCTCCCCGAGCAGGGAGCGGACGCCGTCGTCGCGCGCATCGTGAAGCTGGCGCGCGCCTCGATGGCCGAGGCGCGCGGCAAGGAGATCGCCGGCATCGGGATCGGCTCCCCCGGGCCGCTCGATACCGAGACCGGCGTCGTGCTGCTCACGCCCAATCTAGGCTGGACCAACATGCCGCTGCGCGACCGGGTCAGCGGCGCGCTGGGACTTCCCGCCACACTCGACAACGACGCCAACTGCGCAATTTTCGGCGAGTGGTGGCGCGGGGCGGCGCGCGGCGCCAAGTACGTCGTCGGCCTAACGATCGGCACAGGGATTGGCGGCGGGATCGTGCTCGGCGGCCGGATCTATCACGGCGCATCAGACGTCGCGGGCGAATTCGGTCACATGACGATCGATCTGTCAGGCCGTCGCTGCAAGTGCGGCAACTACGGCTGCCTCGAGGCCTATGCGTCGGGGCCCGCCATCGCCGCTCGCACCATCGAGGGAATCGACACGGGAGTGGACACCACGCTACCCCAGTACGTGGACGGCGATCTCTCGAAAATCACGGCGCAGGTCGTGTACGAGGCGGCGCACGACGGCGATGTCTACGCGCTGGAGATGGTGGGGGAAACGGCCAAGCTGCTGGGCGTCGGGGTCGCCAACATTCTCAACATCTTCAATCCCGAAGTCGTCGTGATCTGCGGTGGCGTCACGCTTGCGGGCGACAAGCTGTTTGTCCCGCTCCAAAATGAGGTGATGCGTCGCGCGTTCAAGCCGGCCTGGGAAGCGTGCCGCATCGTGCCGGGCGCCCTGCCGGGCACCGCCGGCGTGTATGGCGCGGCGGCGGTCTTCATGCAACGGACGTGGGGGGCCTGCTGAAGCGCGTCGGCGTCATCGGCTCGATGGTGTGGGACACCATCCACGGCCGCGATCCCGCGCAAGCGGCCGTCCAGGAGTGGGGCGGGATCGCGTACGCGCTGGCCGCGCTGGACGCCACGCTGCCCGACGACTGGCAGATCATGCCGCTGATCAAGGTGGGCCGCGACCTCGCTCCCCAAGCGAACCAGTTTCTTGCCAGCTTACGGCGCACTCCGCACGGCGCACGCTTCATCGAAGTCCCCGAGCCGAACAATCGCGTCACGCTCCGCTATGAGTCGCTGGAGCGGCGCTGCGAGCAGATGCGCGGCGGCGTGCCGCCGTGGACGTGGCCGGAGCTCGGCCCCCTGGTGCACGATCTCGACGCGTTGTACGTCAACTTCATCTCGGGGTTCGAAATGAGTCTCGAGACGGCCCAGTTGCTGCGCCGCGGCTTCCCGCGCTTCATCTATGCGGACCTGCACAGCCTGTTCCTGAGCAAGGAGCCGGACGGCATGCGCGTTCCACGGGCGCTTCCCCAGGCGCCCGCCTGGTTCGGGTGCTTCGACGTAGCACAGCTCAACGAGCACGAGATGAGCCAGCTCGGCAGCGATCCGCTCGCCATCGCGGCCGACGCCTTGCGCCAGGGATGCACGACCTTGTGCGTCACCCTGGGCGAACGTGGCGCCGCGTATTTCACCGGTAGCCCCCCCCCGATCCGGACGGCGCGGGTCCCGCCTCCCACGGATCTCACGGTACCAGCGGACGGCGACCCCACCGGTTGCGGCGACGTGTTCGGCGGCACGGTCGCCGCGTCGCTGCTCGCGGGCGTGAGCCTGGAGGACGCGTTGCGGGCCGGCACGCGGCTCGGGGCGAGGAACCTCGCCCATCGGGGCGCGTCCGGCCTGCGCGATCACCTCGTCGGCAGGCTGTCCGTCGCATGACGCGTCTAGTCGAGGTGCCTGCGCAGTTCGACGACCGCTCGTTCGACCAGTTCGCGGCGGCGTACGCGCAGGCGGCCGACGGCGAGCGGATGCTGTTCGACGCGCATGCGGCAGAATGGGCCTCACCGTACGGCCTCGTGGGACTGCTCGCCGCCGGTGAAGCGGCGGTGCGTCGGGGGGGTGGCGAACGCCCGCTGCTCACGGCGCCCGCGAATCCCGACGTCGTGAGCTACTGGGCGCGGGCGGGATTCTTCCGCGAGGCGGGTGACCTGTTCGAGGTGCACGGGAAGGTCCCGAAGACGAAGCCGGCCGCGGAGAGCGAGGTCTTGCTGCCGGTCACGCCGGTGCGCGCCGCCGAAGACGTACACGCGGTCGTCAGCACGATCCAGCAGCGCGCGTCGGCGATCCTGAGCTCCGAGTTGGGACTCGATCCCAAGGCGACGATGGGATTCGCTATGGCGCTTTCGGAGTCATGTCAGAATATTGTAGAGCACGCGGGGACCGGTGGTTGGGTGGCGGTGCAGGCGTACAATTGGCGGCGCAAGCTGGCCCGGCGGGTGGTGGTGATCGCCGTCGCCGACGCCGGAGTGGGGTTCCGGCATTCGCTCGAGCCCACGCAGGCCAAGCGGTTTGGCGAGCGCTGGGGCGATGCGGCGGCGCTCGAGGCCGCGGTGATTCAGGGCGTGAGCCGGTTTCGCGATCCCGGCCGCGGCCAGGGGCTGGCCGGCATCCGCCGCTACCTCGCCCGCTGGGAAGGAAAAATCGCGATCCGCAGCGGCACGGCGCGCATCGCCATCGTGCCCCGCTGGGACGACGACGTGCCGCTCAAGGACGGCTTGCCCGCGTTTCCAGGTTCGCAGGTGTTGCTCATCATTCCAGAGCAAGGGTCGGGGGGGTCCGCAAAGTCGTGATTCAATACATCATGGTCCACGCAGTCTTGCAGCAGTCGGTGGCCGGATTTTACACCGATCTCGTGACGCGACCGACCGGCCGCGCCGTCCGGGAAAACATCGAGCGGGACTTGCCTGCGGGAACGATCGCGGTGATGGATTTCACCGGCGTGGGTTGCCTCGACTATTCCTGCGCCGACGAAATCGTGGCGAAGCTGGTGCGCGACAAAGTCCGGGTGCTGCTGCTCCGCGGCCTGACCGACGCCCACCGCGACGCGATCGAGCCGGTGCTCGCGGGCGCGGGCCTGGCCGCCTTATGCGCGCGCCCCGACGGCACGCTCGAAGGGCTCGGCGCCCGCGAGCCCGCCCCGGCGTTGCTGGAAGAGCTGGTGGCCCGGCACCTGGCGGCACGCAATCCCGGAGGCTCCATCACACTCACCGCGGCGTGAAACGCCGCCGTCTGGGACTCGCCACCCGCGCCATTCACGGCGACCCCAAGGCGCGCGCCGACTGGACCGCCGTCGCGCCGCCGCTGTACCAGAGCTCCACCTTCACGAATCCCGTCGGCTCCACCGCCGAAGTTCTCTACAGCCGCTACGGCAATAACCCCAACCAGGTGGACCTGGGCCGCCGCCTCGCTTTGCTGGAAGGCGCGGAGGCGGCGCTGTTCGTCGCCAGCGGCATGGGCGCCGCGGCCCTGGCCCATCTCGCCGTGCTGCGGCCCGGCGATCACCTGTTGTCGAGCGAGTGGATCTACGGCGGCGTGTCCCGCCTGTTCCGCGAGGAGTTCGGGCGGCTGGGGATCGAGGTGTCGTTCCTGAACCCGACTCAGTCACGGACCTGGAAGCGGGCCATGCGCAAAACGACGCGCGCCGTGTTCCTGGAAACGCCGACCAATCCACTGATGCGGGTGATCGACCTCGAGCCGGTCGCGATGCTCTGCAAGGCCGAAGGGCTCGCGCTCATCGTGGACTCGACCTTTGCCTCTCCGGTGAACTTTCGGCCGCTCGAGCATGGCGCCGACATCGTGATCCATTCCGCCACGAAATACCTGAACGGCCATTCCGACGTCATCGCCGGCGCAGTCGTGGGAACCGATCAACTCGTGGAGGAGGTGCGCCGTCTGATGCAGGTGTGGGGCCAAGCCATCGATCCGTTCGCGGCGTGGCTCATCGATCGGGGCATGCGAACTCTCACTGTGCGCGTCGAACGCCATAACTCCACCGGCCTCGCGGTGGCGGAGTGGTGCGCGAAGCAGAGCGCGATCGCCAAAGTCCACTACCCGGGCCTCCCCTCGCACCCCGATCACGAGCTGGCGAAACGGACCCTGGGCGGGTTCGGCGGCATGCTGGGGATCGAGCTCAAGGGCGGCGTGCGCGCGGCAGAGCGCTTCCTGAAGGCGCTCACCATCGCCGCCCACGCGCCCAGCCTGGGCGGCGTGGAAACGCTGGTCTCCGAGCCGCGGCTCACGTCGCACGCCAGTCTCAGCGCGGAACAGCGTGCCAAGGCTGGCATTCCCGACGGATTCTTGAGATTTTCCCTGGGATTGGAGGATCCCGATGATCTCATCGCGGACTTCGCCCAGGCCCTGGCCCGGCCCTAAGTGATCAAGTTCACGAACGTCTTCAAGGCCTTCCCCAAGGGCGGCCTGGCGCTCAAGGACGTTTCCTTCCACATCGCCAAGGGTGAGTTTGCCTTCCTCACGGGCCACTCGGGCGCCGGGAAGTCCACCGTGCTGAAGCTCATTTATGCCGACGAGCGCCCCACGTCGGGCGATGTGCGCGTCTCGGGACACAGCGTGAACGAGATGCGGCCGCGCGACGTGCCCCTGCTCCGCCGCCGGCTCGGGATTGTGTTCCAGGACTTCCGTCTGCTCGAGGAGCGCACCGCCGAGGAGAACGTCGCGTTTGCTCTCGAGGTGACCGGTGCTCGGCCTTCGACGATCGCGGCGCGGGTGATGCGTGTGCTCACGCAAGTGGGGCTCGCGGCCAAGGCCCAGGCCTATCCCCGGGAGTTGTCGGGCGGGGAGCAGCAGCGCGTCGCCATCGCGCGGGCGCTCGTGAACGAGCCCACCGTGCTCCTGGCCGATGAGCCCACCGGCAACCTCGACGAGCGCGCCACGCGCGGCGTGTTCCAGCTGTTGCGGGACATCAACGCGAGCGGCACCGCGGTCGTGATGGCCACGCACGACCTCGACCTCGTACGCCAGGCGCCCTACCGCGTGATCGAGCTGCAGGAAGGCGCGTTGGTGTACGACTCCGCCGTGGACGAGCCGCGCGATCAGGCGGCGGCGCCGTGAACCTCGTCATCCGCGAAGCGCTGCTCGCCTTCAAGCGCGCGCCGCTGCTCTCGGCGTTGTCGGTGACCACCATCGCGTTTTCGCTGTTCGTGCTGGGTCTGTTCGGTCTCGTGGTCGTCAACCTGCAGGACGCGCTCCGCGGCGTGGAGGAGCGGGTCGAGATCGTCGCCTACCTGCTCCCCGGCACACCGATTGAAACCACCGCCCAGGCCCTGAAGGACGTCGAGGCGTTTCCCGAAGTCCAGACCGCGACCTACGTGTCCGAGGACGAGGCGCTCGCCCGGGCGCGCGCCGAGATGGTCGAGTTCCGCGACGTGCTGCGCGAGCTGGAGCGCAATCCGCTGCCCGCCTCGATCGAGATCAAACTCAAGCCGGGGTTCCGCGACGCCGAGCATGTGAGCACCGTGGCGGAGCGGCTGCGCGGGTTTGGATTCGTGGACGACGTGCGCTTCGGGCGCGACTGGGTCGAGAAGCTCGACCGGCTGCGCCAGCTCGCGGCCGCGGTCGGCATCGTCGTGGGCGCGGCGTTCGCGGTGGTCGCCATCATCATTATCGGGACGACGATCCGCATGGCAGTGCTGCAACGCAGCCGCGAGATCGCGATCATGCGCCTCGTGGGTGCGACGGACGGATTCATCCGGCGGCCGTTCCTGCTGCAGGGCGCCATCAAGGGGCTGCTCGGCGGGCTCGTCGCGATCGGCCTGTCGTTCGCGGCTTACGCGCTCATCAATCGCTACCTCCTGCAGTCGGCGTTCTTCACGCGCGAGCAGGCCGCCGCGATCGTGGCGTTCGGCGCGCTCATCGGTTTGCTGGGGAGCGCTACGAGCGTCGGACGGCATCTCAAGCGCGTATGAATCGGATGCTGTTGTTGCTCCTGCTGGTGGCTGCACCGGCTGCGGCCCAGCGCCAGACGTACCAGCAGCAGATGCAGGACAACCAGCGGCGCCTGGAGGGAATCCGCCGCGAGCGTTCCGAGGTCGAGCAGGAGCTCGCGCGACTCCGCACCGCGGCCCATTCCCTCTCGGATGAGATCGCGAACATCGAGCAGCAGAAGCAGAGCACCAACCGCATCGTCAACGAGATCGACCGGCAGATCACCGGGCTGGGCGGGCAGATCGACCAGATCACCGTGGATCTGCTGATCGCGCAGGACGCGCTGCTCGAGAAGCGCGCCGTGCTCGAGCGGCGCCTCGTCGACATCCACAAGCGCGGCCCGCTCTACGGCTGGCAGGTGATGTTCGCGGCCGAGAGCTTTGGGGACCTGCTGTCGCGCTACAAGTACCTCTACCTGGTGAGCCGGCAGGACCGCCTGCTCACCAACGACATGCACAAGCTGCGCGACCGCGTGGCCCGGCAGCGGCAGCTCCTTGTGGATGCGCGCGAGACGCTGGGGCGCCGGCGCCGTGAGCGCACCGACGAGCTGGACCGTTACCTCGCGCTCGAGCGGGAGCGCCAGGCGAACCTGCGGGAGACACGCCGCAACACTCGACAGGCGGAGCAGCGTCTGTCGCGCCTCGAACGCGACGAGCGCACGCTCAACGATCGGATCGAAGCGCTCGAGCGGGCGCGCCGGGAGGCGGAAGCCCGCGGCGCAGCCACCGGGCCCGGCTCGATCACGACCGCCGACCTGGGCGGCCTCGACTGGCCCGTCGAGGGACTGATCATCTATCCGTTCGGGACCACCACCGGCCCCAACAACACACGCATCCCGCGCCACGGCATCGGCATCAAGGCGGCGGTGGGCGCGCCGGTGCGGGCGGTCGCGCCCGGAACCGTGAGCCTCGCGGGCCCTCTCGGACTGTATTTGACCTCGGTACTCCTCGATCATGGCGGCGGGTACTACACGTTCTACGCGTACCTCAACGATGCGACTGTGCGCCAAGGCGAACGTGTGGCGCGGGGACAATTGATCGGCCATGTGGGCGGCGAATCGAGCGACGAAGGCCCGCACCTGCATTTCGAAATCCGCGGTCAGGGGGGCATCGCCCTCGACCCCGGCAACTGGCTCCGGCGGCCGCGCCGGTAGAACCTAGGCCTCGCCGGCCACCGCGATGCGGTCGGGCGCGTCCGTCTTGGCGCGCTGCAGCGCACCCTCGGCGAGCGTGAAGAGATCCTCGGGCCGCAGCGCTTCGCCGTGCGGGTAGGCCACGACGCCGGCCGAAATGGCGGGCGACTTCCCCGGACCCAGATCGGCGAACGTCTTGCGCGCGAAGACCTGGCGCAACCGCTCGACGAAGTGCCGGCCCCCCGGGCCGTCGGTCTCGGGGAGAACGCAGGCGAATTCGTCCCCGCCGTAGCGCGCCACGAAGTCAGGGGCGCGGATCTCGCGCTGCAGGATCGCTCCCACTTCTCCCAGTACGCGATCGCCCGCTGCATGGCCGAGCCGGTCGTTGATTTCGCGCAGATGCTCGATGTCCACCACCACGAGCGAGAAGTGCAGGGAGTAGCGCCGGGCGCGCTCGAACTCGTCCCGCAGCCGCCGGTCCAGTGCGTCGAGCGACGCGCACCCGGTCAGCTCGTCCGTGGTACCGGCGCTGACCTGGCGCCGATACATCGCCGACCGCCGCTCCTCGTTCTCGAGCACACGGGCGGCCGCCTGCGCAATCGTGTTGGCGAACGCCACATCCTCCGGCCGCAGCTGCGGGTCGCCCTTCTCGGTGCGTAGGAAAAAGACACCCGCCGCGCGCCCCTGCACGAACACCGGCAGGGCCACGGCGGACTGCACGTTGACGTCCAATTGCTGCTGTGACCAGTGCTGGCGGATCGTCGCGAACAGCGGATGCTCGTGCACGTCCTGGATCACGACCGGCCGCTCGGTGCGGATCGCCTCCTGGATCTCGGGATAGCGCTCCAGGTCCACGCGTAAATCGCGGATCGCGGGGTTCTCGTACACGGCGACGACGCGGCCTTTGTCCTCGCCCGGCGCCGTGAGCACGAACGAGCAGTGCGACAAACCGAACGCCTGACCGACGCGGCGCACCAGCGTCTGGAAGATCTCATCGGCACGCACCGCCGCCGACACTTCCTGGAAGATGTCGAACAGGAGATCCCGCGCGCGCAGCGCCTCCTGCGCGTCTCGGGCCTCGGAGCGGACACGGATGTGCGTGTCGAGCCGCGCCCGCAGCTCGGGCAGGTGCACGGGCGCGATCAGCACGTCCTGCGCGCCCGCCAGCAGCGCCTCGGTCGCGGCCTCCGCCCCCCCATCCACCAGCACCACGAACACCGGCGCGCCCCCGTACGCGGGCCGCGTCACCAAGGCGCGCACCTCGTCCGCGAGGCCGGTGATGCCGGGGTCGGGGGTATACAAGAGGAGATCGGGCGCGGCAGCGGACGGACCCTCGGTGACCTGGAACCCTCCCCGCACCAGCAGCCGCTCCAGTCCTTCCGGGCGAGCGGCCGGATTGCCGATCAGGAGGATGCGGTGGCGAACCAGGTCCGGCAAACAGCCGTCTTCCGCGTTGGGGGCGGGGCCAAGGTATAGTTCAGCCCATGCCCCGGCAAGCACGCCCCGCGCCCCGAACCCGCGAGCAGCGCCACCGCATGATCGTGCGGCAGCTGGCAAGCCGCGGCGTGCGCAACCCCCGCGTGCTGGCCGCGATGCGCTGGATCCCGCGCGAGTGGTTTCTACCGCCGCACCTCGCGGCGGATGCCTACAGCGACGCACCGTTGCCCATTGGCAACGGGCAGACGATCTCGCAGCCGTACGTCGTCGCGCTCATGACCGAGCGCCTGGCGCCGCGCCGCGCGGATCGCATTCTCGAAATCGGCACGGGCTCGGGGTACCAGACCGCCATCCTCGCCCACCTGGCGCGGCAGGTCTTCACGATCGAACGGCTCCCCGATCTGCTCGTCGAGGCAGAGGAGCGATTCCGGCGCCTCGGACTCACGAACATCCAAACGCGGCTCGGCGACGGCGCAGCGGGCTGGCCGGAGGAGGCACCGTTCGACGGGATCGTCGTCACGGCCGCAGCGCCGCGCGTGCCGGAGCCGCTGGCCGCGCAACTCGCCCCAGGAGGCCGGCTCGTGATTCCGATCGGTGACCTCGCCTCCCAAGAGCTGGTCATCCTCCAGCGGCCGGCTCACGGCGAAGGCCTCGAGCAGCAGCAGGCGGGCGGCGTCCGCTTCGTGCCGCTGATCTCGCGGCTCGCGTTCACCGAGGAGCGCTGACGTGCTGGGGGCGCACGTCTCGAGTCAGGGCGGCGTCGCGGCCGCTCCCGCCCGCGGAGCGGCGATCCGCGCCACCGCCATTCAGCTCTTTACCAAGACACCAAACCAGTGGCGCGAGCCCACCCTTGCCACTGCGGACGTCGCCCGCTTCCGGGGCGAGGTCGCGCGCCACGGGCTCGAAATGGTCGTGGCGCACGACAGTTATCTCATCAACCTCGCGTCGCCCGACGAAGCGCTGCGTGCGCGCAGCATGCAGAGCTTCACGAACGAGCTGTTACGCTGCCGGGAGCTCGGCATTCGCGCCATCGTCTCGCATCCGGGCAACTATATGGATGACCGAGCCGCCGGACTCGAGCGCAATGCGCGCGCGTACGCCGAATGTCTCGCGGTGGTGCCTGGTGATGTCGGAGTGTGGATCGAGGGGACGGCCGGATCGGGCACGGCGCTCGGCGCGACGTTCGAGGAGCTGGCGGCGTTGCGGGACGCTCTGCCTCCAGCCGCCCGCGGCCGAGTGGGTTTTTGCCTCGACACGGCGCATTTGCACGCGGTGGGGTATGAGTTGGCGCACATCGAGGCGGTGTGGGACGAGTTCGACCGGCTGATCGGCCTCGACCTGCTTAAGTGCTTGCATCTCAACGACTCCAGAGCTGCGGCAGGATCGCGAGTCGATCGCCACGAGTGGATCGCCGAAGGCCGGATCGGGGCGGAGCCGTTCCGGCGCATCATGCGCGATCCGCGGCTCGCCGGGGTGGCTAAGATTATCGAAACACCGAAGCGGGACGACCCGCTCCGGCACGATCGCCGCATGTTACGGCGCCTGCGCGCGTACGCGCGCACCAACGGCCGGCCGGCCGGGAGCGTATCATCAGCAGGATGTTAGGAGCACTGACTCGACCCTGTTTCGCCGTACTGCTGCTGATTCAGGTGTGCGGCGGCGGGGCGATCACGCTCGCCCACGCTCGTGACGCTGTTGCGGCGCCGCCTGGTATCGAGGCGAGCCACGACGGCCGTTGCGCGATTCTGCACGACGAGCTGCGCTGCGCGTTGTGCCACTACGCCGGCGCGCGAGTCGTCGTGCAGCGGCAGCTGGTCACGCCCGCCGCACACGTCGCGCGCGTGCAGCGCTTCCAGGCGCAGCCCGTCGTTGCGGTTGCCACCGCCGTCCATCTCACCGCCCCCGCTCGAGCACCGCCTCTCCAGCTCTCCTGAAGCCGTAGCACGTGCGCTCCGCACTACGCGGGGCGCGTAACGCTCCGACGTATTCATCAGGAGAGGACATCGACATGACACGCACATTCTGCGCGGCGTTGCTCGCGGCCGCGTGCTTGGTGGCACCACTCGCGGCGCAGGAGCCGGCGCAGCGGAGGCAAG
The DNA here is from genome assembly GCA_035602245.1 of Gemmatimonadales bacterium. Lineage (GTDB taxonomy): Bacteria > Gemmatimonadota > Gemmatimonadetes > Gemmatimonadales > GWC2-71-9 > 20CM-2-65-7. Next base: position 19,783 of record DATNMO010000045.1, read on the forward strand.
TGGACTCGCTCGCCGCGGAGCTGCGCGCTCTGCGCGCCCGGCTCGACTCGCTGCGGATGGAGCTGGCCCGGTTGGCGCGCCGCCAAGCGGCGGACACCGCGCGTGCGCCGGCGGATGAAGACCTGGCCTCCCTGCGGGCGGCCGCCGCCGCGGTGGTGGGACGCGACACCATCCAGACGGCGGACACGACCTCGTCCCGGCAGTTCGT
>DATNMO010000046.1:0-6540 GCA_035602245.1 Gemmatimonadales bacterium
GGGGGGGGGGGGGGGGCGCGGGACTGCGGGCATGGCCTTCGGAGGCGCGGCGTCCTCCCGCTCACCGCGCGCCGCGGACCGTGTACGCAGCAGCATCAGGGGATGCCACCCCACCGTGAATACGCCCAGCGCCGAGAGCGCAAACAACCCGATCAGCACGGCGCCCGCCGTTCCCACCACCCCTTGCACGCTGTTCGCCAGAAACGCCGGAAACAGGCCCACGAGTCGTTGGGTGGGGGTCCAGTGGGCGTAGTCGGCCGGGAAGGCGGGGCCGACAGCGATCGCAATCCCGTACGGGATGAGCAGGATCAGCCCGGCGCCCAAGCAGGCCGTGCGTCCCCACGACAGCGGTCCGAGGCGATCGAAGGCCGCCAGGGCCCAGCCGATGCCGAGCACCGGGAGGACGACCGCGCCCAGCCCGAACAGCTGCCAGAGCGCCCCACCGATCGCGCGGCCCCAGCTGCCGGTGAGCGAGAGCGGCAGCAGGGTGAGACCGAGGAACAGCCCCACCAGCAGGGCCCCAATGCCGATGAGCTCCTGGCGCACCTTCAGGTTCATGCCGTGATGCGGCGGTCGGCGTAGACGGGGACGACCGTAGCGCGATCAGGATGGGCGCAGTAAGCGATATCCTCCTTGAGCCCTGCTTCGATGAGCTGCCGCGCGGCATCGCTGGCGGCGAACGCATCCTGCCATCCGCCCTGCTGGGCGGCGAGATCGAGCGACACCTGCGCTGCGTCGTTGAGCGCCACTTTGCGAACGCCCCGCTTGACCGCCTTGATGAGCCGGCCCGCGGTATAGGCATCCTCCATGGCGAATTGCCGCTCTCGGCCGGCGCAAATGATCACAAGGTCGCCGCGCTCGGTGAACAGCGTGCGGGCCCGCTCGGCGACGGCGCTGAAGTTCACCGCCGCCGCGACCAGGACCGGGTCGCCGCCCTGTGCGGCGACGAGCGCCGGGGTCCCGTTGGTCGTCGCGAGGTAGACAGTTTTTCCGCCCACGGCTTCGGGCGTCATCTCGCGGGGGGAATTGCCGAGCCCGAACCCCTCGATCTTGAGCGAGCGCCGCTCGCCGGCGAGCACAAATCCACCCTTCTCGAGATTCGAGGTGAGGCGCACCGCCTCCTCGGACGTGGCCGAGGGCACGACGGCTTTGGCGCCGGCGGCGAGGGCGGTCACGATGCTGCTCGTAGCGCGCAGCACGTCAATGACGAGCACCGCCCGGCCGGTCAGGTCCCCCGTATTCAGGCCGAGTGGGGTGTAGTAAACGTCGATCTTCATGCCGGATCTTTGAGGAGTTGCGGCTCGCGCTCGAGGAATTTTGTGTCGACGTTGCCCGCGACGAAATCCGGGTGGCGCATGACCCGGCCCAGGAATGGAATCGTCGTGGTCACGCCTTCAATGATAAACGAGTCGAGCGCCTGGCGCATACGGGCGAGCGCCTCGACCCGGGTGTTGCCGTGCACGATCACCTTGGCGAGCAGCGAGTCGTAGTAGGGCGGGACGGTGTAGCCAGCGTAGATGTGCGTATCCACGCGGACGCCCGGTCCGCCGGGCGGGTGATAGGCGGTAATGAGACCGGGCGAGGGCTGGAAGTTGCGGCTCGGGTCCTCGGCGTTCACGCGGCACTCGATCGCGTGGCCGCGCAGCCGGTGGCCGTTCATGACGAACGACAGTGGTTCCCCCGCAGCAACGGAGATCTGCTCCTTCACGAGATCGAAATTCGTGCACATCTCAGTGACGGGGTGCTCGACCTGGATGCGGGTGTTCATCTCCATGAAGTAGAACGCACCGTCCGTGTCGAGCAAAAACTCGATCGTCCCCGCACCCACGTAGCCGATCGATTCCGCCAGCTTCACGGCGGCACCACCAATGGCCTGGCGCAGCGTCTGGTCGACGACCGGGCTTGGCGCCTCCTCGACCAGCTTCTGATGACGCCGCTGGACCGAGCAGTCGCGCTCGCACAGGTGCATCACTTTCCCGTGCGTGTCGCCCATGATCTGGATCTCGATGTGGCGCGGCCGCGCCAGGTACTTCTCGAGATAGACCTCGCCCGAGCCGAAGGCGGCGAGCGCCTCCTGCTTGGCGAGGTTGAACGCCTGAGCGAACTGGTCGGGATCGGTCGCGACCCGCATGCCCTTGCCCCCACCCCCCGCTGCCGCCTTGATGATCACCGGGAAGCCGATCTGACCGGCGATTTCCAGGCCGGCCTCCACTGACTCGACCGGGCCGGGCGAGCCCGGCACGGTCGGCACGCCGAGCTCCTGGGCGAGCCGGCGCGCGGTGGCCTTGTCACCCATCTGGCGGATCTGGTCGGGGGTCGGGCCGATGAACGTGATATTCGAGGCGCCGACCTTTTCGGCGAACTCGGCGTTCTCGGCGAGGAACCCGTAACCGGGATGGATCGCGTCGGCGCCGGTGATCTCGGCCGCCGCGATGATGCGGGGAATGTTGAGGTAGCTGTCACGCCCGGGCGGCCGGCCGATGCACACGTCGTCGTCGGCGAAGCGCACGTGCAGCGATTCGCGGTCGGCCTCCGAGTACACCGCCACCGTCGCGAGGCCGAGCTCCTTACACGCGCGGATCACCCGCAGGGCGATCTCCCCGCGGTTGGCGATCAGCACTTTCTTGAACATCAGGGAGTCAGCTCGATCGCCCCGGCCTGATCGGTCCCGCCCAACCGGTTCCCCGAAGAATCGATCCCGGACACCTTGAGGGCGAACTCGCTCGGGTTCGTGGCGTAGAAGACCGCGCTCTCATAGCTGATCACGCCTTGCTGGTACCAGTGAAAGAGCGACTGGTCGAAGCTCTGCATGCCGTACTGCACCGACCCCTGGGAGATCAAGTCGGGAATGTTGAGCTGCTTGGAGAGATCGCGGACGTTGTCGGCGACCGCGGCCGTGTTGATGAGCACCTCGGCCGCCGGGACGCGCCCGCGGCCGTCCTTGCGGGGCACCAGCCGCAGCGACACGATCGCCTGCAGGGCCGTCGAGAGCAGATGCCGGATCTCGTCGTGCTGATGCGGCGGGAAAAACGAAATCACCCGTTGGATCGTCTGCGTCGCGTCGGTGGTGTGCAGCGTCGAGAACACCATGTGGCCGGTGTCCGCCGCCTTGAGCGCCGTATCCAGGGTCTCCATGTCCCGGATCTCGCCGATCAGGATCACGTCCGGGTCCTGCCGCAGCACGTGGCGCAACGCGGAATTGAACGACAGCGTGTCGTTCCCCACCTCACGTTGCGAGATGTTGGCAAGCTGATCGCGATGCAGGAACTCGATCGGGTCCTCGATCGTGATGACGTTGACCCGCCGGTTCGTGTTGACGTGGTTGATCATCGCCGCCAACGCAGTGGACTTCCCCGATCCCGTCACGCCCGTCACCAGGACCAGCCCGCGCGGCTTGAGGGCGATTTCTTCCATGACCGGAGGCAGATTCAGCTCGCGGAGCTGCTTGACCTCGTAGGGAATCGCCCGGAACGCGAACGCCACGGTGCCGCGCTGCTGGTAGACGTTCGTGCGGAAGCGGCCCACGCCCGGCACGCCGATCGCGAAGTCCGCCTCCTTGTGCTCGGCGAACTCCTTCACCTGGCGCGGCGTCATGATCTGCTCGGCGAGCGACTTCAGCTCCTCGGGCTTGAGCGGCTGGCTGTCGAGCCCGACGAGGTCGCCGTTCACGCGGATGGTCGCCGGGCGCCCGACCTTGAGCAGCAGGTCGGATCCGTTGCGCTGTACCATGTGCGTGATGGCCTGCTTGAAGTTGAACGCCGGTAACGTGCTGGGCTCGGCCTCAGCCATGTGGATCCACCCGGAAGAGGACCTGCCCGAATTCGACGGGCTGCGCGTTCTGCGCAGAGACTTCCTTGACGACCCCGGCGACCTCGGACTCGATCTCGTTCATGATTTTCATCGCCTCGATGATGCACACTACCTGCCCCACGTTGACCCTGCTGCCGACTTTGACGTACGGCTGCGCCGCGGGCTCAGGCGACTGGTAGAACGTCCCCACCATCGGGGACTTGATCTCGAGCAGCTGAGGCCCCGCGGAAGACGGAGCAGCGGCGGACGCGGCCGTGGCTCCGGACGCCGTCGCCGCTTGCGGCGCCTGCGCCACCAGCACGTGTCCGCTCGCATTCCCCGTCCCGTGCCCAGCCTTGGAGACCCGGACCGATGTCCACGCCCCGAACAGCCCGCGCCGGATCTCGATGGCGCCCACGTCCGGAGCGTCCCTCAGGATCTGCACGAGCTGGGCGATGATGTCGAGCTTCATACCGTCAAAATACCCCCCGTCGGCCCCTACACCAGTTCCACGAGATCCGTGTGCCCGTCCGACAAGAGAACCGGGCCCTCCGTTGACAAGTGCACGTCGTCCTCGATCCGCACGCCGCCCCGGCCCGGGACGTACACGCCGGGCTCGATCGTCACGACCGCGCTCTCGGGCAACGGATCGTTCGCCGTGCGCGCGAGGCGCGGCGCCTCGTGCACTTCCAGCCCCAGACCGTGCCCGGTCGAGTGCCCGAACGCGGCGCCGAAACCCCGCGCCTCGATCGGATCGCGCGCGAGGGCGTCCGCCTCCCGCCCCGACATCCCCGCCCGCACGCCCTCGCGCGCACGCCGCTGCGCCCCGGCGACGAGCTCGTACAGCGCGCGCTGGGCTTCGGTCGCACGCGCCCCCACCACGACCGTGCGGGTCACGTCGGCACAATATCCATTCACCAGCGCGCCGAAGTCGAGCAGCAGCCACTCCCCCACCGCCACCGCTCGCCGGCTCGTCTCCGCGTGAGGCAGAGCCGTGCGCGGCCCGCTCGCCACGATCGTCGCGAAGGGATGCCCTTCACTGCCGTGGCGGCGCAGCGCCCCTTCGAGCAGGCCCGCAATCTCGAGCTCGGTCTGCCCGCAGCGCACGGCTGCGAGCGTTTCGCGCAGCGCTGCCCCGGCCAGCGTCGCCGCCGCGCGGATCGCCGCAACCTCTGCCGGATCCTTGCGCGCCCGGAGCCGTTCCACGAGCTCGCCCGCCGGTTTCCAGCGCCAGGGACCTGCCGCCGGCAGACGATCCGCCTCCTTCACGCTGAGCGCATGCGCCTCGAAACCGATCGTCCCCAGTGCGCCGAGGGTCGGGAGCTCCTTGAAGAGGCGGTCCCACACGCTCGCCCCCTCGATCTCGACCCGTGCCACGCCGCCGCACTGCTGGCGCGCCTGTTCGTCATAACGAAAGTCGGTGACCACGAGCAGCTCGCGGCGCGTCGCCACGGCCACGCCCGCCGAGCCGCTGAAGCCCGACAGGTAGCGGATGTTCGGACGCGACGTAACCAGCAACGCGTCCAATCCCTCGGCCTCGAGCAGCGCGGCGAGTGCCGCGTGCCGATCGGGGCGCCTATCGCGACTTTGGGTGGTCGGGTACATGGAGGGACTTGAGGTGGCCGACGAGACCCTCGAGTCCCAGACGATAGCTGTCGGCCCCGAACCCCGTGACCACTCCTATCGCGAGATCGGCCAGCAGCGAGCGGCGCCGCTCCGGCTCGCGCGCAAAGATGTTCGAGAGGTGGACCTCGACGAACGGCACCCGCACGGCGAGCAGCGCATCGCGCACCGCGAGACTCGTGTGCGTGAAGGCCGCCGCATTGATCAATGCGCCGTCGGCCTTGGGCGAGCCTCTGAGGCGCTGAATCGCCTCCACCAGCTCGCCCTCGTGGTTCGTCTGGGTCCAGGTGCACTCTACACCCAGCCCGCGCGCCCGCTCCCGCGTCGCGCGCTCGATCTCCGCCAAGTTGGTGCGGCCGTACACCTCCGGCTCGCGCTCACCCAGCAGGTTCAGATTGGGGCCGTTCAGCACGGCGACGTGCACTAGGACTTGAGCTTTTTCAGCCACTGCTGGAACTGGTCGGCCTCGGCCTCGTCCTCTGGCGGCCGCGGTGCACGTGCCCCGCCCGAAGAGCGGCCCGGCGTGCGAGGATTGCCCGCATCGGCGGGGGCGGACGGCGCTGCAGGCGTCTTGGTACCCGCAAAGAACTCGTCGAATGAAAAGCCCCCCCCTCCTCCCCCGCCCTCACCCCCCTGACCCTCTCCCTTTGCGTCCGGTGTCGTCCCAGCGTCCGCCGGCGTGGCTGGTGTCTGTGCGCCCGTGTGGCGCGCCGCCTCGTCACCGAACACCGAATCGAGCGAAATGTGATCGTGGGCCGGGTGCGAAGGCTCTCCGGGTGGCGGACCAGCCGCGTCGAAGGCTGCCGCAAGAGTGCTTTGCTCCGGAGGCTTCGTGCCGCGACCGGACCAGATGCCCTTGAGAAATGCTTGCGCGGACACACCCGAGCGCTTGCGGCCGCCGCCCGAGAGTTGCTCGACCTTACTCTTGAGACGCGCGTCGTTGGGGCGCTGCGCCAACAGCGCCTGGTAGACGCGCAGCGCGTCCTGCGGATGGCCCTGCTTCAGGTACAACTCCGCCATCGTCTCCGTGAGGACAGGCTCTGCCTGCGACAAGGTTGCCGTGTCGGCCGCGCCATCATCGTCGGAAAGCGCGACCGCCGCCGGCACGCGCGCTGGCGGCGGGGGGGG